>CAZCZB010000001.1:0-117105 GCA_964502995.1 uncultured Dehalococcoidia bacterium
GCGGACTCCGGCGACGCCTTCTGCCTGCTGGCCCGCACCGACCCCGACCCGTCCATCAAGCACCGCGGGTTGTCCGCGTTCGTGATCGAAAAGGACGGCAGCCCCGGGTTCAAAGTCGGTCGCCATCTGGACAAACTGGGCTACCGGGGACTGGACACCTGCGAGTTGTTCTTCGAGGACTTCCGCATACCAGCCGAGAACCTGATCGGCGGGGTCGAAAATGTCGGGTTCGGACACGTGATGAGCGGCCTGGAAACCGGACGCATCAACGTGGCGGCCCGCGCCGTCGGCGTGGCCCAGGCCGCGCTGGACGCATCCATGCGCTACGTCCAACAGCGGGAGACATTCGGGCAGCCCATCAGCCAACACCAAGCCATCCAACTGAAGATCGCCGACATGGCCACCAAGATTCAGGCGGCGCGGCTGCTGGTGTACGATGCCGCCAACAAGAAGGACAGCGGCGAGCGTATCGACCTGGAATCTGGCATGGCCAAGCTGTTCGCCAGCGAGGTGTGCGGCGAAGTCGCCATGGAGGCCATGCGCATCCACGGCGGCTACGGCTACACCAAGGACTTCCCGGTGGAACGATACTACCGCGACGCGCCGTTGATGATCATAGGCGAAGGCACCAACGAGATCATGCGCCTGGTGATCGCGCGCCAATTGCTCCGCCGGCCGGAATACCAACTGTAACCGGGCGACCCGGGGTTAGAATGTCATCCCAACGAGCAAACGACCGGCACGCGCCGCCAATGAGAGCCGACGCTCGGGTGGAGCGGGAGTACGCAAAATCCAGCCGCCTAAAGATCCGATTTGAAAGCTCCGCACGCCTGCTTCAAGCACGAAGAGGATACTAAATGACTCAACTTGAAACTCCCATTCGCCTGACCGAACTCTCCCACTGCGCGGGTTGAGCGGCCAAGCTGAGCCTTGAGGACCTGGGTCAGGTCCTGAGTTACGTTCCCCTGCTCTCGCATCCCGACCTGCTGGTTGGGGCGGAAACGGGAGACGATGCCGCCGTGTACCGCATCAACGACGAGACGGCGTTAATCGTCACGGTGGACTTCTTCCCGCCGATCACCGACGATCCCTACGAGTTCGGGGCCATCGCCGCCGCCAACTCACTGTCCGACGTGTACGCGATGGGCGGGAAACCATTGATCGCGCTGAACGTGGTCGGTTTCCCGGCCTCGCTGGACAAGGAAATCCTGGGCAAGACGCTGCAGGGTGGGTACGCCAAGGCGGCCGAGGCCGAGTGCCTCATCGTCGGCGGCCACACCGTTGATGATCCCGAACCCAAGTATGGCCTGTCGGTCATCGGGATCGTTGAACCCGGAAAGCAGGTGAGCAACGCGGGAGCAAAACCCGGCGACGTGCTGGTTCTGAGCAAGCCCATCGGCACCGGGATAATCACCACCGCCGGCAAACAGGGCGTGGTCGATCCCGAAGTGATGGCCGGGGCCGTGGCTAACATGGCCGCCCTGAACCGTCCGGCGTCCGAAGCGATGCAGAAGGTTGGCGTCAACGCCGCCACCGACATCACCGGCTTCGGGCTGCTGGGCCATCTCAAGAGCATGGTCAAGGGCAGCGGCGTTACCGCCGAGGTGAACCTGTCCGCCGTGCCGGTGCTTCCCGGCACCCGTGAACTGTTGGAGCGCGGCGTCGCCCCAGGCGGCACGCATCGCAACGTGGGCAGCGTGAACGACGTGGTGGACTGGGACTCGGCGCTGACCGACGACGACCGGATGCTGCTGTGCGACGCGCAGACCTCCGGCGGACTACTGATGTCGGTGCCGGCCGAAAAAGCCAGCGCACTGGTAACCGCGCTGAAGACGGAGGGAGCCTCCTGCGCTGCAATCGTCGGTCGTATCACCGGCGAAAGCGCCGGGCGCATCATTGCCACGCCGTAAGACCAACCGGAGCAGATCCATGACCACCGCCGACCCGCAGAATCAGCAGACCACACCCGCGCAACCTGAATTCGGGTTGAAAAGACCCGACCAGGTCAAGATCGCGCCGCCGGCCGGCGAGCGCGTTCCGCCAGGCCAGTTCGTCGCCAAGACATTCCCGGTTCTCACCTACGGGGACATGCCGGAGGTTGACCTGGCCACCTGGCGGTTCCGCGTTTGGGGGCTGGTTGAACGCGAGATTGAGTTGGACTGGGCACAGTTCTGCGCGCTGCCCTGGGTGACGGTTACCGCAGACTTTCATTGCGTCACGCAATGGTCGTCGCTGGACCAGACGTGGGAAGGCGTATGGGTGGCCGATCTGCTGGCGCAGGCCGGTATTTCGCCGGAAGCGCGCCACATCATGGCGCATTGCTTCGGCGACTACACCACCAACGTGCCGTTGGATGTCGCCCTGTCGGAAGGACTGCTGGCGCACAAGCAGAACGGGGATGAGATCGGCAAGGACCACGGATGGCCGCTGCGCCTGATTATTCCCAGCCGGTATGGGTGGAAGTCGGCCAAGTGGGTCAACGGCATCGAGTTGATGGCCGAGGACGCGCCCGGGTTCTGGGAACAGCGGGGCTACAACAACAACGGTGATCCCTGGCAGGAAGAGCGGTTTTGGCCCGAACTGACCCACTGAATCCTCTGACCGGCGGATTTCAGGCAGCAAACAGGGGCGGGTTTTCACCCGCCCCTGATTTCCGGTCGGTTTGATCCGGAGATCACGCCGCGTGGAGCAATTCCCTGGAGGCTGCCGTGGCGGCCAGCGCCTTTTCGGGCTTCCCGAATTCAAGGGCGGCGCTGGGAGCATCCAGGTCCCGTTGCAGCCCGCACTGGAGGCAGTTGATGAACATGCCGTAGATGTCCCGTTTGAGTTGGAGATCACCCTGGCATTTCGGGCAGGCTTTGAACTTCAGCGTCATGATAACCTCCTTGCCGGTTCGTTATACTCGGCTCGGTTGTATGCGACTTGAACGTCGTTATCTTGAAATCGTTATACGTGCGTTCCGTATTATCGGATTTGTTGATGTATGCGTTTATTTCCCGGCGATTTATGGACCGTGAGCTTGTATGCCTCCTTGGTTGACGACTATAAACCCTTGACACGGTGCGTGTCAAGCCATATAGTGAACACATAGCAATGTGATATAATTCACACAAGGCAGGAGCAGATTCAACGCAGCGCGGAGATGCAACCACGACGCACAAGGCAAAACTCGCCCGGCCGGCGGCAGTCAGAGTCATATCCGGCTCCCAGCGCCGACGCTCCTTCATCGTGGCCCACGGGATTTCCGGCGGCGTTTGAGGGAGGAGAAACGCAGGGGGAACCCGACCAGTCGGGCGATCTTGAGGGCGTGTACATTATTTCCGTTGCGGCTCGTCTCCTGGAGATGCACCCGCAGACCCTGCGCAAGTACGAACGGCTCGGGCTGATCCAACCGGTTCGCACGGTGGGAATGCTCAGGCTCTACTCACAGGACGACCTTCGGAAGGTGATGCTCATTCGCCATCTGATGGACAATCTGGGCCTGAACCTGGCCGGAGTCGAATTCGTACTGAAACTGGTCAACAACCTCAACGTGTTTTCTCGACGGCTCACGCGCTCGGTCAACGACGCGGCGACGGCCGAGTTCATCAGGGACGAGGTTGCGCTTCTCTGCGACAGTTTGAGTCTACCCAGGCCGGATCGGCCCACATCCACCAACCGAACCAGGAACCCCAGATGACCAACGATGCCCAACCCAACGAAGACCAACCCGAAAATGCCGCGGCGGGCGCCGAGGGCATGTCCGGACCCGGCGACGACGAAGCGAACACGGCCGAGATCGTTGAAGACCCCCCGCTGACGGCTGAGCAGCAGGTGGTTGTCCTGCGCGCCGCATTGTCGGAGGCGCAGGAGGAGATTGCCCGGCAGGCCGACGCGGTTCAGCGCGGGCACGCCGATCTGGCCAACGCCCGGCGACGCCACGACGAAGACCGGCTCAACATCCAGAAGCATGCCAACAGCCGCCTGCTGGTCCAACTGCTGCCCATCATCGACGAACTGGATCTGGCGGTGAACCACCTTGAATCCAATGGCGAAAACGCCGACCAGCCGGTCTCAGACTCGTGGGTCCAGGGCGTCCGGCTGATCCAGCGGAAACTGGCCGGGTTCCTGGAATCGCAGGGCGTGGTCAAAATAGACTCGCTGGGCGAGCCCTTCAATCCCGAACTTCACGAAGCGGTGGGAATGGCGCAGGTGGCCGATGCCCAATCCGGGCACATCGTCGAAGTCCTCCGCCAGGGATACCGGCTGCACGACCGGGTGGTACAGGTCGCCCAGGTGGTGGTGAATCAGTAACAGTCCACCGGTGGGATCCGCGTCCGAACGGGCCACCGTATCAGCACAGATCAATTTACCCTTTCAGGAGATCAAAAATGGCAAAAATTCTGGGCATCGACCTCGGTACCACCAATTCGGTGGCCGCGGTAATTGAAGCCGGAGAACCCGAAGTGGTGGAGAGCGCCGAAGGCAACCGAATCACCCCCTCCGTCGTGGCAGTCAACACGCGCAGCGGAGAGCGTTACGTGGGTCAGACCGCCAAGCGCCAGGCCGTAACCAACCCGGAGAATACGATCTTCTCGGTCAAGCGACTCATGGGCCGCCGGTACGACGAAGCGGAGGTGCAGGGCGCCGCCGCGCGGCTGCCTTACAAAATCGTTTCGGGAGAGAACGGCGACGCCAGTGTTGAAATGGGCGGCCAGGCCTACGCGCCTCCGCAGATTTCCAGCATGATCCTGCAGAAAATACGCCAGGACGCGGAAGCGAAGCTGGGCGAACGGATTACCGAGGCAGTCATCACCGTGCCGGCGTATTTCAACGACTCTCAGCGGCAGGCCACGGTGGACGCCGGCAAGGTCGCCGGGCTGGACGTCAAGCGCATCATCAACGAACCCACCGCAGCGGCGTTGGCGTACGGCATCGACCGGCAGCAGACCGACGCCAAGATCGCGGTGTTCGACCTTGGCGGCGGCACCTTCGACATCACCATCCTCGACCTGGGTTCCGGGGTGTTCGAAGTGCTGTCCACCAACGGCGACACGTTCCTGGGCGGCGACGACTTCGACGAGGCCATTCTGGGCTGGTTGGTGTCCGAATTTCGCTCGGAAACCGGGATTGACCTGACGCAGGACCGCATGGCGCTGCAGCGTCTGCGCGATGCCGCCGAGCGCGCCAAGATCGAACTTTCCAGCACACTGGAAACCGAAATCAACCTGCCGTTCATCACCGCCGACGCCAGCGGTCCGCAGCACCTCGTGAAATCGCTGAGCCGCTCCCGCCTGGAGCAGCTGGTCGGCAGCCTGATTGATCGCACCGAGGGCCCGTGCCGCCAGGCGATCGCCGACGCGGGCGTGTCCACTGGGGAAATCAACGACGTGATCCTGGTGGGCGGCATGACCCGCATGCCGTCGGTGCAGGCCAAAGTCCAGCAGATCTTCGCCAAGGAACCGTCCCGAACCGTGAACCCGGACGAGGCGGTGGCGATGGGCGCGGCCATACAGGCCGGAGTGTTGGGCGGCGAAGTGGGGGACATCGTTCTGTTGGACGTAACTCCGCTGACCCTGGGAATTGAAACCCTGGGCAACGTGACCACCGCGTTGATCCCACGCAACACCACCATCCCGACCAAGAAGACGGAAACATTCACCACGGCGGCCGACAATCAGCCCAGCGTGGACATCCACGTGCTGCAGGGTGAGCGTCCGATGTCCGCCGACAACAAGACCATCGGCAGGTTCATGCTGGACGGGATTTTGCCGGCGCCCCGGGGAATTCCCCAGATTGAGGTGACTTTCGACATCGACTCCAACGGAATCCTGAGCGTGTCTGCCCAGGACAAAGGAACCGGGAAGGAGCAGCGCATCGTCATCCAGACCAGCAGCGGTCTCTCGGATGATGACATTGAACGGATGATGGCGGAGGCGGAGGCCAACGAGGAGGCGGACCGCTCCCGGCGCGCCGAGGTCGAAACGCGCAACCAGGCCGACAGCCTGGTGTACTCGGCCGAGCGGTTGCTCACCGAGCACGCCGAGGTTCTGCCGGCCGATCTCAAAGAGGAAGCGGAGGGCAAGTTGGAGGCGCTGCGGACAGCCATCGCGGCCAACAACGTCGCTCAGATGCAAACCGCCATGAATGAACTCAACGAGGCGCTCCAGAAAGTGGGTCAGGCAGTCTATGCTCAGCCGGGCACGGCGGAGAATCCGGGCGCAGGGCCGGCCGGCGATCCGCCGGACGACGACACCGTGGAAGGCGAGTTCCGCGAGGTTTAACGAAGGGCGGGTTTCAATCAGCATGGACCGCATGATTCCAGCGACAACTCGGGGTTGCCAAACTCAGAAACCTGTGTAAACTACCCCGACGACGGTAGCGCCCAAACGCTGAGATGCTATAATGGGTACAATCTACCAACAGCCGCAGTGGTAGCGACCCGCCGGAAATTGGGAGTAACGCAATGAACGCATCACCAAGAGACGACATTGAAGTGGGCGGACTGGAGGACGGAAACCCGGTGGCGGACCAAAACGCAATCGGTGTTGGGCAACAGGCCGGACCCCAGGTCGAGAATGTCGATGCGGAGTCTCATACCCCGCTGCAGGCGCATTACCTTGAATCGCTGCGACAACTGGTAGCCGTGAAGAACGAGTATCAATCGACCTCCGAGTACGAGTCGTGGATGATGGACGCCATCAACCGATCCATCTACTCGGCGCTCCGCGATTGCATCGAGGCAAACATAGGCGCAATTGCCAAGGACTTGCTTCGGCAGGAGCATCAGGTCAACTAACCCGAGATTGAACGGTGGCGGTGGGCCGGGGCGTTTGCGCCGGGCCCACCGCCACCGCGTTTAAATCCGGGCGACCCGAACGATTCGCGGGAACGCGCAGCCCAAGATGGCCGCCGCAGTCCGAAATCGTCCTACCGGTCTTGAAACGGCCCCAGGATATTCCGGTTGCAATCGCGAATGTCGATGCGCGAGTTTTCTGGATTCCCGGTGCTGCGCGAATTGCGCCCCGGCGCATTGGGTCCTCACGAACTCTGGAAGATTGCCGGTTCGCAAACTCTTTGACTAACCGACAAAGGTCTGTGCTATAATCCCAGAATGTACGCGCCGAGGTGGTGGAAATGGTAGACACGCGGTCTTGAGGGGGCCGTGGGCTTTCGCTCGTGTGGGTTCAAGTCCCGCCCTCGGCACCAACCAACTGACCGGACACGGCGTACAAATACTGGATGTAACTGGTATATCCGGACGTAACCTGAGGCGACGTAGCCAAGTGGTCTAAGGCGGAGGTCTGCAAAACCTCTATTCGGCGGTTCGAATCCGCCCGTCGCCTCCAATCTCTCCAAGCCAAATTGGCAAGCAAACCGACATAGCGGATTCTTTGACGCGCAGCGATTCCTGGATGAATCGGCTTGGCGCGTTTATTTTTACCTCTGTGCCGAGGTGGCGAAAAGGTAGACGCGGCGGACTTAAAATCCGCTACCTCCTGGAGGTGTGTGGGTTCGAGTCCCTCCCTCGGCACCATCAATAACGATTCCTGCTTGTGAACCTCGAAAATCCCCGTCAGAAGCAAAAAGTGGTGCCCTTTTGGTGCCCTTCTCCCTGTTCCTCACACCCGTTGTATGCAATAATGTCGGCCGCGCAATATCGCACCACGCTATCAACCGGCTTAAGGAGGCCACATGGCAGAATTACTGGAACTGGAAGGGGAAAACGTCGTCAAGTCTAAGCGGGAACGCAAATACCCCATCGAAAACGCGGTTCGCCATATCGAAAAGGGCCAGCGGTCCGGCGATCAGGTGAAGTTCCGCACCCACTTTGATATGGCTCCCGGCGAAGGCCCCAAGGTGTACCGCACCCTGGCCTACAACCCGGACACGGATGAGCGCTTGGTCGAGGTCGGCAATCTGACGGAGGAAGGCAAGCGAATGCTTGCCGAAGACGAAGCCGCCAGAGGCCGGTCGTCAGCTACAACGGTGCTCGCCGCAGGCAACAAGGCCTAAAGCCGACATTCACTCCTACACATAGCGGAGGAGACAATTATCCATGGCATTCCAAAACCAAACCCTCTGGGTCAAGTCCAATGTTGAGGACCCGATCAACCTGGACGTCAACACGGTCAAGCTGACCCTCAATTTCGAGTACGATGAGGACGCCAACTTGGTCCGTTACCAAAGCGGCAGATGCTCATCCAAGTGGCTATCCCTCTCCGGCTGGGAGCGCGACGAGGATTACGCCTCCTGCGAGTGGAACTACAGCCAGAACCAGTCCCAGGTCCACCTCGTCGCCAGCGAGCATTTCACCAACGACGATTTCTGCAACGCGAACCCCTTCGCGGGGTCCGGTGTGGACCACTGCTATCACGACGACGTCACCGCGACGGGCTATTCCAGCGGTCGCTGCTCCGGGGACGTGGACATGACCATCTCCGGTCCGTGCGAAGGTTGGCTCGATGACGAGCTAATCGTCACCTGGTGGTGGTGATGCCACCGGCCGGCGTTCATCGGGGATAACACAGGGGGACGGTCACTTTGACCGTCCCTTTCTCTTTTGATACATTTTCAGACGCTGCCAAGCACCCGCCCATACCGAACGTTGGCAAGGGAGACATAGGATGAACTGGCTCACCCTGCGGCGCGTTACCTATGGCACCCTGATAGTGGTCGGAGGCGTGGCCGTCTCCTTAGCGCTATTCGTCATCGCCTACACCGTATTGCTTTTTATCGCCGCCGGTTTCGGCAAAGGAGCGGTGGTCGAATGGGACAACGCCGTTCCCCCGTCCCTGGGCGGCCGCAACGCTGCTCGCATCTACCAGGAGGGGACCGTGGACGACAGGGGTTGCAGTTTCAGTCTGCGCTTGGCGAGCAACCCGTGGGGTTATCGCACCGTGGCAAGGACGGTCTGGTCGAACCGAGAGAAGTGCGAGCGGGTTGTCGAGGTGTTCAACGTGCGGTAATGCACTCAAGCATTCCTGTCGTCTCTCCTTCAACCCGGCCGGCGCCATTATCCGTTAACGTATTGCACGCCCAACATGGCCAGGTTCGCCACGAACGCCTCCTCGGTCGGTTTCTCCCGCTTGGTTGGCAGACTGGCTCTCCGGAGCGCCCTCCGCCACGGACGCATAACCCGATCCCGAGCCGCCCGGTTCTTGAAGTGGCCGGCGCCCACGGAGGTCACATTGGCCCAGCGGAAGTTTTGTTCCGCTTCAATCACGGCCATCCAATGCAGAGCAGCTTCTAGGGTTTCTAGCGGGACCTCACGACGCCAAACCATTGGCGACGCGGTGTGATAAAACGCCTGGAGCCGGAAGATGATCGGGTACCAGTCCACCGGCTCCCGAGGCTCAGCGTCGCCGTTGTCTATGTCCTCTGCCTCATCGTCACGAGCCAGAGCTCGGATAAAAAATCTGCAATCTGATCCAGCCGTTCCAAAGTAAGTCCGTGGACAGCCTCTACAGGTACTGGATCATAGAAAGCCAGATCCATCAGAAGCCGGTAGTTTGCCTTGAGCTGGAGCAGCCATTCGGAGTCGTCCATCTGCCCCTGCTGTTCCATGAGTTCCTGAAACTTTACGTTCAGCCGAGACATCTCTTCGAAATCGCCCAGCGCCAATTCACTGTGCAACTTGACCTGGAATAGTTCGACCGAGGTCTGCGCGGTCCTTACGATGTCGCCGTCGTCGTTCTCCTGGTCCACCATGCGGCGGATCCTGAACTCGACGGTGGGACGCTCTTCCGGCTCTTGACTCAACCGCAATGAGGGGGCCGGTTTTCGTTTCGGTGGCATTTGCTGGCTCCTGTCTGGGAAGGTCGTGATACACGTCGGCCAGGGCAGGATACCAGACCCCACCCTGGCCAGACAATGTGGCCAGTACCGAACCCGATTATCAGGACGGAGTAGCGTCCTGGGCGTAATACTTCCCGAAACCGAGGGTGCTGTGCTCCAAGGCCGTGAACTCGACCTCGGTCATGGCGCCTTCGCCTTTGACGTAGCTGTACTCGCCCACGTCCGAAACATGGCACCGGGGAACCCAGTGCTGTGCATTCATGTTGTCGTTGTAGGGGGACTTACCTCTGACTATGATGGCAAGCTCTGCCACGTCGTCGCTGATCATCAAATCAAAGGAACGGTGTCCTCCGGTGCCGGTGCCGGGCGCTATATCAGTGACCGAGTTGTTGTTCATAATTTTGGCCAGTGTCTCTGCCGTCATGTCCACCAGTGGGACTGTCAAGGCAAAGCCCTGTTCTTCCAGAAACGCCTTCTGGGGCGCGGTGCTACCCAGCACCTGCTGGTATGCGTAGCTGCGGCTGGGAGTGATCGTCACGCCGTCATCGCCATAGCTTTTGCTGCCGTTGGTGCCCAGCTTGCTCCAGCCTTCACCTGGTTCTGACGAGATTTCCGGCGCCGCCGTCCCGACCGCGGCGTAATACACGGTGACGGGGCCGTTGACGATTTCAAAAGGCGTGGGCATTCGTTCGTCCCTCCTTGTAGTTATTCACGGACTGTTTGGCAAATGGGGCTGGCGCTGAGCTCGTACATGCTGATCACGCAGGGCCACCGGATGTCGGGGTCTCGCTGCGAAAGCGGACCACCGCTAACCACCGCGTCTCGCAGGATGGTCTCGTGAATTGTGTCAACCAGACCATGGAATTCCGTCATGTATTCGTACACCTTGGCATCCAGGTCGTCAGCGTCGTTGGGGGTTTCCCCGTAACTGCGGATGCTCAAACGGATGACACGCCAGGGGAGGTAACTGCGCGCCCCTGGACCGAGCCTGCCTCCGGGAGCCTGTTGCACGACGACGCAATGCCGAGGTCCGGCTGCGATCTCGTGCTTGGGCAACTCCCCGCCATACACCCTGTCCACCACCAATGCAGCAATGGATTCCTGGGCGTTCAGCGCGGAGACGATGGCCGGCAAGGGGCGCACTAGGCCAACCTACCCGGAACGCCGGGTGATGTAGCTGTTGAGGATGGCGACCAGAGCCTCGGCCTTCTCGACGTCGGCGGCCTCGGCCTTCTCGATCTCCAACTGCTTCGTAGCGATGGCGTCCTTGATGCGTGCGACCTCCGCGTCGGCGTCCCTCACCATGGTGGCGGATCGGGTCTGGGCGACGGACACCAACTCATCGGCCGACTTGACCGCTGCGACCCGGTCGCTTTCGGCTTCCGGCAGGGTCCGCTCCAACACTTCCAGTTCGATCTCCTTCTGCGCCTTGAGCGCTCGGGAGTTGGCGAAAGCCTGAGAGCTGGCCGCGTACAGGTCGGCGAAAGCCTCCGGCACGGGATCCTCCGCTACCGGGGCCGCTTCGACCTTGGGCGCGGCTGCCGGAGCGGGGTCGGCGGCGGGCGCCGGAGCAGTGGCCTCGGGTTTGGCCTCGGCCTGAACGGGGGCGGGCATCGGATCGGCGGCCTCAGCCTCTGGTTCGGGGGCCGGGGTGTCCGCCTTCTCCGGGGCGGGGTCGTTGGACTCGACCTGAACGTCGATTGCGACGTTGCTAATTTCGGTGTCTGCCATGATCGTATCCTCCTTGATACTTGGTTGATCGCGTCTGGGACGAGCCGGTATGGCTTCATCCGGATCCCCTTGATTGTTGTCTTTGAACCTGCTCAGCAGGCCCTTCAACCACCTCCACATTAGATTTGCTCCCGATCTCGCAGCCATGCGATGTTTGCCATGTGCTGGGTACGGAGGGTCTCCCGACTACCGCCGGAATACGGGACGCCGAGGCGTTGGTCGAGGAGGTGGTCGCGCAGGGACAACCCGTCCACGACTATATCGCCCAGCGGCCGGCCGTATTTTCCAGCCCATTGCTCACTGACAAAGATGACTTCTTCTCCACTGTTCACGAAGGCATTGGCGACATCCCGCGCCAGTCGAGCGGCGGCTTTGGACTCGTCGGTGCCGCCCCGTAGTTCCGGGGTGTCCACCCCCGACAATCGGATGCTGTGCCGGGTCTGGATCTCGAACCCGAGGTCAATCGCCAGGTCGAAGGTGTCGCCGTCGTAGTTGGATATGAGACGGCAGGGGAATCTCCATTCGTGTGCCATGTCAATTACGCCATAATCTCCAATAATCGGAGCGTCACCCATGCAGTCCAAGCGATGCTCACGGGCAACGCGGCGTACAGCCCTGCCATGCGGTCGGCGATGTCGCGGCTGATCGCGTCGGGCGTCGGGGCTTTGCCCTCATACCACGCATCGCGGCGGCTGCGGTATCGCCAAAACTCCGTTACCTGATACACCCAATAATCGGCGATCAGCACCAGGGCGAGGACGGGCGCGGGCAGCAAGCAACCGACGATAAAACCCTGCGCCCGGTGACCCCAATAAGACCAACGGTACTCAGGATTGCGTGGCTCTCGCTGGAAAACCTCGGGATCGGTCTGTGTGTCGTAACCTGCCACGATCGTCAGCCTGCCTTTTCCTTGTCGCTCTGAAATCGGCCGAAGAGTTCACCGATCAGCAGGCCGATGCCGCCGGCCAGCATGAGTAGTAGTCCCTCGAACGCCGCGTCCTTGAACACGTCCGCGTTGGTGAACCGCTCCAGCATGGTAGCCAGGTAGAGAGAGCACACGAACATGGTGAGCATGGTCGGGTACGCTTTCACCGATGCGGCCACGACCGCCTTGGACATGAAGATGCCGATAACAACGGCGTTCACCTTGAAACTGGTAACCTCAAGGCCGTGGTCCAGGATGAGGTACGTACACCAAGCCGTGGTCATCAAGACGATGATGAAGATCCACTGTGCCTTGATGTGTTCGCGGTACGCCGCGATGAAATTGGATAGCATGATTGCCCTCCCTACGGTGAGTTGGCTATGCACACGGAGACGCCGATTAGAACGACCACCAATGCGAAAATCATCAAGATGTCTTTCAGCCGGCGGGCCACTTTATTCGTCTCCGCACATGCCGTTTCGTCTAGCCGAACGCTGCCTTGTAGGCGCTGGCGACGCTCTTACACGCCGCCAAATCCCACTGGCCCGAACGCATCGTCGCCAATGCGTAGTCCGGCACATAGGACAGGTCCTCGCTATCCAGCCATTCCTTCACCGTCATGGGGCGGGCCGGCCGGTTCTCGGGCCTGCGGTGCCAGTGGGACAGCCAGCCGAGCACCCGCCCGAACTTGTTTCTCTTACCGCTGCGGTCGTGCATTGCCGCGTCGAGCATCTGCAGGTGCCACCCGCGGCATTCGCTCAAGTCCTCGTCCGAATACTCCACCGAGACGCGGCGGTGCATTTCGTTGAGGGCCGCCAACAGCCGGTCGCTCAGCTCGCGAAAAGCCTGTCGTCTTTCTCGCGAGCCGGGTCGCCTCCGGACCGCGGCGGTCCAACTGGGCTTCGCCTCGGCGCAGTACCGGTCCACCATTTCTGCGATAGTCATTAGCGGCCTCCGCTCTCAGTCGTGTCAATCGCCCTGTCCGTTACAGCGGGCGCCCTTCCCCGATGCTGATGGCGCCGTGGGTGACGAAGCCGATGTCCATGGCCTCGCTGTCGCGGACCACCTGCGGCAGACCCTCCGCTTCCAGCAGTTCATTGATGCCAGCCGCCGGCGAGGACAGGCTACCGTTGTAGGACCTCTGAATGTAGAGCGCGCGCCACTGGCCCATCAGCCGGTACTCGTAGTCCACCTCGACGCGCAGGGAACCCTGCCCCATCTGGATGCTCACCGGGTACTCGGTCTTCGGCGCGGCGTTGACCGATGCCGTCAGGGACAGCTCCCGGCCTTCCAGGTCGGTATGGGCCTGACCCGACGTTCGTTCGTTGCCCACGGTGAACTCGATCTTGCGGGTAGCGCTGGCGTTGAATCCGGCGTACTCGCCGCCGACCTCGATCTCCAGCCCGTTCATCAGGGACCATGACCAGGTGTTTTCGGTGTGCCGCTCATCGGTCACCTCGCGCCGGTACGTGAGGCTGGCGGACTGATCGGGCTGCTCCTGCGTGTCATGGTTCATAATCGAGGTGGTATTGATGGCGTCGGTGCTGCCCGTGGAGCTGATTAGCCGTGCGCCGACCGCCCGCTTTTCAAGTCTGACCTGGTTGGCTTCGCCCCAGGCATCGTGATAGGGAGTCCACTCATGCGGAACCTTGTGAGCGCTGGAGCCAATCACTGGGTCGCTGGTGACGAACTCGTCGGGGTAGCGTCCCCACCAGTTGTTGATCTGAGGCCAGAGACTGGGATGGCTGTCGCGGCCCACGACCTGCCGGGGCAACCCGAACAGTTCCATGGCTTCGTCGTTGACGACCATCACCTCAAACCCCGACGCCCTGACCTCCGATTCGTCGAGGTTGTCCCGCAGGTGTACTTCCAGTCTGATTGCCATTACCTATCTCCCGATCCTTTCCAGTTCGTTTGCGATGGGCGTCCAACCGCTCCAGAGTTGCGCCTGCTCGCGAGCGTCGGCGGAGGTGAACGGTTCGGTCGGCGCCTCTCGGTCGCCATGCCAGTCCGGGGATTCCCCGAACGTCAGCAACACCCGGTACCAGTTCTCGCCGTACCAGGGGGGCTTGCGCTGGGTGCTCTCGTAGTAGCGGCGAACGGTCGCCAGCACGTCGGCGCGAACGGTCGGCTTCTCCTGTGGCTCAGGCGTCAGTCCAGCGTCAGCAACAGCCGCGTCATCTGTGTCGCCTGATGCATCTTCGGTGGCGACATGAGTGCCATCCAGACGTTCCAAGCGTTCCAGTTCATCGGCAAAGGGTCGCCAGCCATCCCAATGCCGCACCTCGTTACGGGCATCCGCCGAAGTGAACGGCTCAGTGGGTTCCGGCTGAATGAGCGAGCCGTGCCATACCCGCGGGCGATAGCCCAAGGCCCACAGGGTCCGGTACCAGTTCGCGCCGTAGTTTCGGGACGGGTGCAGCCGGTCGCCTTTCCAATTCCGCTGGGCCATCGCAACGATCCGCATGTTGGCGTTGGCCTTGCGCTCTGCGTATCGGGCCTCCTCTGCCTCTCGCTCGGCCAGCATCCGCTCAGCCTCGGTCTGGGACTCCTCCCTCTCGGCCTGACGCGCTGCGCGGGCTTCCGATGATAGGACAGCCTCCGTATGGATGCGGACGCTGTCAGGCGTCTCGCCGTCCCATTCCCAGCCCTGGTCCTCCAACTCGATCCAGTGCCCGTCCCGCTCTGCGAAATCGAAATGGTTTCGGTGGTGCTGCTGGAACCGAAGCTCGCCGAACCACCACATATCCTTACCGGCCGAGACCACGAAGCGGTAGTCGTCATCGGTCAGGCCCAGGGCCTCGATGCTGGTTTCGTTGTCCCACTCGGCCGATACCGAGCGGGCCACATGATCCGGCCCGTTGCATACGACCAGCTCGAACCGTGAGCAGAATGCCTTGAAACGCAGGTCCCGCCCGACCGTGTCCTGGAAACCCCACCGCACCGTGCCGTCTTCGTCGATCTCGACATACGATTCCAGATAGGCGTTGCGCTCCTCGCACAGGCGATCCGGCGCTGGGCGCCAGCCGATGCCATTCAGATGACGCTCCAGTTCCGGCAGGAACGGCTTGCCGTAGAACGCACGGAGGACGCGGGCCTTCGCCAGTGTGCTGTCAATACGGGTGTAGCCGCTGACGCAGAGACCCCACTTCCGATAGCCGATGTGGGCGAGCACCGACATGTGCGGGTTGGTTTTGCCGCCCGCCTCGATGGTGGCGGCTTGGTCCTGCCAGATCAGGTCGGCCAGATTGCGCCGGTCGTCGAACACGTCGGGCTCGGTGGGGTGTGGTCCTCGAGGCATGGTTCCTCCTATCAGTCAGTCGGTCGAAATCTATAGGTCCAGGCCGTCGTCGATGTGCTGAACAACGACGCGGCAATTGCTCATGCCGCCGAGCCCGTCCTGCCGAATGTGCAGGCGGTTGTTTCCCGCGGAATCGACGTAGAAGGCGACGTAGCCGGTCCGCCCGCCGCTGCCCTGTAGCCGACCGATACGGGCCGTGTCGCCCTGCGCTTCGCGGAGGCATGATGCCGGGACTTCAACGGTGCCTCTCACCAGCGCGTGGTTCACGGAAATGCGTATGCGGCCCGTGGCCGGGATGATCGTATAGACGTGATCGCTGGCCAGCGTCCCGCTCACGTCTCCCACCGGGCCGGTCACCGTGAATGCCAGCGGCCAGTCGCCCAACTGAGTCGTCGCCGCCACTCCGGCCGGGATTGTCGGGATGGTGGGCTTGTTGGCGATGAACGACGCCTCGTCGCTGTCGGTCTCATTCCAGTCTGACTGAACCTGGTTCGGCAGCTTCTCGGCGGGAATCAGGCTGTCGTTGCCGGCCATCGCCCAGGCCGCGACGCTGGCGGCCATGATGACGTTGACCTCGTTGGTGCTCAGGTGGTCGAGCCGGCGCCAGTTGGTGTCCCCGTCCGTACCGGGGGCAGCGCTGTCGGCGTCTGCCGCGGCAACGGCGAGCCAGACGTGTGAATCGTGGCCCACCATTTGTCCCTGCTGGTAGCTTTCCCCGGTATCCCAGGCCCCGCGGTAGATGCGGAGGTCCGGTTTGTTCAGGACTTGGGCCACGCCGGTCGTGGCGTTCCAGTCGCTGTTGACCTGGGCGGCGGGAATCGTCGGCTTACCCGTCAGGTCTTCGTAGGCCCCGCTGAACAAGGTCGGCCGGCCGGTCAAGTCGTTGTACGCGCCGCTGAACAGGGTCGGCTTATTCAGTATCTGCGCCACGCCCTGAGTGGCGTCCCAATCGGCGCTGACCTGGGCGGCGGGGATGGTCGGCCGGCCCCGCAACGACGAATACTGCATCCGGTCGTTGCCGGCCAAACCGTCCAGCAGGACCGCCAGTTCACGAGCGCTCAACACGCTCAGGCGCAGCCAGTGGGCAGCGTCCGAATTGGGGCGGGTCATGTCCGTGTCGGTGGTCGCGTCGATGCAGAAATAGATCTGCCCGTCGTTGTCCTTGACCACATGGCCGACTTCGTACACACCGGAGGCCCAGTTACCCTTCCAGCGCTCAACGGGAACCACCGGCTTGTTCAGAATTTGAGCGAGGCCCGTGGCGGCGTTCCAATCGCTGTTGACTTGGCCGGCCGGAATCGTGGGCTTGTTCTGGATATAAGCGTCGGACGCGCTGTCGGTCTCATTCCAGTCCGCCTGGACGTTGGGCTCGCCGGTCCCCGGCTGCCCAACCTCGTCATCAGCAGCTTCCCACCGGTCGTTGGCGCTGCTCCACTTGGCCACCTGGCCATCCGTGGGAGTTCCGGCCACGATGAACAGGTCGGGCTTGTTCAGGATCTGCGCAACTCCTTGGGTAGCGTTCCAATCGCTACTCACCTGGGCCGGCGGAATCGTCGGCCGACCGGTGAGGTCGTTGTAAGCCCCACTGAACAGCGTCGGCTTATTCTGAATGTAGGCGTCGGACTCCGAATCGGTTACGTTCCAATCGCTCTGAACGTTGGCCTCTCCGGTGCCCGGCTCCCCGATCTCGTCATCGGATGCCTCCCAACGATTGTTGTCGGTACTCCACTTCGGGATCTGGCCGTCTCCGGGGGTGCCGTACACCGCCCACAGGGTCGGCTTGTTGAGAATCTGCGCCGCGCCTTCGGTGGCGTTCCAGTCGGCGTTCACCTGGGCCGCCGGGATGGTCGGCTTGCCAGTCAGGTCGTCATAAGCCCCACTGAACAGCGTGGGCTTATTCTGAATGTAGGCATCCGAATTGGCGTCGGTCTCATCCCAATCAGCCTGAACGTTGACTTCCCCGGAGCCTTCGGGCGCGTCCTGCCCATTCCTGGCCCAGATCGCTATTCTGGCGTCGATTTCATCGTTGCCGGGGATGCTGGGCTTGTTCTGGATAAAGGCGTCATCGTTGGCATCGGTCTCGCTCCAGTTGGCCTGGACGTTGGGCTCGCCCGTACCGGTCGGCGCGTCCTCTCCGGTCCGCGCCCAGGGAGCGATGCGGGCGTCGATTTCGGCGTTGCCCGGCACGGCCGGCTTGTTCTGGATGTAGGCGTCCGACGCGCTGTTGGTCTCGTTCCAGTTGGACTGGACATTCGCCTCGCCCTGGGAGGTCGGAGCGTTGACCAGTTTCGAGGCGGGTATGGGCGAAAGGTCGCCGTTCCTGGCCCAGGCATAGACCCCTGAGATAATCCGGTTGGCAGCGATGGTGCCAATGTCGGGCTTGTTGCGGATGTAGGCATCGCTGGACGCATTGGTTTCGTTCCAGTTGGCCTGGACGTTGGCCTCGCCGCCGTCGTTGGCCGCCTGCATCGGCGGCTGCGCCCACTGGCCGTCGCCCCGCAGGAACACGGCGGAGTCGGGCGTGCCGCTGCCGAGCTTGCCGGTGGGGATTACCCCGCCGTCTCCGGTCCTCGCCCACGAGTCTATCCGCCCGTCTATCTCCGCGTGGGAACGGGCCGAGATGCGCTTCCAGGTGCCGCCGCTCTCCGGGCTGGTGTACGCCGACCCCACGTCGGACGTGGACAGGTACAGTTCACCGTTCCGTTCCACGATGCTGCCGGCCGAATAGTTGGACACCTGCCACTGCCCCTGGTAGGCCCCGATTACCTCCCAAAGGTTGCTGTAGGGCGGGATGCTGGTCGTCGAAGGCGAGTCGCCGGTGAAGCGGTACAGCCGGCCGATGTCGTGGTTGCCCAGGGCGAAGTGGATCACATCGCCGGGCGAGTAGGTGGCGGTGGAGCTGTAATCCCCCCGGTACGGCCCTGGCGGGATCTTCGCCGCGGGGATCAGGTCGGTGTTTCCGGTCACGGCCCAATCGGCCACCGGATGCTCAATGTCGGTGAGCTGGACCCACGCCGGCGTCGAGGCCGACCCCGGTTCATTGTTGTACGAGTAATAGCCGTCGTGCGACCAAATCCAAAGCGCGCTGTTGTGCAGCACCACCGCCCCGGGAAAGTAGGTGAGGGTAGCCGACCAGGGGCCGCGCCAGGCGAAGGCTTCGGTCGGCAGGCGGTAGCGGCTGATGGTTCCGGTCAGAGTCAGGTCATTCAGCGCGTCCAGAATCTGCTGCGACGTGGGCAGGGTCGGCAACTCCCAGGCGCCGTCATCCCGCAGGTACTTGTCGCCGGTGCGGTCGCCTGTTCCCAACGTCGCTGGCGGCACCGTGCCGCTGGGTTCGTTGGTCCTGGCCCAGGTAGCGATGCGGGCGTCGATGTCGTTATAGGGCAGTTTCACGCCCGGAATGAGGTCGGCGTTGCCCTCCCTGGCCCAGACGTCGGGCACGTAGATGGTGGGCAGCTTGGAATCCGGCACCACGTCGGCGTTGCCTTCCCGCGCCCAGCCCGCGATCCGTGCGTCAATGTCGCTGGGACGCGAGGCCCTGCCGTCGATAATCGCGTCCCACGAGGCGACACCGGGGCCAGGCTCGGCGGTGGTCTCCTGGTTGGCCCTCCAGAACCCGTCATTGTGCCGTACCACGTACCCCGCGGGGTAGAGGACTCCGAGATACCAGATCTGGGGCGGATACTGGTGGTCGGTGTGAACTATCCGGTACCAGCCCGAGACGCCCTCGGCCGGCGTGGGCATCAGGATGCCGCTGTTCAAGCCGGTGATGTAGGCGATGTACATTACTCCGGCGTGGACCACGATGTCGCCGGCGAAATAACTGTAGGTCGAGTTGTAGGCTCCCCGGTAGCGCCCGCGCCTCGTCAGACCGTCCAGCGAAGCCTGGACGGTCCCGCCCCCGGTGGTCGCAACGTTGGCCGCCTCGGGATCTGACCACACGCCGTCGTCCCGCAGGAAGTGGCTGCCGTCTCGCGTGCCGGTTCCCAACCGTTCCGGCGGCGCTTCTCCGGTGGGGCTGTTGGCCTTGGCCCAGGTTGCGACGAGGGCCTCGATTTCGGCATCGCTGGGATTGCTCAGGCGCGTCCAATGGGTGGCGTCGCTGCTGGGGCGCCCAACCGACAGGCTCGCCGTGGCAACGCAGAGGTAAATCTGGTTGTCGGCGGTGTCGGTGACCATATCGCCGGGTTCGTACCAGGTGGCCGTCCAGTCTCCCCGGTACAGGGTCAGCGGATCCCAGTTGTCGGTGTCCGCGTTCGGTCCCCATCCGGATCGGTGATTGTCCGTGCGGCAAATCCAGAGGTGGCTGTCATGCCAGGCGATGTTGCCGCGCTGGTAGCGAACCGACCCGTGCCAGTTCCCCCGGAAGGGGTTGCTGAACATCGTCCAGTTGGCGGCGGCGCTGCTGGGCCTGCCGCCGCTATTGGTCACGCTGGCCGTGCAGACGTAATACTGGCCGTCCTCGGAGTCGCGCACCATGTCGCCGCGCTCATACCAGCCTGTGACCCAGGTGCCCCGGTAGCCACTGATGGGATTCCAGTTATCCGTGTCGGAATCTGGTCCGCTACCAGATATATGGTTGTCACTCAGACATATCCAAAGGTGATTGTAGTGATACACGATTTCGGCGCGCTGGTAGGTATTCGTGTAAAGCCAATCGCCCCGGAAGCGGTCGGTGGGAGTGCCGTCAATGGCGGAGTAGTCCAGCCGGCCCGTGCCGGTAAGGGCCTCCAGCAGCGCGACTATCTCCGGCCCGGTCTGGTCCGCCGTCGCTGCGTCCTCGATGCCGTTCACCTTGGCCAACAGCGCGTTGGTCAAGGGGTTGGGCCGGAGCGCCTGGATCCGCGCGTCCACCTCGGCGTCGGTCAGGTTCGTTATCCGGCGCCACAGCGTAGTCTCCGCGCTGGGCCGGCCCCGGTCATAGTCGGCGTCGGCGATGCAGATGTAGAAATGCCCGTCGCTGGTGTCCTGGGCTATCTCCCCGGCGGTGTAGGGGACGTTCTCCTCCCAGGCGCCGCGGAACACGTTGGCCGGGTCCCAATCGTCGTTCTGACCCGGCGGCGCGTGGATACTCACCAAGTTGTCGGTGCGGCAGACCCAAAGGTGGCCGCGGTGATACACCATCTGGCCCCGGTGGTAGCGCCGTCCGGTCTGCCACTGCCCGCGGAACGACGAGCTGATCGCGCTCCAACGGGTCGTGTCCGAGCTGGGCGCGCCGGAGTTGCGCGCCTGGGCTATGCAGATATAGACGTTCTGGTCAACACTGTCGCGAACAATGTCGCCCGGTTCAAACCAGCCATCGGTCCAGTTGCCCCGATAAATGCTGAGCGGGTCCCAATTCGCGGTATCGCCGTCCGGCCCCACCGTGGAGACGAGGGTGTTGGTCCGGCAAATCCAGATGTGGTCCGCGTGCCAGACCATATCGGCAATCTGATAGGTGTTGCCGTTTTGCCACGGCCCCCGCCAACGCTGGCGGGGCAGGTTCCGCAGGCTCTCGTAGTTCAGCCGCTCGTCCCCGGTCTGGCCTTCGATGAGGTCGATGATCTCGGTGGCGGTCTGGTCTCCCGTCGCCCCGTTCTCGATGCCGGCCACCTTGTTCTTGTCGGCGGTGGTGTAGGGGTTCGGGCGAAGGAACACGATCCGGGCGTCCACTTCCCTGGTGTCCAGCCATTCCCGAGGCGGTCCGAGACTGGCATCAAGCACCATGGTCCAGACGTTCCCGCCGTCAGCATCGGAACTTGGCTGAATCCCCTCATTGTCCACGATGGCCCGGTAGATGTTCTGGCTATAGTGGACGTACTCGTCGGCTCGATAGAACGTAGTCTCGGCCCAGGCGTCGGCGTAGCCGGAAGCTCGCCCGTGGAGGTACGCCAGCCAGTCAGGCATGGAGGCGCCGCTGGCCGGCACCAGCACTTCATCGGCCAGTACCGCCGGCCTTCGGCTGGCGGGTAGCAGGCCGGTCGGCAGCGCTACGGAGGAGTTGGCTACCATGCTGCCGACCTACCTCAAATCCACGACCGCAGCCGTCGTCGCCTGCGTGACGTGGGTAACCCGGAGCGGCAGCAGGATGTCGCCGGCGATGGTCATGGTCAAATCGGCGGAGTCGTTCAGCATCCGCACGGTGAGCGTGTCGGCGCCGAGCACCAGAATCGCCCGCGTCGGCGGGTCAAACTCGTGATCGGCGGTGGACACGTCCGCCACCTCGCCGGAGACCATGGGGGCATCCCAGCCGCGTAGGAACCTGCTGTAAGGGTCGGATGTCATTGTCTAGCCCTAGGTGCTGTTTCCGTTGGCGCCAGCCCCTACGGGACCCTCAGCACCGCGATTTCGACGTTGGCCACGCTGTCCAACGCGAACTTGGCCGGGTCGCCGTACACCTCACGCGGTGACAGCAGGATGTCCCGCTCCTCATTGGCCGGCACCGCAACCACCCGGTCAGCCAGGGCATTGCCGTCCAGGGTGACGGGAGTCTGAATCGTGATATTCAAAGCGGTGGCCCCGTTTTTGACCCGGAGCCAGGTCCTGCCGTTATTGGCGACGGTGAACTGGTCGCCGGTGCTGGGAAAGCTCCCCGTGGCCAAGGCCGGCGTGCTGGCCGACGTCAGGTAGGTCGGCTCCACGCCGCTGGACCGGAGTTCCTGGGGGGTCAGTGCTTTTTCTGCCATGTTGTTCTTTCCATCCCTACGCTTCGCTCATCACGGAGATGCGGAGGTTGTTTGAAACGTTATTCAGTGCGAACTTGAATGGATCGCCGTACACGTCTTTCCTGAAGGGGCCGAAACAGGCGCGCGCGCCTCCGGGGACGGTGAACGATTTGTTATCGAACGCCAGCCCGTCCATGGTGGCGACGGTCTGCACCGTGATGATGCTGGAACTGCCGCCGCTACCGCCTCTCTGGATGTGCAACTTGGTCTTGCCATCATTCGGCACGACGAACTGGTCGCCCGACAACGGCGAAAAGCTCCCAACAGAGAGCGCCGGATCCGTAGAGCTGTCGTACACCGTCAGGATGGTGCCGGAGCTGTTGCACGGCTGAACAGGAAGGTCTATCTCGGCCATGCTTCCCTCACGACACCAGCGACTTGTCCGAGGCGTACACCAGCCGGCTCAGCACCTTGTTGCGCTCCTCGTGGTAATCGGCCAACGTTACGTCGTACTGGCCGACCCGCTCGCTTTTTACGCCGCGCTGCCGAAGCGCGAGCTGAACCAGGTCCATGACGGCCTGCACCATCTTGGGCGGATGAACCGCCTGCTGGAGGCCGTCCACGTTGGTGATTGTCAGGGCGGCGGTGGCATGAGTGGCGTCGAAGGTCAAGACCTCGCCGTTCTCACTGATCTCCACCGAAAAGGTTCCCGTTGGCGTGCGGACGCCGGCGGTGGTCACCGGCACTATCAAGTCCAGGCCGCTTTCGTCGGTCTGCAACTCCTCCGTGTCGGCGTGAAAGCCAGCGTCGCCAACCGTGCCGGTGATTCGAGTTATCGGGTATCCGCGAGGCGATGCCAGCAACCGCAGGTCATTGTCGGCTTCGCCCAGCGTCGGCATGAACCGCCCGGACCAGATCGAGACCGGGAAGGTTTTAAGTTCGTCGGACGACACGTAGTCGCGCAGATCCGCCTCAGCCGCGTCCAGATACCGCTGGATCACGGCGTCGGGCAGGTCGGTTTCGACCTGCTCAAGGACCTCGGCGACGGTTGCAAGCGTTGCCATTACGCGGCCCCTCGGGTGTCAGACCTGGTAACAAACATCGTCTCGGGCGGATATTCGACACGGCGGGCGGACAGGTGGCTACGGCAATCGGGGCAAGGGTTCTGCGACACGCCCCTGAGTTGGCCGTCATCGCACTGGTGCAGCTTGTGGTGGGATCGGAAGGTGGCGTCACAGCGACAGTGAACGATAGACATGGCCCCCTTGAAGTCTGACCAGTCGATCTGCAACGCCAGGTCCCCGCCGGAGGCCAACGCCTCGCGGTGGTCCGGCGTAACGGGGTTGCCGTCAGTCAACGTGGTCTTTGGCTTGTCCATTCCAAGAAGTCTCTTCAACATCAGGCGTATTCTTCCGGCATGGCCTCAAGGTGAGTTTCCCGTCGGATGACCGTGAGCACTCGGAGCTTGCTGCTTTTCAGTGAGCGTCCGCGTCGGT
Source organism: uncultured Dehalococcoidia bacterium (assembly GCA_964502995.1). Taxonomy (GTDB): domain Bacteria; phylum Chloroflexota; class Dehalococcoidia; order Lucifugimonadales; family UBA3495; genus Bin87. Next base: position 23,875 of record CAZCZB010000001.1, read on the forward strand.
CCTTGATCGACGTCACCAAATCCAGCTCCTTGATGTCGGCGTCTAGCGGCAGCAGGAGCAGGTGCTTGGCTACCGTGGCGACCTTATCTCCGTCCGCTACAAACCGCTCCGCAGAGGACTGCCAATAACACGGCTGATCGGACAGCACATCGACCGGAGCGGTGATGGGATGGTTGAACCCGTCGCGTTCCGTGCCCGGCTCGTCCCGCTGCGTTGAGCAGCGGTGTGTCATTCGAGATCGGATTGACACGGCTACCTCCGGCGGAGGTCCTTAACCTTCTGTTGCTCCCCACGCTTCTTCCCAACGTTGGGTCGGTTGCTCCGGCCCGACTTGTCCTCCAGCCGATCCGGGTGCAACCGCTTGTCTTCCCACCTTCTCTTATCCATCAGGACGTGGCGACCTCCACGTACCGGACCGTGATGGTGACGTCGCCGCCGGCGCCGGTGAACGCCGTGCCTACCGTGCCCACACGGATACCGGCAGCCGGGACCACTTGAGCCGCGGGCAGGCCGGCCAAGGCAACCCTGGTAGCCCACCTGGCGTCGGTTCCGCCAGCCGTAAAGTGCGCCAGCGGGATGCTCGCAATGTTCGTGCCATCGTTGTCCGCATACTCCACCGGTACCGCCGCCCCACCGCCGTAGGCGCCGGCAGCCTTGGACGCATGGACGCCCAGGACCGCATAAGCTCGACCGGATTCCGGGGCCTCCAGTATTTCAACGGTCGTGGCGTCGAGGCCCTGCACGTCCGCCGCGGTCAGGGTGACGGTGGCGGTCTGTACCACCCTGGGGTAGTGCGTGCGGTTATCGACGACGTGAAAATCGTCGTCCTTCGCCCCGGGAATGACGCGAGAGCGCGGAATGATGGTCTGCGATGCTGGCATGATCAGCCTCAACGATTGGAAGGGGGGCGAATGCCCCCTCCATTAGGTGGCGGCTACGAAGAAGTCGGTGATCTTGGCGAACGCGAGGCTGCGGTACACGATGAATGCGTACCGGACATCGGAAAAGATATTGAACCGGCCGGAGGGCTGGGTCTGCACCGTCACGGTCTGGGCGTTGCCATCCACGGTCACCGGCACTGCCTGGGCTTCTTGGATGCGCACCTGGACAGACTCCCGATCCCGGATGGCGCAGTGGTTCATAAAGTCGCCGATGATGACCGTGCCGGACGGCAGAGCGTTGCAGAGCACGACCGGCCATTCGTCGATCATCCTCTCGGCAGGCATCCACAACGGAGCGTTGGCCCCGCGCAGAACGAAGGCGCCGGTGGTCGATTGCAGGGTCTTGACCTTGACCCAATCCTGCGAGTTCATCAGGATGGCGCTGGCCTCGGCTTCGCCGACGCGATACACCATCTCCGCGCCCTCTTCCAGGACGGTAACGGGGTTGCGATAGTTCCCGGAGGTTTCGCCCGCGTTGCCGTCGATGACGTTGATGTTGGCGTCGGCAATATCCAGGAAGCCCGTGACGTTGGCGTTGGAGGCTGCCCCAGTGATGTACTCGTCAGTGTTCTGGAGCGTGCCACCAATGATGTCTGCCTGGATCCGGCGGTACTGCTGCTGCATCAGGTTGTTGTTCATCCGGCTCCGCAGCTGAGGCCGATCCTGCAGGGCTTCCTCGGAGACCTGGATGAACACGCCAGACTTGCCCACATCGACGGACTTTTCCTCGATGGTGAACTGGCTCTGCTGGTAGGTCGCGCCTTGGGCGACGGGCGCGGCGCCGGACAGGTTCTTGGTTTCCTCGTCGTACTTGACCGCCGACTGGTCGGTGGAGATCTGCGGGATGATGTCCAGCAGGGTAACGCGGGTGCGGGGAGCCATGATGTACTCGCCGGTGCGGACCGACTCCACGTTGACGGTATCGGCGGCGTTGCTGTCGGTGGACAAGAACAGGGCTTTCATGTTGACATCGAGGTCGCCGGAGAAGTCCTTGACCTTTCTGGCCACGAACTCATCGAAGCCGTCCATCTTCATAATGGATTCGCCTAAGTCCCACTTGCCCTGAGCGTTGGGCAGAGGCGTGCGCGTGGCCTTCTGGTTGCCGATGTTCAACAGGTCGTCGAAGGTGCTCAACGCGCCTTCGGTCTTCTGATAATCGTCGATCTCGGCCTGGAGCTTTTGGGCTTCCTGGGTCCTGGCCTGAAGCCACTCACCCATGGACTCGGTAATGTCGGGGTTCTTGACCCGGAACACCTCGCTATTGGGGTTTCCGTGGTCATCCTTTGAGCGCTCAACCCGAGCCTGGACATCGCCCTTGACATGCTCCAGCTGATTGCACAATCGAACGAGGTTCATGTTGACTGGCATTGCTACGTCTCCTGTCCTTCCAAGACTTCGATTTGATATTGGTGCCATGCCTTGAGGCCGGGGTCGGTTTCGGGAGGCAGGCCGGGAAAACCGCTCAGCAGGTCGTCGATCTGCTTGGCGAGAACATCGTCGGACGGCTCGCTCTCGGGATCCGTCGTTTCGGTTTCGGTCGTTTCCGCAGCTTCGGGGGCATCGTCCCCGCTCTTGTCCTGGCCCGGATCATCCGCGCTGGATTCCGAGCCCTCTTCGTACTGGTCGCAGCCGTCCTTTTCCGCTGCGGCTACGAGGCGCGACAGGTTGACGCCCAGACGTCGTGCCAGGGCCTGAAGCTGGCCGATCTTGGGGCAATTGGTAGTGCCGGCCAGGATGCCGCCGATGCTGGAGACTGACAAGCCGGCGGCGGTGGCGAGGTCGTCGTTGGTGAGTTCCTTCTCGTCGCGGAGTTGGCGGAGCAGGTCGCCCAGCCCTTCGCCCTTCTGCTCAGGCGCCGCCGTAGCTTTGTCAGGTGAATCGCCCGATTTGTCTGATTGGGAGGGCGTATTGCCAGCGTCGGCAGTGGAACTAGCAGTTTCGGGGTCTGTAGCAGATTTCCCCTCCGCCGCTATTTCCATGACCGCCTCGGCCAGTCCCATACCTGCTTCCAGTCGGGAGACCAGCGCTGCCTTGCCCTCCGGGGTGGACGTGTCAATATCAATCCGCCCACCGCCGGGCAAGAACAGCGTCCCTTTTTCGCGGGCGGCATCATCACCGCTGGACTTGCTTCCGCAGCCGCAGCCGTCGTTAGCCTTGCCAGACCTGCCATCTATGGCCGAGAGTACGACGGGTGCCAGAGCGTCGGCCAGCTTGGAATAGTCGATAAGCACGGAGCCCTTTTCTCTGGCATCTCCCCGCTGTGCCGCCTTGTTGGCCTGGCACTCCGGCCCGCAGCTTTTGACCTCAATCGTGCCGGTGTCGATGCCCGCGCCGGATTCCACTGGGGCGACGTGGGTCACCCGCGCCTTGCGGATGACGAAGTAATCCTCACCGCCGCGGGTCTCGAAGCCGCCCTCCTCAACGAAGAAGCGGAACGACCAGTCCATCTGGCCGCCGGCGGCCTTGATCGTCTTGTAGTGTTCGTCGCCGGACCAGGTACCGAAGAACTCGCCCCTGAACAGGGCTTCGGCGTCCGTCTCGTAGGTGGCGCCCATGCCAGGGGGCAGCATGGCGAAGTCATGGTTGTAAGCGCCCATGAAGACGCTCTGCTCGCCGATTGCGCCGGGCTCGATGATGTCGCCGTCCAGGTCCACCACCCCCAGAGTGGCGAATTTGGCGGTTACGATGCGACTGTCATCCTCGGCCTTGACCGTGACGCTTTTGGTGCGAATCTGTGGCGACGCCATAAAAAGGACCTCGCGCAATATGCTGCGCGGGGTCACATGGGTCCACAGACGGCAGGGAACGTACTGTTGCTATTGTTTCACTTATAACACGGCGGATTGACGTTGTCAAAGTGGCCCCTATTCCTGTGAAACTCCTAATGAGTGTGGTTGCCCGCGGCAATCTGGCTGGCTCCCGTACCCACCAGCCCATTGTTGGACAGCGCCCGATAGGTGATTGCCTTGGTGTCCAAGACCTGCTGCCACGCCGTCCCGTTATGGATGTCGATGACGCCGGTGGTCGTGTTCCAGCGGAGTATCCCGGCCCGCGGGCTGCTGGGCCGCTGGTTGGTCGTGCCGCCGGGCAATCCCACGAAGCGGTCGCCGTCGGTGCCATTCAGGATGCGGAGCGAATCCTCCAGCTCCTGCTCGCCATTTCGGCCGGCCAGGTCATCCATGATGTCCGACACGTACAGGTTCATGTTGGTGGCGGTGAGTATCTCCGCGTCTTCCCAAATGCGCGCCGTCCCGATGGACAGGTTCCGCACCAGGCTGACCCCCTGGGACACCAGCAGCTGGGCCCGGGCCGTCCGCTCCCGCAGATACTCCATGCTCCACCCCGGTTCCCAGTTCCGCACCGGGGAAAACAGCCGATGTCCCGGCTGTTGCAGTAGTTCAGCCTCAATCTCGTCGCGGTTCTCCGGCCAGACGGGAAACTTCCATCCGCCGGTCGCGCAGTTGAAGCAGATCACGAGCCGCTCATCCTGCACCAGTTCGCCGTTGTGGCAGCCCGGGCACTGCCAGATCCAGCGACCGTGGTTGACCTCCAGGACGGCCTCCCCGATGGTGTTCAGGTCTGCGGGGAGGGCTGGCAGCTCTTCGCCCCGGCGCAGGTCGTACCAATAGGCGAGGTAGCCGGTGTAGTGCCGGCTGTACTCCGGCAGGACCAGCTCGACGCCGGGGTCGCCGGCGTTGCCGATCACGTAGTCGGGGAAGGTGAGGATGGCGTCGGAGGGCATTGCTAGTTGATGGTGGCCGAAAAAGCAATGTCTGGCGAAGTAGGAAAATTGCTCACATCGAAAGAAAACCTTTCGCTATATGTTTTCCCGGCCGCAATCTGTATAACAACCGATGATGAAATGCCAGTTACATTGCCACGTGCATCGTTGTACGGGTTGCGCCAATGCGATGTCCATGTTGCACTTTGACCTGCACTCATACTTTTGAGCCTAGTATCATTTGCAGTGAACGAAACCCTGCCGCCCCCTAGAGTGGTGACTGACGATGTTATTACACGTACTCTTGTAATCCCGTCGCCATGCAGGTTGGCAGATATACTAGTGAGGGCAACACGCACAGTTGCGTTGCCTCTGAAACCACTCCACGTAACTCTGACCCGTCCACGTACTACAACTGGGTGCGTATGAGCGCCTCTGGCAACTGTGCTCCCCGAATCCGGGATTGCTACCGCGACCACTCCATTGCCGTTCAGGATATTGTAGGTCAGAACATCAGCGAGCGACTGCCCGAAGTGCTTCCACGCCGTCCCGTCCCAATACTCCGCTTCGCTGGTGGTCGTGTTGAACCGGAGGTATCCCGGCTGCGGACTGGCCGGCCGCTGCGCCGTGGTCCCTGCAGGCAACTGGAGAAATCGGTCGCCATCGTCGCCGTTCAGTATCGACAGCGAGTCCTCCAGCTCCACCACCCCGTGCCGGCCGGCCCTCTCCTCCAGGATCCGGGAGACACTGTCGTTCATGTGGGCGGCTTCCAATATCTGGGCCCCTACCCATCGCCTTGCGTTTCTAATGGCCATCAGCGTCCCAGCGCTCCCTCTCCTAACCGGCTCTGTCCCAGTATAAACACATTGCTGACGAATGTATTGGCCCCCAGCAGAAGGGTCACATGGTGGCGCCCGCCCCGCTCGATGGAATGCTCGACGGACTCCACGAACATATCATCCCGGCGTCCCTTGGAAACGAACGTGACTTTGTGCGATACGTCCAGGGATTGGGCAGCCACGAGGTGGTCAGACATTTCCAGGGTGGTATCCAATCGAATCGGCGGCGACTTCAAGCTGTCCAGCAGGACGAGCGCATAGCTCTGAGCATCTTCAACCGTGCTGATAAATTGCGCCGGGGCAAGGTACGTCCGAGGCTGAAACTCCCGAATGCTGGGGCCGTCCCGCTCTTCCACCACGATGGGCGCCGTTTCCGTCAATACCCGGCCCCTGGTCTGCAAGCGAGTGATGAACAAGCTCGTTGACGACGTGTTGCTCACGGTCATAACGCGGCTGCTGGCAGTGTCCTGCACGATGATGGACACATCGCCGGTTCGATCCGTTCCCGTCCCAACCGCGAGGGCGTTCGCCGTGTAGTCTATCCCGGCCGCCAGGGGAATCCACTCATCGATGCCCACCGACCCCGCTGGATTGCTCGGTGGCGGGTACTCGGCGATAAAGGCCACCGACTGCCCGCGCTGAATTTCGACGACGGACGACGCCTGCCAAATCACCTCAATCAGCCCCACTTCGTAGCTGCGCACGGGTACCTGCACGATGTTCACCACGTCTTTCACCGGGTCATGCGGATTCGCCGAGACAACAGGGATGTCGCCAACTCCATCCGCGTTGAGGATGTACTGCGATCTCGCGCCGACTCGTGAATTCTCCGCATCCATGGCGATGCGCCCGTCCTTTGTTTCGTAGAGGATGCCGCTCTCGGTTTCCTCCAGCGCCCGCAGCGCGTCAATCGTTCTCTGCCTGGATACCCACCAGCGAGACATCGACCGGGACCCTCGCAGCGTCCCGCGCTGCCATTCCGGGACCAAAGCCGCATCCAACACCAACTTGGCAGCTGCGGAGGTCGTGATGGTCGATTCGGCAGTTTGGAAACGCGCCGGCGGAACCACGGCCATGGCGTAGAGGTTCACCATCCCGCCCTGCACCCGCGCCGTGCCGTCCTCCAGTCGCCCCACGATAATGCGGCTGCCGTCCCAACACACGTCGCCGTCTTCCCAGGTCCGGTCGGCGGCGAACTCCCCGGCGCTGACAGCATCTCCCGGATTGTTACGGCTGGTGAACAAGATCAGCCGGCGTGGACTGTCGCCGGCGCCGACGACGTACTGCGTTCCATCCCAGTCAATTCCACCGGTCAAAGTGTTTCCGCCGGCCAATGCGGTGGACAGAGTCCCGCCCATGGCGATGTCGTCGTCCGGGTCCGTCTCGTCGGTGAAATGCCAGACCGTGCGGTCCTGCCTGACGAGGACGTAGCGGTCCCCGTCCCAGCAGATGCCCACAAATGGCTGTCCGCCTGTCGCTCCTATGGCGCGTGCGGTCGCCTGCGACGGATTCGCGGCGGTGAATACCTCGATGTTGTTTCCGTTCACGCTGACCAGCACGTCCCGATCAGGACGGTAAGTCAGACCGCCCCGGTCTCCGCCGTTGGGCAACCTGCCCAGCAGGAGGGGGTTGCCGACCTCGTTCAGGGCGTGAAAAGCATGTACGTTCCGCCCGCTCACCGATATGTACCTGGTGCCGTCAAAGGCGAACCCCTGCGCCGTGATGCCGGCGGGGAACGCCCTGGTCTTATGGGCATTGGGAGGGTCATACGTGGCCGCGCCGGGCAACGGGTGTCGGACGCCCGACTGCATGGGCACACTGATCTCCCGTTGGGTCAAATCGGCAAGCGGGCCGTAGGCGGTCAGCGTAACTCGGTCATCTCCGCTGGCCCTGGGATCGCCGTCGATACTGAAAAGCTGCCCTCCCCAGATCGTCACGTAGGAAGCGGAGCGACTGGCGCGCATCCGCAGGCGGACCCGTTTGCCCGGCACCACCAGTTTGAACAGTACGGACTCGGAGTTGAACCGCGAGTACCGGCCGGTGTCGTTGCGGAGCCGCGCCTGAAGGTGCCCTGCCACCGAACGGCCATACACCATTTCCCGGAAATTACGCCCCCGCTGCGCCCGAAGGCTTACCAGGTCGTCCCACACGTTGGACAGTGAATGTGCAAACGTCCCGTCGCCATCCCAATCCACCTCCAGGCGGTAGATCGCGTTGTCGGGCACCGTAACCACCGTGATCGTGAAGACTTGCACAACGCTCACGTTGGCGGCATCAGTGACCCGGTAACTCACGTTGCTGCTGCCATCGGCAGTTAGGATCCCGGTCAATATGCGAGTGTTCGCCGTGAAGGTCAGGCCCGCTGGCAACCCGGTCGCAGTGTAGGTATAGGGAGGTGTGCCGCCGGTGGCCGCCGGCAGCCGCACGGTGGTCCGCGACCCGTTCGCCACGCGCAGGGACGTGGGGCGCTCCAAAGCCAGTGGGCCGGCCACCTCAATTTCAAAAGTGCGGGATGCCGACCTGGCCGGTGTGTCGGAGTCGGTGGCGGTGTAGGTGACGGTGTAGGTCGTCGTCCGGGTAACGCTGGGTGTCCCGCTGATGGTACGAGTAGCGGCGTCGAAAGTCAGTCCACCAGCGAGGCCGGTCACGGAGTACGTGTAAGGCGGGACGCCCGCTGTGGCCGGAGGCAGTTGCTCAGAAAAGGCGACGCCATTCTGACCCGTCTGGTCCGTGACGGCGGGCAGCGCTGGCGCGGGCAGGTCGGCAATCGCAATATCAAACGTCCTGCTGGCGGATGCGGGGGTGGGTGAATCGGAGTCGGTGGCGGTGTAGGTGACGGTGGCCGTTCCCGTGGCGGTGGGCGTGCCGGCGATGGTGCGCGTGCCCGGCGTGAAGTTCAGCCCCGCCGGCAGGCCCGACACCGTGTACGTGTACGGCCCGATTCCCCCCGTCGCCACGGGCAACTGGTACGAAAACGCCGATCCCCGCCTGCCGGTTTGGTTGGTCGCCGCCGGCAGGGACAACGCGACCGGCGCGGCAATCGTGATGGTGAAAGTGCGGGATGCCGACCTGGCCGGCGTGTCGGAGTCGGTGGCGGTGTAGGTGACGGTGAACGCTCCTTCCGCCGTGGGAAAACCACTGATCACCCGCGTATCGTCATCGAACGCGAGGCCCGCCGGCAGGCCGCTCACGGTGTAGGTATAGGGGCCGACGCCGGCAGTGGCAGCCGGACATGTAACGCTGAACGCGGTGCCCCGCCTGCCGGTTGCATCTGGCACGACGGCCAGCGCCGGAGGAGGCGGATCAGCAATCGTGAACGTGAACGTCCGGTTCCCGGTAGCAGCGGTGGGTGAATCGGAGTCGGTGGCGGTGTAGGTGACGGTGGCCGACTGAGTAGTGGTCGGCGTCCCGCTGATGGTTCGGCTGGCGGCGTTAAACGTGAGGCCCGCCGGCAAGCCGCTCACCGAGTAGGTGTATGGCCCGATCCCGCCCGACGCCACGGGCAATTGGACGCTCACCGCGCTGCCACGAACTCCGCTCTGATTGGCGACGCTTGGCAGGCTCACCGGCAACGGAGCCAATACCTCAATGTCGAACATCACGCTGGCGGATGCGGGGGTGGGTGAATCGGAGTCGGTGGCGGTGTAGGTGACGGTGGCCGTTCCCGTGGCGGTGGGCGTGCCGGCGATGGTGCGCGTGCCCGGCGTGAAGTTCAGCCCCGCCGGCAGGCCCGACACCGTGTACGTGTACGGCCCGATTCCCCCCGTCGCCACGGGCAACTGGTACGAAAACGCCGATCCCCGTCGTCCCTGCTGATCGGCCACTGCCGGCGCCGCCAGGGCCGAGCCATCGTCGAAAGCAACCGTCAACGATCGGTTCCCGAGCGCGAGGAACGCAGTTGCCCAAGTCACCAAGTCGTTGATATTGTCGGGCTTCCAGAAGTACGGCTCAGCAGAGTCGTCTATGCCCTGGATGACTACGCTGTTGTCAGCGCTGTCGGTGAACGTGATAGTGCCATTCGTCTCCAGTTCGGCCAAGAAATCCGGGCCAACCGCCCCTTTGCTTTCATTTTGGGTCGAGGCCAGAGTGACTTCTATGCTTTCGGATGCTGTCAGCGGTATTCGTAAGGACGCCAGGAACGCTGAACCATCTCCGTCAACCAGCGTGCCCCCCAGGTCAACATATCTGCCGAAGGACGGGTTCCACCACATGTAGAAACCGGGGATTACTATCCAGTCCCGGTTGGGGATGGTAACGCTGACCCGCGCCATGACTACTCTGCCTGCTCCTCGGAGTTGGCCGAGATTTCAACGGAAGTGGCATCTTCCGGCGACGCCTCAGCAGGCTGCGCTGGGTCGGCATCGGTTGCTGCCGCCGGAGCGCGGCGCCGTCCTCGGGGCTGCCGCGCCGGCGCCGGTTCCGCATCATCAGCAGGCTGCGCTGGGCCGGGATCCGGTTCGGGCTGACACGCCGGGCAGGTGATCTGGGCGTCAGCCATGGCGAGATGTATCACCCCGTTCTCCGGCAATGCCTGGCATACGGGGCGGTAGTCTTCCCCAGCGCGATGCACCAGGGGCGCCACCTCTTCGGTTGGCGCCACCGGAGCGGCGACGATCTCCTTACAGGCCGGACAGTCCACAGCGTCCAGATCCCGCACCAGGTGCAGTCTTGGTACGCCATACTCAACAACAGCAACGGCCCGGCAGACCGGCGCTCCGTTCTCATTCGTGTAGTGATTCATCTGCGAAAAACCTCCTGTCTGCCGCGTATGTCTCCGTCCAACACCTCCGCCCGCACGAAGTCGCCCAACTTCGCCAGGTCGCCATCCAGCAGCACGGTGAATTGCGGCCGCATGGCGGCCTGGGGATTACCACTGGGCATGGGCATATCCTCACCAGACCTTTCAGACATCCTGACCGCCTCGGGAACGCTGGGCATCCTGATCCGGCTCATCCCGTCGAGCATGTTCTGCAAACCCTGGGCCGCCTTGCGGACCATCGGAGAAATCGAGGACGGCGCCGCTGCTTCGGCAACGATGTCGGCCAGTTTGTCCACCGAGATAATCGCCTCATCCTCGCCGGCCTCGGCCACACGCACGATGCGCCCGCCCGGAGTAGCCGGAACGATGCCGCCGGCGGCAAAACTGTGGACCTTTCTGCGAATGGCGTAGTCCACCTCGTTATCCCAGTCATCCTCGTAGAACACCGTGTCGCCGGCCTGAGAGTAGGCATACCTGAACGCGGACAGAATGCGATCTGCTGTGGGATTGCGCCGTTGGTCATTACTGAAAATATGCGATGCGCGGATCACGTCATTTGCCTGGCGAGACGATAAGCTTGCGCGAGCCCACTGATCAAAGTTGCCATCGATGGAATGCCTGGCATTGGCGCTGGCTAAAGCGCCCCCGGTAAGTGGCCCGCTGCTACTGCTACTGGATCCTCCGCTTGGAGCACTGCCGCCGCCCCCGGCGTCCTGAGTCACAACAGTATGGACCGTCGTTATCTCGGTCGGAATGCTGTTCAGCAGGTCAGTGATAAAGGCGACGGTACTATCGGTTGACCATTCCATGGACCCCAGATTGTCCTGCCAGTTCTGCAACAGAGTGCCCAGGTTGATGTCATTGTCCTTCGCAAACTGCTTCAGTCTCTCGACCGCGCCGTTGTATCGGGCAACATCCTTTTCCTCATGGGCCAGTTGCATCTCCGTCAGGAGGTCCGCCAGCATATTCTTCTGCAACAGGTGCAGACCCGAGACGCTGGCATCCCCGTTGAGCAGGTAATCATTCAGCCGGCGCAGCGCAGCCGCGTACCGCTGCTGGTCCCCGGCCTGTTGCGCCGCTTCCAACTCCAGCAGGTGGGTCTCAAGGTTGAATTTCTCGGTACTGCGCAGCGTCCCCACCTCGGTATAGAAACCTTGTAGGGCGACAATCGCGGCGCTGAGCCTCTTATCATCGCCGGATTGCTGAGCAAGGTTCAACTCCCACAGATGGTCTCGCAGCTGTTCCCGCTCCTCCGCCGAAAGCGTCGCCAGCGATGGATTCCCGTCATAGAGGTAGTCGTTCAGAGCGTCTAACCTGGCGTCCAGGCGTTCTTCGTCGCCGGACTCGATGGCGTCGAACAGATCATCCATGTGGGCCGCATAGTCATCCCGCTCGGCCTTCAGCGCATCCGCTCGCGCCTTATCCGCCTGCTCGGTCTGCAACAGGAACAACGCCAGGTCCCTCGCCCCGGCCTCCTCAGCCTCCAACGCCAGGGCCGCGTAGTGCTCCGCCGACATGGAGCGGATGCGCCCCTGAGCCAGGCTGTACTGCAATTCGGTGAAGCCCAGCCGTGCCAGTTCCGCCTGCTGATACTCCGCGTTCGCGGTTTGCAATGCCAGGAGTGATTCCCGCTGCCGGCCCTGTTCCAGCATCAGGTCCGTTGTGGACTGCTTCAAAACCCCGTTGGCCCTGTTCAAATTCTGCGTCGCCAACTGGACGCCGGCGTAGGCATCGCGCACCTGGTCCGCTGTTGCCGACTGATCGGTCAACACCTGCTTGAGCTCAGACTCAGCCTTAATCAATTGGGCCGACGCCGAGCTCCGGTCAGACCAAGCGTGAGCAACTTCGATCTCCGCCCGCTCCAAGTCCGATGTGGCCTGTTCCAGTTCGCGTTCACGCTCGGTGGCTTGTACGATTTCCTGCCGCAGGGCCGCCAGATTCTGCGCGCCCTCGCGCCGGGCGGTGTTGGCCTTGGCAATGGCATCCGCCAATTCCTGCTCGGACTGGGCAGCACCTTGGGCAGCGGAGTCCTGGTTGCCCAGGCTGGTTGCGTAATTCCCCGCAGATTGGGCGCCGGCGGCAGTGGCAGTATCAGCCTCTCCCACACTGCCGGCAAGGTCGGTCACAGCGGCGTCAGCGTCCACAGCTGCCACACCGGTCTCGGCGATCTTCTCCTGGTAGATGTCGATCTCCGGGATACCCTCACGCAACTTGTCCGCGAACTTTTCCACACCATCCGGAAGGTCCAGCCCGAAAACGTCCGCCAGTTTGACCGCTGCGTCGATCATCGCCGCCATGGCATGTCTGTGAACGATGGTCAAGCCATTAATAACCTTGATCACAAAGTTGACCGCTTTTTCGACTGCTTGCTTGATCCGGTTCCAAACTTGCCCTGCCTTCTCCGCCACCCAATCCCAGTTGGCGGCCAGAGCGACGCCGCCGGCCACCACCGCGGCAAGGAGCACGATGATCAGAGTGAAGGGACCGCCGGCGATGCTCAGCACGGCCAGCGCGCCGGACAGGACACTCACCGCCACGGCTACCGCTCCCACGGTCAATGCCAAAAGGCCCAGGGCGCCGACCACCAAAACGATGGTTTTCGCGAGCGCCGGGTTTTCCTTGACCCACGACTGGACGTTCTGCACAACCGTAGTGACGAACCCCATGAAATCGCGCAGCGTCGGCAATAAGGCCTCGCCCACCGAGAGCGTCAAACCCTCGGCAGCGCTGGCCGCGAGCTTCATTTGGCCGCTGAAGGTGTCCAGCTGGGTCTTGGCGATGCGATCCGCAGTACCGCCGGACATTTCCATCTGAGAGGTCAGCTCATCGAGGGCGTCGCTCCCCTGCTCCACCAGGGCGAGCATGGCAGGGCCGGCCCGCTGGCCGAAGATGGTCATGGCATCGCTGGCGGAGAGCCCCGCGCCCTCCAGTTGCACGATGATCTCCCGCAGCGGCAACAACTCGCCCGTGCTGTCGGTGACAGAAATTCCCAGCCGTTCCATAGTTGCCGCGGCTTCTTTCGAGGGAGTCAGCAACCGTGTGATCGAGCCGCGCAGCGATGTGCCGGCCATGGATCCCTGTATGCCGGCGTTGCCCATCATGGACAGGGCAGCCGCCGTTTCCTCAAACGTCAGTCCGGCTGCTTTGGCTACCGGGCCGGCATACTGGAATGCGGTGCCGAGTTGCACCAGGTCCGTGTTGGCCGACGTGAATCCGGTGGTCAGAACGTCGGTGGCCCTGGTGACGTCGTCCGCGGCGATGCCGTAGCCGGACATGACGTTGGTCACGATGTCGGAGGCGTCGGCGAGTTCCAGTTGGCCGGCGGCGGCCAGGTTCAGCACGTCGGGCAGGGCGGTAATGGAATCGGTGGCGCTCAGGCCCGCCATCGCCATGAAGGATAGCGCTTCGGCGGCCTGCACGGCGGTGAAGGCCGTGGTCTCCCCCATCTCCTTGGCCTTGTCGGTCAGCGCCTGTAACTCCTCTGCGCTGGCTCCGCTCACGGCCTGCACCTGGGCCATAGCCTGCTGGAACTCGGCAGCTTTGGCCACTGACAGGCCCAGGGCGGCGACAATCGCGCCGCCGGCCAAGGTGAACTGCGTTCCCAACCGGCGAGATTGCGAGCTCAACTTTTCGAGGCGTTTGGTCGTGTCGCTCTCAGCGCGATCCAGGCTCTTGTCCAAGCCTGATGCGTCGGCTACCAGCCGGAGGACCGCTTCGCCGAGATTACTGCCGCGCGATACCAAATTACTAACCCTTTAAGTCTGGGTACTGCTGTTAACGAGGCCGCACCGGGAGCACTTGATCGACCATGGGCTGGTGACCTGGAACGCCAGCATCCGCCCGCACTTCCGACAACGCGGCTGTGTCTCCGTGAGTGGTCCGGCTCTCTCGGTTGTTTCGCGCATGGCTCGGCCCAATCCACCTAGTCCAGTTTGGTCCTGATTCGCCCTGGCAACGTCGGGTATTGGGAGTCCGCGGCGTTGGTCAGCATGAACACGCCCGGCCGGGTGGCGGTGCCCACCTCCACGTGAAGCGCGTAGTCCACGTCGGCGCTGCCCCACCGCCCCACCACCTTGTTGCCCTGCACAGTGGCCAGGTCCACGATCCGCTCGCTGCGCCGGAGGTTGCCGGTGTCCACCGGGGTATTGGGCTGGGCCTCCGCCACGCAGTCGCCCATCGTCTCGTCGATGGACTCCTTGGTGGCGGCCAGCACCCTCTGCCGCACCTCCTTGCCCTTCCAGTTGATGCTGACACCCTTTTTACGCGGCATGATCTCCCACTCCTTACACCTCGCGCACTGGTGCTGCTGCACGAACGCAGTTGGGATGCTCCAAGTTGGGGATGGCGTCCCACTCGGCGAACGTCAACCTCCGCCCGTCCATGGCCGCGCACGCCTCGTCGTAGTCGCCATCGGAGATCAGCACGCCCGCAAAAACGCCGGCCTCTCGATACATCTCCGTCGCCGACCGGAGCTGAGCGTCGGCGGTCTCCGTTCGCGCAATCAACTCCGCCCGGTACTTCGATCCCGCCTGGGCGAACGGACCGGCCGGGACCTGATCGCGGATGCGCCGGGCCAACTGCAACGGACCTTCGCCGTTGCTGCGCCCCTCATGCAGGGCACGGAACAGAGCATCGCGGGTTTGCCGGTCGAAGTCGATCAACCCCCGCCGGGTTCCGCCCTCGGCCAGTATCCGGCGCGCCGTCGGGTCGGGCAGATTGACCCCGAGGCCCAGGGAGGCGTTGACGGTGCCGACGGTGAGTTCCAGCGTGCGCAGCAGGTGGCCGTCCCAGGCCGGTATCAACGCGGCCTGTTCCCACTGCACGACGGACAGCGCCCGCAGGATGCGCTCCACCTCGTCAGGCACGTCCTCAACGTTCCCCTGCTTCGCCAGGTAGCCGTTGCCCGCCGAGAGGACTGACTCCCCACCCTCGACGACCCAGAAGGCTTCCACCGCCCGGTTGCCCAGGTCGTCGAACGCGGCGAGCAGGTCGTTGTTGAACTGTGCGACCAGGATCTCCCCGTCCCCGGCCAGGGCTTCCAACAGGGAGCGCTGTTCGCTGTCCAGCTCGGCCTTGCTCATGGCGAGGTTGTCGGCGGCCCTGAACAGCGCGGACCGCTCCGCCGGTTCGTCGTCCGCCAAGGG
Organism: uncultured Dehalococcoidia bacterium; assembly: GCA_964502995.1. GTDB lineage: Bacteria > Chloroflexota > Dehalococcoidia > Lucifugimonadales > UBA3495 > Bin87. Next base: position 39,279 of record CAZCZB010000001.1, read on the forward strand.
GGATTGCTCCGGATCCTGCTCGGCCGCCGGCACCGGCGCCGGCGGCATGGCGCCCATGGGTATCGGGACGATGTTCGACGGCAGCAGATAGACCTTGTCGGTGTCGTCGGTTTCCAGATTCTGGGCGCGGCGGGCATCGTAGCGCGTGGCTATTCCCCCGCGGACCATCAGGTTCCAACGCTGGGCTTCCCGGAACAAGTCAGGCTGAAGGGTCAGAACGTTGGAACGGTTCCAGGTGACTTCCCATTCTTCGATCTCATCTTCGGGAACGAAGTGGGGCAGCAGCTGGCGGCCGATCTGCTCCGATATGGTGTCCTGCAACGGGATGACGCGGTTGGTCCAGGCCGCCCGCTCCAGCTCCTTGGTCGCCGCGCCGACACGCGATTGGGCATTGCCGGCTCCGAGGCCGACAATCACCGGATGGACGCCGTACACCGCGCAGATCAGTTCCACCACCATGTTGTGGGTCTCGTGCGTACCCACCGATTTCGGGTCGATGGCGGTGCGAATGAAGGTCATGGCGGCGCGCAGGACTCCCAAGGTTCCCCGTTTGCTGCCCTTGAATTCCTTCTGGATGTACTCCCGTGTTGCTTTCGCCACATCCTCCGTCAGGATCGTGTCGTTGGGAGGCACGAGAAAGCCGCCGGCCGTGCCCACTTCGGTCAGGAACGTCGAGGTGTAATCCTCGGCCTGGTCCTCGATCAGCAGCGCCCTGGCCAACGCCACCAACGGTGGCAGTCCGTTCTTGGGATCCAGCGGGTCCGGCTCGATGCGGATGTGGACGATCTCGTCCGGCTCGTAGCTGATGGGAGGCTGTGGGCCGCCGGGCTTGTAGAGGTACTCGCTGATCAACTGGTCCTGAGTACCAATCACCTCGACCAGGCGGGCCGGCAGAAACGTCAGGCTGTCAATTTTGGCGGAGCGCAGCCGTTCCTTGCGCCAGAAGGTTTGCCCCTTCACGAGCATATCCCGTTCCGATACCGCAAGGAGCTCGCGGCCCGACAGGAACTCGGAAGGGGAACGGAGCAGCGACAGCAGCGGGTGTCTCTGGAACGTCTCGGTCTCTTCGTCTTCCCGGGTCCGTCGCATCATCAGAGGCGTGGTTGAGCCCTGGTTGGTCAGCCAGGTGACGGTGGCGGAGACGATGGGATTGCGGTGCGCGTTTTCCAGCGACCGCCGCAAGCTTGGGGTCAGGCTTTCGGAATCGCTGGCGTAGATTGGGACGGTGTATTCCCCACCGGGAGCAACACCGTATCCCGCGCCTACGAAATGTTTGAGGCGGTCAAGCAGACCCATGCCCGCTGAATCGCGGACCTCCCGCTGTTCAGGTCCCTATGCTAGCACAAAAACACCCGCTCCAGACAGGGGCGGGTGTCAAAGGAAGTGCTGGACTCGTCAGGCGGCCTGGGCTTCCATCTCTGCCTCGCAGGCGGGGTGAAAACCTGGAACCGGAGGCGGGCAACCCCGGTCTATCCCCGCGCGTGCGGGGGAGCCCCTCGCGGGCCATAGCCAGCCGGGCCGGGATGAGGTCTATCCCCGCGCGTGCGGGGGAGCCCCTGCCGTTGTTCCAGGTAATCTAGCACGAAGCTCCCGACCGGTTTCGCGACCCACGGCGAAGCCCGCCATCAAACAACGTGCAAGCAAATCCGGGGACGGTTTCCTGATTGGCGAGGGTGGCGAGGGCGGCAAAATCGCCGCCGCCATCAAGCAACCATCAAGCAACGTGCAAGCAAAAAAGCCAGCCCTTGAGGGTTGGGAAGCGGGCTATTGAAAAAAGCTGCGTGTGCAGCCTTGTGACAAGCCCTGTTGGCGGCGCCGGCGACTTGACGGGCGCGGGGCCGGAAGCCAGCCCAGGTGCGGCGAGACGGCTACCGGCCGCTGCTGCGCTGAGCGCGGTCGGCTGGGGTTGTGCTTTCGTGGGCGGCTGCCACTGCCGGCTCGGCTTGTCCAGATGTTTGGGCTTTGGCTTGGGCCTGCTACCCCCGTCAATGCGACGTTGGGGAACACCGTACAGCAGCTCCCCCAGCCACTCAATCAAGTTGGGCATCAGCCGCACCGCCTGTGCATCAAGCACTCGCCACCGGGGTGCGGGTTGCGGCGCAGTTCCTTGAGGCGGGCGTCCATGTCGGCAATCACCTCGGGCGGCGTCCGCTTGACCAGCCGCACGATTTCCCGAAGCGCGGCCTCGGTCTTTTCATCGGGCGGGTGATCGCCATGGTAGCGGACGGGTTCGCCGTCCACGTCTATCACGTAGCAATTCGGCACGACGTCATGGTTCCAAGCCTTTATGAAGACGCTCTGCTCCCCGATGTCGCCGAGCTCGATGATGTCACCGTCGTGGTCCATTCCACTCCTCCTGCTTACTGCTTCACGCAGCGGTACTGCGCCCAGCCCAGCTCGTCGTTCCGCACGGCGTTGACCATCTCTTAGGGTTTGACAGCAGACTCCTTGGCCCACCACCCGACGATATGGCCCAAATGGAATTGGGCGATGGGAGTGCCGGACTCATCGGAAAAGATCAGTGCCCCGTTCTTGGTCTCGGGAGGTTTTGATGCTCGAATGTTGAGCATTGATTCGTGTTTGGCTATCTGAACGCAGTAGACCATCATAGGCCCTCCTTATGGTTGAAGTTGCCATACTGTAACACGGCGGCCGGCGCCCCGAAGGACGCCGACCTTGCCTCGCCCTGCCGCGCCTTGCCGTGCCGAGCCACGCCACGCCGCGCCTCGCCGCGCCTCGCCGGGCCGCGAGATATTCCCTGCCTAGCCTCGCCGGGCCATACCGTGCCACGGCTCGCCCAGCCACACCGGGCCTTGCCACGATGCCAAATTAAAAGCCGGCGATGCCGGCTTGTTGAGCGTAATACGCTGGTCACGCGAAGCCTCCTGTGCGAGGGTTCGTGACGGGCGGGCTGATGTTGAACCCATCGGCCCGTCCAATGATTCTAGCGTCACTGTACGTTTATTCGAAAAAGTTGTCAATCCGATATCACCACACTCCATACTGACTTCACGGCGAGTTGGGTCAGGCCGCCCACGAAGGCGTCAACCTGGTCGTCGTGCGTTGCGCCGGGAAAGTTGGTGACCTCGTCCAAGAAGTCGTCGAGCCAAGTCGCACCGGAGGGTAGCACGACGTTTCCCCCTTCCACCTGGCCGGTCACTGCGTTCGCCCTGGAAACCTTGTCCGCGCCCACCTTCACCGGGATGATGGGCAGCCTGGTGCTGCTCTGCAACGACTGGATCAGGCTCTGCCCGCTGGCGGCATCCTCGACGTAGATCCGCACCGGCTGGTGCTGCTCGGCTTTGGCGATGACTGTCCGCACCAGCTCGGGGAACTCCAGCCGATCCTTCCACACCTCTTTCAAGATGTAGCTGGACGTGCTGGGGTACAGTGTGGCACAGGCCGAGAAGTCGTTCTCCTGGCCCTGCTTGAACGCCGTATCCCAGAATTGGATCACGTCGCCCGTGGGCGCCGGCAGGATAAGGGCGTACTTCCACCAGTGGAACTTGAACACTCCGCCACCCTGCTCCGTGGGGCGCTGCTGGAACAGACCGGCCCAGTCCTGGGGGCCGACTTCGGTGCGGAGGCTTGCTAGGGCCGGCGCGTCGTACCGGGCCGGCCACAGCGGTTCGTCCACCTCTCGCCCGAGGGGGTCGTCATCCTCCGCCAGCGCCGGGAGACGGATGTGCTGCCACTCGTCAAGGTGGCCGAACTCGTCGTCGCCTCGGGTGTCTGCCAGCAGCCGTCCGACGAGGTCGTCTTCGTGCCACCGGGTTTGGACAACAATGATGGATCCGCCGGGTTCCAATCGGGTTCGGGCCGTGCTGGTCCACCAGTCCCAGAGGTGCTTCCGATGCGTCGGGCTGTTGGCCTCGGCGCGGTTCTTGATCGGGTCGTCGATGATCAGAAGGTCGAACCCGCGTCCGGTCAGTGGCCCGCCGACGCCGGCCGTCATCATGCCGCCGCCCTGTTGCAACTCCCAATCGTGGGCGCGGGTCCGGTCGCGGCTCAGGCTGATCCCGAGGTCCGGTGTCCGCCCCACCGTGTCGCGGACCTTCCGGCCCCAGGTGGACGCGAAGTCGGCGGCGTAGCTGGCCAGTCCCACCCGGCCCTTGGGATTGTTGGCGAGATACCAGACCGGCGTCCAATGGGACAGCATTTCCGATTTTCCGTGCCGAGGAGGCATGGACACGATCAGCCGCAGCGGACCCTCCGCGATGGTCGCTACGACGTCCGAAATGAGGTTCAGGTGGGGATGCCGCTGCCACTGGCCCTGGGACCAGCGCGTCGCGGTGGCCGCCGGCGAGGTGCGCCATGCCTGGGCCAGCAGCTTTGTCAGGAGCGCCTTCCGCTCCTCAAGGTTGGCCGGCGAGGCAATACCTGGTGTCATTGGCTACCGTGTCTTGCCGGAGGTTGGCTAGGCGGTCAGAACCTGCCAAACCAGTAGGCCCACCAGCACCGCCCCGGGCCACCTTGCGAGTACGTTGCACAGGGCCGGGCACACGTCCCGCTCCCAAGTCTTGCCCCAGTCCCACCGGCGGCACTCGGTACACATGCACCACGCTTCGCAGGGGCCTGTCCCCTGCGCCCCGCAGCATTCGAGCGACACTCCAATCACCTGCTCAAGTGCATACTGCGATGGCGGTCAATATCCGCGAGGGTCTCTGAAATCCGAGGCATTGTCCGCCGGTAACCACAGGCGCACTCAAACATAAACCAGCCGGACAGCCTGTGTGTCAACCGGATCATGTTGAAAGGTTTGAACTTAGTCTTGCCCATTATCTACCTGATCATGGATGGCCTGCAGGAGGACCTGCATTTCGTCGTAGTCGTAGCCTTGCGCCGCAATCCGCACCCACTCCGGTAGGCACCGGGCGATGCAATCATCTTCGGGGTCATACTCCACGATCTCCCCATCGTCGACGGCTATGCCGTGCTCCCCGAGCGCGAGGTGGCTGCACGTGAACCAGTAGTAACTCTGTGCCATGGCTATTATCCTCATTCGATTTCCAAGCCATCCGCGGCCATCCCCAACGTCTCCAACGCTTGGCGTATGGCGGGGTCGGCCAGCAGCTTGTTCCAGTCCACCTCTTGCTCCACAGGGATCGGCCCACCGTCCGGTCCTGCCACGGCCAGCCCGACACGCTGCTCGTAGCCGAGGGCCTTCAACTGAACGTCCGTCAGGTTCTTGATCCAGCGGTCCAGTTGGGATGCTTGAATTTCATCAGGCGTCATACGCAAGAGTCGCTGCGCTACCCGTGCCAAGCCAGATTTGGCAATTTTGACCGTCTCGTCGAGAGCGTCTTCCAGCTCCTGCTCGCGCCGGCGTCGGCGAACCTCCGCCCGGTGTGCGTCGTACTCGGTTACCCGCTCAACCCAGTCGTTGCGGGAACTCCACTCGTACCAATGGCGAGGGGCGCGTCGGGATTCGTCCTCCGCTGGTTCCTTGCTGGCCCTCTTCTGGCCCTTGGTCTTGGAACCTTGGCACTTTTCCTGGTGCTCTCGATAGGCGGCGTCTATGGACCGGGACCACGGAGGCCGGTCGCGGTAATGAACGAAGGCGTGGAACGACGTCCTGGTATCGAAGGGCTGACGATGCCAGGGCTTCGGCCCATCGCCGGGAGGATTGCCAAGCTCGGCACTCATATATTCAACGTGAATCGGTACGGATTCCTGGCCTTGTTGTTCAGGGTGCGGATGGTGCCGGGGCCGTACTTGCGGTTCATAATGTCGCGGCTTTCCACCAACCGGTCGGTGGTGCGCGAGGCGGACATCCCTCCCTTCGACCACTGGGCGCCGCAGTACCAGTACCACCGGGCGTCGTTCCAGACGATCTTGCTGCGCACCATGCTCAGCAGGGAGAAATCGACGTCCTCCATCAGATACAGGCGGGGGTCGTAATGCAACTCGCGGTCGATGATCCCAACCTGACCCATGATGTACGTGCGGAAGAACCAGGGGTCCTTGGCATTGCGCCGCTGCGGGGAGCCGTTGTTTGACCAGCCGAACAGCCCCGCCCCGGCATCGACCGCGGAGTTGTAGCCTTCCTGAATGATGGCGAGGATGTCTTCAACCTCGGTGATCCTTACGGTCCGCCAGGCCATCATTGGCCGGACATACACCAAATCATCGTCGGTTACGAAGATGAACGGCTCGTCTTCATCGTACAGGTTGTCAAGGATCCACTGTCGGATCGAGCTGATGTTGGGCAACCGGCCGGTGACGTGGAAAGGGCCGGGGGACACACCGGCTTTGTGCGCCGCTTCCTGGTAGGCATCTGCCACCGACTCATCCCGCACTACCACGTGGGACAGAGGGTAGAGCGGGTTCTTGGTGATTTGCTGGGGCCTTCCGTGGCTTGGAATCACGATTTTGAAGGGTATAGATTCGGGCCCCATGATCACTCCAAACTGTTGAGGTACTGGGCTCCGTCGATGATGCGCGTCTTGCCGACGACTTTGGAATGGAACAGGTCCATGGCCGGCTTGTCGATCTTGAAGTGGTCCACCGCGCGGAGCCAGTCCAGATCGGTGCGAAAGAGCAGGGCGACGTAGTGGAACGATTCGCCCGGCACCAGGTGGACGTCACCGACCTCCGGTGTCGGGTCCTCGTCGAACTCAGCCTCCTCTTGCAGGGAGTCCGCGATGAACTTGTCCAGGTCTTGAAGGGACGCCACCAGATCCGCGTGAGGCTCGGTGATGTCGTTCAACAGGGCCAGGTAGCCGGAAACGTCGAGCTCTGCCGCCATGGTGATCGCGTCCAGCGAAGCGAGCGCGGCCTTTTCCTGGGTCTCGTCCAAATCCACAACCAGCACCGGAACCTCGGTATGACCCGAGGCGATGGCTTCCTGGGCGCGCAGGTGGCCGTCAATCAGGTGGTCGGATCGCTCGTTGAACAGCAGCGGCGCCAGCCAGCCCAGGTCGTTGATCGCCTGGTGCAGGGCCTGCCGCTGCTTCTGGGGATGCTTGCGGGGATTCAGCGGGTTCGCCTTGAGGGAGTAGGGATCTCTCCACTCAAGACGAAACGGGAAGGCGCTGGTGTCAGAAGAGTTGCCGGTTGATGTCATCGCCACTCTCGTTCCATGAGGAGCTGTACCGCCAGGGAACACCATCGGGGATGCCCAGGACCTCCGCCTCCAACTCGCCGTCCAGGGGCTGGAAAGCGTCCGTGTGCGGGTGAACGTCCATGCAGTTCTCGACCCAATGCTGGGAACCGCGACCCATCCGTCGGCCCCTGGGAGTGTGCATGTCCAGAGCGTTGTCCGGGATGTCGTACCGCTCCTTCTGATGATAGACGGCCCACACCAGGTTATCGCAGATGCGAGTCTTGGGGGCGGAGCACATCGCAAGGATAGCATGGGCGAGGAACAATCGCCAACTGTCGTTTTTGCGGGACTTGGCCGAGCTGTAATTCTCGGCCAGCGTCGGCAGCAGGATCGCCACCGCGTTGCCTTCCGGCGTTGGGCCGATGTCCTCGGAGGCGATGACCCTGAGACGGTTCCACAGGTAGGTGGCCTCCTTGGATCCGGTAGCTTCGATCTCGGCCGCCCAGTAAAGGGCCTGGCGGGGATCGCCGGCCCTGATGGTCTTCTGGAGTGCCGACACGCACTCGCCGAAATCGTAGTCGCCAGGGGTGCGCTGCCGGAACATATTGAAGCTCCCCTGCCTTCTTCTGCCAGATGCTGAGGTCATACAATCAACTCCTTATCTTGATACTCATATTCTAGCAGAACAGGGAGTTGCAAGCCAGACATTTACGCGGAGGCGGGGATTGACCCGTCCAGTTCGTGGCGGCTTGGGAACGCATCTATGGACACATGATTCCTTGGTGCGGGGATGGTCTGCCATCCCGGTTCGATCATGCCACCCACGACCGGCTCCATGTCGTAGAGGTGCCGGTTGGCCAGGGCCTCGCGTCCAGCGTCGGTAATCCATACCGGGGCGGCGTAGCGTTCGTCAGACCACTCGCCTATCTCCGTCCAGTCCGGGTGCCGGTTCAGCCAGTTGACCAGTTCGTTTGCGTCTGGAATCCCGCACACCTTCAAGTCGGCCGGCCGATCTCCTTTGTGCCTTCCTGCTTTGTCCCACCAGCAGATATAGAGCGGATTATGTTCCACAATCCGCTCCAGTGTCTCCCACTGGAGGTCGCGGATGTAGCGGGCACGCTCCCGGTGCCAGGGTTCATCCAGTAACTTGGGTTCGCGTTTCGTAGTCATCGTGTCCTATCTCCTTGTCGGCCTACAGCCCCATGCTCAGGGACAGGCGCAGCGGGTCAAACACCTCGTAGGCTTGATCCGTGCCGCGGAGTCCGTGCCCCAACGCCTTGCCGTGGAGCTGGTCGTTCCATTTCATCCCGCCGTACTTCTTCCATTCGGTGAAGTGGGCGTTGAGCGCGGCGAACTTCAACTGCATGGCCTCCGGTGAAACGGGCCACGACACCGCCCCGTGGAAGGGATGTCCGGGCATACGCGCCGCGCTGATCGGCTCCCACAGCAGGATGTTGGGCATGTACCGGGTCGCGCTGATCACCGCCATGGCCGTGGCGCGATGGTCCTGGTGGCTGTCCGACGGCGAATGCGTCAACACCAGGTCCGGCTGGAACTCGATGATCTCCTGCTCGACGGGGATCACGGCGTCCTTGCCCCAGGGAACATCCATGTTCTCCAGAAACAGGACGGCCAGGTTGTCGGCGCCTACCCCGATTACGTCCGCGGCCTTGCGTCCTTCCTCCCAACACACCTCGTCGCTACGGTGGTGCGTGCCTTCGAGATTGCGGTATCCGGACAGTGTCATTGACACCATCCGGACCTCGTGCCCTCGCAACACCATGTCGGCTACGAAACCTCCGGCGCCGATTTCAATATCGTCCAAGTGGGCCCCCACGGCCATGATCTTCATTGCCGCCTCCATAGCTTACGTTCGGGCGCCCAATTTACACATCGTCTGCCGCCGTGTCCACAGCCGCCGTGTCAGCCGGCAGGTGGGCGATGCGTCGCACGCGGAGCGAGTTCCTGACCTGGTAGAGGCCCTTGATAACCTCGTCGATCTGGGACTCGACCAGGCTGGGGTTCGCCAACCCCTGCGCGAAGGCTCCGGGCGATTCCTTGTCCATCGCCTGCAACTTGTCCAGAGTCGAGCAGATGCTCTTGAACGCCCCCTCGAAGCTCGTAACCGCCTCGCGCTGGGCCTCGGTCAGCAGCCCCTCAGTGAACAGGGCCGTTTCCTCGGAGTTCTCCTCCTCATGGACCCGGTTGCACAGCAGCTCGACCTCGCGGGTCGTCAGGTTGGACCGGTTCATCGCCGCCAACACCCGACCCTGGCCGCTGGGCGACAGCTTGGACATGAAGATGGCCGACATCGGGTTGACCTCGCCCTTCGACACCATTTGCAGGACGTCTTCCCGAGCATCCAGGAGCTTGATGAACCAGTTGATGTTGCCGGCAGTGGTGCCGACCGATTCGCCGATCTCCTTGGCTGTGTAATCCTCGTCCAGCATCTTCTGGTAGGCGCGGGCCTTCTCGACCGGGTCGAGGTCCACCCGCACGATGTTTTCCAGCAGCTGGAGCTTGGCCGTTTCCTGGGCGGTGAGGTCCTTGCGGATGATGGCGGGGATGGTCTCCCAGCCGAGCAGACCGGCGGCTCGCCACCGGCGCTCACCGGCGATGATGATGTAGCGCTTGTTGCGCGTGGTGCTGTTCTCCTCGTCGGGCCGGATGCTGATGGGCTGGAGCAGGCCGTTGCTGGCCAGGCTCGCCGACAGTTCCTTGAGCGCCGCGTCGTCGAAGGTCTTGCGGGGCTGATCCGGGTCCGGCGTGATGGAATCGTGCCGGACGCTGATGACGTTGCCGACTACGACGTTGGTGGTCGGCTTGGCCCTGGTCGATTTCTGCGCGGTGGTCATGGTGTACTCTCCTTTTTTGCGGGCTTGCGGTGTAGGTGATGCCCGCTTTTCGTAGTCGTATTCTGGCAGAATAACTATCTATTGTAAAGGGTTTTAGTCGGGATATTCCGAAATTCCTACGGGAGATTTCCCAGAACGACGGTTTCAGTAATCCGGGGCAAGGTAGCCAAACCTGACCGCTCGCAATACAATGGCGGCAGCCGGATTTGCTCTCCTTTTCCGGCGCCGTTGCAGCCAGGGAGTGTAGGCCCGGGCTGCAACCCTTCGTCCAGCCAAATCAGAACCCCAGACCCTTTTCCTTGTGGCTGACGAAGCGGCCGGCGCCGATGACGACGTGATCCAGCACCTCGATGTCCAGCAGCTTGCCGGCCTGCAACAGGTCACGGGTCACCGCAACGTCCTCAGGGCTGGGTGTCGGATCACCTGACGGGTGATTGTGGGCGATAATGATGCTGGGAGCGTTTTCAATCACGGCCGTGCGGAAGACTTCTGCCGGCCGGACTGCCGATGAGTTAACAGTGCCCTGATAGATGACCCGCTGGCCTACCACCTTGTTGCGGGTGTTCAGCAGCAGCACCCGGAGCTGTTCCTGGGTCAAGGACTGCATCTCCGGCGCCAGCAGGTTGTAGATGTCCTGGGGACAGTTGATGGTGGTCAGTCCGTCCGGCCCGTCCGTTGGGGCCGACACCTGGTAGCGCAGGGACAGCTCGCGGAGCAGGTTCATGTTGTCGCGCAAGGTGTCCAACAGCGTCGCTTCGATTGGCGTAGCGTCCGTTGTGGTGGTCGACGTCATAGCGGCTCTCCTTTGGTGAATGCGGCCGGCGCGGTGTAGGCGCGCGAGTCAGCCGCTGCTACTGGTCTTGCGGGTTGGGCGGTGCCGAGGTTCGCCTTGCCGATGGGACTAAACGACCCGCTGGAGCCGGCGCTCCATGAGCGCCCAGAACTTCGACTCGTCAGCAGCTTTGTTGGCCTCCGACCACGCGGCGGACGTGTTCACGCTCTTGGCTCGATCAGTGAGATTTTTCTCTGTGTTGAACGCCAACGTCTTGCTCCGCACAACGTCCGCGACCGTCATGTTGTCCTCGATCCAACGAATCATGTTGCTGATAGTGGCCATCGTGTGATCTCCTTGCGGGGCAGGTGTAGGAATCCCGCGACCCGCCGGCTGGCGGGTTTCGCCGTCGCTACGGCTCATCAGGCGGGCTGGCTGCAATGTTGGGTGTTGAAGCCGTGTACCTGGCACCAATCCCTTACCGGCGTACCGGTGGAGCTTTGGCACGGAACCTGCGGAGTCCCGAGGTTGGCCTTCCAGCACTTGGGGCAGTCCTGCTGGCTCCAGTACTCGACCGTCTTCGGCAGCGCTTTGCCCAGGGACTCCCGAGCGCGGTCGATGAGGACCTGGGGCGCCCGCATCCCCTCCAGATAGTCCAGGTCGAGGATGGTCTCGTACTTCTTCTTGAACGGGGAGGAAATTTCGCTACTCCGGATCAGATGGACCAGTAGCTGAAAGCCGCCAATCCCGTGACGAATTGCGTCTCGGTGTTTCTGGAGTCAGCCGGCCTTTGGGAGTGAGCAAATCCTAGGCAGACCAGCACCGTGCAAAGTCGCGGAAATCAGGCAACTAAAGCAGGGAACTCCGGTACCTAGGAGTTTTCGTCGAAATTGGACTCGTGGTGACCACAATCGCTAGGTCACCAACTTGTCCCCCAAATGCCCCCGCAAAGAATCTGTGGCATCTTGAGCGTCCCACTTCAAACGAATAATTTTCTCCACGTCGTCGCTGATATGGGACACCTCATTGCGGTCGTCATGAACAGGTAACACTAGATCTCGCCACCGGTCTGCGAGATTGGGCAGAGTGGTGTCGGTAAATACGTGCCCGCTCATTTGCGCCTGGACGAACTCTGAAGACAGCAACGCCAGCAAGTAAAACGGAGTGATGCCATGCCGGTTTTGAACATTGACGACTCGTATGGTCAGCAGTTCCCGAGTTAGCAGGACATTTTTGTCCCTGCTGGATGCCATTGCCACGGTTCCTATCCTGTAGCTTCCACGCCTCACCATGATGATGTCGCCTTCTTCCGGTAGGCGCTTGTTTTTGGTCATTCTGCAGAACGTATCAATAGGCACCAAGGACACCGGATTGCGGTACATCTCCCAATTCACGATGTCCTTCACCCGAATGTAGGGGATAGTCCCTTGTCCCTTAGCAGTCGCGGGCGGAGACCCGTGACCATCCCAGCACTGGATGACTCCTTTTTCTTCCAGTTGCCCCAAGGTGATCCCGGTCCGACCTGTCGGGACATTGACTGGTCGGGCTTTTTTCGAGAGGTAGTACGACGGAACCAACGCGTTGCGGTCAACGTCAGAGTAAGGGACCGTAAACGTGAACTGGTTACCAGGGTCACCCGGGTTGTGAAGTTCGCCCTTGACGACGGCGATGTCATCCCATATCTCGGCTGTTCCAGTCCTGTACAAAGTTTTGCCGTTATGGTCATGCCCCATCTCTTCTGGCACTGCCATGACGATGGTGTCTTGCTGAGGCACGCCTTTCTCCAGCACCAACAGGCAGGTCTTGGCATTGCAGTAGGGCCGGAACGTGTTGTGTGGTAGCTGGACAACCGCTTTGAGGTTGTTGTTTTTCATAATGAATTGGCGGAGGTAGCCGAGCTGCTGACCGTGAAGCACTGTTTCAGGCAACACGATTGCCAGCGTACCTTCGTCCAGTAGCATGTCCAAGCATCGCTCAACGAACAGAACGTAAGGGTCTCGGGCGATTACCGACCGGGTCATCTGGTATTCACCACTCTGCTTTTCCAACTTCCACTTGTGCCCGAGTTCGAAATTCGCACAATCAGACGTGAGGACCTTAGTCTTTGTCCCAAATGGCGGGTTTGTCAGCACGAAGTTGAACCGCCGGAAATTGTTTCCAACGACGAACTTGGCTTTGGCTGGGTCCGTGAAATGATCAGCCTCGTGTAGCGAATTGTCGTGGACGACGTTGCTTTTGCCGTCGCCGGCAATGGACATGTGCGCTTTCGCGATTTTCACGAGATCCGATTCTTTGTCGATCCCGAACAAGGTACGTGCCGCCATGGATTTCTTGATACCTTCGAGTTGGGCTGAGCCCTTGTACCTAGGATCCTGATCCATTTCCCGCCAAATATGGTGCATCGCCTGAATGAGAAATCCACCAGACCCACAAGCTGGATCACATACCGTCTCGTTAGGTTTAGGTGCAGCGATCTCGACAGCCAACTCCACTACGTTCCTTGGCGTAAAGAATTCTCCTTTTTCGCCAACGAGACGCGACTCAGCGAAAACTTCAAAAGCGTCCCCCACAACATCGGTATCAGTGGACAGCAGGCTGCCTCTCTCGAGTTGACCCACGACCCAAGCGGTCGAACGTGCGTCCAGCGTGACTGTATCACCCTCCAGGAACACTCCGTCGCTCTGCAGGTCCTCCTTCACGCGTTCGAACAGACCGTCGATTCTCTGTTTTACATCTTCGGGGTCCTCACCAAACTGGACGCGAAAATCTGGCGGAAGACTCAAAAAACTCTTCTCATCTTCGATCTTGCAAAAGATCAATTTGATCATTTCAGCGCCGAGCTTTTCGCGGCGACTGATGTTCGTGTTCGCATACAGATTATTCAGGATGCGGCGAAAAGCAGTGATGAGGTCGGCACGCTGGAATGGTGCCAACTCCGACTTTTTGATACGTCCAATGTCAGCAATCGTTTGTCCACGGGCAGGGATGTTGTAAAGGGAACCTTCCAACACCGCATTCTGGCTGACGTCCTTGAACAGGTACTCAATGTCGTTCCCGTTCGTCCAGACTGCCCAGACGGCCGATGTGGCGGTCATATACGATTTGAGCTGAGCTATCCCGTCGTCCCGCTCTGGCCTTTTGGTTTCGACAATTCCCCACACGTCCCGGGCAGGGTCACGCCCCGAGGCTGGCCTGTAGACCACGATGTCAGCCTTGTCGGCGAAATAGCCTGATCCACGAGGAATCTGCACCTCAATGTCCAGTTCGCTCTTGCGATAGCCATAACTCTCGATCAGCACGCGCTCGTAATCTTGGCGCACCCGTTCTTCAGGCTTCGACAGGTCAATGGACTTGCCCGTCGCAAAGTCTTTCGATTTCGCCATGATGCCACCCCCAACGCCGTCGACGTCGACAGCTCGTGGTTTCGCAGCAAGACCGAACCGCCTGCAGGCGCTGACAGTCCGTACCATGCGATGTGATGTTATCACAAAACTCTCGGCCCTTTGATGCAGACGAACGCTCCTACCGGGGTAGCGGGAGAAACAATAGAGTTCGTCCTCGTCGGCCAATCGGCGTTAATGTGCTTCACCTACGCCGCCTGTTGAGCGGCGTTGAGTTCGTGGAGCACCAGCGCCGCCACGACGCCCGGCTCAACGCTCTGCTCTTCCCGACGCTTGGAACCTTTGGCAGGCGGCATCCTGATCCTCATGTGCCGCATGTGGACGTAGTCGTCGGCCTTCAGGTGGGCCAGCGCCGTGGCCAAGTAGGTCAGCGTCGCCATCGCCACGTGCAGCGACACCTTCTGGATGTTCAGGTAGCGGTGGGTGTCCAGCAGCCTGCTGTGCTTGGCACTGCTGAAGTGCCGCTCGATGATCGGCCGCTTCTTGTACTCGGCCTTCCATTCGTCCGAACAGCGGGGCAGCAGGCCCACAATCCGCAACAGCCGACCCTCGGTCTTCTCGTAGTGGGCGTAATCGCAATGCCTCGTAAACTGCACGCTGTCCTTCAGGTGGCAACCCTCGGCGGGACACCCGAACAGGTGCCCCTGCTCTGGATCAGTCTCGACGTACTCCATGGACTTACCGCCCACGCAGGTCGGCCGGCCATCAGCGTCATAAATGCCGTCGTACCGCCGCTCGCCGGTTTCCTTGTCCTTCTCGGGCAGCCGGACCGCGATCACTGGCATCATGCCCACGTCGATGACGTGCCGGATGTTGTCCAATTTGTCGTAGCCCTTGTCGCCCAGGAAGTAGTGCGGCCTCAGTTCGGGGTACAGGACCAAGCAGTCATCAAGGTCCTCGACCATCACCGCCACGTCGCTGGCGTTGGCTGGACGGGTCCTGGCGAACATCGGCAATCCGTAGTTGGAGTCTGCGACGACATCAATCGAGTAGCCGAAGTACAGCTCGTCCTTGCTGTCCTTCTGGCCCGACTCCGCGCTGTCGCCTTTGGGCTTGGACTTGCTCTTCTTGGAATTGCGGCCTTTGCGTCCCTTGCTGGAGCGGGCATTCTTGGCGGTGCGGTGTCCCCACTTGGCGTCCGTATCCTTGGACGGTATCTCGTCACCCGTCTTCCGGCTCTTGCGACTTGGCCGTGCCCACGCCTCAACGTCGGTGCTGTCGATGACCAGCGAGTGTCCCAGCGGCGGCTTATCGGCAGGGACGATGCCGGCTTCGCGCAGCCGTTCGATCTCGCCTCGGCATTCAAGGAACACTTCGGCGATGATGGGATCGAAGGTGTCTCGATGCGCGGCCAGTTTCTTCTTGAATCGGCTGTAGGCCCCTTCACTGGGGGCGCATTCGAGGTCGCAGATGCCCAGCAGGCGGTCGTCGCTGCCCAAGCGGTTCAGGAAGCCGTTGGCGTAGCGCTCATTGAGCGCGAACTGCATCACGAAAGCAGCCAGCATGGGCAAAGCTGTGTAGCCTGGGTTTCCGCCGCGCTCGTGGGGCGCGTCCAAGGTCTCCGCCAGAGGGCCGGCACGGGATACTACACCCCCAACCACGCCTTCGAGGAAGCCGTAGCCGCTCTTGGGGGGTTGTTTAGGTAATGGTGTATGCTTAAAATAGCAGTCGCCCACAACGATTTTTCTCGGTCCGCGGGGGCACCAGGCCGCTTGGTTTGTGAGAGATCCAAGCGGTCAAAATTATGTTCTATTTTGACTGGTGACATTATACCCGGAGGCCCTTCCTGCCTCAACCGAAAACAGGGGGTTCGGGCCGTTTTTGAGTACAAAAAGTGCTCATTTCGAGCAGGGTAGGGCGATTGCGCAACGGCCCGGCCGGGCGTTCCTAGGGCGCAGTTAAGGCCCCGAGTGCACCCTGATTTTTGCCCCAGCGAAAAATGGATGCCCCAGGGCGTCCGTAGACGGCCCGTATTGGCCGTTCCGGGATTCCATGCGGTATTATTCGACGGAGTCGGAAAAATCGCTCAGGGGCCGGATATGGCGATTTTCGGGGGCATTTTCGACGGTGCGCCCGGGGCGATTTCGGGACGCCGGCAGGGGCCGGCAATCAGCGGTTACCCGGAAAAATCGGGTCTGTGGCGGATTACGAAAAGCGTCGCTTCGCTGGATGATATACGTCCCGGTCAGCTCGGGGGCGGAGTAGCGAAATTTCCTCTGAACGGGTTGAACTTCTTGACCAGCCTGGTGGCCTCGTGGCCGCAGCGGTGAAGCACGACCGTGCTGGCTTGGCTTTTGGTGGTCATGGTCTCTCTCCTTGCAGGGTTGGTGTAGGTATCCCGCGACGGCCCGTAGGTTGGGGCCGTTTCGCCGTCTCACGGCTCATCAGGCAGGCTGGTTCTCGGAGTTTGCCAAGCAGTCTTCGCAGTTCACCATGTAGCCTGCCGAGCTGTAGACCACGTAGTGCTCTCCCGCCATAGTGGACTGGCCCATGGCATAGTGGCGGGTCGTGACCTCGGCCAAACAGGCGGGCCGGGAGCTACCAACGCACTCTGTCAAATGGAAGGTAGCGCGCTTCTCGAACTTCTCAAACATGGTCTCTCTCCTTGCCTTGTGAACTAGCGTTCTGATACGATAACGATAGCAGACCGACCAGTGGTGTAAAGGGGTTTGCGGAAAATGCGAACCGTGGCATTGGGACGCCGGCCAGCGAGCGCATCGGACGCCCTGGGCTGCTACGGCGGTAAGACCGTCTGCAAAAAAACCAGTTCAGGATAGGTAGGAAGCGGGGGTTCTGTAACATTTGCGGGGTAGTTCCCTGTTCTAAAAACTCGTGCTGGGATTTGGCGGTTTTAGAACGCTACCCCCCCTTGACAGGGTGTATCCGTAGGGTGTATCCTATGGGTACATCAAAAACGGAGGAACCCAAAATGGCCACCACCGTCAACGGCTACGAGATAAAACCTGGCGCAGACCTGCGCCATGCGTGCCTGACCGGCGCGGACCTGTACCGCGCGGACCTGTACCGCGCGGACCTGTACCGCGCGAACTTGCGCGGCGCGGACCTGATCGGCGCAGACCTGCGCCATGCGTGCCTGACCGGCGCGGACCTGTACGGCGCGGACCTGTACCGCGCGACCCTGCGCCATGCGGACCTGTACGGCGCGAACTTGCGCGGCGCGAACCTGTACGGCGCGAACCTGTACGGCGCGAACCTGACCTGCGCGGACCTGATCGGCGCGGACCTGCGCCGTGCGTGCACCGGCGCGAACCTGCGCCATGCGGACCTGACCGGCGCGGACCTGCGCCGCGCGGACCTGTACGGCGCGGACCTGACCGGCGCGGACCTGACCGGCGCGAACCTGTACCGCGCGGACCTGTACGGCGCGACCCTGCCCTCTGGATGGCACGCAGTCAGCTGCTGGTACTGATGCGATGCCCCCCTACGCCGATCCCGCTGACCGCCGCGCATTCGAGCGGTTGCGCGCAGAGCGTCGCCGCAACGCCGGCCTCTGCGCCAACTGCAACAGCAAGGCCGAACCTGGCCACTCACGCTGCGCCAAGTGCGCGGAACGCCGCAAGAACCGCTTGACTACCCCGCAAATGTAACAGAACCGAAGCGGGACTTCCATAAATCCTGCGTGTGCGGCCTTGTGGCAAAAATCGCCAGTCCGAACCGTTCGAGAAAAACCGCTCCAGGATGGTAAAGGGGCGATGCGGCGAAACCCTCGCGTGTGCAGCCTTGTGGCCTGTGTGCGCCGCCTTGCGAAATTGCCTTAGAGCGGCGCCGAACGGAGCTTGTTGGGCCGGAGCGTGGGGGACGGCGAGACAACAAAAAAAGGCCGGGGCAGGGTTCAACCCTGCCCCGGCCTCGGGATCCCTTTTCGGTGATGGAGGTAGGCGCTTCAGACCACCGTTTCGTCATTCGCCAACAGTTGCCGGTCTTTAATCACAATTGGCCCGGCGTAGCCAGACTCCAGAAATCTCTGCACCTGTTCTGGGCTCGGCGGTCGCTCCCCCCGCCGCTGCGCCCAGAAATCACCATTGGCTACGAGGTAGTCGCCAAGTTCCTCAAGTGTCGGGAAAGGCGGCGAGACCGGCGTGCCTTCGCTTATGGTTTCATACACCTGATACCAGGTCGGTGCCTCCGCGAAGGGCGGCCGGTAGTCCTCTTTCATGGGAGGTCCACCATCGTACTCCCAGTATTCCATGTGCCGAGTCTCATCGCTCAGGTCTGGGTGGTCCCCGGTCTCCCACTGGCGGAAGTTCTCCTTCCACGTGTGGCTTGCTTCCTCGAAGCATTCGTCGAACAACGGCTTGTAGTGGCCCATCCAATCCTTACTGATTCGATTGCCGGTGGGCGGGTCATCCTCGGTGTAGCGCGGATGCTCCCAGTTTGGCGGCACTCGCCTGATCTCTCTGCCCATGATATTCCTCCAATCGTCATTAGCGAATCTACTTGTCCGGGTGTTCAGCGGCAGGAGGCCGGCCAGGGCGTCCCCTGATGCGTTCGATTGGCGTGGGGATCGCCCATTTCTTGCCGATCTTCCTGGCCCCCACGATTCGCCCGCTCCAACAGAGCTGGATCACACGTTTCGTCGTGACGCCCAGTTCGGCGGCGGCCTCTTCCACAGTCACGTGGTTTTTCTCCCAAGGGGCCTTGGGTTCGATGTTGAACGGATCTGGAATTGCCCAGGTAGCACCCATCTTGAACGCGCCCCTTATGCGGCCTTCCCTGCACATTTGGCTGATCCAGCTGATGTGGCAGCCTTCCCGCTCCGCGGCTTGCCGAACGCTGATGTATGGGGCTGGCGGCATGTCAGTCCGCTATTCCAAACCTGGCCTAATCTGCGTTATCTGACCTAATCTCTCGATTGGCGATCCACAGGCAGGCACAGTGTTGGTTGACGCTTCACCGACCACCGCCGGCGTAGCCGGACTTACACAGTCTCCACGTCCTGACACCGGGAAGCTCGAACCCGGCCATTGTTCCAAATTCAGCGCGGCGTTCGCGTCACGCTCGACCAGCGCACCACATCCGCCGCAATACCACTGCCGATCAGAGAGCGTCATCTCTGCGTTGTGCCATCCGCAGTGAGCGCACAGCCTGGACGAAGGGAACCATCGATCCGCCTTCTCAAAGTGGGCGCCGTACCAGGCGCACTTGTACTCCAGTTTGACCAGGAACCCGGCCATCCCAGCATCGGCGATGGCCCGCGCCAGTCGCCGGTTCCGCATCATGCCAGCCACGTTCAGCGTCTCCACCACCACCCGGCCCGCCGACTTGGCTATCGCCGTCGTCGCCTTGTGGTGGTTGTCATTCCGAACGTTGACTATCCTGGCGTGCAGCCGCCGTCGTTTCGCGTACAGACACTCGCGCCGGTTGGAGCGATTGCTCTTGCCGTGGACGTTCCGGCTGCGGGCGATGGCTTTGTCAAGCCGGCGCAACTGCTTGAGGCCGCTGGCCAGCGCCTTTGGATTGGCCACCCTGGTACCGTCCGAGCACTCGGCCATCGTACCAACGCCGACATCGACACCGGTGGTCCGTCCATCCTTGACCGGCGGCGGTTGTTCACCGTCCTCGATGCAGAACGCGGCGAACCACGTCCCCGCCGTGCGATTGATCGTTACCTCGCGGATCGAGCCGGGAAAGCGCAGAGCCTCCACCATGTCCACCCGGCCTATCTTCGGGAGGACCACCGCCTTGCCGTCCACGCGCACGGTGTCGGGACCGTTGTCGGCTCGGAATCCTTGTTCGTGCCGCCGCCGCTTGAAACGCGGGAACCCAACGCGCCGTCCTGGGCGCTGGCCAGCCTTCACCGCCTTGCGGTACGCCCCCCAACCCGCCGCGGCCTGGCCGAAGTCGATGATGGCGTATTTCGCAGCGTTCTGAGACAGCGGCGCGGACCATGGGGCGATCATCCCCTTGACCTTGTTCCAACGCGGCCGCAACGTGCGCTCGGACAGCCACTCGCCAACGTCCAGTCCAGCCTTGAACTCGCCCACCGCCCAGTTGTAGGCGAACCTGGCATAGCCGGCGTGCTGAGCCAGGACGGACTCCTGCTCCCGCGTAGGCTTCAACGCTATCCGGTGTGCTCGCTTCATGGCCTATCCGATCAGCGACAGTTGCCGCGCCGTCTCCACCACAGTCTGATCTCCATCGTTGGCCAGCGCGTCCAGCAGTTTCTTGCTCTTGTGGCTGCGACTGCCGTACAACTTCGCCGAAAACACGGTGATGATCTCCAGCACGTCCTGCGCCAACTCTTCCTCAAAACTCGGCTGCTCGCCTTGATGGATGATGACGATCTCGATACCTTGCAGCTCGCACAACGTGAACACCAGTTCAGCGCCGAACCGCAACAGCCGGTCCTTGTGCGTGATTACCAGCCGCTCCGTCCGCCGGCGCAGGATCAACTCCAGCAACTCCTGGAGTCCTTTCTTGCGGTAGTTCATACCGCTGCCGAGGTCGCGGATCACCTGGGTGCGCCATCCTTTCGTCGCGCAGTAGGCCTCTAGCGCGGCGTGCTGGCGATCCAGATCCGCCTTCTGGTCCGGGCTGGATACTCGCGAATAGCAAATGGTCAGCGGTTCCGCCGGGTCGCTCCGGTAGCCGAGCAGGTCCGCGACGGCGTAGTAGCGAGTGCCGCCCTGCGTTTTGCGCGTCGGCATCAATTCGCCGGTGGACTCCCACTTCCGCAACTGTCCCGGTGTGGTCCCGAGCATTCTCGCCGCTTCGCCTATCTTGACCAGTCTGGCATCGTTCATTAGACCATATTAGCATCGATTAGGTGAGATTTTGGCTTACAGTTTCAAACCCCGTAGTTTCTTCAACCGGGCCAACCGGTCTTTCTGGCGCTTGATGTTGCCGCCGAGGTTCTGCAGGACATAAGGCGGGAACGTCTTGCGGCCGTGATTGGCGGCGGCGAATTGGAGATCCCTCGTTTCCTTCTCGGTCAACCCCAGGCTGTCCAGGGGTTCGCCCTTGCGGATGCGCCGGTTCAGGTCCTTGATCCTTTCCCGCTGCTCTTCCAGCATGGCGATGCGCTCGGTCAGCGCTTCGATCACGTCGGGGTCATCGTCGTAGATGGACTGGTCCAGCTGTCGCCGGATTCCCTCGGCCGCCTGCTGGTGGCGGTCCGCCATTCGGTGATGCTCAATTCCTTCAAACGCCTTCCGCTCCGAGGTTCCCAGCGCTTTCCGGTGGGCGCGCTCCGAGTGGTGTCCCACCAGGATGGGCTGGCCCAGCGGGATTCCCTCCACGGCCTGGCGGCTGGCTTCCCATGCCGCCTCTCCCTTCCGTTCTCGGCTGTCGGCCCACTCCTCCCGCCGCTCGGCCCGCCGATCCAATCGGTCGCGGGTCGCTCCCGACGCCGGCTCCGTTTGATCGGTGGACCATACGCCGGCGATGACCTCCTCGACCAGTACGGCAGTCCAGGTCTTGCCCTTGCGGGTCGTAACCTGGACCGTCTCACCGGTCACTCCACCGGGGCCTACCAGCACTCCCCAACCTAGTCCGCCGGGCAGTTTGCGCGGCGTTGCGTTCTTCAATTCGTTGGACATTCTATCCTCCTTTCCAATTCCCGCTACACGATTCGCCAGAAAACCTGGGCGATGGTCTCGTCTTCCCGTTGCTGGTGGATCAGGTGGTTTGCCAGGTGATCTACCCAATGGACGCCGAACCGGTCTCGTCGGGGATCGCCTGTGGCGTTGTCGATGACGCAGTGCTCATAGATCCACTGCAACGCATCGGCCAACCTTTCCTCGTGGTTCGACCGGCTCCGGTGACAGAAAACGAAGTCGGCGCCGAACTTCACCAGTTTCACCTCCTCGGGCATCAGGTCAATCAGCATCCTGTTGTCCTCGCCCTGGTGGTGCCCCATGCTGCCCTCGGTACCGGGATCGAAATGCACCAGCACCGTACCGTCGGGCTTCAGGTAGTGGGTGCGGTAATAGGCCAGGTCAATTGACCCGTCGAACCCGCCGCCCTCGTACTGCCTGACGACGGCTTCGACCGCGGATTCCAGGGGGCCGTCCTCCCATCTGACGTTGATGCTGCCACCGCCGGCGTACCTCTCGGACCGGACACTGAACTTCCGGCCTGGAAAGGCTGACTTCAATCGCTGGCGGACGAGCTTGGCCGTCTCCGCCGGATTCAGGTAGGTGTAGTCAGACATCGTGGTCTTGCCTCCTTCTACTCACAGGGTTGCCGTCGCGCGCTGGCGGTGGAAAAGTAGTACCGCCGGCAGACGTAGCATTGGCGTCCGCCCAACTTGTCGGGCGGCGCCAGTCGGTGCTGCCGTCCGGAGACACACGCCCGGCAGGGGCAATGGTCGCCGTGCTCTCACCAAGGGCCCAGCAACGTTGGCATTGGTATCTGCCCTTCCATCGCTCAGGCTATCCTGGCGGTTGCCCGTTCGTAGTCGCGGCTTCGCCGCAGGATCCGGTAGATGGAGCGATCAGTAACCTGAAACCGTACCGCCGCTTCCCTGGTCGTCAGGCCCTCATTCCTGATAATCGCCGCAACGATCAGGTCGCGCTCCCGGCGTTGCTGCAACCGGTAATCAGCCAGCGCGTCGGGATTGTCGTAGAGACATTCCGGCAACGGGCAATTCAGGCACGAGGGGAAATACTTGCAGCCGGTGTCCTTGTAATAGTCCGGCCAGTGATTTTCCATCTGATCCATGTCCTTGTTCCTCTGACCTGCCTTGTTCAACGCCGGGCGGTCAACCCCGGTCGGACGCCCCGTGTCCGGGGCGTTTCGGCTATCCCTCGGCAACCGTTACTTCGATGGCCTTGGGAGCGCCGCCGGGGAACGCGGACTTGCTGATGTACACCGTGCTGACGGCGGCGTTTTCGTCCACTGCGGCGTACCGGTAGGTGCCCTTGGTCTCCTTGTCCTGTTCCATTCGAATGCTGATTGGTGTAATCTTTGCCATGGTTCTTCCTCCTTGGCAGGTGAATCTGGGGGCCGGACATTCCGGCCCCCGTGGTGGCTACCACTGGACGTACATGGGCATTACCACGTACTTGAAGGTTTCATCGTCTGGGAGGGTCCAAAGGCCGGGGCTGCTGGGATTGTTTGCCGACAGGACCAACGGCCCCTCAACGACCTTGAGCAATTCGGACACGTACTTCGAGTTGAAGGCGATGCGGCCGAGATTTTCGTCCTCACCATCCAGTCCCATGACTTCGGCGCACTGGGCCTCCCGCTTGGCGTAGCCGACATCCTCGGTCCTGGCCGACACCCGGATGATTCCCGCCATCGCCGGCCCGTCTTCAGTGCGTTCTTCCTCGGGGATGGCCGTCTGCTCCGTCCAGAAGCGGATGATGTTGCTACCGTCCACCGCGTACACTGCGGCGCTTTCCACGGCGCCCTTCAAGACTTTGGCGTCGGTCTGCACCTGCCACGTCGGGCTGTCGGGAATCAGGGGCTCATAGTTGGGAAATTCGCTGGCGATCATCTGGGTCAGCACCAGATAGCTGCCGACCTCGAACTGGGCCTTGCTGTTGTCACGGTCGATGTTCAACCGCACCGGGTCTTCGGTGGACTTGAGCAGTTTCTCCATCGCCGTGAAGGTGCGGGCCGGAATCACCACCTGTAGCGGATCCTCCATCGGCTCGGCCTCCGGTGCAATCTCCCCCGTCTGGCAGGCCGCCTCAATCAGGTTGCCCCGCTGGCAGGCCAACCGGAAACCGTCGGCTGCGGCCAGCTCGTAACCGTTGTCGTCGAGCTTGAGGCAAATGCCAGTCAACACCGGCCTGGACTCGTCCTTCGCCGCCGCCAGTTGCACCCGCCGGATGTTCCCGGCCAGCTCGTCAGGGTCGAAGAGAACCGCCACGGGTTGGTTGAACTCCGTCTCTATCGTCGGCGGGAAGTCCGCAACAGCAACGCCGTTGAACGTGGCCTCGGTGTCGTTGACGCCAGACCGGATGGTCAGAACCAGGTTGCTGCCGCCGATGCCCGGCTCGGCTTCCTCATCGACGGGGCCGACCTCAAGGTCCAGACGGTCGGAGGCGAGGGTGCGGACGAAATCGTTCAGCATCTTGTGGCTGACGCAGATCCCGCCCTCATCTTCCACCATCGCTCCGACCCAGGTGCTGAACCCCTTCTCAAGGTCAGTGGTATCCACCCGAAGCATTCCACGGTCGGTGGTCAGTCTCACCATCTTGCAGACGGGGATGCCATCCCCGCTGGCGGTGAACGGCTTGGCCGCCGCCAGCGCCCTGGTGAAGTTTTCCTGTAACAACGAGACTCTCATGGTCTTCTCCTTTGCGGGTAGTGTAGGTATCCCGCGACGGCCCGGAGGCCGGGCCGTTTCGCCGTCGCTACGGCTCGTCAGGCGAGCTGGGCGTCTAGTTCTCGGTCGTCTTCAAGGTGCCGTCGGCGTTGAGTTCCTCGGCAAAAACGTGGCCAGCGCTGAAAGACTCCCAAGTCCGTGGAACTGTCATCGGGGGAAGTGGCACGTCGTTATGCAGGGTTGCGGGGCAGTAGCGGCAGATCATGTCAATGGGGTCGCCGTTGCGGTCGCGGGGAGAATCGGGCGCGGCGGTGAAGGAATGCCGACCCCTTTCCTCAAAGTATTCGCAGATGATGGTGGCGTCCATGTTCCTACTCCTTGCCTTGTGAACTAGCGTTCTGATACGATAACGATAGCAGGCCGACCGGTGGTGTAAAGGGGTTTGGCGGGGAGTTGCGGAAATTCCTGAAAATGCGAACCTTGGCAATAAGTCACGGACATTGCAGCCGGTTAACGGGCAGGCGTGGATCGTAGGGGCGACGGCATTGGCAACACATCAGGGAGCCGTCGGGCATTCGGTAACAGGCCAGGCCGTTCCAAGGGTGATTGGCGCGACAGGCGCACAGCAGGGCAATGCTGGCGGTCTCGTCGGTGATCGTCATCTGCGTGCTCTCCTAAATCGGTAGGTCGGAATCCATTAGGCGTCGGCGCAACCGAAGCCCGTGCAGCGTGAGGCCATGCGGTCAAAGACATTAGGTTCGCCGCGCTGGTGGCACCCGACCTCGACCTCGTACATTGACCCTCCCCAGTTTTTGTCCAGAGGGACATGGGTGAGGTAATGGCCCCTCGCGCACAGGTACACAATGTGCTTTTTGTAGTGCCGCGCGATTGCCCTGGCTGGACCCACGGGCCGGATTTGAGCGTCCTTGTTCGCGCAATCGGCGTTGACCTGCCCATCGTCGCGGTTACCGCAGTCGTCGCACAGGGGCAGCCTGCAACGCGGGCAAAACTTGTGGCCGTCCATGACCCAATTCCACACGCTGGCGGGAGCCGGGTCAATTGGACGGGTACAGTGTGAGCATTGGTGCATCGCTGCTGTAGTCATGGGTTTCCTGGTCTAGCCAGCGCGTTCGGTCGTGTGGCAGATGGTGCACTCGCGGATACTGTCGCGCCCTACCACGCCATAAACCCAATCGTGGCTGGCGGGGACGCACTGGTCTTCGTGGAATAGCGTACCGCCGCCGTCCTCCCTGTTCTCATCCGAGTGCCGCTGGCACAGGCTGTCCAGCCCCACCGACCGGAACGAGCAAACCTCGCCCTGCCGGGTTGCGGCGCAACACTGGTCCGCCCACTTGCCCGCGTACTCCACGAAAATCGGGATGACATAGCAGACCCGGTAGCTGAACGGCTCCCCCTTGTAGCCATTGGCCGTCAATTCGATTGTGACGGGTTCTTTGCTGATCGTGATAATCATGGTTCTCTCCTTGCGGGTTGGTGTAGGGATCCCGCGACCCGCCGGTCCTGACCGGCAGGTTTCGCTGTCGATACAGCTCATCAGGCGGACTGAATTTGGATCGCTCCGTCCCGTATCTGCTCCTGAATGACGGACTTGGTGCGCTCGAAGTCGTCCTGGGCCGCTTCCAACGAGTCGTGAGACTAGCAGTAGAAGCCCGGGTTGCCGCGGACCTGAACGGTCAATATGAACACCTCCCGGGACGGCGTAACGCCCTGGAAAATGAGGCCCATCGCGGTGCCGGGCTCAAGGTCGGCGGTGGACGAATGTGTCTCCCAGGTGGCGACGATGCCGTCGTTGGGATGTCCGTAACGTCTCCAAGTGGTCTCGCTCATGCTGGTCCTCCGTCAGAACTCCGCGTGTTCGTTGCCCTGGGCGTCGACGTAGGTCGGGAACTCCGGCAGCTCGCCTCGGGCTTCCTCAGCCCTGAAGGCTGCCAGCGCCTTGTCAGCAACTTCCCGGATTACCGGGTACTTTTCGAGCAACTTCTTCGTCCCGTTTGCACTCTCGTTCCACCAGATCCCGACCTCGGGATGGTTGTCGTAGAACATGCAGACAGCGGACAGCAATTCCTGCATCATCGGAACCGTCATGACGTCCATTTCTACCGAGTCGCCGTCAGCGGGGTGCAAATCCTCGTACCTCTCTTCGACGGTTTGGATCGCCGCGACGAAGATCCGTGCCAGGTCCGTCCCGAGGATGGCCTGGGACTGGTCGTTCCATTGCAGCAGGGTCGGCCGGCGATCAGCCATGGCCAACGTCTCGAATTCGGCCTCAGTGACTTCGACGAGCACCTGGTAACGCCTTTCACCGTCCGGCACAGAAACCCAAAGGGATGCTGCGCGGGGAACCGTAACGGACCGGTCGAGGACGGTATGCTCGCCTCCCGTGCCGATAGTCCAGTCTTCCCAGACATCCTGGGGCACACGGCGCAGTTCAACTTCGTCCAGGCTATCGACCGCGGCAAAGTCGCCGGTCGGCAACACCGCTATCAACTGATACTGACCCATTATTCTCTCCTTGCTGCGGGCAGGTGATTTTGTAGGCTATCCCGCGATCCGCCTGACGGCGGATTTCGGCCCGGCGCCACCGGGCCATCGTCAGGCAGGGTCATCAACCAGCGAATACCGAGGTTCGCGCCAGGTGTCGTCATCATCGTCGTTCCGGGTTGACCATGGGCAGCGGCGGGGGGCGCACGGGACAGCGCGTTCGCCTTCCGGCCCATCGCGTCCATCGCCGTCTTCGCGCATCCTCAAATGGTCGTTGCCGCAGGCGTGCCAGACCGTTTCTTCACACTGGGGCGTCCCGTCGGTGTACCAGCGTTTGATACAACTAACGCCGTTCCTCATGGCGGGGGCGAAAGCGATGTTGAGGTCTTCCACACGGACGGACGCGGACGGCTGGCTTGGGGCACGGGAGCATTGGCGGCAGCGGTCGCAGGCCAGACAGACGTGCAAGAACCCACCGCAGGCTTTACAGGGACGCTTCCACGGTTCGAAGCGATGACCTTCGGGGCGGATGCAAGGGAGAAATGGACGCTTGTTCATGGCGGAACCTCCTTATTCGCGGTTGGTTGGCTTCTCTGCCGGGACAAGACGCCCCGATTCGTGGTCAGGCGGGCTGGCTGCAATTTTGGGTGTTGAACCCGTGTGCCTGTAACGTCGGCGGAATGATCGGGCCGATGTCGCCAAACAGCGTATGGGTATCATCAATCGGCGGCGCGTCGGGAAGATCGCATACCTCGCCATTGTCCTCACACCAGGTGCAGTAGTAACGCTCCCAATCCCGGTACTCGGACGGGCCGAATTGCAGCCGTTCAGCGTGTCCACAGACAGGACACTGCAGCAGTTTCAGCCCGCAGATGGTTTCGATCACGGCTGGCGTTGTGGGGATGGTCGTCATGGGTTCGACTCCTTCTTGTATGTGTTGGACAGTATTTTCGGCGCCTTTTATCGCAAGTCGGACTAGCGGCCCTTGCGCAATCGCCCCGACAGTCCCGCCCGTTTCAAGGCCGCATTGACCCTTCGGCGGTTGAGGGAGAACATCTGGCGGGAGTTGCCGAACGTCCAGTCCACGGCATCGCCCATTTCCACGAAGAAATTGTGGGCCTTCCTGCCACAGTCCGCGCAGATTGGTCCGCCCTCGCCGTCGCAATGCACGGCCAGCTGATAGGCATAGTCTCCGGTCAGAATCTCGGCCGGGTGCCGGGCTTCTCCGCAGGTGTTGCAAGTCGCGGACGAATCCACTTTGCGCAAGCCTTCCAGAATTTCGGCAACGGTCATGCTGTCTCTCCCAGCGGGTAGTGAGTTTGGCTTCCCGCGATCCCCTGGGCCGGGGATTTCGGGCCGGGAGCCACCCGGCCCATCGTCAGGCAGGCTGGCAGTCCAGTTTCACGTAGTATCCGAACCGGGATGTGCGCCGCAGCGTCTTCAACTGGTAGCGGACTTCCCGCTCGGTCTTCACCCAGCTGGAGCCGGACTCTAGCCAGGCTTGGGCATCGTCTCGGTCGATGAACCCGATGGCCAGGCGTAGCCAGCCCCTGCCGTCGTCTATCACGATGCTGTACCCGCCCCGATCCGGCACTATGCGGAAAGGGCAGCCGAGCGCGACGGGCGTGTCCAGTGATCGTCGGATGATGTCAGTGTCAGTCATTGCGTTGCTCCTGGGGGGTCGTCAGAGCTGGCTCATATGCGTCAATCGTTGCTGCGGGTATGCCCGCATTCGGTACATACCCGCACCACTCTGCTGGGGAACCGGGAGGGCGATACCGCTACCGTTGGCCCGTTGCATTCGCGCCCAAACTCGGTCGAACCGACCCAGGCTCTGCAACCGTTAGGCTGTATCGCTACCCGTTTCTGCGCGTTCTCGGGGACGCCGGAGTAAATCGTGACCATTGCGTCAACTCCTCTCGTTGCTCCTGTGGGGGCGTCGTTTCTGTGCAAGCAGGCGGGCTAGTAACCACTGGCCTGACGCAGCATCTCTTTGGTCTCCCTGGCATCGGGCCTGCCAAGCCTGTCCCACTCGGTGATCTCACGGATCAGGTCCTCCGGCCACCACGTGCGTTCTGCGATCTTGGGCGGCACGTTGCCCCCGTTTCGCATGATGGCGCGGATGTCCTCCCGTAGTTCGCTGGCGGTGTAGGTGGTCTCTGTGCTGGTCATTTCGGGTTCCTCCTTCGTGTGACACCGGGCTTTCGTGGCAACCTTTCTTATACCGATATTCTAGCAAATCTAGGAGTAAAAGTAAAGGGATTTAGCCGCGAGATTTCGGAATTGCCGAAGATGCGAACCGTGGCAATATCGCGGTCGGCATCTAGGCCGGACGCCGGCACCCATGGACCGCGCCGAAGGGACTTTCAAAAAAAGGCCGGTCAAGATAGGTAGGAAGCGAGCTATCAAAAAAGGCTGCGTGTGCAGCCTTGTGACATGGTCTTGGAGCGGCGCCGAACGGCGTTGGCGGCTCCCGAACGCCTCACACGCCAATGGCGACGGTTAGACGTTTCCGATGCAGGCGGTCAGGGCATGACTATTCCGCGGCGCTGCTACTGACCGGCCTCGCCCAGCCTATGCAACACCTGAACCAGGAGCGCCCGCACCTCTTCGTTTTCGATGCCGAACACTCTCCGCAGCAACGTGCTCATCACCCGTTCGGTCATTCCGCCGGCCGGCGCCAGCGCGTCAACCGTCGCCACCGCCACCGCCTGGTTCGCACTCAGCCCGTCCTCCACCAGGATGATGATGGCTTTCTCCATGGCGGAGCATTGCTGCCAGGGCTGACCCGCCCGCTGGATCGCGCCGTAGGCAGTGGTCACCGCAGATTCGACCTCACGCAGCGGAGCGTCGGGATCCCTGACCCCTTTGTCGTAGGGCCACGCGGCCTGCCCGTGCCGGACTTCCTGCGCGTTCAGGTCTGGAGCCAGGCCGAGAATCAGCCCGACCACGCTGCACACGATCTGCCGGTCGGACGCCTCAGGATCGGACGGCATCACGACTGCGCTCCATCAGGACGGCCAAGTCCTGAAGGATTTCCTGCTGTTGGGTTCGGATCGCCTGCAACTCGGCGAGGATCTGCTGCAACAGCGTCAGCATCTGCTGGTCGCGGACGGCGGCCTGTTCGCGGCTGGTCTCGCAGCTCGTGAGCTGAGTGGTGACGAAACCGGAATCCATTGGGCAGGCGCGATCTACTACGGACGGGGGCGGTGCATGTACTGACTTGCCGTTCGATTCCCAAGAGGCCTTGATCGTCCGTGTGAACCACCGCACCAGCATGGAGACACCTCCTATG
This sequence comes from uncultured Dehalococcoidia bacterium, assembly GCA_964502995.1. GTDB lineage: Bacteria > Chloroflexota > Dehalococcoidia > Lucifugimonadales > UBA3495 > Bin87. The sequence continues at coordinate 69,386 of CAZCZB010000001.1, forward strand.
ATGCCTGCAATAGCAATAGCCAGGAGGAACCATTCGGGCAACACATCGAGAGCCATCTTCCATCTACCCCAGATTAACCGTTCTCAGCAAGCGGACCGGCCACACCAACCCTCACCTGTGCCCATTGGCCACGCAAACGACAAAAGGCCGTTGGCCGACGGGTGTCGGCTAACGGCCTCGATGTAATAACATAGCGTCGCATCGTGCCCCGCTTCCTCGGGTTGCGATGTAGGGCTGGTTCGTGTGTCCGCACGGGCCAGTCCACTTGCCCCAATCTTACAGGATAGGCCGGGGCAGGTAAAGGGGCCGACTGCTATGCTGGGAGCGCAAGACGCAATGGAACTGCGTGGCGACCACCCTGAAAGCCCGGGTGCTGGCCGGGCAGCAGCGGTTGAGATGGACGGGCGTTCCTCGTCCTTTGACACATCAGACTGGAGGTGAAACGATGCCGTATCTGGTCGGTCTGGCCGTCGTGATTGCCGGGTTCCTGTTCTGGCTCTTATTCGTCAAGCGGAACAAACCCCGCCCCATGGGTTCCGATCTGACGGAGCTGCGCCAGGCGGAGAACAAGGTCAAGGTGTCCGCTCCCATTCTGCGCAGAGACATCGACATCCTGGAACGATTTAGTTCCGAGGTGTTGCAAGAAGCCATTGAGCTGCGCCGCGCCCAGATACTGCGGGGCGACCATCCCGACAGCCCGGGTGCCGGCCGGCCCTGAGACCTACTCGGCCACAGCTTATTCCGGGAACTGCCGCCAGAGTCGCCCGCCCAACTCCGCTCCGCCCTTGCCGTTGGCGGGCGGGTCGATCTCCTTCACCGTGGCGATGCTGTAACCCCGTTCCACCACCAGCGGGTGGTTGCCATACTGACCCCACTGTTTCCCGAACACTGCGACGCCCAGATTCAAGCATTCCACGGTGATGCTGCTTGCCCATCCCGGAGCCATCGGACGCGCTCCGGCCCCGCTCTCACCGCCCCATATCAACCAGTCGGGGACGGTGTCGTGGTCCATCAGCGTCAACGGCCCCAACGCTGGCTCGTAGCTCACGAACTTCACCACGGCGGGGATGCTGTCAAGGATCGGCCAGCGATGGTCGTAGCGCACTTGGTCCTCGGCGGAGATCCCGAGCCAGACGTTGGGCCAACCGTCGCCCCATTCCGGTAGGTCGAACGCGCTGGGCAGCATCCGTGTGATGTTCTCGGGTCGCTTGGTCAGCAGCAGCCAATCCAAATCAGGCGTCTGGTCGATCAGCTTCCACAGCCGATACCGCGCTCCGCATGGCGCCTGGTTGTCGAACACATCGGCCAAGGACGCGCAGAACACCCTGTGGCGCTCGCCGGCCTCCGCCGCCTTCCGGTTCCAGGCCAACGGCTTGCGCCAGTTGGTCTCGGAGGTGATCTGGCGCGGGGCTAGTGGCCCCCACTGGACCTTGCCGAACCGGTTAGCCCAAGTCTCGGCGTAACAGTTGGTGCATCCTGGGCTGACCGGCTGGCAACCGATCCAAGGGTTCATAGTATGGTGACACCATTCTATTTTGCTGTTCTCAGCCATCGCTATCCTCCGCATACAACAATCGCTTTGCGGCCAGCAACGACGCCTTCACGTCCCCCCGGACCGGCAACTCCTCAATGTTTTCCAGCGCCACTTCCAGGTAGCCCAGCAGTTGCAGTCCCGGCGTAAGGCTCAGGCAATCGGGGCAATCATAGCTCGATGGCATGAAAGTCAGCGTCCCGTTGGATGCTCCGCATACTGCGTCGCCCTGGCGGCGGCCGGACACCGCAAAGTCAACTATTCGATGTACAACTCTTGTCGTGTTTTCAACCATCTTCTACTCCGCAACCACCAGGTCCGGTTCCGGCTCGATGCTAACCGAGTGCCCACACAGCCGGCAATTCAGGACGGTTTCCCGCCGGTTCAGGGAGTCCGCCACGACCTGCTCCACGAGTTTCCCGCCACACCGTTTGCATACAGGCTTGGGAGGCGGCGGATCCGTTGGCTCAGCCGGCGGTTCTCTGCGGGAATACGTACCGTCGCCATTGCTCTCGAACTCCTTGTAGACGTACATCAATTGACGCACCTGCTTCACGCAGCCGGCCAAATCCTCCGCGGCTTTTTCGTCCGTGGAATTCAGCAGGGCCAGGGCGACGGCGCGAACGTCCACGTTTCCGCGTTCTTGTACAACATGGCGCAGGGCCGATATGCGGTTCGGAGCATCGTTGATTATCGCCACCAACTCCGGGTCGGGGGTCTCCTCCACTTCATTCGTTGCTGCCCTGGAAACAGCCGGGGCGACGGCGGGAGACGGCTCAGGTGGGGCTTCAATCACCGACACGACGCTGCCGCCTCTCCGCAGAATGTCCACCGTGCGTTGCAGGGCATCGACCTCGGTTTCCAGCGAGGCGATGGAATCCAGCCGCGTCTTGATTTCCTGCTTCAACATTTCGACCATTTCATTGTTATCCATCGTTCTCCCTCGCACAAATCGCGCATACCAATTCGACTCCCCTCCCACCCTCGTTGTCCCGCCATTGCCGCCGTGCCAGGAACCCGCCGCAGTGCCCGCATTTGCCGTCCACTGGAACGGGGCGATGCACCATCCTCAAGTTGCTGCGGTCGAACCGGCGACGCAGATACGCCTTATGAGCGCAGGCTTCGGAACAATACAGCTTGGCCTGCCCTGGCCGCACCAACGGTTCAAACTCGTTGGGACATTCGGGCAGCAGGCACTTTTGCAACATGGCGGGTTCACCACTTCGCCACCAAGAGCGACTACAACCCCATCTCGCGGATTGCCCGGTAGTCTGTGATGGCGTCCCGGATCTGTCCGTCAGATAGGTCCTCGGCAGTCCGTATGCCATCGTGAAGGAACGTGTCCGCGATTTCATCGGCGATTTCATCGGCGTCGTTCCACCACTCCACGGCCTGCTCGTAGGTGCCGCCGTTCAACTGGACGTCACGGATGAACTCCAGGCGGCTTCGGGCGGTCTTGTTGTCTGCCATCAGAATGACTCCTTACCCTTGCAGCCACACGGGCACCAGTAGAGAGGCGCCGGCAGCAGCATGGCCAATGGCGTGAGTTGCGTAATCAACTCAAACTCGATCTCTTCGTGGTCGAGGTGATCGACCGAGCTGTTCTGTTCCTCGGCCTGGGTCCCTGGAACCCGTACATGGTTTCGTTCATTGCGATGAAGCCGATCATTGCGCTCTGACCTCCGTAGGCAGCGGCTCCACGCCTTCCGGCGCGTTGGCAATGGCCCAGGCCCGCCAGGCTTCCTGGTCGCGGAACGGCTCGCCGTCCACATCGGGCAGGTACTCATACTCGGCGCTGACGGACTGGACGCAGCGGCGGCCCCGTCCGTTCTTACCGGCGAGCATCACCGAAACGATGCCGCCGTCGTTCTTGACGCAGCGATAGACGTGGATCCTCTCGCTGCCTTTGGGGTAGTCCCCGAGCTGGTCGAGGACGTCGGTTTCGCCCGTCTTTTCGTCCACCACCGCCCGGAGGTGGTACGGGGCCCGGCGCACGGCGTAGGCGCCTTTGGCGGGGCCGTCTTTGAGAACCATCATGGTGTTACTCCTCCTTCACAATGATGACTGGCTTGCCAGTAGCAGCCAGCATCCCAATGATCTCCTCGATAGTGGGCGGCTCTTTGCCCTCATACAATTCCGCTTTCAAGCCTTCCCAATTCAACCCTAGCTCGTGGTTGTACACTGGCCGGCCGAAAACATCCGCCAGTGATTCGAGAAGGATGTCCATGGGCATACACACCAATCCGTGAGAAAACTGAAAGTCAACACGTTCCCGGTGGGTCATGCCTTTCCAGCCTTCATGTTCGTAGAACTCTTTCGCTTGTTCAGGTGTAATCATGGTCTGCTCCATATCATCCACTGAGCCTGTCGTCAGCGGTCGAATCCAAGCGTCCTCTACGACGCGCCCGATACCAGGTCCCGAGCAGCGGATCCGCCAGCTCCCATTTCCGATTTTGGTGCGACACGATCCCCTTGGCCTTCAGGCGGGTGAGCGCCATGCTTGCCTTGCGGGGTTCCAGCCTGGCCTCGCGGGCAATCTCCGTCGCGCCGGCGGGAACGGGTAGCCTGGTCAGCGCCCCGATGACCTTTCGATGAGCCAGCGGAAGGCTGTCCATCAGGCGTTTGTACTTGGGGGTCATTTCGTCGATCTGGTCCAGCGTTATCATCATCGCCTCCTGACCTGTGTTACTCATCGCTCCCGTCGATAAATGGCGAAGTCCCAGACACGCAAACCGGCGGATGATGTCCCCAAACCTCCAGCCAGACAACTCCGGTTGCGAGGATTTCAGCGATTTCCTCGGCGGACAGCTCCCAGCACGAAATGTTCAAGCCAGTGGCATCGTCGCGCCAGGCCGGCAGGTCGGCGATGTCTCCCGGCCCGCCCCAGGTGATCGTGGCTTCGGGGAATGCCGTAGGTCGCGCCATCATTCCCCCACCGTGAGAGTGAGCCGGTCGGTGAATTGTTTGATGATGCGCTCCGGGATCTCGTTGCTCCAGACGTTGCCTTCCGGCGACGGGATTTTGAGCGTGGTCTCACCGGCCTCGGGGCGCAGTTCGGGGTTGTGCTTGTAGCAGACGAACTTACCGCACTTCCAGCCGTTTCCGTAGTCGCAGGTCAGGTACTGCTCCAGAACCTCGTGTCCACCGCCGGTCAGGATGATGGCATCGACGCCGGCCGACTCGACGGTGTGTTTGAGGTGGGCATACTTCTCGGCGGAAATGCGTCCGCTGGGTATTTCTTCGATCATCAAATGTCTCCCATTAGGATTTTGTGAATAACGTCCTTGGCAATATCCACTAAATCGGCGTGGCACTCCGGGCAGAGGTCGAAATCGTCCTCCTCTACCCGTCTCCATTCGGCGATTTCCTCTGGCACCTCGCGGTTCCCCACCGCATCGCAACGGTCACAATAGACAACCGCCGTTTCCAAGCCTGTAGCCGTGATCGTCGAATACATCATTCACTCCCTTGTTCATGTTCCTTCGACTTTGGCGATGACGGCCTTGGCCTTCGCCAGTGCTTCCTCGGCGTCGTATGGAGCAGAGCCGGCGAGGTCATTGATCGACGAGATCAGACTGTCCAACTCGTCGGTGACGTGCAGCAGGGCCTCGAAGGTTTCCGGTGCGTTGCCGAGGAGCCGGCGGTTGGCCTGGGTGCGCCGGTCCGCCGCGGGAGTAGCCGGCATTTGCTGGAACACCCAGAGTACGAGGTTGCCGTCGGAGTCTTCAAATTTGGCGAAGTCCCCTAGTCGGTGCTTCCACGGTCCGGGACTGTATTTGTTCTCTTGGCTCATGTGTTTTCACCTTTTCTTTACCGGCCACACATTCTTCACCGCTTCCACGGCCTCTGCTATATCGCTGAGGGATGCGTTGGGATCCATGACAGTCATGACGACGTAGCAGTCCGAGCAACGCCAGGCTACCCACATCGGGCCGGAAATTTGGCCTTGAAAATCGTGCCATCCGAAATGGCAGAATATCCGACGCAGGTATCTCACAATTCACCTCGAGCCTTTGCGATGGCAGCTTTGATCCGCTGCATTTCGGGCGATGATTGGTACTCCGCCCATCCGGCCTGCCCGTGGAAAAATCTGATGATGTCCACCGCCTCCTCCAATTCGTCCAGGAGGTCCGGCGCGGCGGAGATGAGGCACACATTGGCGCATGTAGTCTCCTGATCGAAGTCGCTATAGGCGTAATCAACGATGGTCAGGCCCGATGCCTTTTCCCAAATTTGGGGCTCGACGTTCTTGTCATCCCAACAATCAGGCAGGTTGCAAGTTGCGAGCCAGGGTCCCTGCGTGTGCTTTCTTTCGCTCATACTTCTCCTTTGGCCTTGGCGATGACCCTGCGGGCGTTGTCGAGGACGGCGCGCCGAAGTTGAGACTCCGGCAAGCTCTCCAGCAGGTCGTCGAGGATGAGCACCATTTGCTCGCAGCCGAGGCGCACCTTGTGCTGGTTGTTTCGATAGTAGTCGCCCACGTATTCGATGTACTGATTCAGCCCTTCTAACGCGCTGCCTTCCAGGGCAATGCTGTTCAATACGGTAATGCCATTGCTGGTTTCCACGATCAGCGAGTGGCCATCGTGCCGGACGTAAACGCCGTCTCCGATGTATCGCGGGTTGGGTAGTCTCATCTCTGTACGTTCTCCTTGTTCGGTCGTCGGATCAGGGTCGTCGCAGCGACGACGTCCCTGCCTCGCCGTCGCCTATGGCCCGCTGCCACGCTTCGCGCAGGGCCGGGAGTTGGTCAGCGAACACACTCGGGTCTTGATGGGTCAACCAGTAAACGAAATCGTCACTGGCGTCCGATGCGTTTTGAGGTGGCGGCAGACCATCACAATATGACTGCCACAGCAGCGCGAGGATGCGGTCAATTTGCCGGCGTTCCGCGCAGCGACGGCGACGCTCCCAGAACAGGTACACTCCATGATCCAGCCATTCCTCGAGGGCGTGGTCCAGCGGGTCGCCTTGGAAGCCCAGCACGTCGGAGCGGTATGCGTCGCGTCCGATGCGCAGACGGTCAAACACGGCGTCGGCAAGCCAGTCGCGGCAAGCCTTCAGGTCGGCCGGCTGCATGGACCGCCAGCCGTGAACCTGTTGGTATTCCAGATCATCGGGCGCCTTGGCCGGGGCGCCGGCATCCCCCAGACTCACCGGCTCGATGTTGTGCAGCCACCACCAGCCGTTGAGGTTGTTGATCAGCTCGGCCTTCACAACCATACCGGCCAGCCCACGCACCATCGGCATCACCATTTCCGAGACCTCAGCTATAAATCCGTCGATGATCACCTTGCGATTACGTGGCTCGTTGCTCTCGATTCGCAGCACGCCGACGACCACCTCGGGATACGGGAGCTGACGCCGGTCTTGAAGATCTTCTTGGCCATCGCCTTGCACCAGCTCGTGTTCAAGCGCCGCCCCCAGCGGTCCGTAGGCTTCCCTGGCAGTGGGTAGGTCCGCCCGCTCTGCGGATTCCTCCCGAACGCTGCCGATGCCCTCCGCATCGTCGGACTGGGTGATGCCGACGGTGGCGGCTACTTCGGCCTGGAGTTCCTGTTCCGCTATGGTTCCAAAATGCGGTGATGCCCTCCAGTCGGCGTCAACGTAGTCGCTGAGATACCAGAGGTGTGCATATCGGCTCCACCACGCGGCGGGGTGCTCTCCCGGTCTTGGGTTGTGCATCATGTAGGCAGGTATCAATTTCATTCTCCTTTTAGTTCCAATCGGCCACGTCCCACCCTTTCGGGCAGGGACCGTAGCCGCCCAGGGCGCGGTACACGTCCTCGGCTTTCAGCATCTTCACGTCGCCGGCGATCCCGTCCAGGTAGTCGCGGACGCGCAGCACGAACATCACGCCGGCGTCGTCGTTGTCGCCCATGACCAGCACTTCACGGTCTTTCAGCGGCCACCACGAGGTCGGCGCCGGCCCGCTCCCGCCCACCGGACAGGTGCAGGCGTACTGCGGCCACAGCTCGGCCGCGGCGTCCGTGGCCTTCTCGCCCTCGCAGATCAGCACCGTGGCGTCGGGCATGGCCAACAGTTCCGGCAACCGATACAGGGGCAGGATGGCGTCCTGGGTTCCGCCCAGCGCCCAGCGCCGGCCCGTCCAGGTAGCCCGACGCACTTCCTTGTCCGGGATGCCCTTTTTGTCGTTCCACGCCGGCCACCTGACCACCAGCAGGGCGATGCCGCCGTCCTTCGTGCGGTAGCGGTAGATCTCCGGCGCTCCGGTGGACGAAATTTCCTGGTTCTCCGCCCAGAAGTCCAGTTCCTCTTTACGCGGCAACCGGGCGTCGGGCGGCGCGATCTTCAGGCGGTAGGTGGGCGGCGGGGTCTCCGGTACCGCCGGCGCCGTGGCGACGGAGCCGGTGCCACGGCTGAGCCAGTTGCTTGCCCTGAGCCACCGGATCGCGTCGCCGGCGTCGCAGCCCAGCCTGGCGGCCACCACGTCCACCACGTCGTGATAGACGCCCCCGTTGAACTCGTACCCATGCCCATCAGTGAGCGAGATCATGCAGGACTGGCCCGGTTCGCCCTGGAAGTTGCCGACCTGGAGCGTCTGCTTCCGTGAGTTGACCTTCCCAGTGGGATAGAGGCCCACCATCAACGCCCGCATGTCCGCGATCCGCTGGGAGATTGGGGGCCGTTTGTGCTGCGTCATCGGCCTGCCCTCCCTGAGCGCAGCATGTGGCCCGCGCTCGGCATGGCCGCACATGCGCTACACATTGGCAGGTCCGGTGATTCCTTACGCCGGCTGCATTCGCAGAGCGACCGCTGATACTCCCGTGACTTGGCTCGGCAGGCTTCCAAGTTGCGATAGTAATAATCGCGCCACCATTGCCGCCGCCGCTCCGATGGCAAGGAGTCTTGATATACCCTCGTGCGGCAGCTCGCCGAGCAGTAGATCTGCCGCATCCCCTTGACCTTGGGTGTGAAGGTGTTTTCGCAGCCATCGCGGGCGCACGTTCTAACCTCTGTCGTCATTACTGGACTCATGCCCTTCTCCGTTCGCATAGCGGGCCTCACAACGCCGCTTTGCTGCCCTTTTGATGCGTCTGTCGTTCGGCGTCGCCCGGATGCGCGAATCTCGGCGTCTCGGCTCCAATCGCCGAGACTCGGATTTTCGATTTCATGTCACCTGCCTGTCGTTCCCTGACCTGAAAATTGTCAAAATTGTCAATTTTCCAGTGCGTGTTATTCCAAATACCTATATTTCGTATTTCCTCGCGTACTAAATCTGTTAACACGCACCGACAATTTGACAATTTTGACAATTTCGGCGTTACTCTCGTGCCGCCGGATGGACCAGCCACTTTCCGCGCTGGCCGGGGATCGGCTCGACCAAGCCCTCGGTTTCCAGGCGACGGATGGCGTCATTCCGGCGGTCTGGATCGGTACGAAAAGATCTCCAACCCAACGTCAACAGCGACCGCAGCCCGACCACCAGCTCGCCCTCGGCGTCGGTGCTGACGCCCTTGGCGCCGCTGTACACGGCGTCACCGATGGCCCTCCACGCGATGAGCGCGTCGTTGGCCTCCTGGGTTGCCATGCTCATGCTGGCCACACGGCGCAGTTCGTTGCCGTACCAGTCGGCCAGGTCAATGCCGGCCTGGGCCTCGTCCGGTGTCATGGTCAGGTCGGAGCCGGGGCTGACCGTCTGATAGCCGCGCAACGCGGTCAGCAGCCCGGCGATGCGCTGGGCGTGTTCCGTGGATCGGTTGTGCCAGCCGGCCATGACGGTGTCCCCGTCGCCGTTGGCCGTGGCAACGAGCACGTACTCGGTCTCCAGGTACGAGCGCATCATCCCGTGGGCCTCCAGGTCCAGTGTGATGTTGGCCCGTTCCGGCGTCCGGTAGCCCGCGAATTCGACGCCGTCGTTCTGGCGCCGGAGGGCCTCCGCCATGATGCGCTCGATGCCGTTGAATCGGCGCTTGGCGTCGGCGCGTTCCTGACGGGACAGATCCGGCGGCAGGTCTTCGAGGTCCGCCTGATACGACACCAGCAACCGTTGGGCATAACCGTTGGCGGCGGCCGGGTCCATCACCCATGAAGCGAAGGGGCCGGGCTGCCCGAAAAACAGGCAGGACAGATAGCGGCCGGTGATCGTATAGTCGGTCTGATCGCGCACGCGGTTGACATGTATGCCGGTGCCGTCCCAAAGGGCGGCGTAGTCGTGCATGGTCTTGGGCCGGTTGGCGGACTTGCCGGACCAACCGTCGGTCAACGTCACCAGCTCGGTCAGATATTGCCACTGGGCGGGCCGGCCCTCCGCCAGGCATTGCATCAGGGCCTCGATGGTGGCGTCGGACCGGAGCACCTGGGGCGATGAACGGGCCGGGGCCCGGTCGGGATTGTCGTCGCGGGCGGCTTTGTCGGCGTGGGACCACCACGCCTTGGCGTCGCGCCAACGCAGGCCGACGGCGGTATCGGCCTGGTCGAATATCTTCTTGACCTCGCCCAGGGTCGAGGACTTGCGCTGTCCCGTGGGCGCGGCGCAGATCGCATAGACCTGGAGCGGGAGGTCGGGGCCGATGCCCTGCACCACGTAGTCCAGCTGAGCGACGCCGGCCAGACCCGCCAGCAGAGCCGTGCCCGCCATGGCGGGGTTGGCGCCAGTGAGTTCGTAGAGCGCATCGACGGCATCCTGCACGACCGGCGGCAGCTTGTGCAGCGGATATGGGGCCTGATCCGGTATGCGGGCATCGAGCGTCGGCTCCGGCCACTCGATGGCCGGGAGCGCCGGCCTTGATGGGCCGTCGTCCCGTTCGGGAGGGGCGTTCGCCATTGCCGCGAGGTCGGTTGTATCAGCCATCGTGCTTGTTCAATTCGGCGTTGGTGGCGTTGTCGTCATTCCGTAGGTTGGGCGTCAGACAGCGTGGCCCGGACGAGCGCGGCCGCCAGATGGACGGGAACCGCGTTGCCGATTTGCTTCGTGACCTCGCTGATGTTGCCCACGAACTCGTACTGCGACTCCTCGTCGTCAAACCCCATGGCCCGGGCCAGCTCGGCGTTCTCCAGCATCCTGAACCGGATGTCCAGCAGGTGAGGCTGGCCGTCCACGAAAACGATGCGCCTGGGGTCGATGCCGGCTTCGACGGCCTCGCGGGCGATGTCCTCCGCGATGGTGGGCGTAACCAGGTTGCCCGCCCCTCGACTGGTGACTTTGGGCAGCGGGTCGGACACGTCATGCACCCTCGGCTCCTGACCGGAAGCCTCGCCGAAGTTGGGCACGATGTAGGACTGCGCCACCGGAACCGTCAGCGTCAAATCTCCCTTGGTGGTCATGGTGGGCAGTGGGCTATCCAGCGGCCGGCTATAGTCGCCGCTGCGTCCCGTCTGACTGATCCGGGCCACGATGGGTTGCGCCAACCCCAGCCCCGGCGAGGTGGTGATAGAACCCAACGGCTTATCCACCGAGTGGACACGGCGGTCGTCGCCCTTCTCCCCCTGGCTGCCGTTGCCGTGGGCCAGTTTGATCACGGCGGGGTTGGCCAGCCCATGACGCGCCTTCGTGGTAACCGTGTGCAGGGGATCGTCGATGCTGGCGGCATCGCTGTTGCCGTAGTATTCGACGATAACCGGACTGACGACGGCGTGTTTACGGCAGCCGGTGATCGCCGACAGCGGGTGAGCCGTGTCCTGGGCGAAGCTCTGGCCGTAATACTGGATGATGGTCGGGCGTACCAGCGAGATCTTGCCCGCCGTGGCGATGGTAGGGGTCGGCTCCTCGGTCGATCTTGGCGCTCCGGCGCTCTGCTGGCCCAGCATGAAGGGCCGCAGGTCCGGCTCGACGAGAATGCTGCCGCCGCCGTGGGCCGTGGTGATACAGGGAACCGGCTCATCGACACCCTTGGGGGCATTGTCGGTCCGGTTCGCGTTCAGGAACGGTTCGGCGTCGGTGTTCACCAGGTAGCCGCCGCCCTGGCAGGTGACGGTTGGGAACGGATCATCGATTGAATGGAAGCGGCCGGTCCCGTTCTCGCCGTGGCGATTCAGGATGAACGCCTGCGCCGGCAGATCGGCGGGATCCGCGCCGATCTCGTCTTCCAGGTCCAATAGCCGGATGTAGAGCGGGGCCAGCGGACCGCCGAAATGCTGGAGGCCCTTGGCGATGCGCCGGCGCGTCTTGGGGCTGAGCGGACGCTTCCGGTACTTGGGGTCGTCCAGCAGGGAGCGTCCCAGGTTCTCCCAGTTGATGATCTCCTTGGCCCCGCGCCAGGGTTGCCGCCCCGGGAACATCCCCGTGTCGCCCCTGGCATGGGACGGCTCGGGCCAAACCGTCGGCCTGCCGTCCTTCCGGGCCAGCAGAAAGAACCGGGTGCGCGTGGTCGCGTCGCCGTAGTCGGCGGCGTTGAGCATCTTCCACTCGGCGGTGTAGCCCAGGGCGTGGAAGGTCAGGAACCAGGCTTCAAAATGCTTGCCGCGCTGGGACTTATCGGGCCGTCCACTTTCGTCGAGAGGCCCCCAATTCACGAACTCCGGCACGTTCTCTATGATGACGCAGCGGACATCGAGCTTGGTGAGCCAATTGTGGATCGCCCAGGGGTTCATCCTGCCCTGGTCGTGAATGGGCTTGCCGCCCCGTGCGCGGGAGTAGAACCGGCACTCCGGGCTGGCCATCAGCAGGTCCAGCCGGCCCCCCGGTACGACGGCCTCGGGATCCACGATGCTGACGTCCTCCACCAGGTGCCTGGCCGTGGGATGGTTGGCCTGGTGTGTGGCGATAGCGGTGTTCCAGTGGTTGATTGCCACCAGGTCCATGGCGCTGCCGAGGTCCTCTATGGCGTGTTGGGCGCCGGTCGAGGAACCGCCGGCTCCACAGAAGAGGTCGGCGACGAGGAACGTACTCTGCAAATCTATGGTGGATGCTTTCACTTTGGGTCTCCGATAGCGTGTAGGTTTATGTCTGGTAGAGCATCGGCGTCGCCGCCTTGGGCAGGTACAGCGGATGGCGGGGCGCTCCGCCCTTCGTGGTCCCGAGGCAGTACAGCGACCTGTGCCGGAACCTGCTCAACATCGTCGCCACCGTGTCTCCCCGGTCCCGGTGGTGGCCGTGGACGCCCCAGGCACAAACCGTCAACGTCGCGTTGTCGTGCATGTCCACCAGGGCATCGTCGTTGTCAGGGCCGACCGGGTCGTCGCTCTCGTAGAGCCGGTTCGGGTCGGTGGCACGGAGGGCAAAGAGGTTGCCCACCACGAGGCCGCCGAAGTCCCAGCGCCGGGCGTAGTCAATGCAGCGGCGGATGGTCGGATCATCCTGGCTGGCGTCGGCGGTGGACGGGTTCAGCATGATGAACAGGCACGACGGCTTGTCGGCGTCCCATTCGCGCCAGAGGCGGTAGCGGTACACGCCGTCGTCGGAGAGGACGGCCCCACTGGTTGGCGGAAGGTTTAGGTCTAGGGGCAACATGGCTCACTTCTCCAGAGCTATGCACGTAGGGCAATCGACTACCTCAGTCGAAACGCGATAGTGAGCGCCGTTGGCAGGTACATCCATCGACCCGCAAGCGGTCCATGCACAAAACGTTGCCCGAGGATTCTTCGGTACCAACGGTTCGCCAAGGACCCAATGCACGGTCCCAGCGCGGTCGCAATAGACGGCCTGACCGATCTTCAACGAGGTATAAGGAAGGTGGTCTTTCGGGTTGGCTAAAGTCATTAGTCCTTCTCCAATGGTGTGACGGTGATGCAGACCGGTCTCGATGCCATCGGCCGCTGGGCGATGAGGTTGAGCAGGTTGTCGGTCATGGTCAGTCCTGTACTCCGTTGATGTCGTGCCACAGCGAGATGAGCGAGACCATCGGGCGGGTCAGACTGCGCTTCAACGACCGGAACCTCGGCGGAGACTCATTGGCGTACTTCCATGCCGGCGAGCCGATCACCGCTTCGGAGGTCGTCTTGAGCGCGTCCTGCACCAGGACGTAGTAGCGCAGGTGGAGTTGCTGCTGGTCGGCCATGCCACCCTCCAATTCGGTGCCTACCATCGTTTGTACTCCTTGGACGGGTCGCCATTCGGACGACGCCGACCGGTATCGGGAGACCTGAACCAGCCGTCCGGTTCGTCCGCTCCTGTGTTCACCATTTCTGCAAGGGCCGCGACCGCGGCCAGTAAATCGGAGTATCAATATGAGCGGGCCAGGCCGGGACGTACGGGGCCCAAGTAATGCAAGCGCCACCCGCCCATAAACAGCGGCTGTAACTCCCAATTCCGCACCTCTTCGAGGAATGCGGAGTCCTGGGTTGCTTCGGCGGCGGCACAGGTTTCGGATACTTCGGGTGTCATTGGGTCTTTCCTTTCGCCTTGGCGATGGCTAAGCGGGCGGCGGCGCAATTCTCGTGATGATCGCCCGAGTCAAGCGGGATGAAGCTGTCGGGACAAATGCACCAGTCATCGGATGGCCCGCGATTCAAACCAAGCAGCGCAGACATCAGGTAGGGAGCGGCTCTTATGGTGGCGTCGCTGAGATGGTTCGGCACCAACACCAGCCGCCAGTCCGCTCCGTTGCAGCAGGTGATCTCGTGATTGCACCGGCGGTAGCCGCACTCGGAACAATGGCTGCATGGGATTTGCAGGTCTCCTAAATTGGGGATAACCATTCGCAACTTGTCGGTGTGTTCGCAATCAGGCATGGCTATCTCCCTTCACCCACGGGTGAACCGGACATGAGCATGGGAGGCATCCGGCCGGTGGCATAGGCTTCGTCCACCTGAGGGGAAAGCCAGTCAATGGCGCGGTGGTTGTTCGGCAATACCAGGTGAGCCATGAACTCTTCCTCCAGGGTGCTGATGCCGGACTCCACCGCTTCGAGCTTGGCCTTGATAACCAGGAGCAGGGCCCGCCAGCGTTGGCGACAGGCTTGTTCCCATGCTCTCTGCCATGCGTCTTCGCTGCGCCGCTGCCGGGTTGGCGTGAGGGTAAAGTTGTTCGCATCGGGCATGGTCATCACCATGCGGAACCGGCGACCGGACAACATGAACTCGATGAATGTCTGCCCGCCCTCGATGTTCTCTCCTCGCAGGAATGCCGTCGCTCCGTAACGGGCGAGCAGAGATTCAATCTCGGCCTTGCTGCGTTCAATCGATACAGTGGTTTTGCGTGCGTAGGTCATTCGCTTTTCACCTGTCTTCTGTATCCTCGTAGACCAGCGGCATTGGTAGGTTGGTCGCTTCCAGGTTGCGGCGGGCCAACGCGAGATAATCGGGGTTGAGGTCCAGGCCAACGGAACGCCGGCCCAGGCGTTGGGCGACGATGCTGGTGGTGCCCCGGCCGACGAAACAGTCCAGGACGGTGGCGGGCACGGTATCGGCGCCGCACTCGCAGGTGGGCCGCCACTGGTCGGTAGATACCATCGTTGGTTTCCACCCCGTGCTATCGGTTTTCGTTGGGCAATTCCCAGGAACATGGGCGGGCTCACGTTGATTGACGTGTCCGGTTTTCTCCGCCACGCGGACCCAGGGGTTGCCGCATTGGGCGCAGACGCCGCGCTCGCTGGTGCCGGCCAGGATGCACAGCTCAGGCAGGCGGTCGGGGAACGAGGCGTAGTGCGTGTCCTTCCTCCCCTGCGTCGGGAT
Organism: uncultured Dehalococcoidia bacterium; assembly: GCA_964502995.1. Lineage (GTDB taxonomy): Bacteria > Chloroflexota > Dehalococcoidia > Lucifugimonadales > UBA3495 > Bin87. The sequence continues at coordinate 84,492 of CAZCZB010000001.1, forward strand.
CACCCACCAGTTGCGAAGGTTGGCGCTGCCGATTAGGCCGTTCGACATTGCAGACGTAAAACCCTCATTGGCTCTAACCATGCCCGGCTCACCGACTTTGTTTTTCGACGAGGTGTTGGGGTTTTTACCAAATCGTTCTATCGTGCTATTGGCGTACGGCTGCCGGACAGCCTCAGCGTCATAGAAATAGCGGGCCTGCTTCGTCAGGTGGAACACGTACTCCACCCCCGACGTGGTGCGGTCGTTGACCGACTCCGGCATGGGGTTGGGCTTGATCCAGTGGTTGGTCTGCCGCGCGATCCAGCCGGGCGTTTCCACCGCGACGCCGTGGCTGCCCAGGCATTCGGGGCAGATAAGCCGGCCGTCGGGCCAGCGTCCGTATCTGCTCTGATGATGCGTCGCCTCGCACTCGCGGCAGGTGAGCCACGGCTGCTGCAACGCCAGCGCCACGCGGTGGGGCTGGAACACCAGGTTTTTGGCGGCCAACCCTTCCACCGGCATGTTGCCGCCACCCCAACGTCCGCTGCCCTCTCCGCGCGCAACCCGCTTCCCACGTACCACGGGGATGTTCAGGGTGCCCCGATTGGTCTTCTGTTTCTCACCGTCCGAGTGCGTCCCGTCCGCGTTCATGCCCTTGCCGCTGCCCGCGTAGGCGTCGCCCAAGTTGAGCCAGACGCTGCCGTCGTCGCGGAGCACGCGGCGGACCTCGCGCAGCACGGCGACGATGTTGGCCAGCCATTCCTCCAGGGACGGCTCCAGGCCGATGCCGGCCGATTGCTGGTGGGCACCGCAGTGTCCGCACACTCCGTTGGGCCAGTGTTCGGGAGCATCCCCGCCGTAACTCGCGGTCGTGTCCAGTCGGTCCGGCCAATCCCGCTGCTGCTGGTGGTCCCGAGCGTGTCGTATGTGGTCGCAGTGCGGGTCCCCGCCTTCCCACGTCGCCAGCCCGTAATCCCTGAGCGACCAGTAAGGCGGTGATGTCACAACGCAGTGGACGGACTGGTCTGGGAGCGGGAGGTAGCGGGCATCGCCCTTCCGCAGCTCGACCAGGCCATTGCTCCAAACCACACTATCCGCTTGGGCTATCGGGTATTCAGGCATAACGGTCAATCCATCGCCATTGCCACCAGGCTTCGTTGATGACCAACTCGGCCCAGAGGTCGTTTTTGTATCCATTCCACATTTGCAAGTCGCGGATCGCGGGGTCGTCGCTGTACTTCGTCAACATCCAATCACGGCCACAAAAGCGGGAGCGTGCGTCCTCAGCCATTTCCCGATCCAACCGTTGCTGCCAACGGAGAAATCGGGGGCTGGCTTCGTGGCCGGCTATCCAATCGCCCTCGGCGACGGACGCGCCGCACTTACGGCACCGCCAGCGGGGAGCCGTGCGATACTCGGTCATGTAGCGCTCGCGGTGTCCATTGCCGCACCGCGGTTTGTCAGGCGACGGCGGACCGAGCCATGCGGGGCTAACACAGATGGCGGATGTCATGCTGCCTCCAGCCCTCGATTCACGGCGGCCATCGTTTCACTGTCCGGGAGCCACAACCCCAGCGCGCCTTTCGCCTCCACCGGTTCCGGCAATACCCGCAGGTTGCCCAGTTGCCATGCCCACCGGCCCGGGCTGTAATCCCCATAGCGGCGTTCATTGGGCGGGAGGTCCGCCGGCAACATCAACCCATCGGTGCGGTAGCACTCCATGAGATCGACGGCGCACAGGATCGCGCTTTGGGGCAGTTCCTCATCCAGGATGCCCTCATTGAGCAACTCCGCAGTGAAGGCGCGGTCGATGCCCTTACCGGCGTGTATCAGCAACGGCCCGCGATAGGTGGGTGCCCAACTCCGCGTCTCAAACCGTTTCAAGTGCAGGGCGATGAGCGACGCCCACGGTTGCCAAAGAGTGATAGCGCGAGGCGCGTCAGTCATAAATCCTCCTCAGCACCTCGCGAGGATTGACTTTGCCGTGCTCGATGTCGTTCAGGGATAGCGGCGTAATTCCCAACATCTGGGCGCGTTCTCGCCCGCCGACGTTATGAGCGATGCGATCACGGCGCAGCAGTTCTCCGCAACGGATCCACTCGGCTTGCTCGGACGGGATCGCCCGTTCGCCTTTGCATCTGAAGCAGGGCATGGTTCGGATGCTGCCGCCGTCAGGTCCGCAGACCAGCCCTGTGATGTCGCCGGATGCGTTGCAGTCGGGGCATGGAATCATCGAGGTCATACCATCACTTCTCCCACACCAAGATGCAGTGGCTGTTGTCGAGGCCGAAACCTTGGATCTCGACCAGTCGATGCCCTTCCTCCACCCGGCGGTTTATGCGACTCAGGGCTTGGCGGCACTTCACGGTTTCCGCCCCGCCGCCAAAGAGCGTTACGCGCTCCGGCAAAGCTGGCGTTGGTTGCGGTGGTGGTCCGCCCTTGCCACAGGCAACCCCGAGGGCCAACAGTGTGGCTACCCCGAACGCGGCGATTTGGTACTTCATGAGGACGCCTCGTCGCTTGGGCGCGCCGGTTGGCGCGGCGGTCGATACTCAAAGCGGGTAAAGTCCCCGTGTTCATCCGTGTAGCCAACGATAAAGCCCCAGCTGTCCGGTCCGATGCCAAACAGTCCGTTGATGACACCCAGCAGCCGCACTCGGTAAGGGCCGTGCTGTAGCGGGTCGTCGGTCTCGTCGTCGGTCTCCGGGTCATACGCGCCAACCTGGATGCTCCAGTGGTCGCCCAGGTCCCAGTTGCATTCCACGGAATGTTTGAGCAAGGCGTTCATCGCCACACGGTCGGCTTCAAGGGCCTCGTTCAGAACCTTGATCGCCAGTTGGATTGCGGGGATGTTTGGTGTCGTCATCTTGGGTCGTCTCCTCTTCTCTCGGCAGAGTTCAAGTTCGGCTACTGAGTTTCTCGCCGATACGTTTCACGAGTCGCTTTTCGGCTGTCTGTAAGGCAGAGCGTGAGATGTACCCGCGAACTTTCAACCGTACCAGCGCGTTGGCGTCCAATTGCTCGTGCTCCCAATCAGCCTCCGACCCTCCCAATTGCTCGTGCAACGGTGGAGCCAAAGTGCCGAAAACCACTTCCGTGTTGGCTGGGAGATGTTTACTCGTCGTCATAGCATTACCTCCACGGGCGTAATCGTGATGCGGAAGCCGGGCTTGCCCTTGCGGTACACCAGCTCGGCGTCGATATGTTTCAGCGCCGGCCAGTCGTCGCTCACCATGTCGCCCTCGTAGTGGACTCCCTCGATTTCCAGGGGGCACACGGCGTCCATGTAGGGCTTCGCCGCGGCAATCAAGTTTTCCACGCCGCGCCGGCCCTGGGTCGGCACGAAGAACGTTAGCTTGAACACCGCCTGCGCCATCATCAGCGGCGGGCGGTTGGCCCGTCTGCGCTGCTCATCAATCTGCCGGAACGCAGCCACCTTGACTTCGCGGGTGAGGCGGGCGCGGTAGGCCATACCCGCCTTGCTGGTGCCCTGGGAGCGGTTCAGTGTCTTGCCGGTCGGCAGGTGGTCGAACTCATACACGATGGGCGTCATAGCAGTTTGCCCTGCGTGTTGAGTTCACAGCGGCAGTAGCCCCCGCCATAGCAGAATAGGCAGGTCTGGCATCCAAAGCCTTCCCGTAACACTTGGCGCACAGCCAGCGTCGGACGCGATCTACTCTTGCAGAGATAATGGCGACGTTGTCGCAGTGGGTGATCCGGTCATAATCGCAATTCACGGGTCTAGGCATCACTAACCTCCATCAGCACAGCCCAGGACACCGGAAAAGCGCGGGCCATTTCGTCGGCAATCATTTCGGCAACTGAGCGGGTCTCGGGTTGGGCATCAGGCGCCAGCCGTTCACGGCACAGCTTCGCGTAGGCGAACAGCGAGCCGGTCCACAGCCATGTCGTCAGCGTACACACGGGCAGCACCACGCGGGCTTGCTCCGGAGCGACGCCCATCGTTATCAATTCTCGGTATGAGGACATCATCTGCGCCACGGCCATTTCCGCGATATAACGGGCGTCCCGTTGCCGAGCGACGGGAAGCCCGCTGACTTGTGGATTGCCGGATTTGCCCGCCTCTCGCCATTCCTTGGGCAATTCGACCATCGGATCACTGCTGGTGTAGCGCCGGCTGACCTCGTTGCGGGAAACGTCGTTGTCGTCAGCGAAGTCGTCCATTTCCACGATGCCAGGCTCATCAGCCCAATACAGCGGGCTAGCTTTCAACCCCACGTGGGAACGGCGAAGCTGCCGCGCCATGTAAAAAGGTATCGTGATGCGAAACTGCGCCTGAGGATGGTAAAACGGGCTGTTATGGCCGCTGCGGGCGAGATGGACGATCAGGCGGCTATCCTTGTCGGTAAGCGTATCGCTCTGGCGGTCGTAAGAGATCCTGGCGGCGTTCACCACCATCAGGTCGTCGCCAAACGTGTCCATTAGTTCAACTTTCGCCATGTTTGTCCTCCGTTTATGAATGTGGTGATGGTGTTTCCCATACTGTCAAAACGGCCCTCGCCACCCCGAAGGCAACAAAGGTAATCGGCTACACCTCCAGCGCCAGGCGCTCGTTGCCGGTAGCGTCGATGGCGTACACGCGGTCGCCCGGTCGCACGGCTACACCGGCAAACCGGATACCCAATTTCATCAGCCAGTAACCCAGCGTTGCCTTGCTGATGCCCAAGTCCTGGGCCGCCAAGGCCATGGATTGGTCCCAAAACTCAACGCCGTTCAACCGGTCCCACAGGTAGGTTTCCAACGGGCACTCGATGCGGGCCTCGACGCTCAACATCCTGCTCGTTTTCTTCTTGCTCATGGTCATCCTCATCTTCCTACCCCACTGGGTTCAGGTGGGAATAATCGCGTTCGGGGTGCATACCGTCGCCGGCGCTATCAACGTGGTGGTGCAGAACGCACCAGGGATGCAAGGGTGTTCTGCAAATGGAACAGTGGCGGACCATGCGACCGCTGACCGTCTCTCCACACTGGGCGCACACGCAATTGCGTGTGGGCTGGCGACGGCGAGGCTTGCGCTCTTCTCTTTTTTTGACGGGCATTGGTCGCATTCCTCCAACGGCTCGAATTCAGGGGAATCCCGCCTGTTGGTTTAGAGCAGTGCCGCGCCGGCGGGTTCCGGCTCGGTTGCTGGATCTTCGGATGTTGCCGGGTTGTTGCCGGGAACCGGCATGGTGCAGAGCGAACACAACCCATCCTCATTGACTTGGGTGCTATCCACCTCCTCGCCGCATCCCTCACACTCCACGCGGACCGCCTGCTTGGGTCCTTCGCTTGCCTCGGCTCCGTCGCTCTTCTGGTCCGGCGCGGCGCTAGGACTGTTGGACGTCTCAGGTTCCTCGACGGCGTTGGTTGCCGTATCCTCCGCCTGGGCCACGGCCTCACCCTCAGTCGGCGGTTTTTCGGGTTCCGGCTCGACTTCCTTCACCCGAGGGTCGGAGATCAGCAACTTCGGCTTGTCCACGACGTAGCCGCCTTCCTCGGCCGCGTCGCTGATCCGGTCCAGCAACCGTACTTTCTGCTCGCCCTCATCGAGGCGGTCGTACACATCGTTCAGCAGAGCGGTGTAGTCGGCCGCGCTCTCACAGGCGTTGATGCGGTCGCGGAAGGTCGCGCCCTTCTGATCCGGTTCCTGGGGGATTTCCCCCGTCTCGAAGTCTGCGTTGCCGAAGTCGTCATCCGCCTGGCGCTGTGGTACGCCGGCCTGGGCGCGGCGGAAATTGGCCGCGTTGGAATAGTCGTCATCGTCCGGGAGCGGAACCACGCCTTCGGGGGCGTACTCGCCGGCGTGGAGCATTTCATCCCTTTCCTCGTCCGGTTCCGGCACCACTCCCTCGCCGAGGGCCCACATGGGCGACTTTGCCGCTTCCAGGAGGTTATCCAGCTTGCCCTGCATTTTGAGTTTCAGCACGTACACCGTGATTTTCTTGCCGAACGGGGTGACGTCCTTCGGTTCCAGTGCCAAGGTCAACGGCACACCAGCGAAGTTGCCGAACAGGTTGAGGTAGGCCACGCTGTCGTAGAAGCCGGTGATGCTGTGAAAACTGCCGGTGTCGATTTGCCAGACGCCGTAGCCATCCACATCGGGCATCAGGAACTGGAGGTTCATCACCTCGCTGCACGCGCCGCGAGGGTTGCTGTCGCTGTGATAGTCGGGGCACTCGCGGCCTCGGCAAACCACATTCGGATAGAGCTGGATGCTGCGGTCGTCGCGGTGCGGGAGCGGCCCCCACACTCCGTTGCCCATTCGGTCCACTCGCTCGGGATTCATCTTGCGGTTGGCCCGTTCGCCGTCGCCCTTGCACACCCAGTCGCGGGTTTGCTGATAGGCTTTGTACCAGGTGGGCGCGATGACATCGAGATCCATCGTGGGCAGGACGATGGTGAGTTCCTTCGGAAACTCGCCGTACACTTCCCTCACCTCCGGCGGGCAAACGAAGTAGTCGGTCTTGGCCGGGTATTCGTTACCGTTGGAATGCTTCTTCTTAATGCCGAGCCGGATCTTGCCGATGCGGGGCAACATCCTTTGCCGGTCGTGAGTCAGTCCTCTGATGGGCATGATTTTGATCTCCTCCAAGTAGGGTTCTAGCGTGCGAAACAGTCGGATGTGTTTGCAGTGGGTCAGTTTCGGCTGGCGCCGATATTTGAAGTCAGCACATCCGCACCAGTCCAAAGTCGTCTTGTAGTGAAGCAGTCGCTCCAGAGCGTGGACGAGCTGCTCCTTGGTCAGTGCGTCTGACACGGCGGCATGGGCTGCCTCGCTCTCCTGGATGCCAACCACCGGTTCCGCGACCAGAGCAGGGCACCCAGCATCGTGCTGGCCATCGCCGAAAAGGACGCCGGCGCAGTCGCAGTCCATCAGAACTCTCCGTGCTCCTGCCCGTCCCAGCCCACATAGATTGGGAACTCCGGCAACTCGACAGGTTCGGGTTCGCGGTGCATCTTCATGCGCCCGAACACATCGCCCGGATTGCACCGATCGCAGGCGGTGAGCCAATGGACCGCTTCAAAAAGTATCCCGGTGGGCACGCCGCAGAAATCGCAACGCGCCGCATCGATTTGGTGAATGAACGTATCGGACGGCTCACGCTCTTCCAATTCGCGGCCGTCAAAAAATGGGTTGTACCTACCGTCGCTATACCGCCAATGCCCTGCTTGCCACCACGCCTGGTGACTGCGCCGTTCGGGTCGGGGCTGCGACGGGCAGGCGGGGTAGCAGACAAGGCGCCAGTTGTGGCCGATGATGCCGCGGTCCTCGGTTCCCCATTTGGAGCGTCCCCCCTTGCCGCAGAGATCGCACAGGGCAGCGTCCCAAAAGAACCGGAATGGTGCCAACGGTGCCAGCTGCCCGAGGTAGTATGACGATTCAACGATGTTCATGGTCAGTTGCCTCCGTTGTCGCGAAATCCGGGGAGTCCGAACATATCGGCCTGGCGAGTGCGGACCTCGTGAGCGTCCGGGTCCTCGGCCGGCAGGATGGCGAAGTCGCCGCCCAGCCAGTCCATGAAGCACTCGTCGCACATGGCGACCGTGGTGTCGCCCTCGCATGCATGGAACGGCATTTCGGTTTCGTGTTCGCAGCGCCAGCAGGTGGTCATAGGCATCTGTGGGAGTTCCGGCTGTTCACCTTCCTGTTCGTCGATGAGTCCATCGACGCGCCTGACGAATTGATCGACGCTTTCCGCGTCGACGGTAATGGTTGAATCGGGCATTTTCTATCTACTCCTCGGATGAATGGGACGCACCACGGTGACGATCCCGTCGCAGACATTGCACGGCTTTCCCGTCGGGCAAACGGCCGGCTGGCCATTCTCGAACTGGGGATGTTTGGGCTTGCGGGCCATGCTGGCCGACCTATCGCCGGGGCGGCAGGAGCGCAGAGACGGTGGCTTCGACACGCTGGTCGGTGTTGTCAAACACAGCCGCGTCGTCAATCGGCCCGTAGCGTTCTTGGCTGCGCGCGGCTTCTTGTGCCGCCACGACGCGCTCCTGGTTGGCTTTCATTTCCTTGGCGCGGGGCAACAGTGTCTCCACCAAATGTTCGACCCACACGCCGGGGCGGAAAATCTGAGGATGGCCCCAACTGCTGTAGCCCGCAGCAAACACCGTGGTCCACTGCTCGTTGAGATTGACCAAAACGTCGACGTTCGACACGTAAGTGTCGAGCGTGACGCGGATCTTCTCGTCCTCGTAGATGTCGTACCCACCGTGCTTCTTGGTCCTGTGCTTGGTCTTGAGGTACCGGGCCACCACTGCTGCCGCGGACGCGACCATGATGGCCTGGTCTTTATCTGGCTGTGTCATCACTGGATCGTCCGTTTGTTCGGGTTCATCGGGACGGACAACCGACTACGTCTTCACGTCGACGCGCTCTTCACGGTCGGTGACCTTGTAGATGCCGGGGTGCTCCTTGGGAGGAAACGCCTTGCGGACTGCCGTGGTATCGATCTTGCGCGGGCCGTACAGCGAGGGGTATTCGTCCTCCGGGTACTGGTGCCGGAACTCCGGTTCGTCGATGTTGGTCGTGGTGCCGGGAGCTTTGTATTCGAACACCACGCTGGCGTCGGTCAGGATCGCGCTGGCGCCGACACCGCCGCGAACCACGTCCAGGGCGTCGTTCTTGCCGCTGGTCTCAAGGTGGTCGGCCAGCAGGCGCAATTCCACGGCCAGGTGAATGCGTTCGCCGGGCGAGTAGGTGCAGCCCGGATCGGTCAGCTCGTCGGCCAAGCGCTCCAGACCGTCTCCGCTCAGCAGCGTCGACAGGGAGCGCAGGCGCTCGATGGTGAGGGGAGATTGCGGGACAGATTTTTTAGCCATGGGGCCACTCCTTCGGTCGTGGTTGGGCCGGGTCGTCGTTTATCGAAAAGAACACGACCTTGCCGTCGTCTCTGGCCAGCAGGCTGCATCCGGTCTCCAGCGCCTCGTCCAGCAGCACGCAGATTTCGTCGGCGGTGGTTTCGACGTACCACTCCCAGTCGGACGGGGCGTGCATGGGGACCTGCACTTGGCGATCCTTGGCCAGCGTTCTAACCTGGGCTTTATCGGTGACCACCTCGGTCACTGTTGGAATAGAAATTGGCATAATTTCCTCTCCTTTATGCCTTCGTGCGTGTAGGACGTGATCCGTCAGTACGTTTTGAAGGGCCCAGTCGCGTTCTCTTCCGCGGGCGTAGTTTCTTCCAGCCAGGCTTCCAAGGCCCAGGCCGGCACCAGGCGAGAACGCCCAACCTTTTTGCTGGCGATGTCGCCGCGCAGAAGAAGCTCTCGCATCTTGGTTTCACCCAGGCCCACGGCTTGAGCAGCCTCGGCCACGCTGTAGGCCAGTCGTTTGATTTCGACCTCAGACATAGCGGCCCTCCTCCATGCAAGCGTTCTGAGCCTCCGCCAGCAGCATGTTGAACCTGGCCCGCTTCCGGGCGATGTCCCGTTCCAACTCCGCGATGCGGTCGGCGCGGTGCTCACCGGCCGGCCGGCAGCGCAGCACGGTCAGGCTCTCCCGGTCGTAGGCCAGTTCTCCGGCCAACTTCCGCAAGGGACCTTCGTAGCGGCGCCGAGCCGTGGGTTGGGCCAGACGTTTCTGTTGGCGTTCCGCGATGGCCAGCGTCATCACTCCGTCTCCGGCTTTTCTTTCCCTGCCAATACCCGTTGCCGGGCCTCTTCGGCCCGATCCAACAGGTCCAGGGCTTCATAGACGTCCGGCTCGAACCCTTCGGGCATGGGGCGCCGGCCGTTCAGGATCGCGCTGAGCGCGGTTTCGTGGATTTGCAGGATATCTGCGAGTTCCCTGGCCCGGTGTCCACGGGAGGCTATCTGGCCCCGGAGCCGGGCTAGTAATGGCGTGACTTCAGGCATTGCAGTCTCCTCGTTTTGCTGGTTGATACCAGTAATACTGGTATCAGATTGGCGAATCCTAAACCAGTATTACTTGTATGTCAAGTATTTTTGTTTGATACAGTAAGGCCACCGTTGATAGCGGAGGTGTCATGGCGACTACAAATCTTTTAGGCGGTCGGGTGAAGCGAGCACGTGACCGCGCCAACATGACTCAAGCGGAATTGGCCGATTGCTTGGGCGTGCGACAACAGGCCATATCCAACGTCGAGACCAACCGCAACGAGTTGAAGTGGGAGATGATTGTCGATTTAGCGAAAGCGCTCAACGTCTCCGTTGACTACCTAGCCTGTCTGACGGACGACCCCATATCCTGCGACGACCGATTTGTCAGGTCTATCGGCTATGAGTTCGTCGAATACGTACCCATCCAACGGGATTTGGCAGTGGCCGGCATCAACATGGGGAATCTTGTTGGCCACGAGGTCGGCGGCTTGCCTTTTCGCCGCTTCCGACTGGAACAGCTCGGCATCGACCCGACGAATGCGCGTGTGTTTCGGGTCAAGGGCGATTCCATGTGCCCGACATTGACCGACGGCGGCGCAATCCTGGTGGACTACGCCCAAAGCAGGCTCTACGACGGCGGGATATTCGTTTTTGAGATAGACGACACCCTGATGGTGAAGCGCGCCCGTTACAGCGACCAATGGATGATGGTCAGCGACAATCCGGACCCGGCATTTGCGTCGATTCCCTTCACCGAAGAGGCCATTATCTGGGGGCGGGTGGTCTGGACGTCACGGATTTTCTACGGCAGTAAGTAATAGGGCAGGCTCGTTCCTTGCACTCTTGGGATGGCCGACGATGTGTCCGATGCTGAGGGGAACGGCCACCCCAGAATACCAAGCCCGCCTGATCAACCTAGAACTGGAGAAATGACGTTGACGAAACTACCGACGCTCTTCCAAGGAGAACCATGAAACTCACCAAACGAATCGGTATTCTGATAATCGCCGTAGCCGTCATCGCGGCTGCGATAGTCGGATCGGTCGTTGCCGCCGGCGATGCCCAAAAGTTCACCACCTGGCAGGCCGCATTTGACCACCTGACCGGTCGCGTGGCGGACCTGGAGGCCAAGCACAGCATCGTCTGCTCCACGCTCGTGGACGAGTACAACGTCGGTCACCGGGCGTCCAGCACCGACACTGAGCAGGAATCGCACGACCTCGGGATCGGCAAGGTCGAAGATTACCTGGATAAGGCAACCAGCGGGACCCACTACGAAACGAGCTGGACGCGAGCCGGAGCGGAGGCTGAGTACAAACGATGCACTCCCGTCAGTCAGACCTCCAACACCCCGAAACCAACTTCCACCACGCCGGCGCCGTCATCGACCACGACCTGCACACCGGACGATTACGACCGCCAAGAATGGGGCGACTACCCGGCCGCCAATGCTGATGCAACGCCCCGGTGGACGTTGCCCGCAGACAATGTAAATTCACCGGGCATCACCCAGGACCACCATGTTGCGCTGAAGGACGCCCACGTATCCGGCGGATGCGATTGGTCGGAGGCTCGGAAAGATACCTTTTCCGACGACACCGGCAACCTGAACCCGACCACTCGGTCGTTCAACTCCAGCAAGGGGAATCGCACGCCCGACCAGTTGACGGGTATCGCGCTGCGCATCATTGATACGCCTGTTGAGAAGTGCGCTTATGCCACTCAACACGACGCGGTGAAACGCAAGTACGGCCTGACCATGACGGACAGTGAGCAAACGACCGTGACCGCTTGGCTCGCACTCTGTTCGTCCGAGAGGTAGTTCAAAATGGCAACGGAGACAAGAAACAGGATCCCTTGGTGGCGCCGTTGGGGGATGATCGTCGTCTGGGGAGTCTTGATCGGTTTGTGCATTGCCGCAATATCTTGTGGCGACGAAACCGATCAATCCTCAGCCGTTAACACTCAGATTTCCGCTGACCTGAAAGCCATGATCGTAGCGCAGGTCACAGGCTACCCAGAAGCGTTGGACGCCGCGATCACGCAACAAGACGAGGACATCAGCATTGTCCTTGTGGTCGCAGGCTGGACTTCCGAATCGAAGGCCAGAGAACTAGGCGACAACGCCGTAAGAATGACCAAAAGCCTCAGCCCAGATTCTTCTCCAGGGGAGTCAATTGGACAGGGAAGGTACAACTACTTGGTCAGCGTATATGACCCAGGTGAGCGGTTGATTGCTCAGGGCGCTAAAGCCAAGGGCGCCGACCGTATCACGTGGTAATCAGCGCAAACCTTTGCGGCGTCATTTCGGAGCCTAATCATGCCACTTGAAGAAAGCATCCACTCCCTCGCTGCACGACTGCCCGACGTCCTGTCTCTGATAGAAACCGAGGAGGGCACCAAGAACGCCCTGGTGCTCCCCTTCATCGCGGCGCTGGGCTACAACCCATTCGACCCGAATGAAGTCATACCTGAGTACGTCGCCGACGTGGGGATCCGGCGCGGCGAAAGGGTTGACTTTGCCTTGATGCGGGACAGAGAGCCTATCATCCTCTTTGAGTGCAAGGCAGCTAACGTCAACTTGGGCGATAGCCACATATCGCAACTGTTTCGCTACTTCACCACCACGCCGGTCCGCATCGGCGTGCTCACCAACGGCGTCGTTTATCGGTTCTTTTCGGACCTGGACAAAGCCAACACCATGGACCAGCAGCCTTTTCTCGAAGTCAACCTGGCGGAGTTGGACGATGCAACGGTCGCTGTACTGCACCGTTTCGCCAAAGGTTCCTTTGACGCGGAACGGACCATCGAGGCAGCCCTCGATCTGAAATACACCAACTCAATCCAACAGGTGCTGGCCGAAGAGTTCGCCAACCCGTCCGGCGAGTTGGTCCGAATGATAGCGCGGCGGGTCCATGGCAGCAGCGTACCACAGGCAGTAATCAAGAGATTCGAGGCGTTGGTCAAGGACGCATTTGCTCGGTTCATCAACAAAAGAACCGAAGCCCGTCCTCAGTCCGGTCCCGAACCGGACGGGTCGGGGACATCCACAGAAGAGGCTATTGCACAACACCGCCCGAACCCGGCGCCCGTGGAGCTTCCCATTGACTTGTTTATGGAACCGGGCGTCGGTATGTATTCGAGGGCGCGACTGGAGGACGATGGCTTTACCGTTGTCGTGCTTGCCGGGTCAGCGATTTGCGCGCACGAAAGGCGGACAGCTGGACTCGTCGTTTCCGAACAAAGAAGAGACGCCCTGGAGCGGGCCACATGGGTTGAAGATGGCGAACACTATCAACTGACGCAAGACTACAGATGCACATCGCCTACCAACGCGGCCACTTTCGTCTTGGGGTGGCACGCCAATGGTCGTCAATGGTGGACAGATGCAGACGGCAGAAAGCTGGCCCAAATCCTGAACGGCTGAGCCGAGATAGTCCATAACGAACGACCGATTTGACGACAAGGGAGACTACTTTGAAAACTAGGACCACTTTGCTTGCCGCCTTTGCGGTGGTCGTCGCCATCGTTGGGGCGTGGTTCTCTGCCGGCGCGAGCGTCTCCGCGCACCAGCCTGACGTTTATCAGATTGATCAGAGCAATGCACCTGATCCCCCCTGCACCTTCTACCACGACGATGCCTGTGAAATCGCCGCTACCCCAGGAAGTTTGACTATCTCTGAGTCGAACTGGGCCGGGCAATCCCATGGACTCGATACCCAACTCAGCGCCGCGCAAGCGCACTTTCAGAACCTTACCGGCTTCGCCGAACTAAAGGGGCAGGTGAACGACCACATCGTGCCAAGCGTCACCCGCTTACTTGTCGCAAGCGGCGGGACCGATACTTCGAGCGGAGATGTGAGCTACGCCATAACCTCAGACATCACCGGCCTGCCGTGGATCGCGGAGGCGGAGTACCAGGTACTGCCTTAGGTCAGACCGACATCAACCCCATGGCCGGCCAGATAACACAACGCAAGCCCGGCGTCTGGAAGCTCGTCGTCAACCTCGGCCGCGATACCCAGGGCATCCGCCGGCGCCGCGCCTTCACCGTTCACGGCACCCGCCGCGACGCCGAGCGACGCCTGCGTGAAATCCTGACCGACCTTGACCGCGGCGTCGCTCCGCCGGAACACATCACCTTGGCCGAGTGGCTCGACCGTTGGATGCGGGAGGTCATCGTCCCTCAGCGGAGTGTGGCCACCGCCGAGCGGTACGAGGGCATCATCCGCAAGTACATTGGCCCAGCCCTCGGCCATCACGAATTGGCCCGACTATCGCCCCTGCGGATCAAGCGGTTCCAGGACGAGATGCTCGATGACGGCCTGTCGCCCTCGTCAGTGGGCCTGATGCACATCATCATTTCGGGGGCCTACCGCTACGCCATGATGCTGGAGGTAGTCCAGCGCAACCCCGCGTCGGCGGTGCCGGGCCCACCCCGCGTTCGGGGCGCAATCGACGTACCCGAGGTCGAATACGTTCAGGCGATGCTGGACCTGGCCGAACGCGAAAAGCACCTGTTGTTCCCCATGATCCACGCCATCGCCTACACCGGAATGCGCCGGGGCGAGGCCATCGCGCTGACGTGGGACGACGTCGACCTGGACAACGGCTATTTGGAGATAACCCGTTCGGCGGGCTGGCGACGGGCCGGGCTGGTCATCTCGTCGCCCAAGACTGCCGCCGGCGCCCGCATGGTGGACCTGGACCCGAGGACGATTGAGGTGCTGCTGGACCACCGGAAGTGGCAGGCCGCTTACATCGCGGACCATGCCGGCTACTACGACAACCGGGGCATATTGTTCGCTGACGAAAAAGGCGGCTATATCAAGCCCAACCGGGTGTCGCGGACTATTGGGGACCTTGGTCGGAAGGTCGGCCACCCCCGAATGACGACCCACTCCCTGCGCCACTTCCACGTGACGATGCTGTTGCAATCGGGGTTCCACGAGGCCATCGTCGCCCAGCGCGCCGGCCACGCCAATTCCTCAATCACCCGGACGGTGTACGCCCACGCACTGCCCGGCTGGCAACGCGAAGCGGCGGAAGCCTTCGGTAAGGCTATGGAGCGTGGAGCGTGACTGTGAGATTGGTGCCTCTCTCCGAAAATGGTGCCCTAATGGTGCCCTGCTCGCCAACGTCCCATGATGGACGGTGGCGCCAAACCCCTGATTTCCCGCACGGATGCGATGCCAACGATGCTTTGCGATGCTGATATGCGGAGTCCCTCCCTCGGCACCAGATTTCTTCCAAATGAGTATAAAAAGCCCCATCGGCGTTGCTGTGTATGACATCCTGCTTCTTTGGGTTGCCTGCTGCCAAGGCGCGACGTCAGCCGTCAGCAAAGCGGAGCGCCACTCGTTCTATTGGCGCGGCTGCGGAACCGAAAAACCGTACGAGCCGAAAATCTGCGAACGGCATGGTTCCCGGGTCATGTGAGCGGGTACCGGGTAACAGGTGAAACCGGTGGCCCATGCCATAGCCGGTTCCTTGCCCGTCAAGAGTAAAGTCCCCACACGTGGATCAACTGAAATCGGGTGGCAGGAAGATGGCCACCGCGTCATCCTGATCGGAATTACCAAAGCCCGATGAGGGAGGGCCGCGATGGCCAAGCACAGCGTGGCGAACGCAGTCCGGACCGGCTCACCCACTGCGATGTGGTGGGCACGTTTGGGGATAAACTCCCAAAACCCCATTCCAAACGAGGTTGCCCATTGCCGTCAGGTAGGCTTCGTTGCCACGAACAGCGCCCAGCCAATGTTGCCGGCGTTGGCCGAATCGACCCAGAAGGACAGTGCCTCCACCGTTCCGTCAATGGTGTCGTAACCGATTCTGGGAGCCAGGGCCTCGCGGTTTTCCAGCAGGCGGTCGCGCACCCACGCATAGGAACGACCGACGTGCTGGGACCAGTCCTCCTCCCGTGTAACGGGCAGGTCGAGGCGGGACAACGCGGCCCGATAATCTTGCATATCCCACATATCGGGGGACTTGACCCGGTCATATATCTTTTCCCGATCGGCCTCCGGCGTGGTTCGGCGCACCAGGATGTCAGTGAATATCAGGCTGCCGCCCGGCCTCGCTACGCGCCGGCATTCCGACAGGACGGCGTTCTTGTCTGCGGCGTGCAGAAAGGCTTCCTGGCTCCAGACCACATCGTAGGAATCGTCGGCGTAGAAGAGTCGGTGAAAATCCCCGTACTCAAAGGACAGGAGGTGGTCCAGGCCGGCCTCCGTGGCGCGCGAGCGGGCCAGTTCCAATTCCTTCTCGCTGATGTTTGCGCCGGTCACCGCGCAACCGAAGTTTGCCGCAAGGTATCGGGCGGTGGAACCATAGCCGCACCCCAGGTCCAACACCCGCGTACCCGGCCGCAACGAGACAGCGTTGGCCATAATCTCGTTGGTATGCTCCATCGCCTCGGGATGCGAGCAGTCGGGGTGGCGAGGCACGCCCAGATGCAGATTATCACCCCAGATGGTGCGATATATCTCGTCGGCGGGGCCGTCGTAGTATTCCTGGGTGCTGGCAACGATGGCGCCGATGTCCCTTTCCGTCATGGTGAACGTCTCCATTGGTGTCGACTGGAATGAAGCCGGTTGTCCGGCAACAGCGGCCAAGCTGAAGCTTACTTCAAGGCGATCTGGATCACGAAATCCGGATCGTAGCGCTCATAACTCGCTTCGAAATCGCCGTACCGCTCCACGCTCCGAAAGCCGGCGTCGAGCAAAAGTCCGGTTATGTAGTCCTGCCGGATGGGACATATCGTCAGGAAGTGGACCTCGCCATCGCTGTATTCGTACCGCATCTTCAGGATGTCTTCGGTCAGTTCCTCGGGTTTGACATCCACGGTATCGCCCAGATAGTACGACTGGTGCTTGCTGCTGAAACCGTTGTCCAGAATGGCGTCATAGTTGCGCTGGTCGATGATGGCGACCCCGCCATCGTTGAGCAAGTGGTACACCTCATCAAGCGACCGGATACGATCCGATTCGTCGAACAGGTGGGTGAATGCGTTGCCCAGGCAGATGACGGCATCGAACCGCTCGTCGGGGAATGACTCTCCCAACGTGGTCCACTCGGCCTCCACGATACGCAGGTTGTCTATTCCCCAGCGTTCGGCGTTTTCCCTGGTCTGCGCCAGCATATTGGGCGCACCGTCGGCCGCGGTCACGTCGAAACCGTCGGATGTCAGCGTAACGGCGTGAAATCCGGTGCCGCAGGCGATGTCCAGCACGGTTTCCGCCCCATGCTGGCTCAAAATATCCTGGAAAAAATTGTTCTCCGCCTCTGCCCGACGCTGCCAATCGATCAATTCGTCCCACCGTCCGGCGAACTCCGGCGAGTACTCCTCCTTGTACAACTCCTTGGGGACGATGCTTCTTTCGGCTTTGGACATGCCATCACTCCTTGTGTGGTGAACTCTATTCCCCTGGAAGGGTCGGCAACCGGTCAGCATCGTGATTCGCTTCAAGGAATCCAACAGTCGGGTGGGCAGCAGCGGAATCCTGAAACCCCGCACCGCATCCCTGCCAGCGAGCGATGCAGCCCCGGATTCGGGCGGGAATCGGGCGCGAGAGGCGCCGGAGGCGAAAGAGCCGGCAAGATGCCGGCGCAATGGCACGGCCAGACTCTACCCAGACCTGGCCCACCAGGGTTTATTCGTTTGTAACAGTAAGTAGCCGGACCCGGCCCGGTCAAAGATAATCCGCTCCGGCGTCCTTCCCCCACGGTTGTACCACGTTCGATGTGGACCGACCAGCCTGGGTTCAGGATCCCTGGGCCGGATGGCCCCGGACGCGCCGGATCATAGCAGCCATTGAACCATGTGGTGGCGGCCGCACTACGGAAACTCGACCGTGATGGCGCCGTATCTCTCCAGATAGCCGTTCGCGTGGCGCCAGAGGGGCGGCGTTTCATCATCGTCCTGGACAATCATCGGAGGCGTCGGTTATCGATGGCAGCGCTCGCCGCTCCGAGCGGGCAGGGACAAGGACACCAACGACAGGGAAACGGCAAACTGCACCGGTCAAACTGCCACGCGACCAGGGTCGGGCGTGATCCCTGGCGATCACCGGGTCAATTCCCGCCGCGTTTCCGGATGGCGGCTCAGATAACCCTGACCGCCCGCAGCAGTCCCAGGTCCCGAAGCGTGAGGCCCAGTTCACCACACAGAATTTCGACGTTGTGTTCGCCCAGGCGGGGCGCCGGTCGGGTCGATGCCATGGCGTTTTCCCCATCGATAAAGAATCCCGAACCCGGGTAGTTCAACTGCCCGGCGCTGGCATGATCCATTTCCACGAAGAATCCTCTCTCTTCCAGGTGCGGCGATTCCACCACTTGCTGCGGCGTCTGAACCAGTCCAATGACGAGGCCCCGGGCCATGCTCTCTCGCATCAAGTCCAGATTGGTCCACTGGGCCAGTTTGGGGGCCACCAGGGCGTGAAGTTCCTCCCAGTGTTCCATCCGGCCTCCGCGGGATGCGAACTTGGGGTCCAGCAGCCCGGGTTCTTCCAGAAACTCTGCCCACGCCTGCATGGGTCGGCCGCCGGTGCCGGCTGTGGTGAGTGTTACTTCTCCGTCCAGGGTGGGCAGGTGCATCCCGTCCATGACGTTGCCGTCGCTGCCTCCCCGGTGAGGATTGCGTCCGGTGTAGGTGTAGGGGTGAATCAGCCCGGAGGGGGTGCTGACGGCGGCCTCCATCGTCGAAACGTCGATGTGCGTGCCGTTGCCCGACTGCTCCCGTCGCATGAGCGCGGCCATCACCGCCACCGCGCTGTTGCGCGCTGCGGTGATCTCCATCTGCTGCAGGGCTGTGCCCATTGGCGGCTTGCTGGCCGAGCCGGTCACTGCGTAAAGGTAACCGCCCATGGCCTGAGCCACCAGATCATCGCCCTGGTAGCCGGCGTATGGCCCGTCCTGGCCAAAATAGGTGATGGAAACCAGGATCAGGCCGGGGTTGAATTGAGACAGGTTTTCATAGCCCAGCCCCAATTCCGCCAGCCTGCCGGGTGGATGGCTCTCAACAATCACATCCGCGGTGGCGGCCAATCGCTGGAAAAGGTCGCGCCCGTCCGCCTGCTCCACGTCCAGCGTGATGCCCCGCTTGTTGGTGTTGAAGGCAAGGTAGGAGGTGCTCCGGTCGGGATGGGGCGCCTCGTCTATGAAGGGTGGTTCGTGCCGGGCCTGGTCGCCCCAGCCGGGCGGCTCAACCTTGATGGTGTCCGCGCCCTGATCGGCCAGCAGCTTGGCGCAATAGGAACCGGAGGGCCGGTGGGTCAGTTCCAATACGCGCAATTCTGAAAGTATTCCGGGCATATTCTCTCCAACAATCGCCTATTCCAGAGTGTTTATTCCACTGCCCTTCTCAATCGGTCGTGGGCGCCGGCGTTTCAACTACGGCCTTGGTTCGTCGGGACGGGGCGCGCCGAAAACCACGCCCTCGGATTCCAGATCGGTTATCTCCGCCGGCGACAACCCGGCCAGGTCGGCCAATATGGCCTCGTTGTCCTGCCCCAATCCCGCGACCTTTTCGATCGACATGGGATTGCCCGGGTCTCTAAACGGTCGCCCGGCGAAAATACGGGGCCCCACGGCAGGCGCTTGAGGGTTGGAAAACTCCCACATATAGCCGCGTTCCCGTAGATGAGAGTCGTTCGCCAGATCCTGTGCGGTCATCGCCGAACCGGCCGCGATGCCCAGTCCCTGCAACCTTTGAGCCAAGTCCAGGTCGTCGTGCTGGGAGGTCCAGTTGCCGATCGACTCGTCCAGTTCGTGGCGGTTGTGCCAGCGGGACAAAGCCGTGGCGAATTTGGCATCCTCGGCCCATTGCGGTCCGCCCATTGCTGCCTTCAGCGATCCCCATTCCGCATCGGACGACACGACGATTACTATCCAACGGTCGTCGCCCCTGGCCGGATACACATTGTGCGGCGCCTTCCACCAGTGGGCGCAGCCCAAACGATCGCGGGTGATCCCCCGCTGCGCCTCCAGGATGGCCGGTCCCACCGCCGAGACTCCCGTTTCCAGCATGGTGAGGTCAACCCGCAGGCCCTGGCCGGTTCTGGCGCGCTGGTACAGCGCCAGCAGCAGGGCGTAAGCCACGTTGTTGCCCACGGAATGGTCCATGTAGTTGGGGCTGGCACGCTGGGAGGGTCCCTCCTCGTAGCCGGTCAGGAAGGACAGACCGCACGCGGCGTCAACAGTCCGGGCACGGGAGCCGGCGCGCCGCCAGGGTCCGGTGTACCCGTATGCGGTGCTGCTTAGGGTGATGATACGGGGATTGACTGCGGAGAGACTTTCGTGGTCGAACCCGAACCGCTGCATGGTGCCGGGACGGAAGTTATCGGTCACGATGTCAGCCGTTTCCACCAGTTTGAGAAAGACTTCCTTGCCTCGCGGGTTCGTCACGTCCATGCACAGGCTGCGCTTGTTGCGAGCGCCGTAATAGACCATGTTGCCGGCTTCGTTCCACCACTCATCGCCGGGAACGCCCTCGGGAAAGGGGCCGGCTTTTCGGTCCTGCAGGTGGTCGGGGCTTTCGACGCGTATCACATCGGCGCCCAGATCAGCGAGGAACCCCGTCCCCCACGGCAGCGCATGCACCTGCTCCAGGGTCAGGACTCTAACGCCGTCGAGAATACCCTTCTCCGCCATTGTTGCTGGACCTCCCTTTGCCGCCGGTGCGCCGGTGCGTTTGACAGGCGCAATGATAGTCGAGGCCAGGGGCCGCGTCCACTTGACCGGTGTCCGCTGCATCGCCGCTCTCCCGCTACGGCGACGTTCGACATCTTTACCGGCCTGCCGGCGCGCGACGCATAGGCACTCTGGGATCCTCGCTTTCGAGCGGTTATCGGCTGGGCGAGACGAGCAATGTCCGCCCCGCCCTGTTCATCCATACAGGTCTGACCCGTAGATTGCCGTCCGATCAGAATCGCATTTCTGGCAGACAACGCGCTGCGCTAACACGGCGCCGTTAACCGGCCAGATCAGCATTGGCGGGTGCTTACTGTATTGCGCCGCTTGCCCCAGATCATTCGTTGGCGAACCGGTCGGGGCCAACCGGCCGGGTTCAAGAGCCGTGAGTGCATACCCCCGATAGCGGCTCCGGAGATTCGCGGGTCCGGTTTTGACGGTCAAAGGAGTTTCGGACTCACGAATGAACGGCAACATGATGCCGCGGTTCGGCGGCTGAACCGAAACGGGCTCGCCAGTCTCCTGGGCTTGCCCGCGGTCGATCTACGCCGTACAGTAATGGCGCTGTGTACTTCACGCTCCGATACCTTTGTCCCGTACCAGGGCGGGCCAGGGCAGCGGGCGGGATCAATCTGGAAAGGGAGGTCAAGATGCGACTCGACCCCATCAATCTTTACGACTACGAAGAGCGCGCCAGGCTGGCGCTTCCCCACGACGACTGGGACACCATTGACGCCGGGGCAATGGACATGTTCACCACCCGCCGCAACCGGGCGGCTTTTGAGGAACTTACCCTGCGCCCCAGGTTCCTGCGCGACATCACGGACCGGGACCTTTCGACCACCATGCTGGGCAATGAACTCAGCATGCCGGTGTTCGTCTGCCCGGCGGGATCCCATCACCGCGCCCATCCCGAAGGAGAGGTTGCCACCGCGCGCGGCGCGAGCATGTCGAATACCCTGATGATGCTCAGCACCGGTTCCAACTGCAGCATGGAAGAAGTGGCCGAAGCTGCCACCAGCCCGCTGTTTTTCCAGCTATACCACCGGGGTTACGACCTGACCGAAATGCTGGTACGCCGCGCCGAGGAGGCCGGGTTCAAGGCCATCACCCTCACGGTGGACACCCCAACTCCCAGTCCCAAGGAGCGCGACCTGCGCAACCGGTACAACCGGAACTTCGAGCAGGGCAACTTCCGGGGCGTCAACAAGCCGGAGAATGTTCTTCGGGGCACCGACGAGTCCGTCGGTTGGGACGTCAACCGAACCGCTCCCCTCACCTGGGAGGAGCTTGAATGGCTCCGCAACCTGACCGGGCTGCCCCTGGTGCTCAAGGGAATCCGCACCGCCGAGGACGCCCACATCGCCGCAGAGAGCGGTGTTGACGGCATCCTGGTATCCACCCACGGCGGACGCCAATTGGACATGACCATGGGCGCAATCGAGATGCTGCCCGAGGTCGTCGATGCGGTGAAGGGCAACTGCGAAGTGTACGTTGACTCGGGAGTACGCCGCGGCAGCGATGTTGTCAAGGCGCTGGCCATGGGGGCGAGGGCCGTCGGCATCGGGCGTCCGCTCTACTGGGGACTGGCCGTCGACGGGGCCGAGGGAGTTCACGGTGTGCTGGAACTGCTCAGGGAAGAGATCGACCGGGCCATGGCCTACTGTGGGCAAACCTCCGTCCAGGACCTGGAGCCGAACCTGGTCAACATACCGCAGGGCTGGGGAGCGCCCCCGCAGCCTGACTTTTAGGATGGCGCCCGTAATGGCTGTGGTTCCGAGGAGTTGGTGAATCCCCGATCGCTGCAGGACAGTGAACCCACTTGCGGTGGCGGTGTCTACCGCCCTGCGGTCGTATCGCTTTTCAAGCCGGGTTGATCGCCACCTTTGCAGGATGATCCTCGGTGCGGGTTGGGGATAACCGCCAAGGTCTGCGGTCAATAGGGAAAGGCGCGCATCATCGTTCGGTTGCACGGGCGATGGGCGCGCCTTACGTCATAAATCTGCAACTACTGATGCCAGCGAGGTGAACAAAATGGCGGAATTGCAGCGGACAGCGATAACCAGCGATCAGGCTCCCCGACCTTTGGGCGCGTATTCAGTCGGAATGTCGGTGAACGCCGGCAGGTTGATATACGTAGCGGGACAGGTTGGCGTGGACATTTCGGGCTCCCTGGTGGGGCCCGGCGATGCAGCGGCCCAGACCCGCCAGGTGTTTGAGAACATAGGCAGCGTCCTGGCATCCGCCGGCGCAGGGTTCGACAACGTGGTGGAACTCACGACCTACGTTGTGGGGCGCGATTCGGTGCAAGGCTTCATCGACGGCCGCAACCAGGTATTCCCCGAGATTTTCCCCAATGGAGACTATCCTCCAAACACGCTGCTGGTGGTCAGCGGCCTGGTGAGGGAGGAGTTCCTGGTGGAAATAAAGGCGGTGGCCGCCCTGCGGTAACGGTAACGGGTAACTTCCTGTCCCCCGCATGAGAATGGGCCGGGTGCATCGCCCCGGCCCAATCATTGCCGATCCTTCCACAGAGCCGTTCCTGCGACCGAGCCGTCCCTTCAGCAAAGGTTTCGCCGGCTGCGGAAATCGCGGGCCATATCGTCCAGCGGTTAGGCTGCTCCCAAATCTGCGGCCACCTGACCGATGGCGCTGTCCATCGTGGCTATGATTTGCTCGACCTCGCCGGGCGTAACGCAGAGGGGAGGCATGATGTTCATCAGGTCTCCGCCACGGAGGAAAAGTCCGTCATCGGCGAATTTCTGGGTCAACCTTGGGCCCAGTCCGGCTTCCGCGGGGAAGTGTTCCTTCGTTTCCCGGTCCTTTACCAACTCCATCCCGCACATGAGGCCCAGGCCACGCACGTTGCCGATGATGGAATGTTTCCGCTTGAGATCTTCGAGGCCGTCCAACAGGTACCGACCCATCCGGGCCGAATTCTCCACCATTCCTTCCCGTTCCATGATTTCCAGGTTTTTGAGGGACGCGGCCGCGGCAACCGGGTGGCCGCCGAATGTGATCACGTGGCGGAATGCCGCTCTGGGGCTGCCCACAAACGCGTCGGCAATGGGCTTGCGCAGGATGGTTCCGCCCATGGGGATATAGCCGCTGGTGATGCCTTTCGCCACGGTCATCATGTCCGGCACAATTCCCCAATGGTCGCAGCCGAACCACTTGCCGGTGCGTCCGAAACCGGTAATCACCTCGTCGGCGATCAACAGGCAACCGTACTTGTCGCAGACCTCGCGGAGCAGGGGCCAGTAGTTGTCCGGCGGCACCACCGCTCCCATGGGGCTGGAGATGGGTTCGGCGATCACCGCCGCCACCGTGTCGGGCCCCTGGAACTGGATGATTTTCTCGATGGCGTCCACGGAACGCTGGCCACATTCCTCCGGCGTTTCGCTGTTGAACTCGCAGTGGTAGAAGTTGGGCTGCGGAGCGTGGAAGGTATTGGGCATCAGGGGCTCGTAGTCTTCGCGGGGATAGAGGTAATTGCCCCCCAACGCCATCGCGCCCATGGTCGCGCCGTGGTACGAGTCCCGGCGGCTGATGAACTTGGTGCGCTGGGGCTCGCCCATCCGCTTGAAATAGGCGCGGGACAGTTTCAACGCCGTTTCCACCGACTCGGAACCGCCGCTGGTGAAGAAGCAGCGGGAGAGATCACCGGGCATCATGGACGCGACTTTTTCCGAAAGCCGAATGGTGGGTTCGGTGGTGGTGCCCATGGGCATGTAGGTGATCTTGAGCATCTGCTCGTAGGCTGCGTCCGCAATTTCGCTCTGACCGTAGCCTACGTTTTTCAGCCACAGTCCGGACATGGCGTCAATGTAGGTGTTGCCCTGGGAGTCGGTCACCTGGCAACCCTTGCCTTCCACAAAAATTTGCGGCTCCCCTTTCTCGGCCATATCGCTGGGTTCCCTCAGGTACACCCAGAGATTTTCCAGGGCGGTTCTCTGCAGGTCCTGGAGCATGGATTCGGATTGGGTAGCCATACGTTCCTCCCGGTGTTGTTTGAGTCATCAGACTGTTTCGATGACTGCGCGGCAAGTCTAACACCGGAAACAGGCCGCCACAAACCGGAAAGGCAGCCTGGGGTCGAGTCTCTTTGCAATCCGGCGTCGCAGACTCGTCAATTCGCGACGCTGGCCGGTCGCCGCTACGGATTGAAAGCAGGCCGGCGCCGTGCTACCGTGCCGGAATTGTAGAATTGAACCGCCGGATGTCGACGGCGCAGGTTCCCCCGGCGTCTGGCACACCCCGGCGTTCACAAGGAGTCCCACCGTGCGAATGGATCCAATCAACCTTTACGACTACGAGGCCAGGGCCAGGCAGGTCCTGCCCCATAACTACTGGGAATTCATCGAAGCCGGCGCGATGGATGAGATCGCCACCGCCCGAAACCGCTCCGCCTTCGAGTCGCTGACCCTGCGTCCGCGATTCCTGCGGGATACCACGGAACGCAAGACCGCCACGACGGTTCTGGGCGCCGACATCAGCTTTCCGGTGATGATCTCTCCCACCGACGCTCACAGCAACGCCCATCCGGATGCGGAGTGCGCCACCGTCCGAGGCGCGGGAATGTCCAACACCCTGATGATGTGCAGCACCAACTCCAACTGCAGCATGGAAGAGATTGCCGAGGCCGCAACCGGCCCGCTCTGGTTCCAGCTTTCGCACCGCAGTTTTGAACTCACGGAGAACCTGGTCAAGCGCGCTGAGGCGGCCGGCTACGGCGCAATCGTGCTGACCATCGACGCCCCGTTTCCCAGCCCGAAAGAACGGGACATTCGCAATCGCTACGAGCGTCCGGGCGAATACGGTAATTTCCGCGAGCAATTGAGCCGGTGGTCCGAATCGGGGGAGCCGCCGCCCTGGGAGGCGTCGGAGTGCCCTCCAATCACGTGGGGCGACCTTGAGTGGCTCCGTAGTCTGACCGGTCTGCCCCTGGTGTTGAAAGGACTCAGGGTGGCCGAAGACGCGCGCAAGGCGGTGGAGCACGGCGTCAACGGCATCCTGGTTTCCACTCACGGTGGCCGACGGTTCGACAGCACAATGTCCAGCATCGAAATGGTGCCGGAAATCGTCGCTGCCGCCGGCGGGCAAGCGGAGGTGTATGTTGATTCGGGGGTTCGGCGAGGCAGCGACGTGCTGAAGGCGCTGGCCCTGGGCGCGACCGCCGTTTCGGTCGGAAGGCCGCTGTATTGGGGCCTGGCGGTGAACGGAGCCGAGGGCGTGCATCACATGCTTGAGATCCTGCGCGAGGAGTTCAACCGGGCCATGGCCTATTGCGGCCAGAGCAGCGTGGACAGCCTGGACCGCCAACTGCTGAACATCCCCCGCGATTGGGGGCCGTTCCGCACCGAAAACGACCTGGCGGATCACCTGCCGATCAACCCGTAGCGGCCTGGCGCCCGGGAAGTTCACCCGCCCCTTGCACTCGAATCTCTACTAAACCGGTTGCCAGTAGCGGCGACCTTCGGCTCGCACCACCCGGCCGAATCCGCCGTGGTGACAGATGGCCATGATGGCGTCCTCGGATTCGGCCCGCTGGACCATTGCGGCCCGTGTGGCAATGCCCTCGTCTCCGTCCATATCGAAGCTGAATCGCCAGCCGGTTTCAGTGACCTGGGTCGGCCCGTGGAACACGTCCCCCAGGATGTAAGCTCGTTGGCCTCCCGATACGATGGCAAGACTCATGGAACCGGGGGTGTGCCCCGGCGTGGGAATGGCGGTTACCTCGGCGGTCAGGGCGCGCTCGCCGTCCAGCAGGTCCAGTACCCCCATGTCCTGCAGGGGGCCGAGGGTCTGATCCCAGTGCTGCGGGAACAGTTCCATGACCTCCGGACGCTGGAAAACATCCCAGTCCGCGCGGTGGGCCACGTAGCGGGCGTTGGGGAACGTGGGGCGAGACGGAACGTCCGGCTCGTGAGTGACGTTCCATCCCACGTGGTCGAAGTGCAGGTGGCTGAAAAAGACGGTGTCGATATCGGCGGGGCTGACGCCGGCTGATTCCAGTTCACGCATCAGGCGGCCTTCCGACCCGCCGACCATGGCTTCAATGGAGTGTGGGTTGGTGGCCGCCCCGCCGAGTCCCGTATCCACCAGGATGGTCCTGCCTTCCGAGCGAATCAGGTAGCACTCGAAATGCGCCAGCAGGTGATCCCCGCTGAACCCGCTGGGGTATCGTGCCTGGTAGGGCGCCCACGCCTCGGCGGGCACGTCGGGGAAAACATCGCTGAGGGGCAGCGTGGCCTCGTTGTCGTTTAGGGAGAGGATTTCCACGTTGCCTACGTTCAACCTGGCTTCCGGCATGACTGTAACCTCCTGTGCGTGGTCGTGTGATGACCGGGCGGCGCCGGCCGTGCATCCTGATCCGGGCGGCCGACCAGCAACTCGCTGCGATACCGCCACGACCTTGCTGCGATTTCGTGATACGCGTCGTCCGGCAGGCCGGAGATTGCGATGGCCGATTTGATCTCGTCGCGCAATGTTGTTCCGAAGATGCCGGGGTCGTCGCTGCCGATCAGAAAGGGCGCGTCGTTGGCCACGAATCGAACCAGCGGATGGTGGGCCGGATTCGTGATTCCTCCAATGCGGCGGTTCGATGTCGGGCAAACCTCAATCACTGCTCCCAATCCCGAGATGCACCTGATTGCGTACCGCTGGCGACGTCGCACTTCGCGCAGTCGCTCCTCGTCGTAGTCGATGCTGAGTAGTTGCCCGGGCTGCAACTCTCGCAATTCATCCAATTGCCTGACGATGACTGCCTCGTCCACATAAACGCCGGATCTGCGCAGCCCGTCCCGATGCCGCAGATCGTAACGCAACTGGTCCATGCGCTCGTCCACCGATTCCTGCCGCGTGTGCAATCCGTAGGCGGCCGGATCAATCCCCAAAGCGATGGCGTGGCCCAACCGGTGCGCGCCCATCTCGGCCGATTCGTGGACCCACCGAATCGCGCTCTCCATCGACTTGTCCGCGAAACTCTCGCCGACGTGATACAGGATCGCCACCGCCCGATCGGGACGCTGGCGGTTGAAGTCCCTGACCGCGTCGAAGAAGCTCCGCAAATCCCTGGGAGGATAGCCCTCCTCCATGTTGCAGAAATCGATGGCGGTTAAGAACCGACCGTTCGGCCCCAAAGCAGCCTGGCGGGTGATTTCCCAATCCGGCCAGGGGTTCTGCCTGGAAATGCTGACCGCGAAACGGGGGTGGTAGTCCGGCGAGTCATACGCCGCGCAGGTGGCAAGCAGCGCTTCCACCATCGCTTGCGCCTGCGCGGGCGTGAATCTGGAGTTCAATCCCATCCGTTGTTCGGCATAGCCGATATTCTGAGTGCGCTGCCTGAGCATGATTTTCTCTAGGAAACCGCACAAGCTGACGACGAAGCTGTCAAACCCCGATTCACCTCCCTGAAACGCGGCCCACCCGGCGCCCGCGTTCAAAAGGTTAAACTTGGCCTGAAACCGCGCGAAGTTGCCGCCATCCTCGTCCCGGAACGTAAACAGGCGGCGAAACGCCTCGTCGCTGCCCGGTTCTCCGGCCCGGCATGATCCCAGGACCCGGCGTATTGGCGCATGGTCGCCGTACACCTGGCGGTACGGTTCTTCGTAGGTCGTCCAGTCAACCGCGCGGTCGCGTACCGATTCCAGGAAATCCTGCCAGTGTATCGACCCGTACAGGTGGAGATGCAGGTCGGCCAGTTTGAGGTTTCCGTTTCGCATCACGTTCCCGTTTGACAAAAATCGCGGCCCCTTCTGAGTTCGCACGGAGTCCGCGTTACACGATGGTCAAGACTGGAACTTGGGCATCACTTCTTTCGCAAACAGTTCCATGGAACGCATGACTCGCGAATGTTCCATGCTGCCGAACGACATGCTGGCCCCGAAGTATCCGATGTCGTGTTCGTCGCGCAGTTTTGCAATCTTCCGCACGCATTCATCGGGCGTGCAGAAATACGCGGTTCCCTCAAGTTCCGATTCGTAACTGGCCGGTTCGGCGGTGCGAATGGTGCGCCAGTGGTCCAGGTCAACGTTGATTTCGTCGCCGTGGGTCAATGTGCGACGGTATCCGGCGAGGTCGCGCACCCAGGTGAGCGACTCCCGGGGATACTCACGCGCGACCGCCCCGTCATCGTCCAGGTACACGAACCGGAAGTAGGGCATCGCGGCGACCGGCAGGTTCTTGCCAGCGACGGCGCAGCGTTCTTCATACAGGGAGAACAGCCCAAGGTTGTCGGCCTCCGGAGTCGAGAAACTGGTCAGGATGGGCAGGTCGCGCTCCACCGCCACATCCACGCTGGCGGGCGTCCGGGACACCGCCAGGTACACCGGGGGATGGGGTTTTTGAACGGGCAAGGGAGCAATCGTCAGGTCTTTCACCTGGTAGAACTCGCCCTGGAAGCTGAAGTCCGACTGGGTCCACAGCCCCAGGATTATGTCGAGGGCTTCCTTGGTGCGCCCGTCGCGGGTGCCGAAGTCGATGTTGAAGTTGCCGTACTCGTAATCCGCCGAGCCGCGTCCGACGCCGAAGTCCAGCCGCCCGTTGCTCAGCACGTCCAGCATCGCGCTCTCTTCGGCCAGGAATATGGGATTGTGAAACGGCAGGACGCTGACGCCGGCGCCGATTCTGATTTTCTTCGTGCGTGCCGCGATGTTGCAGAGCAACGGCATCAGCGAAGGGCAGATCCCATATCGGCTGGAGTGATGCTCGGCAATCCATATTGAATCGAACCCCAACTCCTCGGCATACTCGATCTGTTCCAGCATCTCCCCAAAGATGCGGCTCTGCGCGTCGGCCTCCGGTTCCGTCCAGGAACCGAGCAAAAACAGGGCGAACTTCATGATGGATGTTGACCTCCTTGGCGTTGGCCTGCCTGGGATTGTACAGGCATGTGACCGCGTCTGCCTGCCGGGGCGCTGACTCTGGCAGCAGGGATGGCATCCGCAGCGAAAACACCGTACCATTGCGTCGGCCTCATCGAGGCATAAATCAGTTCAACCATTCGGGGGAAGCGATGCCACAGGTGTTTGAGGGGATTACCGTCCTTGACTTCACCCAGGGGCGGCCCGGCGGCGTCGCCACCATGGTCATGTCCGACTTCGGCGCGGAGGTGATCAAAATTGAACCTCCCGGCGGCGAGAAGTTCAGGGATGCGCCCGGCTCAATCCAGTGGAACCGCGGCAAGAAGAGCGTCGTTCTTGACCTGAAAACGGCGGACGGCCGCGAAAACGCCACGGCGCTGGCCCGCGCGTCCGACGTGGTGGTCGAGAGTTTCCGCCCCGGAGTCGCAAAACGACTGGGCATCGATTACGAAACCCTGCGCGCAGGCAATCCGGGACTGGTGTACGCGACGCTGACCGGTTTCGGCTCCCGGGGCGGCTATGCCAACTACAAGGGTTACGACGCCCTGGTCGCCGCCAAGTCGGGGCGCATGATGATGTTTTCGGGCCAGCACCCGCGCGAAGGGCCCAACTACGTTGTGGTGCAGGGCGTTTGCCACGCCGCCGCAACCGCGCTGATTCGCGGCATCACGGCGGCCCTGTACGTGCGCGAGAAGACCGGCCGCGGGCAGCGCGTGGAAACCAGCATGCTGAAGGCCGCTACCACCTACGACCACGTTTCGTGGGTACACGGCCAGATGGTGCAAAACCGTCCCGACCAATACCCGGCCGACGGCACGGTCGGCGTGGGGCGTCCCAACCCGACGGGATACCTGCCAGCGCGCACCGGCGACGGCCAATGGATACAGTTGGGCAACGTGGTGGAGAGGTTGTTCCGCGCCATGATGCACGCGCTGGACATGGGGTTCATCTACGAGGATCCGCGATTCAGGGGCGCTCCCCGGCTGAGTCCGGACGCGGTCGCGGATCTGGAACGCATCATGCTGGAGAAAGTCCAGCAAAAGACACTGGACGAATGGATGTCCATTTTCCTTGGCGAGGCCGGCAACGTGGCCGCCGAGCCTTATCTCACATCCGAGCAGGCCCTCGAACATCCCCAGATCGTCCACAACGGCAACGTGCAGGATGTGTACGCAAACGGACTGGGCAAGACCCGTCAACTTGGGCCAATGGTGGATATGCGCGGCACGCCGGGAAACACGCAAGCGCCGGCGCCCGAGTTGGGTCAGCACACCGCTGAGGTCCTGGCGCGGTCGGGCAGCACCTCCGATGACCGGTCCAATGGCAAGAACCAACCCATGCCCGCGCACCCTCTGGAAGGGATCACGCTCCTCGACCTTGGCACCGTCATCAACGGCCCGCTGGGGTGCGCCCTGGTGGCCGAACTCGGCGCGCGAGTCATCCGCATCGAAGCGCCCGGCGGCGACTGGGGACGGCAGGGGCTGCCATTCTCGGCCCACCGCACCATGGCCGGCGCCGAGGACATCTGCGTGGACCTCAAGACTCCTGAGGGGCAGGAGATCATGGGGAAGCTCGCGGCGAGAGCGGACCTGCTGCTCCACAGCATGAGGCCCGGCGCGCCAGAACGCACCGGCATCGGCTACGAGCAATTGAGAAAGGTCAACCCCAACCTGGTATATCTCTACGCCGGCGGCTACGGTTCCACCGGGCCCTATTCGCACCGCCCGTCCATGGCCCCCATCGCCGGCGCGGTGTCCGGCGGCGGCGTGGCGCAGATGGGCCGGGACACGTTCCCGCCGTGCGATCAGTACATGACCATTGACGAAATCGCCGCCGTGTCCAAGCAACTCAAGCGGGCCAACGACGGCACCGCCGACCACAACACGGCCATGGTGAACGCCGTCGGCCTGGTGCTGGGCCTGTACGCCCGCGAGCGCACCGGGCAGGCGCAGTACGTCGAGTCCACCATGATCGCCGCCAATGCCTACGCCAACATCGACGATTTCTACTGGCACGAAGGCAGGCAACCGCGTCCCCTGCCCGACAGCGAGGGCTACGGTCTGCACGCCCTCTATCGTCTGTATCGGGCGAAATCCGGTTGGGTATTCCTGGCCTGTCCATTCCAGGATGAGTGGCAGTCGTTGTGCCGGGCCATTCGGCGGGCCGACCTGCTGAATGACCCACGCTTCGCATCCAAAGAGGCTCGGGAGGCCAACGACGACGCGCTGGCCGGTGAGTTGTCGCAGATTTTCGCCACCCGGCATCCTGAGCATTGGGAGGAACTGCTGACCGCGGCCGACGTCGCCTGCGTCAAGGCCGAAGACCGGGGCATGTACTACTTCTTCAACGAGGATCCTCACGTGCGCGAAAACGGCTACCTCACTCCGGTGGAAGCGCCCCGGTTCGGCAGGTTCTGGCGGTACTCCCCGGTGGTCGATTTCTCCGAAACCACCGGAGCGGCCGGCCCCGGCCCGCTTCGTGGCCAGCACACCCGCCCCATCCTGCGGGAACTGGGATACACCGACGACCAGATTCACGACTTCAAAGAGCGCAAGGTCGTGGACTGGGAGGAGGAATAGCCGGACATGGTCAACACCATCATCCCCGCCGAATCCAACGGCATACGGGACAAGGCCGCCATCGTGGGCATTGGCGAAACCGAGTTCTCGTGGGATTCGGGGCGCAGCGAGTTGCAACTGGCGTCCGAGGCCATCAAGGCGGCCTGCGACGACGCTGGCATCTCTCCCCACGATATCGACGGGCTGATCCGCTACGACATGGAGTCAAACCACGAAACCCTGCTGGTGCAGTCGTTGGGCATCAAGAACCTGCGGCACTGGGAATCGGTGTCCTACGGCGGTGGCGCGGGCAACGCGGTGATCGGTCATGCCGCCGCCGCCATCGCCGCCGGCTACTGCAACTACGTGGTGTGTTTCCGCGCCGCCAACCTGCGTTCCGGCGTGCGGCTGGGCAGAGCCCGGGGGCCCGAGAGCATCCCCGGCGGGGCGGACAGCTTTGCCGTGCCCTGGGGCAGCATGGCGCCGGCTCACCGGTTCGGGATGTTCGTGCGCCGGTACATGCACAACTACGGAGCCACCAGCCGGCATTTCGGTTGGGTCGCCGTGACGCTGCGGGAACACGCGTCGCGCAACCCACGCGCATTGCGACCGGACCCCATCACAATAGCAGACGCGAAGAACAACAGAGAGGAGGGTTACGCGACCCAC
>CAZCZB010000001.1:117115-154176 GCA_964502995.1 uncultured Dehalococcoidia bacterium
ACTCGCGCATGGTGGTTGACCCGCTGCACGTCCTGGACTTCTGCCAGGAGAACGATGGCGCGGCCGCCGTCGTGATGACCACTGCCGAACGCGCCCGCGAACTTCGACACTCCGGCGCCCTGACCCTCATCGAAGCCGCCGCCCAGGGGTCGGGCCCCCGCAACGATGGAATCATCTACCGGCCGGATCTGGCGCAGGCGGAATCGGAGAACACGGCCCGCGACCTGTGGGCCCGCGCCCGCCTGAACGCCTCGGACATGGACGCGTTCATGTTCTATGATCACTTCACGCCGTTCTGCCTGATCAACCTCGAAGCCTACGGGTTTGTGCCCAGGGGCGAGGCCAAAGACTTCGTGGAGGGCGGCCACAACCTGCGCTTCGACGGCGCGCTGCCCACCAACACGCACGGCGGCAACCACTCGGAGGCGTACATCCACGGCCTCACCCACGTGCAGGAGGCGGTCCGCCTCATCCGCGGCACGTCCACCGCGCAACCTCCACACAAGGCCATCAACCGCGTTCTGTCGTGCAGCAGCGTCGCCCAACTGAGCGGCGCGGTAATAGTCCGGCGCGGCTAGCCCCCAGTCAATCGGTTATCGACACACCGGAAAGTAGCCAACAGGAAACAGTCCGCTCATGGTGAGCCTGTCGAACGATGAGCCACGGCGACGAGCATCCTTCGACAAGCTCAGGATTAGCGGTCAGGTAGCGCAATGAACGAAATAGTCCTGGTACAGGCGCGCGCAATCGAGGACACTTTATGACCCAACAAGGACAGCACGCCGCCGCATCCCGACCCATGACCGCGCCGCTGGAAGGCGTCCCGTTGCCCGATTTGGAGCGCGTGCCCGACTATGAGCGGGGGTTCTGGGAAGCGACGCGCAACGGCGAACTGCGCATCCAGAGATGCGACGATTGCGGAATCTTCCGACATTTGCCGACGCCCATGTGTCCGGAGTGTTCGTCCCTGCAATTCACCTGGACGCCGGTCAGCGGCAGGGGCCGCATCTACTCATACGTAATAGTCCGGCATCCGGTGCATCCGGCCATCCGGGAAAGGGAACAGACCCCCTACAACGTCTGCCTCATCGAACTGGAGGAGCAGAAGGGACTGCGGATTTGCAACAACGTCCTGAACGTTCCACCGGAGGACATCGCCATCGATATGCCGGTGCAGGTCACCTTCGTCGCCAGCGTCGATGATCCCAACGTGGCGCTACCGATGTTTGTCCCTGCGCCATGACCGACTCGCTACAGACGTCCGCCTGTGACTGGGGCCTGTCGAGGGATGCGCTGGTAGTGGCGATCCCTCGTGGTCGCCCCGGCGCGGCCAAATCTGCGCCCATACCGCGTTAAAACGCGCTTATCCCGCCACCAGCATCTCGTCGGTGTTGAACAGGGGCGACAACAGGCGGGGCGCGCCGTCGGTTACCACCACCATGTCCTGCAGGTGCCAGCATCCGCCGATGTGCGGCTCCAACGCGACCACCATCCCTTCCTCCAGCACCCGCTCGCTTGACGGGACCATGTACGGTTCCTGCTGGTGCCACCACGCGCCGACGCCGTGGCCGGCCAGGGCGATGTTTCCGTCGAACCCGGCCTCGTGGAACCGGTCGTTGGCGAAGTGGTAGATGTCCGCCGTGCGCGCGCCGGGCCGGCACTGGTCGATGGTGGCACGGTAGATGTCCAACACCACCTGGTACACCCGTTTCTGTTCGTCGGTAGGCGGCCCCACGCAGACGGTGCGGGACTGGTGGCCCGGGTAGCCGTTCAGGTAGGCCACGTAGTCGTTGCGGATGATGTCGCCGGCCTCAAACGCCACGTCGCTCTCGCCGCCGTAGGCCACCGTGTTGCGGTGCGAGTTCAGGATGCCATGGGCCCAGTTGGCGCCCCGACGCAGGCAGCCTTCGATAATCCGGCTGTGTACCAGTCGCTCCGTGTCGCCGGGCCGGACTGTGGGCAGGACTTCAAGGTACGCCTCGTCCAGCAGTTGTGCCCCAGCCTCCAGCGCCGCGATTTCCTCGGGGGTCTTGATCCAGCGCACCCGGTCCATCAGCTCCGTGCAATCGACGATGTTGGCGCCAGGCAGCAGGCGTCCGATTTCTTCCCACCGGTTCGCGCTGACGTAGCTTTTTTCGAATCCGATGGTCTCGGTGGCGATGCCCATATCCTTGAGCAACGCGGCGGCCCGTTCGTATGGCGACTCCGCGTAGTCGTCCACCACCTCGATGCGTTCCAACCATGAGTCCCGACGCGCCAGCGGGGTTGCGTAGGAGTTGAGCACCATCACCGGGTCTCCGTGGCGCGGCCACACCACCAGCACCTCGCGCGGCGAATCGGGAAACTCCAGGTGGCGCGCCAGTGTTCCCGGGTACGCAAACCCGGCCAGATAGGTGAAGTTTTTGCCCGAACGGGCGACCACGGCCGAAACGCCGTCTTCATCCATTAGTCGATGCAGCCGCTCCACGTTTGCGATGATCTTGCCGAAAGCGTTGGGCATGTCTTTCACTCCAGTTCCAAAGGTGATGGGATTTTCGCAGCGCTACGCACCGCACCGTCATCCTTCGACAGGCTCTGGATGAGCGGAGACACGGCGGACAGTTTTAACGATGATGGGTTTTAGAGGATGGGTTTTAGAGGAATAGTCCGTCGATAAATCGACAACCATCCCGCCGCCACCGGGTTACGCATCTCCCGGCGACCAGATCCAATACTTCGAAACCGCGCCGGCGTCCACGCGCAGGTCGAATCCGGTGATCATCTCGGCGTCATCGGATGCCAGGAAAACCGCGGCTTTGCCATAGTGGGATGGGCTGGGCAGTTGCAGCAGGGGCGCGCCCTGGCTGGCATCGGGCAGCAGACCGGCGGCGCGCTGACCCAGGCGGGGCCTGGGCCACTCGACGCCCCAACGGGCCGCGCGTTCCCGCCCTTCGGCCTGGGATGTCGCGGTGGGGGTCAGACTGTTGACCCTGATGCCGTACCGGGACAACTCCATTGCCACCGACCGGGTGAAATTGAGCATTCCACCCTTGGCGGTTCCGTAACCCACGTTGCCGGGCTCGCCCTGATGTCCGGCCGTGGAGATAATGTTGATGATGTTGCCGCTGCGCTCCTGCTCGATCATGTGGTGGGCGACGTGCTTGGTGAACAGGAACGCGCCGGTCAGGATGATATCGGTCTGGCGACGCCACTCGTCCAGCGGCATTTCCAGCACGCCCTTGAAGTTGAACAGCGCCGCGCCGTTAATCAGGATGTCGACGGCGCCGTACCGTTGGATCGCGGCGTTGATGGCCGAAGTCGCCTGAGCCTCGTCGGTAACGTCGCACGCCACGCCGATGGCATCGCCGCCTTCGGCAATGATGGCTGCGGCGCAGGCGTCGGCATATTCCTGGCGAATATCAACGCAGACCAGGTTGGCGCCGGCCCGTGCCAGTTCTTCCGCGATACCGCCCATGATGTTCGGGCTGGTGCCGGTGACCAGCGCCGTTTTACCTTCGAGTTTCAAACTGGAACCTCCGCCTGGCGAATCGCCGGCGATCACACCGCCGAAGCGCTCAGAAGATGATGCTGACTGCGCCGTGCCACGAAAGGGCTTCCAGATCCAGCACGGCTCGACGGTACGCTATCTTGAAGCTTTCGCCGTTTCGCCTCAGGACATAGTCCACGCTGCCGACATACGGGGCGCCTTCACCGGCTCGGAACCGGTACACCAGCACGTTCGACACAACCCGGAGTTCGCCGTCGCCGTTCTCGTCAACACGCACGTTGGACACGAACCGGCGCGTCCGCGACCAGGGATACTCGCGGTGGGCATGCCGGCTGTTCAGACGAACCGCGCGGGCCCGCAGGCGCGTGATGTCATCGTCAATGAAAACGAGGTCGCGCCTCGGATCGCCATCCGGCAGGTCGGTGGTGGGAACCACGTAGCGGCCGTCTTCGGAGAAGAGGTCCACCCAGTCGTCCAGCTTCCAGTCGTCGAGGAGGGCCGCTTCCCGGAACAGGAAATCCTCAACCTGCTCTCGCAGAGTGGGTTTGTTTGCGGTGGTCATCGCTCACCCGTCCGTTTGAGTTTCAGTCGTCCGAGACGAGAGCGGCTTCGGGTTCGGTTTCTGCCTCCACCGGGGGCGCGTCCTGCACGTCGGTCTTGCTGAAGCCCTGCATATTGGCGTGCCACTGACGCCAGAACCCGCGCATCTGCAACTCATCGGTGGACTTGGCGGGCCGCAGCATACCGCGGGATATGTCGGACCATTCCGTTTCGGTGGCCCTGAAACCGATCTGGCAGGATTCCAATGCTTCCACATCATCGGGCGTGGCGAAGCCGCCGGGGCCCAGGAACGTCAGGAAACTGTCGAGCCGCGTGGCCAGCATCTCTTCGGATTCCTCCCTTGGAACCAGGTGCCAGGCCGTGACTTCCATGTTGTCCGGCGCCAACGGTTCAAAGTACCGGACGGTGATGGCCATGATGTCGTTGATCACCAGGTTGGGGTAGATGATCAGGTTGCGGGACGTATCGGCCATGCGGTAGGTTCGTTCCTCGCCGTATTTCTCCACCAACCTCCGGCGGATTTGCGCGATCGGCTCTCGCGCGGCCTCTCCGAACAGAGGGTGCCAATGGGCGATGGGACGCCCGTTCCGCACCGGCGATTCGATCACGCAATGCCCGTTGCCCAAAGCGCGGGCGGAACCCACTATGCGCGAGGACGCGGTCTGGCCGCTGTCGTCGGACCCAAGGCCGCTGATGTAATCAAGATAGGTCTGGTGGGTCGGCACCAGGTGGTATCCGTCGAGGCTGTTCTCGACCAGCAGCTTCCAGTTGGCCTTCATGGTGTACTTGTTGGAACCGGCCACCATCCGCATTCCGGCGTCGCACTGATCCATGATCAGGTCCAGGTATTCCCGAGCGCCGGCGAGATACGACACCAGGTCCTCAACGTGGGGGTTGAAGCTGACGAAATAGAACCCCCGATAATTTTCAACCCTGGGCGGCTGCTTGAGGCCCAATTCGCTGCGGTCGAAGTTGGGGCCGTAGGCCTCCTGGTCGGGCACGCCGATCAACTCGCCGTTGGTGTTGAACGACCACGCGTGATAGAAGCATTGCAGGACATCGGCGTTCCCTTTGTCCTGTCGGCAGATCAGCGCGCCCCGATGCGGGCAGGTGTTCAGAAACACCCGCACCTGTCCGTCCCTGCCCCGGGCGAAGAACAGCGGCCGTCCGGCCACGGTGCGGCGCCGGTAGTCTCCGGGGTTCTCCACCTCGGATTCGTGCCCCAGGTAAATCCAGCATTGGCTGAAGATGCGCTCCCGCTCCTGCCGAAACACCTCCTCAGAGGTCATTGATGATCTGTGTACCCTGAATACGCCCTTACGCCGGTCGTCGATAATCAAGTCTTTGGTTTCCATCTTGTTCACCCTTCTCCCCGGCGGCTCGACCTTCCTGACGCCAGCCTAGTGCCCACCCCGACGACTGTCAATAAATCACTCGCGTTCACCACCAACTGGGGTTCGCTGCCGCCGTATCCCGGCGCACCGGGATGTCAGTGAAGCGCGGGCCCGCCGCCGGGTTTCAGGAACCGACGGCGCTCCGATACAACCATGTTTTTTCTGCCGCGTGCGGGCTGACACCCCACACCGTGCGGCAAATCTCGTGTGCCGGCCCATCGCAGTGCGCTTGCCTCATTGATACTATGGCTGCAACATTTCGACCGGCACTGGCCGGGTCCGTTCGATGCAACCCGCGAGCGGGCGCGAATGGAGCGTTCAATGGCAACTCCCGGGCGAAAGTAGCATAATGCGGCGACGCGGCTGGGCAAGAGACCGGAGCAGTCGATGCACATTACGGAGGGCAAGGGGCGATGAGTTTGGAGGATATCGAACGCAGGCTGCGGGCATTGGAGGACGTGGAGGAGATCAAGCGGCTCAAGGCGCGCTACTGCGCTTACTGTGACGACAACTACGACGCGGATGGCATCGCCAGCCTGTTCGTGGAGGATGCAGTGTGGGACGGCGGCATCCGCGGCAAGGCAGAGGGACGCGCGGCCATCCGCGAATTCTTCGTCAACGCTCCGAACCGGTTGCCCTTCGCAGTTCACATGGTTATGAACCCCATAATCGAGGTGAACGGGGACACCGCCACCGGCATCTGGTACCTGTTCCAGCCGTGTACCTACGCCGACGGGAACCGCCCCGTGTGGGGTTCGGCCAGGTATGACGAGGAATATGTCAGGGTCGATGGGGTCTGGATGTTCAGGAACCTCAGGCTGACGTCCAATTTCTGGACGCCCTTCGACCAGGGATGGGTTGAAGCCCAGTTCGTTTAGCGGGGAGGCCGACATGGGACAGATGGATGGAATGGTCGCGATCGTAACCGGCGCCAGCCGGGGACTCGGGCGGGCAATAGCGAAGGAATACGCCGGAGAGGGCGCGAGCGTGGTGATCAGCGCCCGCCGCCAGTCTCCGACGGGATTGTCCGGCACACTGGCGGAGACGGAGGCGGACATCCGGAACGCCGGCGGCGACGTTCTCGCTCTGGACTGCGACGTGACCGACGAGTCGCAGGTGAACGAAATGGTGCAGCGGGCGCTGGACCGCTACGGAAAAATCGACGTGCTGTTCAACAACGCCGGCGCGATGGTGCTGGGCGAATCGATCCTGGAGATAGACGCGACCCGTTGGGAGCAGTTGATGCGCGTCAACGTGAACGGCCCATACCTGTGTACGCGGGCGGCGCTTCCCGCCATGATGGAACAGCGTCGCGGCAGCATCATCAACATCGGCTCCCGAATGGCCACCGACCCGGCGCAGGGCGGCGGCGTGCTGTACAGCGCGAGCAAGGCGGCGGTCCACATGTTCAGTCTCTGCCTCGCCGATGAGGTGCGCGACCACAATATCGCCGTCAACATCCTCAGTCCCGGCGCGCTGCGCAGCGAGGGTTCCGCCGCCATCCCGTGGACACAACGCGACTGGCACGAAAGGGTGGACCCCAGCGCGGTGGGGCCGTGCGCCGTATTCCTGGCGTTGCAGGACGCCAGCACGTTCACCGGACAACTGGCGGCCCGTGCCGATTTCGGCGCCACATGGGGCCCGACGCCTCAATAGGTTCCAAAACGGGCGGCCAGCGCTGCCGGCGCGCGAAGCCGAAGGCCTCTCCACGAATTTTCCGGTCCTCGGCGTGGGCCACGGCCCCGGTCGTGAACGCTGCCGTTTCCCCGGTCAAAACTTCAGCGAAACATCATAGTTATGGATGCTTCGCGGTTATCGATGCTTCGCGGTTATCGATCTTTCGCGGGTTGGTCGCCGCGAAATGCTGCAATGCCATTGCTTGCGCCGCCGGCGTGGGCAGCAATACCCCGAAACTAATCGCCGTTTCGCATTGCCAGCAAGCGATGCTCCCCCAGATACCGCATCACGATATCCGCGCACTCCGGAGGCGTGCAATGGCTGGTGTCCACCGTCAATTCGGGGTTCACCGGTCGCTCAAAGGGTGAATCAATCCCGGTGAAATCGCGGATTTCACCGGCGCGAGCCCGGCGGTAGAGCCCTTTGGCATCGCGCTGCTCGCACACCTCCAGGGGCGTGTCGATAAAAATTTCGATGAACTTGCCGGGAGGGATCAGACCACGCGCAAAATCGCGTTCCGACTGGAACGGCGAGATGCAGGCGGCGAGGGTTACGAGCCCGGCGTCGTACATGAGGCTCGCGACTTCGGCCATGCGTCTCACGTTTTCGTGGCGGCCGGCCTCATCGAAGCCAAGGTCGCGGTTCAACCCATGCCGCAGGTTGTCGCCGTCGAGAACGTACACGAACTGACCGCGGTCGAAGAGGCGCTTGGCCAGGAAATTGGCCAGGGTGGTTTTGCCGGAACCCGACAATCCGGTCAGCCACAGCACCAACGGTTCCTGGCGTAAAAGGGCCGTCCGGTCGGCGTGGTCGACCACGTAGTCTTGCCAAAATACATTCGTCGAATTGATCATGTTGGTATGTCCCTTGATTCGGATTATTTGGAGCCATGGGGTTGTCAACGAGATTGTCGGCGATGGCGCTTCCTCGATCGCCTGTGCTGCCGTTCGGAGGGACGCGTTTCGGCCGCAGCAGACCTATCAGTCTGGCAGCGATTTGGTCAGGCGGAAACCGTCATGTCGCCCGAACAGGCAATCGAAGGTGAAAGCGAGGTTTGAGCGAAGGGGCCGCGCCTAACCGGACGGTAGTGGAGCCGGTGCGCTCCGCGCGCTTGCCCGGAGCGGAAGAAACGATCCCACGACGCGTACCCGGATTTTGACGCCGTTTGCGCCAAACATAGATTATCGGGCTAACAACAGGGCGCTTGAACTGCGTACGAGACACCGTTGGCGCCTTGCTTTACCTGTCAGTTCAGCCTCCATTCGCCGTCCCACCGTAGCGGGCCATGAATCCCCTGACGGCGTTGAAATACTGCCTGGAACCCACGTACATCAGGTCGTTGTGGCCT
Organism: uncultured Dehalococcoidia bacterium; assembly: GCA_964502995.1. Taxonomy (GTDB): domain Bacteria; phylum Chloroflexota; class Dehalococcoidia; order Lucifugimonadales; family UBA3495; genus Bin87. The sequence goes on from CAZCZB010000001.1 coordinate 125,583, forward strand.
GCGCCGGGTATGATTTCCAGGTGTTTGCGGGAGGTTTGCATCCTGTTGAACATGTCAACTGCATCTGCCAGCGGAGCGGATTCGTCCCATTGTCCATGAATAACCAGCGCCGGGATACTGATGGAATAGAACTTCGCCTGGTAATCGTCCTCCAGCGCCTGCGCCACTGCCGGGTCCAGGCCCTGGGCAATACGACCCAGGTTGGCCCTTCCGCTTTCGATTATCACGCCGTTGATCCGATTACCGGCGGATATGGCAAGCTCGCCTGCCGCGTGGCGTCCCATCGAACGGCCCATGACGTAGAGCGGCCCCGTGAAACGCAACTGCCGCATCATGTCCTGCAACCAGTCCAGGGTTTCATGGGCGTCGGACAGGATGGCGTTGAACCCGGGCGACCCGGTGGATGCACCGAATCCGCGGTAGTCTGCGACAAAGAAATTTGCGCCGATGTTGTTGTAATGCGGGGCAATTTCGTCATAACGGGCTACGTTCTCGCCACCGCCGTAGAAAAACAGCACGGTTGGGTTTCCTCTCCCGACCGCAAAGAACCGGCAGGACAGGGTGACGCCATCGGCCACCGCAATACCGTAGTCCACTGCCCCGAGTGGCGTTTCGGTCCACCCTCGCAAGGGATGAAACGACAGGGACGACGCCTCAGAATTGTCCAGCACGGAATAATCAACAGCGGTCATGGCGTTCCCCCCTGGCGGTATTGAGCCCAATTATACAGGCGCAATTAATTTGGACGGGACAGATGGAGGGATCAATTCGTCAGCGCGGGAATTGAACTTGCCCAGGCCAGCCTTGTAACGAGCAATTGATTGACGGCCGAGCAATTGACTGACGGCAGAATCGCCAAATTCCGAACTCCAACCGTCCGCCGTTCCTGCGCGCCCCAGACCATCGCTCTCGCTTGACCGGGCAGTGGTTGGCGGGCCGATCCCAGGGGCGACGTTCCAAGTGATATCCCGAAGCCGCGCGCGCAACCCCCCACTCCAGGCAGGGATGATGTGGCGTCCCAGGCAGGATTCGAACCCGCGGCCCGCTGCTTAGAAGGCAGCCGCTCTATCCACTGAGCTACTGGGACGCGCCACAATTAGCATAGGTATTTCCCGCCCGGACTGTCAACGGGCCGGACCCCTAACGCGCAACCACTTTGCTCAAACCACCCTGGGATTCACCCGCCAGGGCGCGGCGCTCATCACCGGACTCGTTCCGCACACCCTCGCGTCGCTCCCTGGCGCCCCCGCGTCTTGGCGTCAAATCCAACTGCGTTGACCCGTCCCAGTGATTCGCCACGACAAACCGGGTACGCGTGAGTCCGGACCCGCGAATATCCGGCAAACATATCGCCGACTTTCGGCCTAACGAGGTGCAATCAGGGCGGGCTGCATGGCCGGCGGTCCGCCTCTGTGGATCGGGCTTCTATTGCGCCAGGAGATACCTTCTGCGACAATTGTTATCGTTCAAATGCCATGCGCCTCATTGTCCCATTGTGGCGCATTTTCAATTATTTCCGCCGGAGCAAACGCGAGGCCATGTCCACATCCGCCAGTCCTCCCATCCGTGTCCTGGTCGCCAAGCCCGGCCTTGATGGACACGACCGAGGCGCCAAGGTGATTGCGCGGGCGCTCCGCGATGCCGGGATGGAAGTCATCTACACCGGCATACGGCAAACGCCACAGATGGTCGTGCAAGCCGCGGCTCAAGAGGACGTTTCCGTTTTGGGGCTCAGCATACTTTCAGGGGCCCACATGGAGTTGATGCCCGAGATCATGCGCTTGCTCCAGGAACAGGGTATGGACGACGTGCTGGTCGTGCTGGGCGGAATCGTACCCGAGGTGGACCGCGAACCTCTCACCACCATGGGTGTTTCCGCCGTGTTCGGTCCCGGAACCTCGACCAACGATATAGTCGATTACATCCGCGGCAACGCGGTTGCCGCTTAGCAATACTCAAAAAAAATTCTATAATTTGCCAAACGCGCCGCTTGCGGTAAAATAAGGCCCAACCTATAATCTGCCCACCAAGTTTTCGTACGCACGCCTGAGGCGGTGTAACGATGAACTATAATGTATCGCAGTTGCTGAAAGAGCCAACCGGCTCCGACCGGGTGTTTGATATCACCAAAGGAGACCTTTCGGAATCCGGCCACCCCCAGGATAACGCCACGGGAACAGTCCGCATGGTTCGCACTCACCAGGGAATCTGGGTGCAAGGCAGCCTGACCATTTTGATGACTCGCGAATGCGGGCGTTGTTTGAAGGATTTCAAAGAATCATTGAATCTTGAACTCGATGAGGAATTTTTCCCCGAAATCGATCTGAAAACGGGCCGGCATATTCACGCGCCTGACGATTGGGAAGGCTTCTACATCGGCGCGGATCATATTCTGGATCTGAGCGAAGCCACACGACAAACCGCCCTGGCCTCACTTCCCCTGAAACCTCTATGTACGCCCGATTGCATCGGAATCTGCGATGTTTGCGGAGCCGACCGAAACCACGACAAATGCGATTGCTACGCTGATTTCATTGATCCCCGTTGGGCCGCGTTGCGCTCGCTCATTGCCGAATCCAACGACTGAAACCCAAACGCTACCAACAAGCCACAAACCAAACCTTCGCCTTACAAACACGGAATTGAAATGGGTGCACTACCAAACAAGAAACTGACCCGAGCTCGCAAGGGCCGCCGCTTGTCGTCTCCGGCATATCGTCTCCGGCCGATGAGTCTGGCCCGTTGTCCCCGATGCGGCCAGGCCAAGCGGCCACACGCTGCCTGTCCCGCCTGCGGCTACTACCGGGGGCGCGCGGTTACCGTCTGAGTAACCGGGAGGCAGTCAAATGTCTGATATCGAACGATCCCCAAGCTACTCGTTCATCTTCCCCGGCCAGGGCGCCCAAAAGGTCGGCATGGGGAAATCGCTCTACGACAACTCCCAGGCGGCCCGCGATGTTTTCCAGGAAGCCGACGACAGCCTTGGCGCCAACCTGACCCGGCTGATGTTCGAAGGCCCAACCGAGGAATTGCAGGACACCGCGCACGCGCAACCCGCGATCATGGCTGTCAGCATCGCCATCTGGCGCGCGTGGCAGGAATTTCTGGGCGCCACGGCTCCCCATCCGACCGCGGTCGCCGGGCACAGCCTCGGCGAGTACACGTCGATGGTCGTCGGCGGCGTCATGGACTTCAGCGACGGTATCCGCCTCGTCCGCGAACGCGGCCGCCTGATGCACGAGGCCTCGGTCGCCCGTCCCGGTTCGATGGCTGCCATCATCGGCCTCGACGAGTTGACCGTCGCGCAAGTCGCGCAGGACGCGGGGGTCGAGATTGCCAACATCAACTCCGACGACCAGATCGTGATCAGCGGCGACAAGATGGCCCTCGCGCGCGCCATGGATTTCGCATCGGCGCGGGGGGCCAAGAAGGTCGTGCCACTCGCCGTCAGTGGCGCATTCCACTCCCAATTGATGTCCCTGGCGCAGGAAGGTCTAACCGACGCCATCGACAATATCGAACTCCGAGATCCCGATTACCCGGTGATAGCAAATTCCACGGGCGCGGCTATCGTGAACGCCGACCAGGCGCGCCAGGAACTGCTCACCGGACTGTGCAACTGCGTGCTGTGGAGGCACTCGGTCCAGTTCATGGTCGATTCGGGAGTCAACCGGTTCGTCGAGTTCGGACCCGCCCGCGTCCTCTCCAGCCTGGTCCGGCGCATCGAGCCCGGCGTGGAAGCGATGACTTTGTCCGACCCCGATTCCATCCGCAAGGTCGCCTCGGACACCGAATAGCCCCTGCCGGCGCCGGTTTTGCCAGCGCGGGCAGCAAAGGGCCGGCCGCATGGCTACGCAATCCCGCTCACACAACGTCCCAGCCGGCACCGTTGGACGCCAGGCGCGCGCGCTGGCGGTGCAGTCGCTGTACTCGCACGACATTCGCGGCGTTGCCGACAACGACATCATCGAATGGCTGTGCGCCGACGAACCGATCCCAGGTTCGGTGCGCCGTAACGCGACGAGCCTGGTTGACGGCATCCTGGAAAACGCCGGGCATCTCGACGAGATCATCCGGGAATATGCTCCGGCCATTCCGGTGAACCTCCTAGCCATCGTTGACCGCAACATATTGCGTGTGGCAATCTATGAACTGACCTTTAGGAAACAGGTTCCGGGCAGGGTTATAATAAACGAGGCCACCGAACTGGCTTCAGCTTTCGGAAGCGAAAGCAGCGGCAGATTCGTAAATGGCGTCCTGGGTTCCATCTACAACCGCCTGCCTGATGCTGCCAATAGCAGCGACTCCCCAAATCAATCCCACGATTGACCATTAAACCTTCGAGGCACAACTGTGCCCGCCCACATGGAGATGAACTGTTGAGTACCGTCCTTGAGCGCATCACCGACATCGTCGTCGATAAACTTGGCGTGGATGCTGGCGATGTGACCGAAGAATCGTCGTTCCAGGATGACCTGGGGGCAGATTCCCTTGACCTCGTGGAACTGATCATGGCTTTCGAGGAAGAGTTCAGTACCGACGACAACACCATCGAAATTCCCGACGAGGACGCTGGCGAAATTCACACGGTAGCAGACGCGGTGGGTTACCTGAAAGACAAAGGCGTTCAGGACGAATAGCCCACACCGGGGCGCAATCCTGTCACGTCGACGCCGCTGACGCTGCCGACCGGAGACAGAATTGCCATGGAAACGCTGGAAGGCTTAGCCCAACAGGTCAGAAACTGCACCGACTGCCCTCTCCACACCGGCCGAACCAACGCCGTGCCCGGAGAGGGCCCTCCCGACGCTGACATATTGTTCATTGGCGAAGGTCCGGGATTCCACGAAGACCGTCAGGGTCGTCCCTTTGTGGGCCCGGCCGGGCAGTTCCTGGAAGACCTGCTGCAGTCTATTGGAATGACCCGCGATCAGGTGTACATCGCCAACATGGTCAAGTGCCGCCCACCCAACAACCGCGATCCCGTTCCGGATGAAATCGCAGCGTGCAGCAAATACCTGGACCGCCAGATTGAGTTGATAGACCCGTTGTTAATCGTCACCCTTGGCAGATTTTCCACCTCGCGATTCATCCCCGGTCAGGCCATCAGCCGTGTCCGCGGCACCCTCCGGACGGTTGGCAACCGTCGCATCCTGCCGGTGATGCACCCGGCGGCCGGCCTGCGCCGGATGGAGATGAGGGCCGGCATCGAGGAGGACTTCGCCAAGATACCCGGACTGCTCGACGTCCTTAGAATCCAGGCTGAACCGGCATCAGCCGACGCCGTGCGCGAACCTGCCGAACCCTACGAAACCGGGCCCGCCACGCAACCGGAGACGCCATCTCTGTGGGACGCTATGCCAGCGCCCGCCGCCCCAAGCCCCGCAGAAGCCACGCCAACCGAACCTACACCCGAAACGAACGACGCCGAGCCGCCACCGGGGCAGCAGCGCCTGTTCTGACGTGACCCAACGTGACAACTTTTTCACAGCCTGCTGAGTACAACACACCGCCTCTGCGCATTCTGCCGCTGGGCGGCTTGGGCGAGATCGGCAAGAACATGATGATCCTCGAATCCGGCGAGGACATAATCGTCGTCGATTGCGGCATCCAGTTCCCAACTGAGGACATGCCCGGCGTCGACCTGATCATTCCCGACGTATCCTATCTTGCCGCTCGGGCCGATAGAGTTCGCGCCATCCTGATCACCCACGGGCACGAGGACCACATCGGCGCGCTGCCTCACGTCCTGCCCGACCTCGACGTGCCGGTGTACGCCCCGCGTCTCGCCCACGGGCTGATCCAGGTCAAGCTGAACGAGCGCCGGCGCACGCGCGACGCAGTGGTTCATCCCATCGAGCCGGATGAGCCCATGGACTTTGGCGACAATTTCACCGCCACCTGGTTCCGCGTCTGCCACAGCATCCCGGATGCCATGGGAATTTGCATCGATACGCCGATGGGCAGGGTAATTCACACGGGCGATTTCAAGATTGACCACACGCCGGTGGACGGGAAGACCATCAATCTCCAGGCCCTGGCAGAGTGGGGTTCCGAGGGCGTTCTGCTCCTGATGTCGGACTCCACCTACGCGGAACTGCCCGGTTACACTCCATCGGAACAGATAATGGCCGGCGCGCTGGACCGAGCGATGGCCAACGCATCGGGCCGCGTGATCATCGCCACCTTTGCATCGCTCATCAGCCGCATCCAGCAGGTGGTAACCGCCGCTGAAAAACACGGTAAAAAGGTCGCCTTCGTCGGCCGCAGCATGGTCGCCAACGTGCAGATGGCCACTGAAATGGGCTATCTGGAAGCCAGGCCCGGCACGATAATCCCCGTGCGCGAGGCCGACAACTGGCCCCTGCACCGTGTCGTCCTCATGACCACGGGGAGCCAGGGCGAACCCACATCGGCCCTGGTGCGAATCGCCCGTGGTGAGAATCGTGACGTGGAACTGATCGAGGGCGACACGGTCATAATCTCCGCGACGCCCATTCCCGGAAACGAGCGGGCCGTCAGCCAGACCATCGACAACCTGCTCCGCCAGGGAGCGCACGTCCTGTACGACCGCATCGCCCCGGTACACGTCCACGGGCACGCCAGCCAGGAAGAGCTGAAGTTGATGCTGAACCTGACCCGCCCGCGCTACTTCGTTCCGGTACACGGAGAATTCCGCCACCTGCGCTCCCACGCTCAACTGGCCTGGGAACTTGGCGCCGCACAGGACGGCATTTTCGTGCTGGAGGACGGCGATATCCTGGAGATCGACGATCTGGGCGCTCACGTCGTCGATTCCATCCCGGCAGGTCCGATCTATCTGGATGGCTCGAACGTTATCGAAACCGACAGTTCCGTCCTGCGCGAACGTCGTTCGCTGGCCCGCGACGGAGTCGTTGTGATCTGCGCCGGGATCAACCAACGAGGCGAACTTTCGTCGCCCGTGCAGGTGGCAGCCAGCGGTTTCGCCGACGAGCAGGACTCCTCCGACACCTTCCGTCGGCTGGGCGAAACCATCGAGATGGAGGTGGCGACCCTCTTTTTGGACCGCAATTTGGAATCAGCCCAGGGAAAAATCCGGAAAGTCGCCCGCCAGTTCCTCCGCAGTGAATTCAACAAACGTCCTATGATTATTCCCGTGATATTGAATACATGACGGCAGCGCGATGACTCCCCGCAGATTTGCTGCGGTGCAACGTCGCTGCTGGCCAGCGGCGTTTTTGTTTGCCATCCGGTTGCAGATTCGCCCGCGCAGGAGATGCGGATATGTCCCTGGTGGCTGCATCGAACAACGGAGGCCTCAACTGGTTCCGACTGGGCATAGAGGCAGCGGTCCTGCTGGTGGCGGCGATCGCCGCCGCCGGCGTGCTGCTGTTGATGCCCAGCGCCCAGGACTGGATGGTGACGACTCTTGCCTTCGGCTGGGTCCCCGTTGGCGTTTTCGCCGCCGCCGTGATCCTTGCGGTCCTGCACTGGCCGTCCTCACTCTTTACCGGGTGGCGCTGGTGGCTAACCGCCGCCATCATCGCCGGCGGAGTCGTGGCAGCCCTGGGATTCGTGCAGGGAGATAGCGGAGCCCTCTATACCTACGGCATGTCCGGAGAGTGGGGATACCTCATCACCGGCGGCAGTGCCGGTATCGCTTTCGTCGAGCTTTTCGCCGGGATGATAATTGTCGGCCTGTTGCTGATCCCCTCCGGGCCGCGCTGGTCCGCCCTGGGCATTCGGTACGCCGCCGTCGGCATCTGGATTGGCCTGATGGCCCTGGCCGTCGGTGTCCGGCGTTCTGCCGTCTGGATCGCGGCTTCGACTGCCACGTTGGTGGGCCGTGCCACGACACGGGAGGGCGAACCCAAACCCAAGGCCAAGGCAAAGCGCAAGGCCAAAGGCAAGCCGCAGCAGGTGGATGAACCGGCCCCCGATTCCGATCCGCAATCCTCGCCCCTGCGCAGTTCGGCGCCCAGCAGCGACTGGCAGTTGCCGCCCCTGGAAACCCTGGCGCCCGCAGAACCCCACCAGATAAACCAGTCGGCCATCGCCGATATGTCCGACGAGATCAAGGAGGCGCTGGCCGAACACGGCGTCTATGTTGACGTAGAGGACGTCAAGGCCGGGCCTCGCGTGATACGGTTTGGTCTGGTGCCCGGCTATGTGCCGCAGAAACCCGGACGCGACGGAGAGGCGCCCAAACAACGCCCCAGCCGCGTCAGAGTCGGCGACATCGCCAAGCGCCAGAAGGATCTGGCGCTGGCGCTCAAGAGCCCATACATCCGCATCATCGAGACTCCCGAACCCGGCGAGGGCCTGGTCGGGCTGGAAGTTCCCAACCCCTCGCCGGGCAAGGTGCTGATGCGCTCCATCGTTGAAGGGCCGGACTTCGGCAAGATAGTGAACAAGGGTGGCCTGGCTTTCGCCCTTGGCGAGGACGCCGGCGGTCAGTCTCTGGTGCTGGACCTGGCCTCCATGCCTCACTTGCTAATCGCCGGCGCCACCGGATCCGGCAAGAGCGTGTGCATCAATTCGCTGGTGGCGTCGCTGCTCATGACCCGGCCGCCGGATCAGTTGCGCATGATCATGGTGGACCCCAAGCGCGTTGAACTGACCCCCTTCAACGGCATCCCGCATCTGGTCATGCCCGTAATCGTCGAACCCGACGAGGTGCAGCCGGCCCTGCGCGGCCTGATAAACGAAATGACGCGGCGGTACAAGCTCATGGAGGACTTGGGCGTTCGCAACATCGCCGGCTACAACGCCAAGGCCGAGGAACCGATGGCCTTCCTCGTCCTCATCGTCGACGAACTCGCCGACCTGATGATGACCGGCGGCCTGGAGGTCGAGCAGCAGTTGGTGCGCCTGGCCCAGTTGGGCCGTGCCGCCGGCATCCACATGGTGCTGGCGACCCAGCGACCATCGGTCAAGGTGGTCACCGGATTGCTGAAGGCGAATGTCCCGGCCCGCGTCGCCTTCGCCGTAGCCTCGCAGGTGGACTCCCGGGTCATTCTCGATTCCGGCGGAGCAGAGGCGCTCATGGGCAAGGGCGACCTGCTGCTGCTGAACAACGACTTCCCCAAGGCCCGCCGCGGTCAGGGAACGCTGGTGTATGACGAGGAAATGGACCGGTTGATTGACTTCTGGCGCAATCAGCAGGGGCCGCCCCTGCCTCCGGTCAACCTTGCCGAGGACGAGGATGAGTTCGGGGAATTTGGCGATGCCGAGTTCGGGGCCGGCGACGACGGCCGTCCGACCAACTACCTCGACCAGGCCCGCGACATCGCCCTGCGCAACCCCCGCGTAACGTCCATGATGCTGGAAAAGCGTTTCAAAATCCGAAAGTCCGTCGCCGACGAAATCATGGACGACCTGCGCGCGGAGGGTCTCGTCATAGGCTGACACTTCCGGCAGCGGACTACCCGCTGCTCATCCCGCAACGCGCCCACCCGCTCATCGCGCGGAAACTGCCGACTGTGCCGGGAGCCTGTCGAGGGATGCCGCCAACCCATCACGATATGGTAGGGGAGGATCATCATTCGCCCCTACCGGCACCAGCCATCGCCCAACCCTCGCCAAACCGCCCATCGACCAACGACCAACGTAGGGGCAAGCCTCGTGGTTGGCCCGATCACTAATGGCCGCCTCTACGCCTCGTGGTCGCGCCGAACCCGGGTGGTCGCCGCCATCGTCCACGGTTGGCATTATTGTGCGGGCCCCTTCCATCGGTGGTATGATTCTACGAGGGCCTTGCGCCGCCGAATCGCCGTGTTGATTGATCTTCACAACCACACTTACCCCAAGTCCGACGACAGCTTTTTGTCCGCCGACGAGTTGGTGGACGCGGCAAAATCCGCTGGGTTGGACGGCGTGTGCATCACCGAGCACGACGATTTCTGGTCCGCCGAGGATGCCGCCAAACTGTCCCGCCGCCACGGAATCCTGGTGCTGCCGGGCGCAGAGATCAACACCGACGCCGGCCATGTGCTGACTTTCGGGCTCACTCGCTATCGTTTCGGGATGCACAAACCGGCCTTCCTCCGCGCCGAAGCCGACAGCCTGGGCGCCGTGTTGATTGCGGCCCACCCCTACCGCCGCCGATTCCTCAAGGAACCGGGAGCAGACCCCGAGGTGCGCGCAGAGATGCTGCGGAAAGCCATCGAAGATCCGCACATGCAGATCTTCGATGCGATTGAATCCCACAACGGCCGCGGGTTTGAATCGGAAAACCTTTTCTCGCACGACCTCAGACGACGCCTGGCCATGCCTGCCGTCGGCGGCAGCGACGCCCACCGCGTGCAGCAGATCGGCACCGCCGCCACCCGATTTCAACGGCGTATCCAGTCGGTGGAAGACCTGATCCGCGAAATCCGCGCCGGCAGGACCGAACCTGTTGATCTGACCGGCGCACCCAACCGGCCGCCCGCTGCCGTGAGCTGACATGGCCCCGCTGCTCCAGGTAGAGGACCTGCGCGTCGAGTTCAGGGTGCCCAACGGCGAGGTCCATGCGCTCAACGGGGTGTCGTTCTCCCAGGAGGAGGAGGAAATCCTGTGCATCGTCGGCGAAAGCGGCGCCGGCAAAAGCGCCCTTGCGCTGACATTGATGGGCCTGCTGCCCGACAACGGGGCAATCACCGGGGGCAAAATCCTGTTCGACGGAATCGACCTGGTGAACGCCTCGGAGGAATACCTGCGCGAGTTGCGCGGCCGGTCCATGTCCATGGTATTCCAGGACGCCCAATCGGCGCTGAATCCCGTGCAGACCGTTGGCGCGCAACTCACCGAGGTGATCATCACCCATTCCCAGTTGAATCGCCGCGCCGCCGGGTCGGTTTGCCAGGAAATGCTGCGGGAACTGGGCGTGCCGGACCCGCGCCGCTTGATGTCCGCCTATCCGTTCACGCTCAGCGGCGGCCAGTGCCAACGGGTGATGCTCGCGATGGCCATGGTGATGCGTCCGCGTTTGCTCATCGCCGACGAGGTGACCTCCAGCGTGGACGTGACGCTCCAGGCCGAAATCCTGTCACGCCTCAAGGAACTCAGCCGCGACTCAAAGTCGGCGATCCTGCTGATCACTCACGACATGGGAGTGGTCGCCAACATGGCCCGACACGTCGGCGTGATGTACGCCGGCCATCTCGTCGAATACGCCGACCTGCTGCCGATTTTCCAGCAGCCGCGCCACCCCTACACGTGGTCGTTGCTGCAAACGCTGCCACGCCTTGACGCCGCCGGACGCCGGCTGCAGGCGTTGCGGGGCGCGCCGCCCGACCTCATCAACATGGCCGAAGAATGCCCATTCTTGCCCCGCTGTCCCAAGGCGTTGGCCCAGTGCCGCAACGAGGCAACGCCGCAACTGTCCGAGCAGTCAGACGGCCATTGGGCCGCCTGCTACAACCCGGTCACCTACGCCTGAGCAATGTGCGGCAAACACTGGTGGGGGGCGAATTATCATTCGCCCCTACCCTGATTCCCAAAGACCCCTGGCCAAGTCCATCCTCTACGCCCCGGCCAGGTCGGCCACCAGCAACTCCAGCGACACCTCGGGTTCGAGCCGGCCCTGCTTGATCGCCAGGTCGCTCTCCAAAACCCTCCGGTATTTGCTCGATATTTCGGGCAGCGACAGCCGGCGCGCCTGCGCCACCGTTTTCCTCACCACGAAATCGGAGTTAGCCCCCATCCGGCGACCCAACTCCGGCTGGACTACGCCGCGTTCGGTCAGGTCCCGCGCTAACGCTATCAGGCGCAACTGCCGCTCGATCATGGCGATTATGTAAAGGGGTTCCCGGCCGTCCTCGACCAACCGGGCCAGGAGCCGCAACGCCTCGGCCGGCCGACCCTCCACAATCGCGTCCACCGCGCCGAAGATATTGGCCTCCTGCGCGTATGGCACCAGATTGCGCACGTCGGGCTCGGTGATGTCGCGCCCGGATGCGTACAGCGACAGCTTTTCCAATTCCCGGTCCAACGTCCACAGGTCGTTTCCCACCATCTCCGTGATTGCCTGGATGGCCGGCGGCGTTATCGACCCGCCCTTGTCCTCAACCGCGCGCTTGACCCATTGGTTCAGTCCCCCGCCCGTCGGCGCAGCCTGCCGGTGAATCTCGCAACTATCGGCTAACGCCCGCAGCAGCGGGTTGCGCTCGCCCACGTCGCCGTCGATCAGCACCAGCAGCGTGGTATCGGGCATCAGGGGGACGGCGTCGGCCAATTGCATCCAGCCGGATTCGGCGTTGGATTGGCGCCGCGTGGAGCGTCCGCGTCCACCGCCGCCACGCCGGCCGCCCTCCTCCTGGGTTGCCAGCGCTCCCTCCACCTCGACCAGCCGGATGGTGTCCAGGAAGGGCATGGAGTTGCACATGGCCACGACTTCCTGTGGCCGGGCCTGGGCCGCCACCAGACGTTGACGGTTGGACTCCATCACGTCCGACGCGCCCGCCTCGTCGCGGATGCGACGAACCTCGCGCGCTACGAGGAACGAATCGCCATAGACGACATGGGCCGGCATGACCGCCCGTTCTCCCGCAGGGGAGTCAGTTTTCGACCAGTTCGGTCAGGACGCCAAACACCGATCGGGGATGGATGAACGCAATCGTCCCCGACAATCCGTGCCTGGGTTCGTTGTCTATCAGCGACAACCCGTTCGCCGAAAGGATTTTCAGTTTGCCGCCGATGTCGTCCACGTTAAGGGCCAGGTGATGCAGCCCTTCGCCGCGCCGCTCGATGAACCGTCCCACTGCGCTCTCTGGGGTAAGCGGTTGCAGCAGTTCCAGCCGTGTCTCGCCAATTTCGATCAGGCACGCCTTGACGCCCTGGTCTTCCATGTCGACGACCTCCGCGCCGGGCGTCCCGAAATTGGCCCCGAAAAAGGCCAGGGCCGCCTCGATATCGTTGACCGCGATACCGACGTGGTCAGCGTAGTTGACGGCGCAGACTTCAGTCATGGACTACTGCCTCCGGTGGAATCTGTGGCGACTAGACGGGGTACTGGCCCAATACCTGCCGCGCGATGATCATACGCTGCACTTCCGACGTGCCTTCGTAAATCGTGGTGACCCGCGCGTCGCGGAAGATCCGCTCGATGCGGGACTCTTTGAACACGCCGATGCCACCGTGGATCTGCATGGCCTCGTAGGCCGCCTTGTTGCAGTTCTCTGAGGCCAGCAGCTTGGCCATTGACGCCTCGTTGATGAACGGCAGCCCCTGGTCCCGGAGCGTGGCCGCGTGCATGGTGGCTACCCGCGCCGAGTGAACCCACGTCGCAATGTCGGCCAACTTGAACTGGATGGCCTGGTGATGCGCCAACGGCCGGCCGAAGGTCTCGCGCAGTTGGGCGTATCGCACCGCTTCTTCCAGCGCCGCCTGAGCGATTCCCACGCACTGGGCGGCAATGGAAATGCGGCTGGAATCAAGGATGTCCATGGCATAGCGGAACCCCATGCCCTCTTCGCCAATGATGTTTTTGGCGGGAATCTCCGCGTTGTCGAAAACGATTTCGCAGGTGCTGGACGCGCGAATTCCCATCTTGTTGTGCTGCGGGTTGATCTGCATCCCGGGAGTCCCGGCCGGCACAATGAAGGCGCAAACGCCCCGGTAGCCGGACGCGCGGTCCTGGTTGGCAAAGATCACCAGTGTTTCCGCCACCTCGGCGTTGGTGATGAACTGCTTGGAACCGTTCAGCACCCAACTTCCGTTGCGCCGCGTCGCCGTGGTCGCCATCGCCGCGGCATCGGAACCGCTGCCCGGCTCGGTGAGCCCCCACGCCGCGATGCCTTTGCCGGACGCCAGCGATGGCACGTACTGCTGCTTCTGTTCCTCATTGCCGAAGCGCGCGATGGTCTCCAGACCCAGGCCCAGGTGAGCTGCCAGGGTAACGCTCGCCGCCACGTCCGCACGGGCGATCTCCTCAATGACGATGGATGACTGCCGGAACCCTCCGCCGCTGCCGCCATAGGCAGGATCGACGCCGATGCCGGCCAACCCGAGTTGTGCCATCCCGTGCCAGTTCTCATGCGAAAACTCGGCCTTTTCGTCCAGCTCTGCCGCTCGTGGCGAGATTTCGCGGTCGGCAAAGTCGCGCACCATGTTCTGCAGCATCTTTTCCTGTTCGGTCAGCATCAACTCGGTCACGGGAGTTCCTCCGTATCGTTACGCTTCAAATCAACCTGCCGGGCAGTTTATCACAGGCAGGTTTCCGGGCCGGCAATCATTCAAAAATCGCCGCGCCCTCGCCGAACCACTTGATGATCAAATCGTTCAACGTGCCATCATCTTTCATCCGGTCGATGGCCGCGTTCAACCGGTTCTTCAACTCGCCGTCGTTTTTCCTCACGCCGATGCTGACGTAGTTGAACTCGAACGGAACCTCCGGCCCCACGAACTCAAGATCGCCGTTGCTCGCCTCCACAAAGGGCTGCAGGAATGTTCTGTCGGCCAGAACGGCGTCCGCATCCCCTCGGATAACCGCCTCTACGGCATCCCCGGCGGACAGCGATGAAATCCTGGCAGCGCCCAACTCGACCAGATAATCATGCTGGATGGTGTTGACCTGCACCGCTATTTTCCCGTTGACAGCGGACTCGCCGGCGCCGGCGCGAGCAACGTAGGCCGACGGTGTGTTGGGTTGGTACCCCTGCGTGAAATCGATCAACTCCTCGCGCTCTTTGGTCGCCGCCAGCCCGGCGACGATAACGTCGTATTCTCCGGACACAAGATTGGGGATGATGGTTGCCCAATCGTTCTGGACCCATTCGCAGCGGAGTTCGGTGCGCCGGCAAATCTCATCCGCCACCTCCCGGTCGAAACCGTCGATCTCGCCGCGTTCGTTGATGAAACTGGATGGCGGGAAATCCGGCGACGTCCCGATGCGCACTCCCCTGGATTCATCCCAGGCAGCCGCGATGGTGGCCGGTTGCTCCGCCGAATCCGATACCGGCGCGAGCCTGACATCGGATGAACCCCCGCACGCCGTTGCGGCCCAAACCAGCAGCGCAAACAGCGCTGTGAAAAAAGCGGGACGCAAACGCATCATCCTCACCGGGACGTCACAGGCCCGCCGATGGTTCGTACTCACCGAACACCTGCCTCAGCACCTCGCAAATCTCGCCCAGCGTCGCATATTTCTCGACGCAATCCATCATCTGGGGGATTGTGTTGGCGTCGGGCGAACGGGCCGCGTCAGCCAACCGCGCCAGGCCGATCTGCACCGCCATGTTGTCCCGTTCCCGCCGCAGGGTCTTGAGCCGCTCCACCTGGTCGGCGGCGACGGCGGCGTCAACGCGCAGCAGATCGGCGATGGGCGGCGATTCGGTCACGTACTGGTTCACTCCCACCACAACGCGGTCGCCGTCGTCCACCGAGCGCTGGTGCGAGAAAGCGGCGTCTCCGATCTCGCGCACCTGGAACCCGTCCTCGATGGCGGCCACTGCGCCACCCATGCGGTCGATCCTCTCCAGGTATTCCAACACGCTCTCTTCCAGCCGGTCGGTCAGATTCTCCACGTACCACGAGCCGCCCAGCGGGTCCACCACGTCGGCCGCGCCGCTCTCGTGGGCAAGAATCTGCTGAGTGCGCAGCGACAACTGGGCAGATTCCTCCGTCGGCAGGCTCAGCGCCTCGTCGCGGGAGTTCACATGGAGGGATTGGGTACCGCCCAGCACCGCCGCCAGAGCCTGCACAGTGCTGCGAATCACGTTGTTGTCCGGTTGCTGCGCCGTCAGCGTCACACCCGCGGTTTGCGTATGGAACCGCAGCATCATGGAGCGTGGGTTGGTCGCGCCGAAGCGGTCCCGCATGATCCTGGCCCACAGGCGACGGGCCGCGCGGAACTTCGCCACCTCCTCAAACAGGTTGTTCTGCGCGACGAAGAAGAACGACAGGCGGGGCGCAAAGTCATCAACCGGCAAACCGGCCGCAACCGCCGCCTCCACGTAGGCGATGGCGTTGGCGAAGGTGAAGGCGAGTTCCTGCGACGCCGTGGCGCCGGCCTCGCGCATGTGGTAACCACTGATGCTGATGGTGTTCCAGCGGGGCACATTCTCCGAGCAGTACTTGAACACGTCCACCACCAGCCGCATGGACGGCCGGGGCGGAAAGGCGTAGGTTCCGCGGGCGATGTATTCTTTCAGGATGTCGTTTTGCAGCGTCCCGCTCAGTTGCTCCGGGGCAACACCCTGCTTTTTGCCGGCGGCGATATACAGGCACAGCAGGACCGCCGCCGTCGCGTTGATGGTCATGGACGTGCTCACCCGGTCCAGAGGAATCCCATCGAACAGCGTTTCCATGTCGGCCAGCGAGCATATTGGCACCCCAACCTTGCCCACCTCACCTTGGGCCAGCGGATGGTCGCTGTCGTACCCGATCTGTGTCGGCAGGTCGAAGGCAACCGACAGGCCGGTCTGCCCGTTCTCCAGCAGATACCGGTAGCGCTCGTTGGTGGCCGCCGCCGTCGCGTACCCAGCGTACTGCCGCATGGTCCAGACGCGCCCCCGGTACATGTTCGGCTGAACGCCCCGGGTGTACGGGTATTCGCCCGGGAACCCTATGGCATCCTGGTACTCCGTGGATGCAACGTCCTCCGGCGTATAGACTGCGTCCAGGCCCAACCCGGAGTCGGTCGTGAAGTCCCCACGCCGTTCGGGGAACCGCTGCGTGACGCGGGACAGCGTATCGTCCTGCCATTCCTGCTTGCTCGTCGACATATCGCCCATCTCTCCAACCGGTTGCCGGGAACCGGAAACTTGGCGCAATTCTACCATCGGCGCGCGTCTTAAACGTTTCGGGGCGGATGTGAAACCCGCCCCGCGCATCCGCAGAATCGCCGATGGAATGGATTCTAGTCGCTGGTGAAAGCGTAGTCGGTCGGCCGCATGATGCTGTGGCGCGACACCCGCACGATGGGTCCGTCAACCTCGCTGGCGGCCCGAGCCTTGTTCCACTCGGGGTCGGCCTGGAATGAACGCCAGCTTTTTTCGCGGTCGCCCAGGCTGGGGTAGCCGAGCATATACACCAGCACGTTGTTGACTCCCACGTCCTCTGACCAATAGCCAATGTTCTCGATGCCGTGCTTCTCAAACAGGCCGATGGTGTGGTTGGCGAACCGGTTGTGTACGTCGGGCAGACGCCCCGGCATCGCCTCGTAGATCCTGAGTTCCTGCACCGCCGTGTTGATATTCGGCTGCGGCGAGTAGGGGGTCAGCCGCAGGAAGCGGTTGGTGACGGCGTCAACCAGCGGACCGTTGGCCTCGGTCTGCTTGCGGACCTCCAGCCAGTCCGGGTCGCTGCCGAACTTGGCCCAGCGGGATTCCCGGTCGGCCATGCTGTCAAACACGTTGATGTAGGTCAGCCGGTTGCTTCGGCCAATTTCGTCCGTCCAGAAACCCAGGTACTTGACCCCATGCTTGCGGAATAGCTCACAGGTATGGTTGGCGAAACGGCCGCTGATGTCGGGCAGGCGACCGGCAACTGCGTCATAGATGCGGAGTTCGTAAAGCATCGCACTTCTCCTTGATGAATTTCGGCACGCGTGATACTGGGAGCGCGGGTATGGTTCGCGCCGATTGGCAACCCGTCGCTCAGGGCGGTAGTATAGCATCGGCGAACTCCGGTTGACGCCGTCGCACGGATGGGTCGCCAGCATAAACATCCCCAACGAGTAATCGGAACATCCATTGGCGGGCCGTGTGCGTATATTCTCCCTGAAACCGCCCTCCCGCCACGTTAGTTTGGAGCATAGTGCATTGAAAATTACAACCATTCCAACTCGCATGTTGGCGGTTCCACGTTGGACCGCCACGGCGCTGATCGGCGCCGCGTTGTGCGTCGCCATTCTGGGTCTGGCGTGTGGACAGCAACAGGGTCCGGCCACCTCTCCGGCTCCGGCGGTGGAGTTGACGCCCCCGGCGCCCGTTGAGATTGCAGCAACCTCGCCGGCCATGGAATCCTCCCCGGCGCCGGCCTCCGAGGCAACGTCAGCCGAGTCTGAACCGGAGCCTACGGATGCGCCTCCGGCGGCAACGACGACCCAGTTCACCGCCTCCCAGGTCGCAGCCGCTCACGACGAGGTTATGAGCAACCTCTACGAGGCCACGGTGCCGTCGGTCGTCGGCCTCCGGGTGATCCAGCCTCTGACCATCGGGTTGAACCCTCCGGCCGGTATGCCCAACGACTTCTTTTCCAGGGCCAGCGGTTCCGGATTCGTGTGGGATGATGAGGGCCATGTCGTCACCAACCGGCACGTCGTCGAGGCCGCAGAACGCATCGTCGTGGTGCTCAGCGACGGAACGCAGACCGAGGCGGAAGTGATCGGCGAAGACGCCGACTCGGACCTGGCGGTCATCAGGATCACCGACGATTCCGTTCGACCGCCGCCGCTGCCGCTGGGCGACAGCGACACCATCAAGCCCGGCCAGTTGGCGGTGGCGATCGGCGACCCGTTCTCCCGCGGATTTTCCATGACCTCCGGCGTGATCAGCGCGTTGGGCCGCACCATCAACCCGTCGGAGAGCAATTTCGCCATCCCGCGCGTCATCCAGCACGATGCGGCCACCAACCCGGGCAACTCCGGCGGCCCGCTCCTGAACCGCCACGGAGAGTTGGTGGGAATCAACGCGCAGATCATCAGCCAGACCGGGGCATTCTCCGGCGTGGGGCTGGCAATCCCCGTGAACCTTGCCAAGCTTGTGATCCCGGCGCTGATTGAAGACGGTCGTTACCGGTACCCGTACATCGGCATCCGGGGCACGTCGGTCAGCCCCGACATTGCCGCGGCCATGGAACTGCCGCCGGAAACGCGGGGCGCGCTGGTGCTGGCCGTTGGAGCCGACAGCGCGGCCAGTCGCGGCGGCCTGCGAGCCTCCGACCGCCTCACCGTCATCGACGGAACCGAGTTTCCCATCGGCGGCGACGTTATCATCGACATCGACGGCACCCCGATCCTCAGCATGGACGACCTGCTGGCCTACGTCGTGGAAAACACCCGCCCGGGCGACACGGCGATCTTCACCGTCCTGCGCGATGGCGAAACGGCCGAGGTCTCCATCACCATGGACGCCAGGCCCGGCGGTTAACCGAAAACTAAAGCCGACGGTTGGTCAGCCGTCGGCTTTGCATTGTGTTCGGTGGCGCGCCTGGCAGGACTCGAACCCGCAACCCCTGGGTCCGAAGCCCAGTGCTCTGTCCATTGAGCTACAGGCGCACGGTACGGAGCAAATCCTCTGCGGAATGTGGGGCGAGCAACGGGATTCGAACCCGTGATCTCCTGTGCCACAGACAGGCGCCTTCGACCACTTGGCTATGCTCGCCACAACGACGACGCAAGCAACCCGATGCTGCCTACGCCTTATTCAGGTTAGCACACCAACCCCATCCGTACAATACGGGCAATCGCCTCAAAGGGCGTTTTCAAATCCGCGCGGGTTGGTTTCTCATCTCACGTTACGGGTATGTTGCGGATTCGCCCTCGGTCGTTTAACTAACGATTTCGTGTGTCGGCAAGTGCGTCCAGGAACCATTGCGCCAATCCCGTCCGCGCGCGCATTTGAAACAATGGCGCGCGCTGTATAAAATCAATCCAATTCCGGGCCGGTTCCGTATCCACGCAAAACAATCCCCCTGTCCCGGAGGAGATAATGGTGTTCACCCTGTCCCGACTATTGATAGTTCCGGCTGTATTGGCCGTATCAATCACCCTGATCGCCTGCGGGGGCAGCGAGTCCCCTGCGGAAACCGCTGCCCCTGCCGCAGAACCGGCGGCCACGCTGCCCTCCAGAGACACCGCCCAAAGCCCGCCGGAACCCACCGCAGATACATCCGGCGGTTCAGCCGCTGCCTCGTCCAATGGTTCGGCACAGGCTGCCATACCCACCGCCGGACCGGTTCCAACCGTGGCATCCGTCTCGGTGGCAACCACCCCGGGCGACAGTTGCGCACCGTCCGCCGACCTGACTTTTGACAACCGCCCGCCCCAGGGGGGCACCCTGGTCCGGTTATTCGCCGATCCACCGACCACGGATCCCCATCTGGCCGGCGACGCGACTTCCAGCGTGATCATCAACGAGGTGTTCGGCGGTTTGGTGACGTTGAGCCTCAATTACCAGCCGGTGCTCGACCTGGCGCAATCCTGCTCAATCAGCGCCGACGGACTCACCTACACCTTCGTGTTGCGAGAGAACGCGCAGTTCCACGACGGTTCGCCGGTCACCGCTCACGACGTCAAGTGGTCCATTGAACGCGCCGCCAATCCGGACACGCTGTCCACCACCGCCGAAAACTACCTCGGAGACATCGTCGGCGTGGAGGACAAGCTGCACGGTCTGGCCAACGAGGTCAGCGGGGTGCGCGTTATCGACGAACGAACCGTTGAGTTCACCATCGACGCGCCCAAGTCCTACTTCCTCGCCAAGCTCACCTATCCCACCGCCTTTGTGCTGGACCAGGACCAGGTGACCGAAGACGGATCGTGGCTGGACGCGCCCAACGGCACCGGCCCCTTCCGCCTGGCCCGTTACGACATTGGCGAGTTGCTGATTCTTGAACGGAACGACAACTACCACCTCGGCGCTCCCAACATTGACAGCGTTCAAATGATCCTGAGCGGCGGTTCCGCCATGAT
The DNA here is from genome assembly GCA_964502995.1 of uncultured Dehalococcoidia bacterium. Taxonomy (GTDB): domain Bacteria; phylum Chloroflexota; class Dehalococcoidia; order Lucifugimonadales; family UBA3495; genus Bin87. The sequence goes on from CAZCZB010000001.1 coordinate 146,182, forward strand.
CATGTACGAGAACGACGAGATACATCTCACCGGAGTGGGCCTGGACGACCTGCCCCGGTTGCTCGACCCCAACGATCCGCTGAACCCGCAGCTTCACCGTTCACCCCAGGACTTCGACGTGTTCTACGTCGGCCTGAACGCCGCCGAGCCTCCGTTTGACGACCCCAAGGTGCGGCAGGCGCTGAACTACGCCGTGGATCTGCAGGGAATCGCCGAAAACGTGCTGGACGGGCGTGTTTCTCCCGCCACCGGCGTCATTCCTCCCGGATTCCCGGCCCACAACGAGAACCTCCGCAGCTACTCGTACAACCCCGATCTGGCGCGCGAATTGCTGGAAAGCTCCACCTACGCCGACGCGCTGGCCAGCGGAGATTTCCCGCGCATCACCCTGACCATTTCGGGCAGCTTCGGCGCGACGGTTCCCCAGTATCTTGAGGTCATGCTTGAACAGTGGCGCACGCTGGGCATCGAGATCGACATCCAGCAGACCGAGTGGGCCACCTTCCTGCAGGACGTGACCGAGCGGAAGTACCAGATGTTCTCCCTCGGCTGGATCGCGGACTATCCCGACCCCGAGAACTTCCTGGATCTGCTCTTTCACAGCGGAAGCACCAACAACCACACCAACTACAGCAATCCCGAGGTTGACCGCCTGCTGGAAGAGGCCCGCACCGAGCGCGACCGCGACCGCCGCTTCGAGATCTACAACCAGGTTGAGCAGATGATCCTGGACGACGCGCCCTGGGTGTGGACGTGGTTCAGCGGCGAAGGGTACGCGCTCATCAAGCCGGAGGTTTCCGACTACTTCCTGCTCCAGATGAGCATTCCCAAGTACCGCTACATCTACTTCAACCAGTAGAATCACCAATAATGCGAATGTGGGGGCGAATGATTATTCGCCCCTACGGTCAATAACTGGCGCACGGACTGGAACCCAATGGGCGTATATGCCATCAAAAGGCTGCTCTGGCTGCCTTTTCTTCTGATCATCGTCACCTTCATCACGTTCATGCTCCTTCGACTGGGTCCGGGAGACCCGGTGCAGATTTGGCTGGGCCAGCACCAGAATGAGAAGGTTCGCGAGCGGGTTCGCGCGCAGTTGGGCCTGGACGAACCCGTGGTGGTCCAGTACTTCAGGTACATCGAAGGGGTGGTGACGAGGCTGGACTTCGGTGAAAGCTTCCAGTTCAGGGGCAGGTCGGTCAGCGAGGTCATTGGCACCCGCATCCTGGTCTCCATGCAGTTGAATCTGGCCGCCATCATCATCACCCTGGGGGTAGGCATCCCGGTGGGTCTTCTGGCAGCTTTGCGCCAGGGAACCGGCTGGGATAACGTGATCGTAGCCATCGCGTTGGCGTTTCAGTCGCTCCCCGTGTTCATCACCGCTCCGGTGTTGCTGCTTGTTTTCGCTCTGCACCTGGACATACTTCCCACCAGCGGATGGGAAGGGTTCTTCTCACCCCATATAGTTATGCCGGCAGTCGTCATGGGGGTGCCAGGCATAGCAATCGTGGTGCGGCTGGTGCGTGCCAGCGTCCTTGATGTCATGGGGCAGGATTATGTTCGCACCGCGCGCGCCAAGGGATTACCTGAAATAGCTGTGCGATACCGGCACATCCTACGGAACGCATTGATTCCCGTCGCCACCAGTTTCGGCTTCATATTGGCGGGGCTCGCCGGCGGCACGTTCATCGTCGAAATCTATTTTGGAATCGCCGGGGTGGGCCGCCTGTCTTTGGAAGCGTTGAACTCCAGGGATTATCCGGTTCTGATGGCCTTCGCCATAATCACCACCTCAATGTTCGTGGTGGCCAACCTGATCGTTGACCTGATGTATCCGTGGTTGGATCCGCGCATCAGACTGGGGGCCGGCAATGTTGCCTGACCGTTCCGGCCCCCCCACGCGGGAGCACGGCCACGCCCATCACATGGATGCGGAGGCGCTGCAAACCGACTGGTCGGAAAACGAGCAGACCGGTGGCGTCGTTCTCCAGTCGAATGCTCCCCGGGCCAGGGGACACAGCTATTGGAGCCTGGCTTTCCGCCGACTGGCCCGCAAAAAGCTGGCGATGATCTGCTTTTCGCTCATCGTGTTCATGTACGTCGGAGCCCTGTTCTCTCCCCTGATAACCCCATACGACTTCCGGGCGATCAACCTGGAGAACACACGGCAGGGCCCCTCGCTCGCTCATCCCTTTGGCACCGACCGCCAGGGGCGCGATATGCTCACGCGGGTGATTTTCGGGTTGCGCACCACCGTAATCATCACCATCACCTCGCTGTTGGGAGGCACGCTGGTACTGGGGATCGTTATGGGCCTGTTGAGCGGCTACCTGGGCCGGTGGGTAGATGCGGTGATTATGCGCGTTGGGGAGGTGACCTCTTCATTCCCGGAAATCCTGCTTCTGCTTATCTTCGTCTCCGCGTTCCGGCCCAGATTGCTTACCGTGGTCCAAAATTTCGAGGATGCCACGGGATTAGACTGGATAATCAGGCTTGGCGTGCTCGATTTCACTATCATATCGGTTGGCCTGGCCATCTTCGGATGGTTTGGGATGGCCCGGCTGGTGCGAGGTCAGGTGCTGCAGGCCAGGGAAAGTCAGTACATCGAGGCCGCCCTAGTGATGGGCGCATCGACCCCGCACATACTTCGGGTCCACATGTTGCGAAACATCCTCAGCCCCCTGATCGTGTCGGTGTCCGCCGGACTCGCGGGAGTCGCCGGCGCCGAGTTGGTGCTGAGTTGGATTGGCGTTGGAGTATTCCCGCCGGTGCCCAGCCTGGGCCGTATGCTCTTCGAAAACGGTCATCCCCAGGTGTTGATCAATCATCCTCACCTGCTGCTGTTTCCCATTGGCACCGTAACCCTGCTGTTCTTCTGCTTCAACATCCTGGGCGACGCTGTGAACGATGCTTTCAACCCCCGCACCCGTTGACGCCGCAAATCACCGCCAACGATGTGCGGCGATTGCCGACACCGCGCTACCCATCCCTGTCATGCCGGGCGCCGGTGGATGGCTCGCCGGCACGGGCGGCAAATTGATAATGCCGCCGGCCTGTGTTAATGTTGATATTCGGTTACATCAGGGCTTGGCCCATCACCGATTTTGAACAGGCAAGGCAGCGTTGAGCACCGCATCCGGAAAATCCGGCCCAACCGCAGCGTCCTCGGCAGTCGCCTGGCGACGCTGGAGCGCTGACGCTTTCGCCGAGGCCCAGGATTCTGACCGTCCGATCCTTCTGTCAATCAACGCCGTGTGGTGCTATTGGTGCCACCAGATGGACGACGGCGCCTACTCAGATCCCGACGTGGTGCAGTTCCTGAACGACCGATTCGTCCCCATCAGGGTGGACACCGACCATCGTCCCGACATCAATGCCCGGTACAACGTCGGCGGCTGGCCCACCACGTCATTCCTGACCCCCCACGGCGGTTTCATCGCCGGCGCGACCTACCTGCCTCCCGACCAGTTCCTAGCCATGCTCGACGAGGTCAACCGCGCCTACTCTGAGCGGAAACCGGAGCTTTACCAGCAGGGCAACGACATCCTCAGCCAGCGCCGGGAGCACGCCGCCCGCGTCGCCGCCGGCCAGGAACCGGATGGGTCGCTGGTTGACGCCATTACACGACGCGTCGCCGGCACCTATGACCCCAGCAACGGCGGCTTCGGAACCGAGCCCAAGTTCCCGGCCGCGCCCATGCTCCGGCTGCTGCTGCACCGTTACCGCACCACCGGCGAACCGTTCTTCCGGGTCATGCTCGAAAAGAGCCTGGACGCGCTGGTCAACGGCGGCCTGCACGACCGAATCGACGGCGGGTTCTTCCGCTTCGTCATGTCGGCCGACTGGACGCAACCCCAGCACGAAAAGATGGCCGAGGATAACATCGCCCTCGCCAACGTCCTCATGGACGCCGGCGTCGTGTTGAACCGACCCGACTATCTCGCCCACGCCGGCCGCACCGTCGGTTACATCCTGGAAACGCTCCACGACCCAACGGTTCACGCAATTCGCGGCAGCCAGGGATCGCATTCCGATTACTTCGGTCTGCCCGCCGACGCCCGCGCCGCGCAACCGGCTCCACCAGTGGATCCGCACGCCTACACGTCCATCACCGCCCAGACCGTGTCGATGCTGTTCGGCGCTGCGTGGAAACTCGGCCGACCCGACTTGAACGACGTCGCGGCAACCATGCTGGACAGGCTGGCAGAATCCGCATCGTCCGGCCGTCTCCCCCACGTCCTGGCCGCCGACGACACCGGCCAAACGGATGGCGACCTGTTGGTGGATTGGGCCGCGTATCTCGTCGCCGCCCTCGATGGGCACGACGCGATTCCCGGCGCCAGCGACCGCTACCGCGACGCTGCCTTGCACGCAGGGCAAGCGCTGCTGGAACGGTTTCTGGACGGCCCGCGCGGCGGTTTCTTCGACATCGAGGATACCCCCGACCGGCCCGGTTATCTGCGGGCGCGTGAAAAACCGCTCGCCGAAAACGTCGCCGCCATCGTCGGAATGATGCGTCTGAGCCACGTGACTTTCGATGACCGCTATCTGCACACCGCGCACCACGCCCTGAGCGCCTACGCCGAGGCCAACCGCGACTACGGCGAATTGGCCGCCGATTACGCCGTCGCCGTCGATCGATACCTGAACCCGGTGGTTGAAGTAACCGTCGAAGGCTCGCCCGGGACCGCCGACGCGCAGGCCATGCTGGCCGCCGCCATGACACTGGACAATCCGAACCTGCTCATCAAGCTGGCAACCTCCGAAAACGGCCAGGTCGCCGCTCAGGCCCACGTCTGTCTCGATACTGTATGCTACCCGCCGGTGTCCGACCCCAACGCGCTGGCGGATGCCGTGGCCAACGGCGGCGCGGTAACCGCAAGCCCGTTCCAGAACGTGCTGGATCTTCTGGGCTGACCCACCGTTCCCATCCGAATCAGCAAGGAGTTGATACCCTGAAGACCCAAGACTGCGGCGACCTCCGCATCGAACACGACGGCACCGCCACCACCCTGGCCGGCTGGGTCAGCCGGCGACGCGACCACGGCGGGATCATATTCATCGACCTCCGGGACCGGTCCGGGTTCGTGCAGGTCGTTCTGAATCCCGAAAACCTGTCAGCCGACGACTACGACATGGCGGAACGCCTGCGCTCCGAGTGGTGCGTGCAGATCACCGGCGCCGTTCAGCAGCGTCCGGAGGGTTCCGAGAACCCGACGCTGCCCACCGGACAGATCGAGGTGATGGCCGACGGCCTCACCGTTCTGAACCAATCCCTCACCCCGCCGTTCTACATCACCGACGAGGTTGATTCGGACGAGAGCCTGCGCCTGCGCTACCGGTACCTTGACCTTCGCAGGCCGGCGATGCAGGAAAACCTGCGCCTGCGGCATCAGGTGGTCAAGTACATCCGCGATTACCTCGACGATCACGGATTCCTGGAGATCGAAACGCCCATCCTCATCAAGAGCACGCCTGAAGGCGCGCGCGATTTCCTCGTGCCCAGCCGGATGCAGCCGGGCAATTTCTACGCGCTGCCCCAATCGCCGCAGCAACTCAAGCAGTTGCTGATGGTCAGCGGCGTTGAGCGATACTTCCAGATCGCCCGCTGCTTCCGAGACGAGGATCTGCGCGCCGACCGCCAACCCGAGTTCACCCAACTCGATCTGGAAATGAGTTTCGTGGACGAACCAACCGTCCTCAACCTCATCGAGGGCCTGTACGCCGGACTCGTGGGCAAGTTGACGCCGCAGTTCAAGGTCAAGACGCCCTTCCCGTACCTGACTTACGCCGACGCCATGGCGCGCTACGGCAGCGACAAGCCCGACCTGCGCTACGGACTGGAAATGGCCGACGTCAGCGACCTCGCCGCCGAAACCGAGTTCCGCGTGTTCCACGGCATCCTGGAGCGCGGCGGCATCATCAAGGGCATGGCCGTCCCCGGCCAGGGCGGTCTGTCCGGTTCCGATATGCGCCGCATGGAAGAAACCGCCAAGGAGTTCGGCGCGGCCGGCATGAGCCACGTGCGCCTCACCGGCGAGGGCCAGCTGGAATCCATGGACGAATCCGACGCGCTGCTGTCGCCCGGCCTGCGGATGCCCGTCGAGTGGGTCACCCGGCTCGCCCGGCGCACCGGCGCCAACCGCGGCGACCTCATCCTGCTCATGGCCGGCCCGCCCAGGCTGGCGAACCAGTGGCTCGCCTCGATGCGATCCTACTTGGCCGACCGGCTGGAACTGGCCGACCCCGATACACTGGCCTTCGCCTTCGTCACCGATTTCCCGATGTTCGACTGGGACGACGACGCCCAGCGTTGGGACTCCACCCATCATCCGTTCACCGCGCCCGCGCCGGGATGCGAGTCGATGCTGGACGGCGACGACCTGGCCAACATCCCCTCTCGCGCCTACGACCTGGTGTGCAACGGCTCGGAGCTTGCCAGCGGCAGCATCCGCATCCACCAGCGGGCGATGCAGGAAAAGATATTCGGCATCCTAGGGTACTCGCCCGACCAGGTGCAGGAACGCTTCGGCCACATCCTGGAGGCCTTCGACTACGGCGCCCCGCCGCATGGCGGTATCGCCCCCGGCATCGACCGCCTGGTGGCGATCCTGGCCGGCGCGGATTCCCTGCGCGAGGTGATTGCGTTCCCCAAGACCCAGAGCGGCTCGGATTTGCTGTTCGGCGCTCCCGCGCCCGTTGACCAAACCCAACTTCGCGATCTGGCGATCCGGATGGCGGATTAGAGGAGATTTCCATGACCCAGTTCAACTATGACGGCCTCTTCGCCCAGAACGCTCCCATCACCACCAGGAGCGCCAATCGCAACGCCAAGTACGACTTCGCCGTTGCCTACCCCGACCCGGACACGCTGCCGCTGGACGGTCTGGTGGATTCTCTGCGCGTCGCCCTGGAACGCGAGGGACGCGACCTGGCCTACTACCCGGTGGCCGCCGGATATCCGCCGCTCCGCGAACTGGTCGCAGACAAACTCCGGCGCGACCGGCAGATGGAAGTGAGCGCCGACGACATCGTCCTTACCTCCGGCTCGGGCGAAGCGATCAACATGCTGATCCAGGCCATGACCGACCCGGGAGACGTGCTGCTCACCGAGGAGTACGTGTACCTCGGCACAATGCGTCAGATGCGTTTGTGGAGCGCCCAGGTGGTCGGGGTCAAGTGCGACGATCATGGACTCATACCCGAAGCGTTGGACGAGACTATCCGCGCCCAGACCGCCGCCGGCAAACGGGTCAAGTTTCTCTACACCATCCCCACGTTCCAGAACCCGCTGGGTTGGACCATGACGCTGGAACGACGCCAGCGCACCCTGGAAATCTGCAACAGCCACGGCATCCCCATCATTGAGGATGACTGCTACGTTGACCTGCGCTTCGAGGGCGAGGACGTGACCTCCATGGGCAGCATGGACGACAGTGGCCAGGTCATCTACGTCGGCTCGATGTCCAAGATCATCGCGCCCGGCATGCGCATGGGATACCTGGTGGCCCCCGAGGTGGTGCGTCAGCGCGCCTTGAGTTTCAAGTCCGGAGGCGTCAACCAGTTCGCCGCCCTGGCCATCGAGGAATACCTCCGCAACAACATGTACGACCACATCGACGAGGAAAACCAGGCCCTGCGCGTCAAGCGCGACGCCATGCTGGCGGCCCTCGGCGAGCACTTCGGCAACCGCGCCACCTGGTCCAAACCCGAGGGTGGCCTGTACGTGTGGCTCACCATGCCCGAAGGAACCGACCTCGCCGCCCTGCAGGAACAGTCTTTCCAGGAAGGCGTCGGTTACTACAACGGCTCCATGTTCTCACCCGAAGGCAACGGCAAGAACATGGCCCGCCTGTGCTTCGGGCATCCCACCGCCCAGACCGTCTCCGAGGGCGTCGCTGAACTCGCCACCATCTTCGAGCGCCACGGCATCTTCAACTAGGGCGTGTTCACACTAGCGCAGGGCATCAACGATGAGCGCGAATGAGATGA
>CAZCZB010000002.1:0-63093 GCA_964502995.1 uncultured Dehalococcoidia bacterium
GTACTGGTGCGCTATCGGTGACCAAGGGTATTTAGCCTTGGAGGGTGGTCCCCCCGACTTCCCACAGGGTTTCACGTGCCCCATGGTACTTAGGATCTGCTTCAGAAGCTCCATTCCTTTCGCCTACCGGGCTATCACCGTCTACGGCGGCCCTTCCCAGGGTCCTTCGGCTAGAAATGAAGTTTGTAACTTCTCGGAGCCTGATGAGGCGGCTCCAGAAACGTCCTGTAACCCCGCTGCGACATAGGCCCTCATGCCGTTAGGTCGCAACGGTTTAGGCTGTTCCCCGTTCGTTCGCCACTACTAAGGGAATCTCGGTTGATTTCTTTTCCTCGGGGTACTTAGATGTTTCAGTTCCCCCACTTACCTTCCGCTAATGCGGATGGACCGACTCAACGCCGGAACAGGTTTCCCAATTCGGAGACCCCCGACTACGCCTGTTAGACGGCTCATCGAGGCTTTTCGCAGCCTTACCGCGTCCTTCTTCGGCCCTTGGTCCCAAGGCATCCACCATAAGCCCTTTATAATTTGACCCACGCTAGGAACTTCAAATTCTCTAGACTCGGTTCTTTACAGTTCAAAACTTCCTATTCAGTTGTTAACGTGCCCCGACCGCCCGCGGCCTGCGGTTTTTGCGGCTCGACCGACTCTCAGAGAATCGGCGTCAGGCCAGTCGGTAACAAGGGAGTATAGGGGCTGACCCCATATCCGTCAAGGGGTTACCACGGTCGAAATCCGATTCCAAATCGGATCAACGCCCTACGAAGGGCGGCATGCCACGGTTTTTGTCCAGGAACCACTGAACCGCGATCTTGTGATCCTCGGTTCGGCGCACGTGTTCCTGGGCCGCCGACGCCAGTTCCAGCGCTTCCCGGAACGTGAGGTCCATGCTCTCGTGCACCAGGTATTTGGTCAGCGAATGGGCTACGGTGGGCCCGCTGGCGATGCGCTTTGCCAACTCCATCGCCCCATCCATCAACTGGTCGTCGGGGAAGCATTTGCTGGCCAGGCCGATGCACACCGCGTCCTCGCCACCCATCCAGTCGCCGGTGTACTGGAGCAGAAGGGTGTTGCTGACTCCGATCAGTTTGGGAAGCTGCCAGCAACTGCCATCGCCCGGAATCAGGCCGTTCAGCACGAAACGCTCGGACAGGCGTCCGGTTTCGCCCACGATGCGAATGTCGCAGGACAGCGCCAATCCGCAACCGACCCCGGCGGCGGGACCGTTCACAACCGCGATGGACGGTTTCTGCAAGTCGTGAACACGCAGGGGCACAAAATTCACCCGGGGACCGCTGTCGTGAATCTGGCGGCGTCCTTTCATGTATTCCATCTTGCCCCAGGTCAGGGGTTCGGGTTCGGTTTCCGCTTCGCGTTCGTCGATGCGACGGCGGAAACCCCGCACGTTGGCCCCCGAGCAGAACGCGGGCTCGGTGCCGGTCAGAACCAGCACCCGCTCCTCCGGGTTGTTTTCAAACTCTTCCAGGCGTTCGAACATTTCGGCGGCCATGTCCGGGCCCAGGGCGTTGCGCGTGGGAGGATCGTGCATCGTCATCACAAGGACGCCGTCCGTCACTTCGGTCTTGATGAATTCGTAGGCCATTCGGTTACCTCGTTGGTTCCGGCGCAAACCGGCCGGGTTCAATTTGCGCTCATTCTACCCGCCCCGAAGAACATCGGCCAGCAGACGCGACGCGCGGGCCGGGTATTCCGACCCGGCCGCGTCTGTTTGTCCGAGGCTATTGCTCAGGCCGATCGAATGAACGACAAGGCATGGTTCCACGCTTTGCCGAAAGGCGCATCGCCGGCGCACACTGTGTGAGGCGCTGGCCGGTTTGCCATACGTTGGGACTTACCTTAAAATCCGCCCATCGTGAGCAAATTGTGCATTGAGTCAATGCCACACTTCCAGGAGAATCGCCATGCAATCCGGCACCATAGTCAACCTCCATATCGCCAGAGTTAAAGGAACCCCGTCCGACCCGGTCGATTCGGCGCGGGCGATCTCCGCCGAAGGACTGGAAGGAGACCGCAGCCGCAACCCCCGGAACCTGCGCCAGGTTCTGGTGATGGACAAGGAAACCCTGGATCACTACGGCCTTCAACCAGGGCAGATAAAGGAAAACCTCACCGTTACCGGCATGGATCTTTCCGAAGCGCGGCAGGGCAACGTGTTTTTCATCGGTTCAGAGGACAATCACGTCACTCTGGAAGTCACGGGCGATTGCGAACCGTGCCAGAAGATGGATGCGCTGATCCCAGGGCTCCAGAAGGAGATATTCGGCCGCCGCGGCATCCTGACGGTGGTGCTGCAGGGGGGCGAAATCAACGTAGGAGACACGATCAGGCTCGAACCGTAATCCGATAACTCCGCGTTGTTATGGCCGTTGCCAACACCTCATAACTAAGGGAGTTCGACAATGCGATATCTAAAACATGCCGGGGTTCACCGGTACCGCGGATTCTTGATGCTGGCGGCCGCGGCGCTTCCGATGCTGGCCTTCTTCGCGTGGCCTCACCTCGCCCACGCCGGAGGCATTGACACCGAAACCCAGTTCGTCCTCAACACCTTTGCGTTCCTGATCTGGGGAGCGTTGGTGATGTGGATGTGCGCCGGGTTCACCATGCTTGAGGCGGGCTCGGTTCGCACCAAGAACGCTTCGATGATTTGCCTGAAGAACATCGGCCTGTATTCGGTCGCAGGGCTGGCGTTCTATTTCATCGGCTACAACCTGATGTACAACAACGTTCAGGGGATCATCGGCACGGTGGTGTGGCCGCTGTACGGGCCGTCGGGCGACGAAATCGCGCTGCTGGGCGGCGACGAATCGGCGTTGGCCGGCGTGGTGGACAACGGTTATTCGGTGATGTCCGACTGGTTCTTCCAGATGGTGTTCGTGGCCACCACCGCGTCGATCATTTCCGGCGCGCTGGCGGAACGGGTGAAGATGTGGAGTTTCTTCCTGTTCACGCTGATCCTCACGGCGCTGCTGTATCCCATTGTCGGCGCGTGGACCTGGGGCGGTGGCTGGTTGACGGCCATGGGATTCCAGGACTTCGCCGGGTCAACCATCGTACACAGCACCGGCGGATGGGCGGCGCTGGCAGGGATGCTTGTGGTTGGGCCCCGGCTGGGCAAGTTCCGGCGCGACGGCTCGGTTCGGTCCACACCGCCGTCGAACGTGGTGCTGGTTACGCTGGGCGTGTTCATCCTCTGGTTCGGGTGGTTCGGATTCAATGGCGGGTCGCAGTTGGCCCTTGGTTCCGCGTTGGACGCGGTGGCAATGAGCATCGTGCTGGTGAACACCAACCTGGCGGCGGCGGCTGGCGCGATAACAGCCATCGGCCTGTCCCGTCTGTTCTTCGGGAGGATCGACCTGCTGGTTGGACTCAACGGCGCGTTGGCCGGGCTGGTATCGATCACGGCCGGGCCGGACATTCTCCCCCACGCCTGGTCGGTGTTGATCGGCATGGTGGGCGGGGCCATCTGTACCGGCGGCATCAAGCTGCTGGAGGTGATCAAGGTTGACGACGTGGTCGGCGCGGTGCCGGTTCACCTGTTCGCGGGTGTCTGGGGCACCATCGCGGTGTGCATCGCGGCGGGCGGCAACTTCGTTGTGCAGATCATCGGCGTCCTGGCAATCGGCGCGTTCGTGTTCGCCACCTCGTTCGTTGTCTGGTTCGCCATCGAGAAGACGATAGGCGCCCGGGTGTCAGAAGACGCGGAACGACTGGGCCAGGACACGGCGGAGTTGGGCATGGAATCGTACCCCGAGTTCGTGCTGATGCCCGAACCGGCAGACGACGATTAGCGCCCAATCAGCAGTCTGAATCAATCCCTGGCAAAGGGGCGGCCGCGATGGCCGCCCCTTTTTCTAATCCGAAGGTGGTCTGAACGAGCGGACGGTCCGATCGCCCTGATTGATCCGAATCTTGACCGAGTTGCGTATCGACATTAGCATCAGACCCTCCAAAACCGCATCGAAGAGGTGGAAGCGATGGGCGGTCCAAACCACACACTGAACCTGGTATTTGCGATTCTGGTCACCATATTCTGCTGCCTGCCGCTGGGGATCGTGGCCATCGTTTTCTCAGCGATCGGAATGTCGCGTCAGAGTTCGGGAGATTTCGCGGGCACCGCGTCGGCGTCTCGGGTTGCCAGGATCTGCATCATCATTTCTGCGGGAATCAGCGTGTTCTTGTGGGTGGGATACCTGATGATGCTGCTGCTCGGGTTCGGATTCCTGGGGCTCCTGCCATTCCTGGCAGCATAGCGACAGGCGGATTCGATGGCATCTACATCCAACAAAGTCGCGTTTCAATCGCCAGCGTTATCCCGAGCCAGGTGGTTGGTATGGCCACTGATTGCCGTCGTTGCCACGGCGGCCGCTGGAACTTTGTACCTGCTTGATCCCAGGGTGTCGGGGAACTATCCGAGCTGTCCGTTTCTGTTTTTCACCGGGTGCTATTGCCCTGGATGTGGCACTCTCCGGGCGCTCCACCGTTTGCTATATGGCGATTTGGCGGGCGCGATGGGATACAACCCGCTGACGGTACTGTCGATCCCGTTCCTTGCTGTCGCGGGCATGGTTGCGGCAGCAAAATCGTTCGGTTGGCAGTCTTTTTTTGGCATCACGATCTCCCACCGGGTGGCGTTCGGGGTCGCTGGAGCGGTGTTGATGTTCTGGGTTTTGAGGAACCTGCCGGTGTTTCCGTTCTCCGCACTTGCGCCGTAGGTCTGGACGGCGACCTGTTCCGGTTGCCGCTGTTCGGGGGCATCTGCTAGACTGCCGCAGTGGCGCCGGTATGCCCGATGGGCACGGCGCTGGTTGAAATGCAGAACAATCCGGGAGGTACGGATCATGATTTACGAAGTCCGGACTTACGATCTCAAGCCGGGCGGCGTGCCCATCTTTGAGGCCGCGTTCGAAAAGGCGCTTCCCCATCGGGAAAAGTACTCGAAGCTGGGCGCCTTTTTCCACACCGAAATTGGCCCGTTGAACCAGGTCATCCACATCTGGCCCTACGAGAGCCTGGACGAACGCAACGAGGTTCGCGCCGAGGCCGGCAAGGATCCCAACTGGCCGCCGGACAGCCAGGGGACCATCCTGCACATGGAGTCTGAGATCTTCCAACCGGCGCCCTTCATGCGGCCCATGGGCGGCGGCCAGAAGCTGGGCGACGTCTATGAAATGCGTATCTACGAATATCAGAACGGCGCGATGCCCAAGGTGCTGGACATCTGGGGCGCCGCCATCGAGCACCGGGAGAAGTTCTCACCGTTGGCCGCCGGCATGTACAGCGACATTGGCGGGCTGAACAAGTGGGTCCACATCTGGCCCTACAAGGACCTCGGAGAACGCGACCGTATCCGCACCGAGGCCTCCGCAACGCCGCACTGGCCGCCGCCGACCCGGGAATTCCTGGTCAATCAGGAAACCAAGATTCTGGTGCCCGCGAGCTTCTCGCCACAGGCATAACCGCAAGCGACATGCAGGCATTTGTAGGGGCGAATGATTATTCGCCCCTACGTTATAATGTAGGCGAGATTCCCCGGTATTTTTTAGAGTCAGAGGTCCGTCCCAATGAACATCGGCATCGCAATGTTTGTTACCCAGTCGTCCATCGACATCGCTGAACTCGCGCAGGTCTGCGAAGGGCATGGCTTCGAGTCGCTCTGGGTGCCGGAGCATCCGGCCATACCGGCCGGTCCGACGACTCCCTGGCCGGGCTCGCCGGACGGAGTCATTCCGCAGATGTACTACGAGTGCGTTGACCCGTTCGTCGCTTTGGGACGGGCCTCATCGGTCACCACCAACCTGAAGCTGGGCACGGGCATCTGCCTGGTGCCGGAGCGCAACCCAATTTTGCTGGCCAAGGAGATTGCCACCCTCGACTACTTCAGCGGAGGTCGGTTCCTTTTCGGCATTGGAACCGGTTGGCTCAGGGAGGAAACCGAGCTATTTGGCGTCGATTTCGGGCAGCGTATCGGATACACCCGCGAGTCCATTTTGGCGATGAAAGAACTTTGGACCAAAGAATCAGCAGAGTTTCATGGCAAGCACATCGACTTCCCGCCCATCTACTCTTCGCCCAAGCCCGTACAGAAGCCGCACCCACCGGTGCTGATCGGCGGCAACGCTCCCAACGTCGCGCGGAGAGTCGTCAGTTGGGGCGACGGCTGGATGCCCAACCGGATAACGCCCGAAGACCTGAAATCGCGGAGAGAGGAGATCGTTCGCCTCGCGCAGGAGGCAGGGCGAGATCCACATGAAATCGAGGTGTCCGTTTTCGGCCAGCCGGCCGACCCCGAGATTCTGAAAGCGTACGAAGACGCGGGCGCGACCCGGGCGATGGTATTCGCCGAGAGCGCCCCACGGGACGACGCCCTCCGTCAACTCGACGACTTCGCACGACGGCTGTTGGCCTGATTCCTCATGTTGTCCGACGAAACCGGCATCCTCTCGCTGCGGGATGCCAACCAACGGTTTTACGAGGCGTTCGGGTCGCTGGACCTGGCGGAAATGGACGCGGTTTGGGAGCAATCGGAGCGCGCTTTATGCGTGCATCCGGGCTGGCAACCCATCGTGGGGTGGCCGGACATTCGGCGTTCGTGGCAGGGGATATTCAACGGCGCCGCGCTCATGCACTTCAATATCCATTACGTAAATATCGCCATCGAAGCCAACTGCGGGTTCGTCACCTGCATCGAAAGCATCACCAGCGTGGTGGAGGGGCAGGCCCAGGGATTCGGCGTGCTCGCCACGAACATATTCGTTCGGTCGGGCGACAACTGGCTGGTAATGGCGCATCACGCATCCCCGCGACTCTGACGAGTACGCCCGGCTGCGATTTCAACGTGCCCCGCCCATAGGCGCGCTGCACGAAGGCGGTTCGCCCATAATTCACGAACCGGGCAGATCACACGGAGACCATCATGTCCTTTTCCCGAACGACGACGGGCGACGTGTCCGTAACCGACCGCAACCTCTGGAAGGCCATCGTCGCCGAAGCGCTGGCCAACCTCACGTACAACGCTTACGCGCAAAAAGCGCGCGAGGAAGGCTACCCGGAAGTGGCCGAAGTTTTCGAAGAGGTCGCCAGGGCGGAGACACAGCACGGCATCAGTTACCTTCGGGTGGCCGGCGGCGTGGACAGCACCGCGGCCAACCTGAACCAGGTCATCGCGGGCGAAACCCGGGAATATACGCGCACGTATCCGCGCATGATCAACGACGCGCGAGCGGAAAACCGCCCGGAAGCGTTGGCGGCGTTCATGGACGCCATGGAGCAGGAGAAAGAACACCAAATCGCGTTTTCGGATGCCCTGGCGAAATTGCAGATCGCCAGCGGGAACAACATCCCAACTGCAACGGTAGAAGCGCCGCCGGACGTTGACCTCAACGCCATCGAGTATGCTGACGGAATCACCGGGGAAGCTCCGGCGTTACCGCTGGATCTTGAAACCTATATTGACGCCGCGCTGGCGCTGGACAAGGAACCTTTCCGGGTCGCCAACCTGGGCCGACTGCGGGAGGTGGTGTTCGGGGCGCAGGACGGCATCATCAGCACCGTTGCGTTGGTGACGTCGGTTGCCATCGCCGTCGGAACAACCGGAACTGTGCTGGTGGCCGGGTTGGCTGCCGCCGCGGCCGGCATGATCAGCATGGCCGCCGGGGCATACCTGGGCAGCCGGGCCGAAGAGGATGTCCGGCAAGCCGCAATCGCCCGTCAGGTGCAGGATTTGAAGGAACGGCCGGAGGAGCAATTGGCCGAGTTGGTGATTCTGTTCCAACGGGACGGCAACACCTACGACGAGGCGGTTCGCCTGGCAAACCAGATATCGGACAATGAGGCGATCTGGCTGAACACCTTGCTGGAGAAGAAGCTGGGCATCAGCCCGGACCTGGGCGGCAATCCGCTCAAGGATGCCGCCGTGATGTGCGTGTCGTTCGGATCCTGCGCCATCATCCCGATCGTTCCGTTCCTGTTCCTGGCCGTGGGTTGGGCCGCCATCGGGTGGTCGGTCGGGCTGTCGCTGACCGCGTTGTTCGGCCTGGGACTGGTCAAGGGCCGGTTGGTCCAGAAATCTCCCATCCTGCAGGGGTTGGAGATCCTGGGTATCGGGGCGGCCTCCGCGGCTCTGGGTTACGCGCTGGGCGAATGGTTGCCGCGGTTGTTGGGATTCTAGCGTCACAACCCTCAGTTTGGGAAAGCGCTCCAAAACGAAACAGGGCGGGATGATCCCGCCCTGCCGATTTTCGGAGACGCGCGCGCCAATCAGTCGAATCGCCCCAACAGGCCTTTCACGGCGGTCAGGAATTCTGGTGGGTTGTCGCCCTGCACGAGATGACCGGCGTTGGAGACGGTAACGGTAGTGCAGTCGTGATGTTCCTCGGCCATGCGCCGCATGGTTTCGTCGGCGAAAATGTCCGAGCGTTCGCCCCGGACCACCAACGCGGGGCAGTCGATTTTGCGCCAACCGGCCCAAAGCTGGTCGGATGTCCATGCCGGGGGACGGAAACCGCGCACCCTGATCACCTTGTCGTATTTCCACGTCCACTTTCCATCTTCGCGCTGGCGGATGCTGTACTTCAGCGCGCCGAGGGTCTGCTCACGGGTGCGGCCGGTGTACTCCATCACTCGCTGGGCAAATTCCTCCAGGGTGTCCAACTCGTCCGGCAACTCGCGGAACCGCTGGATGCGGTCGGAGCCGCGCCGCTGCGTTTCCGGGCCGGTGTCCACAATGGTCAGCGATTTGAGCATCCCCTGGCTCTGGGACGCCCACGCCAGGCTGTTGCGGCCACCCATGGAATGGCCGATGAGATGAAAGTCCTTGAGGCCGAGAGTCGACACCAGGGCGCTCACATCCCCAACGTATGCGTCGGTGGAGTAATCGCCGTCGGGCGACCAGTCGCTGTCGCCGTGGCCGCGCTGGTCAACGGCCAGGATGTGGTAATCGACGGATAACGGCAGGCTGATGAAATCCCAGCTATGGGACTGTTGTTGGATGCCGTGCAGCATCACGATGGTCGGCTTGCCGGCGTCGCCCCATTCCAGATAGTGGAGGTTCAAACCATTGACTTTCACGGTGCGGTCGACAGGTTCGTTCTCCGCCGTGAAGGAAACCCCCATCTGCCTCGCCGCGTCGTGCAGCGACAATCCCATGGAATGCGACGCCATATTGACAACCTCCTGTGTTCGGCCTGCCCGCAATCTTACCATGCGGGCGAGTTGAATTTACTAATCGTCGTCCAGCAGGCCGCGAATCGTGAACATACGCTGAAAGAGGGTGAAGCAGGACACCGCCGCGATGAACCACAGCACCCAGACCATCACCGGCACCGGCGCGATCCCTTCGATGATCAGGCCGGCTCCCAGGATTATGACGCGCTCGGTGCGGGTCATGATGCCTGAACGGGTGAAAGCGCCCAGACCCTCTCCACGGGCCCGGAGATAAGAAACGCCCTGGGAAAATACCAGTCCGAGCAATACGGCCAAAATACTGATAAGCAGTTGGCCGGATTCGAGGTCGGCCAGCAGATAGTACACCCCGAGCCCAACGAACAGCGCGGCTTCGCCCAGCCGATCGAACACGGAGTCGAGCAGCGCCCCGAACGGCGATGCCTTGCCGGTGAGGCGAGCCAACGCTCCGTCAAACAGGTCCAGGACGCCACCGAGCAGGAACACGATGCCGCCGTACAAGGGCCACCCCAGGGCGACCAGAACGGCGCCGGCGACGCACACGCCGAATCCCAGCAACGTAATCAGGTTGGGAGTCAGGCCAATGGCGTTGAAGGCGCGCGCGCCCGGAATCTCAACATAGCGCAGCATCGCAGCGCGCAACTCTTCCCTACCCAACGTTGTCACAGGTTTTGGCCTCCTTGATGCACTGGGAATAGTAATCCTCGATGTCGGCGGCCACACGCTGCCAGGTGAATTTGAGCGCAGTCTGTTTCCCTGCGTCGGACAGCCGTTTTGACACCTCGGTGTTGTCAACGACGTGAGCGACGGCAGCGACAATTGCGCCGGGGTCGCGGGGAGCAACGAGCAGCCCGTCAACATCGTGGGACACCACATCGCGATAGCCTTCGATATTGGATCCCACGACCACAGCGCCGGCCGCCATCGCCTCCAGGAGCACTATCCCAAAGCTTTCGCCCCCGATGGCAGGGCTGCAGAACACGTCCGCACTGGCGTAGTACCGGGGCAGATCGTGGGAACCCACCGGCCCGGTTACCAGCAGTTCCCCGGCGTTGGTTGCCGCTATTTCTCTGATCAGCGCCGAACAGTACCGGCCCGAGTCGCCGGGGCCCACCACGATCAATCGGAGGTCATCGCGCTGTTCGCACAGGATCAGAAACGCTTCCAACAGGTAGCGCAACCCCTTCCGCTCTTCCTTCCGCCCGACGAAAAGGATATTGCGTTTTCCATCCCCCAAAGTTGGGAACGGTTCCGCCCCGGCGAACCTGTGGTAGTCAACGCCATTGGGAATAACCCGGTAGCAGTATCCGGGAAAGTGCGGCGCCACGAAATCGCGGGCGGCCGCAGAAACCGCAATGCGCCCGTGCAGCCGCCGCTGCCAACGCGCTACGGCGCGCCGGCTGAGGCGATAAAGACGTTGTTTTTCGGAGAATGCGTGGAACGTGCCCACATTCACCGCTTGCGAGTGTTGCAGGACCATCCAGGGCAGAATTGGGGCCAATGGCTCGTGCAGGTGGACGATATCGAACCGGTGTAGCCGCATCAGATTCCGCACTTTGGGATACAGCCTGGGATCAAGCGCCACCCTGGCGCAGGAACCGCCGGCCGAAAGGGGCACCGTTGGACCCATGGGTATCAGTTGGAAGCCGATTGGGTCGTCGCCAAGTGTGCTCAAAGAAGAGAGAGGCGCAATCACGGCCACGTCATGGCCCTTGCGTCGTAGCTCATACGAAAGCTGGGAGACGTGGGAGTTGACGCCGCCAGGCCAGGAAAAGTCGTAGGGCGAGACCATGGCGATATTCATAGCCACGCCCTCCGGCAGTTTGCTGGGGTCCGCTAATTGCGGGCGGTTACCTGAACCGAGTTGACATCGGGGTCCGCGATGAACGCTTCCACCATTTCGTGGGCTTCCGCGTCCGTGAATTGAACGGGCGGACTCTTCATGAAATAGGCGGACGGGGCGTAAACCGCGCCACCCTGGCCGTTGTCCAGCGCAAGCTTGGCGCATCGGATGGCATCCACCACGACGCCGGCGGAGTTGGGGCTGTCCCACACCTCAAGCTTCACTTCCATCTTGACGGGCGCGCCGCCGAAAACCTTCCCGTCGATGTGGATGTAGCACCACTTGCGGTCCTGCAGCCACGGCACATGGTCGCTGGGGCCGATGTGGATGGCGCCGGCCTCGGGTTCCTCGTCCATCTGGCTGGTTACGGACCCCGTCTTGGATATCTTCTTGGACACCAGGCGGTCGCGCTCCAGCATATTCAGGAAGTCGGTGTTGCCGCCAAAGTTCAACTGGTAGGTGTTGTCGATTTCGGCGCCCCGGTTTTCCATCAGGCGGGTGAGTACGCGGTGGACTATGGTCGCGCCAACCTGGGACTTGATGTCGTCACCGATGATGGGAACGCCCCGTTCCTCGAACCGTCCGCGCCAGTAATCCTCGCGGGCGATGAATACCGGGATGCAGTTGATCATGGCGCACCGGGCGTCCAGGATCTGTTCAACGTACCATTTGGTGGCCATTTCGCTGCCCACCGGCAGGTAGTTGATGACCACGTCAACCTCGCGTTCCTTGAGGATGCCCGAGATGTCGGCGGTGCTGTGGGGGGACTTGACGACCACGTCGGAGAGGTAGCGGCCGATGCCATCATGGGTCATGCCGCGCTCGACGGTGACACCCGTGTGCGGCACGTCGGCGAACTTGATGGTGTTGTTGGGTTCGGTAAAGATGGCCTGGGAAAGGTCCTTGCCAACCTTGTTGCGATCAACGTCAAACGCCGCGACAACTTCGATATCTTCGATACGGTAATCGCCGATGCGGTTGTGCATTACGCCCGGGATGATTTCATCGTCGGGCACTTCGACGTACTTGTGGATGCCCTGTACCAGAGAAGACGCGCAGTTGCCCACGCCAATGATGGCAACGTTAATCTTGCCCAATTGAGATCTCCTTGTGGATCGTCCGGGCGCGGCGCAATTCGACGGCCACGTCCAAACCTCTTGCTGAAGACTGTATTAATCTGCCAAACAGTCTAACATACCCGGCCCGCAGGCCGTGAAAATAAGCGGGAGACGGAGCGGCCGGCAGGAGCGTCAGGCGTCGGCGAAAAACCGGAAAATCGCTGTTTCATCATCGTGCCGGAACCTGCCTCCGCGGAAACGGATGTCCCGTCCCTGCTCGATGTGCTGATCCACCAGCGCCTTGACCCGTTGGGACGCATCGTCGGCGTCGGCTGAACTTCGGACGATCTCCATCAACTCGTCGCCCAACAAGTTGTCGCTGACGCCGTCAGAGCAGCAAACCAGCCGGTCCGACGAGGTCAGCTCAACCTCGGTCTGGAAAACCGACAGCGTGGCTTCCGCGCCCACCGCTTTTGAAACGCCAAGTCGAATCAGGCCGCCCATGCGTCCGCTGTACTGCTCGACGCCGTCGTTTCGTATGACATAGATGGGGCTGTCTCCCACGGAGATGATGTGGAGTTTGCCGCCGAGGTACAGGGCAGCCGATGCGGTGGTCAACAGGAACCTGCCGCCGCCCACCTGGTGGAATTCTTCGTTCTGCTCGTGGAGCACGGCGACGACATCGTCCGGGCCGGAAATGTCGATGCGGTTCAGGGCGTCGGCCACCGACGAACTGGCCTCATCGCCTCCGTGGCCCGTGACGCCGTCCATGACCACGTCGAGAAAATTGCCGTCCCCCAGATCTCTGGACAGGTAGCTATCCTCGCCGTGGGCCGCGTTGTCGTGGAGTATTGCCAGTGAACTGGTGAGCATGGTTACGCATCCTCACGATGGTTTGGAGTGTGGGGAATCATTTTTCCAGCGCGGACAGTTCCGCAGCGGCGTCGAACCGGTACCGCGTCCAGTGATCTTCGTTGAGCCTCTCCAGCGCCGCACGCCAGGCCGCTTCCGCGTCCGCCCGACCGTCCATCGCTTCGTTACGAATGGTAATGAGGCGCAAACATTCCTGCAAGTCCTGCCCGAACTCTGCCACCGAAGCATAACCGCGTCGCCGCACCTTGTCGATGCACGCGGACGCTGCGTCGCGAACGGCGGGGTCGGCCGCAGCAAATGCCCGGTCGAGATCGTCGCATTCCTGGGTCAGCGTGATTACGGGGCGCTGGTTGTATGGGTCGAAGTGTCCGGCCGCGTCCGTGGGAGGCAGTTCCGGGGCGACGTAGAACTTCAGCATTTCCAGGTAGAAATCGTGCGCGTCCTGGGGTTCCCGGTTTCCGGCGGCCCGATCGACCCCATGCCCGACGAGGGCGCTGGCGTCGATAAGCGAGACGCTGGCCGAACCCGGCGAGTAGAAAATGTTGTGGGGGCCTAGGTCCAGCAGCACGTATCCGGCTTTTTCAAATATCTCCTGGGCCGCCAACAGTTGCGTCTGGATGGGCCACGGCGTCGCGCCATCCGGCAGAACCAAAGGGTGCAGGGCAAAGAGACTCTGGCCAAGGCCGATTGGAACCCGCAAGATGCGACTGCGAGGGTCTCCCACGACCGGAATCCCCAATGCACGCGCCTCGACCCTGACGCGGTAGGGCTGGCCGATGTCGTCGCCGAAATAGCCGTCGTGGACATCCGACTCGGTTACGCCTATGACGCGGGGGACAACGTCGCAATACTGGCCCGCCGCTTCGTAAGCCACAAGCATCCGCGTGGTGCGATCTTCCACCGGGCCGTGCATCTGACGGCGCACCGCCTGGGGTGACGGCCGCTTCAGTACCACCGGGGCGCCGGTTTCCCGGTCGTTGGCGGCGCGAACATCGTAGTCTGCGCCGCTGCCCAGCGGGCCGATCAGTTCGAATCGATCGAGAGTGACAATGTCCATAAAAAACCTGGGAATCAATCCTGGCGACAGAGGATGGTCAACCAGTCCTCGCGTTGTCGCATTTCATCCACCGTCAGCCCCGCGTCTTTTATCGCAGACACGGCCTCATCGTGTTGTTCAACAATGATGCCGGAGGCGATGAACGTGCCGCCGGAAGCCAGCAAATCCGGCACGGCCGGCGACACCAGCCGAATGCCGCGCGCGCTGATGTTGGCGACGATCAAATCGTACCGGCGTCCTTTGGTCGCGTTGTTGGGGATGCTGCCGGATTCGGCGACGACGGAATCCAGAACCCCGGTCCGGCGGAAGTTCTTGCGCGCCGCCCTGACGGCGTGCCCGTCAATGTCAACGGCCGTAATATGCCCCGCGCCAAGCTTGGCGGCGGCAATGGTCAGGATCCCGGATCCGGTGCCAACGTCCAATAGGCTCACGCCGGGCTTAACCAGTTCTTCCAGCGCTTCCAGGCAGGAGTAGGTCGTCGGGTGGTAGCCGGTGCCGAAGGCCAATCCCGGGTCAAGGTCAATCACCACGTCGCCGGGCTGCGGTTCATAATCGATCCATGACGGCTTGACAACGAGGTTTCTGCCAACGCGCAGAAGGGTGAAGTGCTGCTTCCAGGAATCGCGCCAGTCTTCATCCCGGTCCAATGCCCTGATCTCAAGCTCGCCGATGTCGGCAACGCTGGAGGCGAGCCTGACGCCGACCTCGATGTGCGCCAGGCGCTGGCGGGACAGGCTCGGGAGATACGAACGCAGGACCGCGTGCTCGCCCGGTATGGTTTCAACGCTCAGCCCGTAACCGTACCGTTCGAACAGATACGAGATCGGCTCCACGTATTCGAACGGGACGTTGATGCTGAGTTCGTGCCAGGACATGCGGTGTTGCAGGTTAACGGCTTCGGCAAAGGGGGCGGGTCTCGGGCGTCGCGCCTCGACACCTACTCTTCATTCGCCGTGAAAGTGTCCTTGATGCGGTCGAACAGGCCCTTCTGCCTGTCGTCCGGGGCAGAGTCTTCGGGGCCGGTCTCAGCGGGAGCGGATTGCTCGGCGGCTGACGCAGGCGCTTCCTGATTCGGCGTTTTGCGACTGCGCGTCCGGCGGCCCGATCCGGACTTGGCGCTGGGCGGAGCGTTGCCGTGGTTGTCAAAGGAATAGGCGAGGTCCTGCAACAGTTTCCGCTGGAACTTGTTGAGACGGTAGGGCACGTTGACGTCCACCACCACCTTTATGTCACCCCTCCGGTTGGTGGCGCGGCCATCCCGGCGCAGACGCGGCACCCCGTACCCGCGCACCCGGAATTGTGATCCGGCCTGTGTGCCCGACGGGATGCTGAGGTCAACGTCCTCGCCGTCCAGCGTCGGAATCTGCTTGGTGCAGCCCAGCGCCGCCTCCGCGATGTTCACGTCCAGGTGCAGCACCAGGTCCTCGTCATCGCGCACGAACAGGGCGTGTTCCTGCACTCGCACCTGGACGTACAGGTTCCCGGGAGGGCCTCCGTTTGCGCCGGCGTCGCCCTCGCCGGTGATGCGCACCTGCATCCCGTCGTTGATTCCCCCCGGAATGGTGATGGTGCGAGAGCGTCGTCGCCGTTCGTAGCCACGAGCGTGGCAGTTCTTGCAAGGCGTCTCAATGCTGCGGCCGGAACCGTTGCAGGATGGACAGGGAGTGGTTACGGCGAACTGTCCGAACACGTTGCGTTGGGCCCGTCGAACCTGGCCGGCCCCGTTGCAGGTGGAACAGGTTGAGATGGGCGTGCCCGGCTCGTTGCCCGCGCCGGAGCAGGAGTGGCAAGGTTCCACCCGGTTGATCTCGATATCGCGCTCGCAACCGAAGATGGCCTCTTCAAAAGTCAGGTTGACGCGCTGGGCGATGTCCTCGCCGGCCCTGGGCTGGTTTGCGGTTCGCGTCCCGCCGCCGAAGAAGGTATCGAAAATGTCGCCGAAGCCGCCGAAGGGGTCGAACCCGTCGAAGGGCCTTTCGCCGCCTCCGTTGACGCCGGCGTGGCCGAAACGGTCGTAGCGTGAGCGCTTTTCCTCGTCGCTCAGGACCTGGTATGCCTCGTTAATTTCCTTGAACTTGTCCTCCGCGCCGGGTGTCTTGTTCCGGTCGGGGTGGAACTCCATGGCCTTTTGCCGGAAGGCGCGACGGATTTCTTCGTCGTTCGCGCCCCGGTTCACGCCGAGGGTTTCGTAGTAATCAACTGGCATGGATGCCCGCAACTCACTCCGTATTCGTTTCGATTATAGCGGAGTAACGTGAATATGCTCAACAAGGAACGCTACCCGGCATATAGAAACCGTGTGCGACGGTTCGGCAGGCGCGGCACATTTGGTAGAATCCAATTGTGAACTCGAACCACCCATCAGCATCTGAAACCCATCAGGAGGCACACCATGCCAATCGCCAGGCTTTACACCGGAGACGACGGCCATTCCCACATAGAAGAACTGAAACTGGAGTCACACCCCGAACTCGCGGCCATGCAATCATCCACGGGCATCGTTTTCCGGCGCGTGGAATCGGGCTATTTTAGCGACTGGCATTGCGCGCCCCGCCGCCAGTATGTCATCACGCTGGAAGGCGAAGTTGAAATCGGTCTGGGCGACGGCAGCGTCCACCGCTTTGGTCCGGGGCAGGCGATGCTGGCTGAGGATCTGACGGGCCACGGGCATACCACCCGCGCCGTGGGAGACACTCCACGCCTGACCGCCACGATCCCGCTGGATGGTTAGTCGAGAATCTCCGGTATCCGCAATTCCCACAAGCCAGCGGGGGTGATGACCCATGACCACCGCCGAAGTTACATATCCTCCAAGGCCGGTTGTTGATCGCCGCGATCTGCCGCCCGGGCCGCGGGAATTGCCCGTGGTTGGGCAAACGCTGCAGTACATGTTCAACCCCATGGGGTTCATGCGCCGCTGCGCCGGTTACGGCGATTTGGTAACCATGTCGGTCAAACCGGCGTTGGTTTACCTGGTCAATCACCCCGACCTGATTCGCGACGTTATCGTCACGTACCACCGGCACGTTGACCGCGGGCCCAACACCGAGGTCATGAAACTGCTGGCGGGAAACGGCCTGATCACAGCGATCGGCAATGACCACATTCAACGTCGCCGGTTAATCCAACCCAGTCTGCACCGTGAGCGAATCGAGCCTTACGCCGAGACGATGCAGTCCTACGCGTCCGCGCACCTGGGTGACTGGACCGATGGATTGAGAGTGGATCTGGGCCGGGAGATGTCGGCTCTGACGCTTCGCATAGTGGTGAAAACACTGTTCGGCATTGAGTTGGCGGACGATGCCCGGCGCATCGGGGCCGCATTTTCGATGGGCAACCGGTACATCACCACTAGGGCCAACCAGCCACCCCGCGTCCGCAAGTTGTTCCACAGGCTGCCCCTGCCCTACAGCATGGAATTCAAGCGGAAACGGGCCGATCTCGACCGCATCATCTACCGGTTGATCGGGGAACGGCGGGAGTCCGGCGATAGAGGAGACGATCTCATGTCGCTCCTCATGGAGGCTCGCTTTGCCGACTCTGACGACGATGCTACCGGGGCAGCGTTGACGGACACGCAAGTGCGCGACGAAACGGTGACCATGTTTGCCGCCGGCCACGAAACCACGGCGGTCACGCTGATCTGGACCTGGTATCTGCTGGCAACCCATCCCGAGTACCAGGAACGGTTCCATGCGGAGTTGGACGAGGTGCTGGAAGGCAGGCCGGCCACGCTGGACGATCTGCCCAACCTGACTTTTCTGGATCAGGCCATCTCCGAATCGCTGCGAATGTATCCGCCGATATGGTTCTGGGGCAGAATGGTGTTTGAGCCCTTCGAGCTTGGCGGATACCGCCTGCCCGCCGGAGCGTTCCTGCTGGCTCCGCAGTTGGTCGCGCATCGGGACGCCCGGTGGTTCAAGGATCCGCTGGAGTTCAGGCCCGAACGCTGGACACCGGAGTTCAGGGCCAACCTGCCCCAGTTCGCATACTATCCGTTCGGCGGCGGCCCGCGGCGCTGCATCGGCGAGGGATTCGCGATGATGGAGGCCAAGCTGATCATGGCAACCATCGGACAGCGCTGGAAAATGCGGCATGATCCGCGCCACCAGGCCGATATTCTGCCCCTCATCTCGCTGCGGCCAAAGGGCGGTATGCCGATGTACCTGGAGCGTCGGCGCTGATCCTGCGGCAACATCGGAGCAAACGAACAGCCCGCCGGGATTCACCGGCGGGCATTTTGTTGCGGCGCTGGCTGCCCCGCCTGGGTTCGAACCAGGGCTTACAGCTCCAAAGGCTGACGTGCTACCGCTACACCACGGGGCATCAGGTCAAATTATAGCACCCACCTACGTATGGAAGGCTGCTGCGATATACTGCCGGCAAGCGCCAATCAATCCCAAAACAACTGGAGAAGCGAACGTTATGGAAACCGTAGGATTCATCGGCCTGGGCAACATGGGCGGCGGCATGTCGGCCAACATACAGCGGGCCGGATACTCAATGATAGTGTACGACCTGCGCGAGGAAGCCGCGCTGCCCCTGCTGGAAGGCGGGGCGCGCCTCGCCAACACTCCGGCGGAGGTGGCAGCCGCCAGCGACATCACCTTCACGTCTCTGCCGGGCCCCTATGAAGTGGAAGCGGTATCGACGGGGCCGGAAGGGGTGCTGGAGGGCATGAAGCCGGGCAGCGTGTACATCGACCTGTCGTCCAGCCGCCCGACGTTGATACGCGAGATTGAACCGAAATTCCGCGCCAAGGGATGCCACGTTCTTGACGCGCCGGTCAGCGGCGGCAAAACCGGCGCCGCATCGGGCAACCTGGCGGTGATGGTCGGCGGCGAACGTGAGATTTTCGACCGGGTGAAACCGGTGCTGGACTCGTTCGGAGACAAGGTATTCTATGCCGGTGAGATCGGGGCCGGCAGCGTTGCCAAACTGGTCCACAATATGATTGGCCACAGCGTGCGGCAGGCCATCGCCGAGGGTCTGACCCTGGGCGTCAAGGCGGGCGTTGATCCCGAACCGCTGTGGGAATGCGTGCGGCGCGGGGCGCTGGGGCGCATGTCGTTCCTGCACGAGGGACTGGTTCGCACCATGTTCCGGGGCGAATATGAGCCGGCCAGCTTCGCTCTCAACCTGGCGCACAAGGACATTTCGCTGGCCACGGAACTGGCCCGCGAATACGACGTGCCGATGCCCATGTCCACACTGGCCCAGCAAATCTCGCTGCAGGCCATGAATCGCGGTTGGGGCAACGCGGACAGCAGCAGCACGGTGCGCCTGCAGGAAGAACAGGCGGGCGTGGAAGTTCGCGCGCCGCAGGTGGACCCCGAACGGTCATCACGATTCATCACCACGCATCCGGACGCCGAGTAGCCGGGTTAGCAAGCTCCAGCGCGACGGGCCGGCCGCAAGCGTGTCCGGCCCTCACTCGCGTGTGCTAGACTCGAATCAGGAGAATGCCGGACGGCCGGGTGGTCGCCGCGAGACAGTGTGAGCCGTCTCGGGGAGGAAAGTCCGGGCTCCACCGGACAGGGCGCTGGGTAACCCCCAGGCTCCGCGCCGTTTCGGCGTCGCGGGGACGGAAAGTGGCACAGAAACATACCGCCGCGGGTCGCTTGCGCGGCCCAGGCAAGGGTGAAATCGGGCGGTAAGAGCGCCCGGCCGAGCGCGGTGACGCGCCGGCGGTCAAACCCCGCCCGGAGCAAGGCCAAATAGGGGGACCATGGGTGTCCGGCTCGTCCCCGGGTTGGCCGCTTGACCCCAGCGGCAACGCTGCGCCGTCCGTCGGCGGGCGTCGGCTTCGCGCCGGACGCAGGGCTAGATAGATGACCATCGTCCGCCATCCGGCGGATACAGAACCCGGCTTACAGGCCGGCCGGCCTTCTCCCTTTTGAACATGAAACCGCAACGCGCAACTGCGCGAGCCTGATGGAGGCACAAATCATGGTCCGAACCAACCGCGCCAAGGCCAAGTTGCTGGCCGGCGAGGTCGCCGTCGGCGGCAGCGTCAACTTCTACGCCCCGATAGTCGTTGAGATGTACGGGGTTCTGGGTTTCGACTGGGTGTGGATTGACTGCGAACATGGATCATCCAACGACTCGGAGTCGGAGAACATGATCCGGGCCGCCGAACTGCACGACCTCACCCCGGTGGTCCGGGTGCCAAACGCGGAGCCTTCGACGCTGTTGCGATTCCTGGACCGCGGGGCACAGGGACTCATCATCCCGCACATCAACAGCCGCTCGGAAGCGGAAGCCGTGGCGCAGGCGTCCCACTATTACCCCATGGGCGACCGCAGCAGCGCCACGGGCGGGCGCACCAACCGTCTGGGCAGTGGGCTGGCCCCGGCCGAATACTACGAGGCCGCCAACCGCGAGACCCTGGTGATCTGTATGGTGGAGACACCGGAGGCCGTCGCCAACGTCCGTGAAATCGCCAGCGTGGACGGTGTCGACGCCATCCTGGTGGGCAGCAGCGACCTGACCCAGGCAATGGGCATGCCGGCGCAGTCTGAGGTCGATGCCGCGATCACGCAGGTCATCGACGGCACCCTGGCCGAGGGCAAGATCATCGGTGTGGCCGGCGCGGGCATGACCGTGGACAATGTCGGCCGTTTCAAGCAGTTCGCCGAACGGGGCGTGCATCTGATGTCGGTGAACCTGCAGGACTTCGTACGGCAGAGCGCCAGCCGGTTCCTGAGCGAACTTCGAGCGTGATCGGTGCATCGTGCCTGCGGTCATCCGGCGTGCAAACCGCGATGCAAAAAGCGCTTGCTTGACCCCCTGGATGGCCGGATGCTACATTGTGCGCCGCTATTCGTTAGTTTGTTACGATTTTCGACGCAATTGATTTGATGAGTGATCTGGCTGACCGTGTACTGAACGGTGAACTCCGGGCGTTGTCCCGGACGCTTACCCTGTTGGAGCGGGGCGATCCCGCCGCCGCCCCGGTGATGGAACGGCTGGACAAGCACACCGGCCGGGCGTACACGGTGGGTATCACGGGGCCGCCGGGCGTGGGCAAAAGCACGCTGGTTGACCGACTGGCCGAACACCTGCGCTCGCAGGACCTCACCGTTGGCATCCTTGCGGTGGACCCGACCAGCCCGTTCACCGGCGGGGCATTGCTGGGCGACCGAATCCGGATGCAGCGGCACTACCTCGACGACGGGGTTTTCATCCGCAGCGTCGCTACGCGTGGGCAATCCGGCGGGCTACCCCGCATCGTCAAGAGCATGGTGAGAGCGCTGGACGCTGGCGGCAAAGACGCAATTCTGGTGGAAACGGTGGGCGTGGGCCAAACGGAATTGGGCATCATGGGCGTGGCAGATTCCGTGGTGGTGGCCATGACGCCGGAATCCGGAGATTCGATACAGACGTTGAAGGCCGGCGTAATGGAAATCGCCGACATTTACGTGATCAACAAGGCTGACCGGGACGGAGCAAACCAACTGGCCACCGCCGTAACCGGAATGCTCCAGATGGCCGACCTGTCGGACGGCTGGAACCCGTTGGTGCTGCTGACACAGGCGTACGCCAACGTCGGCGTCGCGGAGTTGTGGGAAGGCATCGGCGCGCACCACGAATATCTGCGCGAAACCGGCGATTTGCAGAAACGCCGCGGGGATCGCAGGCGGGCTGAGTTCCTGGAGACGGTCCAGGAGGAACTGTTCCGTCAGGTTTCAGAACGGTTGGCCAGTGAAGACAATCTGGTCGAATTGCTGGGCCGGATCGAAAGCCAGGATGCGGAACCATACGCCGCTGCGATGCGCATGCTGTCGGATGGTGTGAATTTGAGCCATTAGGCAACGTCAGTCCAGTGTGCCGATACGATTAAAGGGCGGTCTGATGACCGCCCTTGTTGTTGGCGTGATTGAAAACGAACCGGATCAGTTGCGGTTTTCCGTGCCCTCGCTGGCCCCGTTGCTGCCGTTGCCACGGTTGTTGTTCCCGCCGCTGTCGGGAGCATTCATGCCGCCCATACCCAGGAACGGCGACAGCATGGAGGTGAATTCCATTGGGAAGATGAACTTGGTGGACGGGCTGCTGCCCAGCGATTTCAACGTTTCAAAATACTGGAGGCTCATGGTGCGGGCGTCCACCGTGCTGGCCACATTGTAAATGCGCTCCAGGGCGGTGCTGAACCCCTCGGCTCGCAACACGGTGGCCTGCTGTTCGCCCTCTGCTTGCAGGATGTCGGACTGGCGCTGGCCTTCGGCGCGGAGGATGGCCGACTGCTTTTCGCCTTCTGCAAGGTTGATGGCTGCCTGCCGCTGACCTTCAGACTCGGTGATTTCGGCGGTTCGGATAGCATCGGCGGATTTCTGGCGTTCCATCGCCGCCTTTACTCCCATCGGCGGGTCAACCTCGTTGATTTCCACCTGGGATACCTTGACCCCCCAACGGGTTGTCACCTCATCCATCCGGAGTTGCACTTCGTCGCGGATGCGCTCACGCTCCGACAGAGTGGTTGCCAGATCGATAGCGCCGATCACCGAACGCAGGGTGGCGAACGCCAGGTTAATCACCGCAGCCTCGAAGTTCTGCACTTCCAGCACGGCCCGATCCACGTGATCTTCCATGACCCGGTAGTAGATCACAAAATCCATGTCCACCACCACGTTATCGGCGGTGATGTACTTTTGAGTGGGCACGCGCGTGACCCGCTCGCGCAGGTCAACCTTGGTGCCGTGATACAGCAGTGGGATGAGCAGACGCAGGCCCGGGCCCCGGGTGCCCACATAAGAGCCGAAACGCTGTACAACCATGCGCTGATATTGCTGGACTACTACGATACCTGCTGCCATGTGATTGCCTCCTTATTGAGTCGGCTTCGGCGCTGGGGTTAGCGCCACTTTAGCATTATTCCTGTCCTTCCGTCGTGGGCACGCTGCCGACCGGTTCGACGGTTAGCAACAAACCATCGACTGAGACGACGCGAACTCTGCGCCCAACAGGTATTTGGGCCCCGTCAACACCGACCCCGGTCCAGGTTTCATTCCCCAAATCAACTATGCCCTTGGGCCGGAGATCGGACGTGACCACGCCGGTTTGTCCAACCAGACTGCCCGGCGAACTACGCCCGTCGCTGCCGGATGAGCCACCGCCGGCGATCGCGGCTTTGCGGTTGCCCACACGCGACGCGATCGCCTCGTACGCCACATACGAAGCGGCCAACGCCAGAGCGCCCCCAACTCCAACCAGTATCCACGGGTTCACGGATACGTCCGGAAAACTGGCCGGTATGCTGCCTCCGCCGAAACTGCCAAACAGCAGAATCCCACCGATTATCAGGCTGGCAACGGCTCCGATGCCCAGTGCGCCAAACCCCGATACAAAAATCTCCAGGGCCGCCAGGATCACCGCAAGCACGATGAACGCTATCCCGGCCCAGTTGAACGGCAGGTTTCCCAGAGCCAGAAATCCCAACCCCAGACAGATCACGCCGGCGATCCCGGGTCCCAGCGCTCCCGGCGTCATGAGTTCGAAAACCAGGCCCAGCGTGCCCAGTGTGATCAGCAGGAACGCGATGTTTGGGTTTGCGATGAAGTCCACAAACCGTTCCCGCCATTGCATCTTGATTGGCTGCAACGTGTAATCGCTAAAATCGAGCGTTCGCTCACCGCCGACGGTGACCAGGGTGATGCCGTCAATCTGTCCCAGCAGGTCGTCCAGATCGTCCGCCACAACGTCGATGATTCCGCTTTCCTTCGCTTCGGCGGCGGTGTAGGAAGCGGCCGATCGGACGGTATCCTCCAGCGCATCGGCATTGCGCTGCCTCTCGTCGGCGATGGAACGGATCAGGGCGGCCGCGTCATTGGTGACCTTGTCAGCCAGCGTCACCCCAATATCCTCGCCGCTGCCGGATACCGGGGTTGCCGCGCCGATGTTGGATCCGGGGGCCATGGCGGCAATGTGGGCGGCGGCGGTGATGAACGTGCCAGCCGAGCCTGCCTGCGCCCCCCGCGGCGAAACGAATACCACCACCGGCACGTCCGACTCCAGCAACGTCTCTACGATTTGCCTGGTGCTGTCGTAGAGGCCGCCGGGCGTGTCCAGTTCGATTACCAGCAACTCCGCGTCAGTCTCAACGGCGGTTGCGACGGCGCGAGCGATGACCCGCGACTTGACCGGATTTATGGTGTCCTCGATCCGCAGAACCGAAACGGTCGGGGAATCGGCGCCGGCGTCGCCGTGGGTAGCCAATGTCGCGAGTACACCCAAACCGACACAGAACACGGACAACAGCAGAATGACTATATTCGGTCTGCGTTGCAGCATCAAAGTCCACCCATTAACATCATGGTGGCGAAAGGATGATATGTCAATCGGAACCCGGCGGGACGATCGGCACCGGCCGGAGGGTTGCCGGACCCGGCCGGTTTGACGCTGGCAGGGCGGTAACAATACAATGCTGGCAAATCAGGAGAGTCTTACAGGAGCGGGGTTTTCGATGGCTTACCAGTACATTTTGTATGACAAGGAACGCGTGTCGAGGTTCGAGGGCAGTGGGGAGCGGCGGCGGGAGGTGGTCGGGCACGTGGCGGTTCTGACAATGAACCGGCCGGAAGTGCTCAACGCGATGAACCGACATCTGACCGAGGAGCTTCACGATGCCGTAAGGGAAGCCAACGAGGATCCCGAAATTGGCTGCATCGTGATAACCGGCGCCGATACGCACCCGCGGGTGCCGGCCTTCACTGCCGGCGGCGACATTCATCAGCAGCGCGAGGATCAGGCGGCGTTGAATGCCGGCACGCTGACCCGTGAGGACATGGACGCCGCGTCAGCGAAACGCCAAAAGGGCAGTTATGAAATCAGCGCGTCGGCCAAGCCTGTCATCGGGATGATCAACGGATTGGCTTACGGCGGCGGCGCGGTGCTGTCTTCCTCGTTGGATATCCGGATCGGCTCGGACGCGGCGCGCTTCCGGTTCCTCGCGGCGGCGTACGGAAGGATCAATTCCACCTGGACGCTGGTCAACCAGGTCGGATGGCCCCAGGCGAAAGAACTGCTATTCACCGCTCGAATCGTGGAGGCCGAGGAAGCCTACCGAATCGGCTTGCTGAACCACCTGGTTCCCACATATCGCCTGCGCGAAAAGACGATGGAAATTGCCACGCAGATTGCCACCAACGACGTGCCGTCGGTGATCGGAATCAAGCAACTGTTGCTGGACCACATGGGACAGTCCCTGGAACAACAGTGGGCAAACGAGCGGGACTTTACCACCAACGTGTTGCGCGGGACACTGGCGGAAGAGGCTTTCCCGGAGTTCCTGGCCCGCCGGGGACGGCCGGTCAGCACCGGCTAAAGATCGGAGTTACGACTCCAATTTGCCCCTCCCTCTTGCGCGGGAGGGGCTTTTTTGTCGCTACTGATTCCTGCCGCGCAGGTGTCCTGGCAGGAGGTTGGTATCTCCCTCCCAAACCGTGTTCCCGCCGGCATCGATGATTGTGTAGGAAACCGGCTGATATTCGGGCTTGGTCGCGGCGGTATCCTTCCGCCGCTGTTCCGGTTGGTCGGCCAGACGGTTGGTGTCACCTTCCCAGGAAATCTCACCGTTGGCATCAACCACGGAATAGGCGACCGGACGCGCGCCCGGCGCATCGTCCCGACCGGGCATGGCATAGTCGAGATAGCGAGTGGTGATCGTGTTGGCAATAGGCTGCATGGGGGACATTACGCGGATCACGATGGGCTGATCCAGAATGTTTTCTATCACGCGGTTCACTCGTTTTATATTGGTCTGCACTATGAGCATGCTCCGCTCCTGATCTCAAAATACAGCCTTATTGTACAGGAAACGAAGGGGCAACGGGGTTGGGTCACAGGCCGGCGCGCCGCCCTAGAAAAACGCTGGGCCGTGCATCCAATTCGCCGGCCGCCGGCGCGGGAACGCCATGCGTTAATCGCCCAACCGCCCTCTGGCGGTGGTCAGGCGTCGAGAGTGCCCTTGGTGCTGGGAACCTGGCCGCCGGCCCGGGGGTCCGGCTCAACCGCGTCCCTGAGCGCGCGCGCCAGCGCTTTGCACAGCGCTTCTGCCTTATGGTGAGGACTGACTCCGGCCAACACTTTTGCGTGCAGATTGATGCGGGCTTCAACCGCAAAGGACTCCAGGAAATGCGCGATGAGGTCGCCAGACAGCGACTCGACCATAGTGTCATCGAGGGTGGTGTCCACTGCCGCGTAGGGGCGGCCGCTCCAATCCACTGCGACCATCACCAGTGTTTCGTCCAGCGGGACGATGGCGTGGCCCATGCGCCTGATGCCACGGGGTTCGCCGAGGGCCTGGCCGAACGCACGACCCAGCATGATGGCCGTGTCCTCCACCAGGTGGTGCCAGCCCACGTGAGTGTCCCCTTGGGCTTTCAGGTCAATGTCGAACAGACCGTGTCGTGCGACCTGGCTGACCATGTGGTCGAGGAACCCGTTACCGGTATCAACGCTGTACTGGCCCGATCCGTCGAGATTGACGGCGATGGAAATGCTGGTTTCTCCGGTCGCACGTTCCAGGCTGGCCGCGCGTCCTCGGATTTCCGGCAGCGTGGACATATCAGTCCACCCCCAGGACGGCGCGGAATCCGGATACCACAGCATCGGTTTCTTCCGGCTTTCCTACGCTGGAGCGGATGTAGTCGCGGAGCAAGTCGTTGTCAAAGTACCGCAGGAATACGCCGCGCCGGCACATGGCCTCGTACACCTCGCGGCCGCGGCCATCGGGCATCTTGCACAGGATGAAGTTGGCGTGAGACGGCCACACCTTGATTCCCGGTATCTCGCTGAGGAGGCGGAACATGCGAGCGCGTTCAGTGACGATGGCGTCCACCCGGTCCAGCAGGTTGCGTGTGTCGGCCAGCGACGCCAGCAGGGCCACCTCGGCGGCAAGGTTGACGTTGTACGGTGGCTTGACGCCCATCATGGTGGCCGCCAACTCGGAATCCATCGCGCCGGCGCCGATGCGCAGGCCCGCGAGTCCGGCCCATTTGCTGAACGTCCGCAGCACGACCAGGTTCCGGTATTCCGAAAGCAGCGGCATCAGCGTTTCGCCGCAAAAATCGTAGTAGGCTTCGTCGGCAACGACGATTAGCCCGGTGTCCAGGAGAGCGCGCGCCTGCGCCTCGGTTACCAGATTGCCGGTGGGATTATTGGGGCTGGGGAAAAAGATTGCCTTGGTGCGGGGCGTAATCGCACCTTTGATGGATTCGATGTCGATGTCGAAGTTGTCATCCCTGGGAACCGATACCGCCTTTGCGCCGGCCACGTCCGCCGAGAACGAGTACATGCCGAACGTGGGGACCGGAATGATGATCTCGTCTCCCGGCGCGAGGAACATGCGCATCAGCAGGTCGATGATTTCATCGCTGCCGTTTCCGGCGACGATGTTCTCCTCAGGCACCCCGAGATACTCGGACAGAGCGTTCCGCAGATGGCGCTGAGCCGGGTCCGGATAATGGTTGTAGTCGCGGAAATTGCCCAGGGCTTCCGCCACCTGCGGCGACGGGCCGTATGGGTTCTCGTTGCCGTTGAGGCGAATCACCTGATCCAGCGGCACGCCGGCTTCCTCGGCCAGGGTTTCGCTGGGAGATACTCCCTCATAGGTCTTCAAACGGCTGATGTGGGGCAGCAACAGTTCTTCAATGTCGGGCATCTTGTGATATTCCTCCCTCTCGGTGAGGGTGTTCGGAGCCGGCGGCTACCCGGTTCGTGCCGCCGCCAGGTGATCGAGACGGGCCTGAACTGCACCGGCGTGTCCCGGGAGCCCTTCGGCCTCCGCGATTCGCACCGCGGCCGCGCCGAGATCGGCGAAATGCTGAGGGCTGAGCCCAACCACCGGCATCGTGCGCAGGAAATGGTGAACGCTGAGGGCGGAACTGAAACGGGCGGTGCCGCCGGTCGGCATCACGTGGGACGGGCCCGCGATGTAGTCGCCCATTACTTCGGGCGAAAACTCGCCAAGGAACAGGCCGCCGGCATTGCGGATCTGGCCGGCCCACTTCCAGGGGTCGGCGACCATGAGGCACAGATGCTCGGGCGCGATGCGGTTGGCGACTTCGATGGCCTCACCGAAATCGTCGACGCTCACGATGCAGCCCTGCCGCTCCAGAGATTGCCGGATGGTTTCGGCCCGAGGGTTGGACGCAATCTGCACGTCCAGTTCGGCCTCGATGGCTGAGATCAGAGAGTCGCTGTCGGTCACCAGGACGGCGGACGCCATCGGGTCGTGCTCGGCTTGGGCGATTAGATCTGCGGCGCAGAAGACGGGGTTGGCGGAAGAGTCGGCCACCACGATGGTTTCGGTTGGCCCGAATACGCCGTCGATGTCCACCTGCCCCTGCACCATCCGCTTGGCATAGGCGACGAACACGTTGCCGGGCCCGCAGATCTTGTCCACCTTGCGAATGCTCTCCGTGCCGTAGGCGAGGGCGCCGATGGCAGGGACCCCGCCGACCTGGTACACGGCGTCAACTCCGGCGATGCGCGCGGCTGCCAGTACCGTCGAATTCAGGGGTTCGCTGCCCAGGCGAGGGGTGGTCAAAACCACTTCTTTGACACCGGCGACGCGGGCGGGAATCGCGGTCATCAGCACCGTGGACGGGTACGCCGCCGTACCTCCCGGAGCATACAGCCCGACCCGTTCCAGCGGGCGGACCAGTTCGCCCAGTCCATCGCCCAGGTCAACCCAATCGCGGGGCAGCGTGGATTCGTGGAAACCGGTAACGCGCTCCGCGGCCAGTTCCAGGGCGCGTTTCAGATCATCGGGTGTGGCATCCCAGGCTGCATCGATTTCCGATATCGGCACCTGCAGGTTGTCAAGTTCAGCGTTGTCCAGAAGGCTGGCATAGCGTCGGACCGCCGCATCGCCCTCGTCGCGGACCTCGCGCAGCATCTGCAGCACCGACGATTCCGGCGTCGCGTCGGCGCCGAAGAGAGCGCGGGTGCGTTCCAGCACGACCTCCGGAAGTGACGACAGATCGAGGGGATCAATGCGAGTGAGGACGTTTTCGGCGGCCTCCAACCCGCGGACCTGTTTAAGTTGCACTGAGATACTCCCGGGCTTGCACTTTGGTTTCGTAGATTACGCGGCGGCGATATTCCTCGATCAGTTCCGGAGGTATGCGTTCGTACACGCGCTCCAGACTTGCCGGCATCTGCGCCAGGAAGCCGTCAACCACCAACTGCACCTCATCATTGTCGCGATACATGCGATTCAAAGCCCGCTTGAGTCGCTCCCAGGTGAAGTCCCAACCCAGCAGGCGCGCCACCCATCCGCGCCATTCGTCGATCAGTTCGTCCTGCAGGAATTCCAGGGCGGGCATTGCGTCAACGGCTGCGATGGCCTCGTTCTGAGTGGACAGGCGGTCATTTTCGTCGAGTACACGGCGGTCCATGTCCAACTGCAACGCGCGATCCCAGATGTGCGACTCCACGTCGGTGTCGGTTACGCGGGTGTCAGAATCGAAGTGGGGCCGGAACATGGTGGTGATCCACATCTCGTCCGCCACCAAGTGGCTCACGTAACCCAGCAGGAAAGCGCGGGTCTGCGGCGTCAGACCGTTGTCGGATCCGGCCAGGCGCGGGTTCTGCTCGAACATACGGCGGACGCCCGTGCCCACGTCGGTTACGGTGAGATCCGAGAAGTGGGTGCGCGCCCGGTCCCATTTGGTCATGGCGCGAATGTCGGGCGCGGTGGATCCCAGGTACGCGGCGCCGGAGTGGTCGTGGGCGTACCCCCAATCCAGTTCGGTCGCAACCTCCTGGCACAAGTAAATATGCATGGGCAGGTTAGGCATGATGCCCCGCTCCTCCGTTGCGAGACGCAATGCCGGAAAGGAATGCGTCGAAGGCCTGCGACTCGCCCTTGAAAAGGTAGGAGAGTTGCGCCGCCGCGATATCGACTCCGCCGCACTGGCGAAGGTGATCGACCACGTCCAGCAAACGGTTCTTCTGGATCAGCAGCGAGACGGCGTACCAGTCCTCTTCCTCAACGCTGAAAACGCGGGCCACGGTGGGCCCCTGTATTCCCGCAATGTCGGGGCGGGCCAGGATCATCCCGCTGACATCCTCGGCCGACCGCCCCTGCACGTTGGCCGTGATGCGATAGTAGGGTTCGGAACGCATGTGGGCTTCGAGCATTTCGGTAAGAGACTGCGCCAACCGCAGGTTGTCAGGACTCTCCGAAAGGGAAACCGGATTGGCGATGAGGCAAGCCTGCGAGGTGAGTATCGTGCCGCCATCGACGGTCTTGAGTCGGTTTTCGCGCAGCGTCGTACCCGTGGCGGACAGATCGGCAATCAGGTCCGCGTAGCCTGCTATCGGCGCGGCTTCAAGGGTCCCGCTCACGGACACCAGCGCGAAGTGATTGATCCCTCGCTCGAACAGGAACCGGCGCAGGAGGCGGGGGTATTTGGTGGCTATTCGCAACTGGCGACCGTGTTCGTGGAACTCCAATGCCAGATCCGCCAGGTCGTCGATCGATGTCACATCAATCCACGACTCCGGGACCGCGAGCACGTAGTCGCACCGCCCGAATTCCAGGTCCTCCATGATGGCGACGACGCCGTTCTCGTCGTGCCGGTACTCCATCAGCCGATCGAAACCGGTGATGCCCATGTCCGCGCTGCCTTCTTCGACCTTGCCGGTGATGTCGGCGGTGCGTTGAAACAGCACGTCAATGCCCGGGATCGCGGGGATGGATCCGGTGTATCGCCGTGAATTGGGCCGACTGACCTTCACACCGCACGAGGCGAGGAACCGCATTGTGGGCTCGCCGAGTTCTCCATCGCTTGGGATTACGAGTCTCATTCGTTGCCACCGGTTACGCGATGATGGTCCGTGAGTACGGCGCCGAAGGAGCGCTGGGACCGACATCCACGAGAGCGACTCCCCCGTTGCGCCGAATGTCGGCAGCGGCGCGCAGGGCTGCGGCGTAGGATGATTCGGTATCGGGGCGCACCAGGACCGCTTCCGGCCACGGCTCGCCGCCTGTCTGCTCCGGCGCAGCGGAGAGGAGGGATTCCAGGGAGTATGCGAATCCCAGCGCTGGCACAGCATCCTGGCCGCCAAGGGCAAGAGCCAGCGCATCGTAACGGCCGCCGCCCCCCAGTGGAGCCCGCAACGGTCCGTGTACCACGTCGAAGATTATTCCGTTGTAGTACGCAATTCCCCGCGCCAGCGAGAAATCCAATTCCAGGCGGCCGGCCAATGGTGGCGCGTCGCCAACCAATTCAATCAGTTCAGCCAGGCGCTCGTAGGCCACTGTGGAGGCTCCCGAGTCGACAACCACCGCGCTTACCTGTGCCAGCGTCTCGGACGGGTTACCGCGAACACGCGCCAGTTGACCGGCGAGGTCCAGACCGCGCTCAATGGCGTCCGGCGCATCTCCGCCCCGCAGTTTGCGCAATAGCCGATCGACGATCTCGTCCGGAGAGCGACGACCCAACGGTGTCTCGGGAGAATTGTTCCACCGCATGAATCCGGCCAGCACGGAACGGGCCAGACCGTCGGGCAGGCCGGCAACCGCGTCGGCCAGATCGATTTCTTCAATGGGCAAGCCGCGGCCGGATACGATGTGCAGTTCGTCGGCGCGTTGGAGGGTTTCGGCGAGGCTATCTGCATCATCCCCGATGCGGTTCATATTGGCGACGATGAAGGCGCGGGCGCGGTCGGACAGGCCCACGGTGTCCAGCACGCTGTCCAGCACGTCCAGGTCAGCCACCCGCAGGCGATAGTCTCCGATACTCAATTCAGCGGGAATTTCAGCGGCCAACGACAGCAATTCGGCGTCCGCCAGGATGCTGTCGGAGCCAATCAATTCGGCGCCCACCTGGGTGAACTGGCCGCCGTTTTCAACCGAGGGCGGATTGCCCAGGTCGTAGCGGAAAACAGGGCCGGAGTATTGCCAACGCACGACCGGGTTCTGCCGCTGATCCGACACCAACTCCAGGTAGTATCGCATTATGGCCGAGGTGAATTCGGGCCGCAGGCTGACCGTGTTCGAGCCGGGATCGGTGAACGAATACATCTGGGACGCCAGATCACCGCCGGACTTGCGGAGGAAAAGTTCGGTGGATTCCAGAATGGGAACGTCCAGCGACTGGTAACCATACAGGCCGATGGCCGCCGTCAGCCGAGCTCCCACCGCCAAGCGGTGACGGTATTCGGCATCGGTAATATCACGCATCCCCGGAAGCCGGCGTACCGGGTTGGATGCTACTGGAGTCGCGGCAGCAATCATCGGGGACAATTGTAACACCAACCCGCTTTGCGTTGCCGGTTTACCGAGGCGACTGAGGCGTACTTTGCCCACAAAAGTCCCCTGGTTTGCCCATAATGCCGGGGCGATCCTGGCAACCCGGCATCTGCGGCAGTCAGGCGCCGCTCATGCTACGGGTGCGCGTTGGAACCACCGTCGATGTACACAGG
Organism: uncultured Dehalococcoidia bacterium; assembly: GCA_964502995.1. Taxonomy (GTDB): domain Bacteria; phylum Chloroflexota; class Dehalococcoidia; order Lucifugimonadales; family UBA3495; genus Bin87. The sequence goes on from CAZCZB010000002.1 coordinate 32,468, forward strand.
CTGCCCGCTGGGATAGTCGCAATGGGGCGAGCACAGGTACACCAGCATGGCGGCGAGGTCCCGGGGGTGTCCCCGGCGCCTCATCGGCGTGTAGCGAACCAGCAGCTCCTCGCGCTGAACTTCCAACGGGATGTCCTCCGCGGTCGACCATCCGGACCCGACCGCGTTCACTCGAATCTCGCTCCGACCCCATTCGACGGCGAACGATCGGGTCAGGGACAGCACGGCCGCTTGCGTCGCGCTGTATGCCGAGCAGTTGATCACTGCGCGCTCGGCAAGGTTCGAGATCACGTTGACGATTCGGCCATACTGCTGGTCCAGCATCAGCTTGCCCGCCGCCTGGGCAAGCATGAAAGGGGCCCGCACGTTTCGGGAGTGCAACTCATCCCACTCGTGCATCGAGATGTCTGCGGCGGGTTTTGCGAAAAAACTGCGCGTGTCGTTGACCAGAATATCGACGCGCCGGTGGGCGGCTGCAAAAGCAGACATCGCGGCGGCAGCGCCTTCGGGTGTGTCCCACCGGCCGGCATGCCCGTGGGTTTCGTGTCCCGTGATCGTCGAGACGGTGGCGCGGATGGCATCCACGGAGTCGGCATGGCGTGCGACGGCAAATACTGTTGCGCCGGCCTCGGCCAATGCGGCGGCCAACAGTGGAGCCTCGTTGCCGCCGGATGCCGCGACTATCGCGGTGTGCCCGGCCAGGCTGTATTCGGAGGGGAGGTACGCGGGAGATTCGGTTGGCACGGGTGATAATTCCTTGGCGTCGGCGGCGTTACGGTTCGAGGGAGGCGAGCGGCGCGTGACCCGTGGGAGCGATGCCGGACGCCAACCCGGCGCCGTCGAGGATGAACATTTCCCCGGTCATGTAGTCGGAGGCATCGGACGACAGGAACACTGCGATCGGGCCGAGATCCTCCGCCTTTCCCAACTTGCCGGTGGGCAGGAAGTCGCCGGATTGCGGCAGCGTCCGGTTGATCTCCGCTCCCGGATCTATGGTCGGTATGAAACCGGGCACTATGCTGTTGGCCGTGATTCCGTAGCGGGCCAGGCTGAACGACAGAACGCGGGTGAGTTGGATCACCCCGCCCTTGGAGGTGCAGTACATGTAGATGTCGCGGCCTCCGCGCAACCCGAACCCCGAGGCGACGTTGACGATCTTGCCCTTGCCGGCGTCGGCCATGGGTTTGGCAGCGGCCCGGGAACAGTAAAACGCGCCGTCAAGGTTGACCGACATCGCCGTGCTCCAGTCGTCGTCGGTGATTTCCCAGATGGGTTTGAGCACGTTGTCCGCCACCATCGCCGCGTTGTTGATCAGCACGTCGATTCGACCGAAATGGTCCATGGTGGCCCGGACCAGGGCGTCGGCGTCGGACGATCTGGACACGTCGGTTGGGATGGCGATGGCGTCCTGCCCGGCGGCGATGGCTTCGTCCCGCGCGGCTTCGATGGGTCCGGGACGCCGGCCGGCGATGGCCAGGTTGGCTCCGGAACGGGTCAGGGCCCGGACCATTTCCAGGCCCAGACCGGTGCCGCCTCCGGTGATCACGACGACCTTGCCGTCCAGGTACAGGTTTTCAAGCATGGGTGTTGCGCTCTCCTGAAACTGGGCGCAGGGTAATGTCTCCGGCGGTAAGGGTCAACAACTGCCCGGAGTCGGTTCGCAGCAACAGGTTGCCCAGTTCGTCCACATCCTCGGCCATGCCTTCGCTGCTCGCGCCGTGATGCGTCACGACCACCCGCTGGCCCAGGGTATCCAGCCAACGCCGCCACTCAGGGATCGGGGAACGACCTCGCCCCAGGTCGAGATACAGCGCGTCCATGTGTTGCAGGACGCGCCGCAGCAACTCGGAACGATCGACTTCAGCGTTGGTCGCCGTGTTGAGGCTGGTGGCGGACTCAGCAATTTCCGGGTCGGCGGAAACATCAAGGGCGACATTGATTCCAATGCCCACAACGGCATGTTCGATGCGCGACCCGGAAAGGGCGCTCTCAGCGAGGATGCCGGCAACTTTTCGACCTTCGATCATTATGTCGTTGGGCCACTTGATGGTCGGATACACGCCGGCCACCTGCCGGACTGCCCGGGCCACCGCAACGCCGGCCAGGGGATTCAACAACGGCAGGGCGTTCGCATCCGGACGGAACAGCACCGAGAAATACAGGTTGCCGGCATCAGACACCCATCTGCGACCCACACGGCCGCGACTTGCGGTCTGCGTTTCGGAGACGATCACCGCGCCCTCGTCGGCGCCATCCCGCGCCCAAAGGGCGGCATCGTCCATCGTGGAGCCTGTGGATTGGTAGAACCGAACGGTGCGTCCGATGATGGCAGTGTACAGACCGGTGCGGAGCATAAATCCGACGGTGGAGGGGGGCATTGGGCAACCAACCAGTGCGTGGGCGTGCTATTCAGCGGCAGCGGCCCATTCGCCAAACGATGCGTCCCCGGTATATTCGGCGGGCAGGAGTCCCCATAAAATATCCAGGAGCGGTTGGACGTCGTCAATCGCCGACTGTGCCAACAACACGTCCATGTACACCTCGTAAAAATTGCCGTGCAAACTCTCTGCAGCACGCATGCCACGAGTAATGGCGACCACGTGCTCGGGCATTTCGTGAGCCAACTCAGCAAGAGCTTCCTGGATGGCGACGTGGTCGTAATGCTCCCAACCACGCAATGACGCGACCGCCTTCGTCAGTTGCGCGACGGTTCCCCAACCTTTTTCCCCGGCCTGGCACAGGTCGCCCTCGGCCAGGTGTGCCGGCCATTTCGACCAGTAATCGCGCGCCTGGTCCAAATGTTTGCGAATCCGGGCATCCCGGCGGGCCGGCGCTTCGTGTCTAATTCGGGGAGGCATGGTCGTTCCAGTATAGACCTACCAGCCGTGGTCGAAACGGTCCTGCAGGACGTCGAGCAATCCGCTGATCGGGATGCGTTCCTGGGCCATGGTGTCGCGGTCGCGGATGGTTACGGCCTGATCGTCCAGCGTGTCGAAATCAACGGTGACGCAGTAGGGCGTGCCGATTTCGTCCTGCCGCCGGTAGCGCCGCCCGATGCTCTGCGCATCATCAAACTGGCTGTTGAACCGGCGTCGCACCAGGTCATACACGGAGCGCGCCGTAGGAGCCAGACGCTCGTTGCGGCTGAGCGGCAACACCGCCACCGTTACCGGGGCCAGCGCGCGGTGCAGGTGCAGAACGGTTCGGGTGTCCTTGCCGTCGGGTTCCTCGTCGTAGCTGTCCAGCCAGAATGCGAGGGTGGCGCGATCCACGCCGCCCGAGGGTTCGATGACGTAGGGCAGGTACCGCTCGTGGATTTCGTCGTCGAAGTAGGTCAGATCTTCGCCGCTGAACTCCTTGTGGCGGCCGAGGTCGAAGTCCGCGCGATCAGCGATACCCTCAAGCTCGCCCCAACCCCAGGGGAAACGGTACTCTATGTCGTAGGTGGCCTTGGCGTAGTGGGCCAATTCATCTCCGGCGTGTTCACGCAGACGCAGGTTCTCGGCTCGGATGCCGTAGTTGACGTACCAGTTGAAGCGGTCGTTGACCCATTCCTGCAGCCATTCCTCATCGGTGCCGGGTTTGACGAAGAATTCGATCTCCATCTGCTCAAACTCCCGCGTGCGGAAGGTGAAGTTGCCGGGCGTGATCTCGTTGCGGAAGGCCTTGCCGATCTGCGCGATGCCAAAGGGCAACTTCTTGCGCGTGGTGGTCTGGACATTCTGGAAGTTGACGAAAATGCCCTGGGCCGTTTCGGGCCGCAGGAACACCTCGTTGCTGGAATCTTCCACCGGCCCCATGAACGTGCGGAACATCAGGTTGAACCGGCGCGGCTCGGTGAACTCGCCGCCGCACACCGGACAGTTGGGCGTTTCAAGCTGATCCTGCCGGAACCGGCGATTGCACTGTCGACATTCGACCAGCGGGTCGCTGAAATTTTCCACATGGCCGCTGGCCTCCCAGACGCGGGGGTGCATCAGGATGGCGGCGTCCAGGCCGACAACGTCGTCCCGCTCGGAAACCACGGTTCTCCACCAGGCTTCCTTCACGTTGCGCTTCAGCTCAACGCCCAGCGGGCCGTAATCCCAGGTTGACCCCAATCCCCCGTAAACCTCGCTGGACTGAAATACGAAACCCCGTCGCTTGGACAGGGACAGGATTTTATCCATATCGGCGTGTGGGAGCGTGCGCGGCATGGCGAACCTCGTGGCTAGTTCAGAGTTGAATCATGTTACCACAGCGGTTGCATCGGCTCCGTGGGGCAATTCCCGACGCACCGCGTCGGCCAGGTTTTCGGCGGCCAGATCTTCCAACTTTATGTAACGGGCGGACATGGCGTCGGCGATGCCCCTGGCCAGTTCCAGCTTGATGAAATCCTGCTCGGTATCAACCACCACCGCGGGGATTTTTGCCTCCTTGATCATGCGAGACAGATCCAACACCTCATCGTCATTGGAGGCCAGACGGGTCAACTGTTCGCCGGCCAGCGTCACGTTGGCGCGCCCGTCGGACAGGATCACCAGCAGGGGCAGCACGTCGCGATCCTTGAGCCGTTCGGTTTCCAGCGTTTCCATGGCGAGATACAGGGCACGCGCCAGCGGAGTTCGCCCGCCGGTGGGCATTTCCTGCAGGCACCACTGGGCCATCTCAACGCTGCCGGTGGGCGGCAGCAGCAAATCCGCGCCGGTGCCGCGAAACGCAATCAACCCGACACGGTCGCGACGCTGGTATGCGTCCAGCAGCAGGGACATGACCGCGCCCTTGACCGCCACCATACGGCGTTGGGCTCCCATCGAGCCGCTGGCGTCAACTACGAACAGGATCAGCGATCCCGTGTGGGTCTCGCGCACCTTTTCGCGCACGTCCCAAGGTTCGATCAGGAGCGCAGCGGAGCCTTCGCCGGCCGACAGACGGCGCGATTGCTGGTGCGGCGCGGCGGCCCGCAGGGTGGCGTCCAACGCCAGGTCGGATGCGGAACCCTCCGGCACCCGGGCGTCCACGTAGCGTCCGACGGACGAACCGCTCACGGTGGTGGCGCGACGGCCGGACGCGCGGCGGGCGCGGCGGTCGGGCGGTTGTACCTGGAGGTTCTGGACGGAGTACGGATCGCCCACCTCGAACCACTCGTCGCCAAGGGCGGCGTCCGCGGGATCCGGTTCCTGGTCTTCGGGCGGGTCGGGTTCTCTATCGCTATCGTCGGCGGGATCGTCCCTGGATGAGTCATCCTGGGAGGACGGCTCGCGGTCCCGCTGCTGGTTCTGGAAATCCTCCAGCATATTGTCCAACTGCTCGGTAACCAGGTGGGGCTGCTGGAATGGCTGGCGTCTCTGCCGGTGGAGAAGGGCCATCAACGCCGCCTCGCGCACGTCCTCGACGTCCACCACGGTGCGGCCTTCGTAGGCGGCGATGGTGCTGGCGGTCTTGTACATCACGATGTCGCCGCGCAGGCCGTCCACCTGGTACTCGGCGCAGATGTCGGTGATGAGTTCGAGAATGTCTTCGGGAACGATCACCTCCGAGAGCAGGCGCTGGCTGCTGAGCAGTCGTTCGCGCTCCTGCTGTTCGGCGTCGGCCCATGCGTCCATGAACTCAAACGGCGCGGCCTCGAAGGACATGCGCCGCCGCACGACCTCGCGTCGTTCGGCGGGTTCGAATACCCCGTCCACTTCCACGGCCAGGCCGAAGCGGTCGAGCAACTGCGGGCGGAGATCTCCCTCCTCGGGGTTCATGGTGCCGACGAGCATGAATTCAGCATCGTGGCTGACCGATATGCCCTCGCGTTCCACGTAGTTGCGTCCCATGGCGGCAGCGTCCAGCAGGACGTCCACCAGGTGGTCGTTAAGCAGGTTGACCTCGTCGATATACAGGATGCCCCGATGCGCCGACGCGATCAGGCCGGGCTCGAAATTCTTCTCGCCCGACTTGATAGCCTGCTCAATGTCCAGCGAACCCACCAGCCTGTCCTCGGTGGCACCCACCGGCAGATCGACGATGCGAACCTGTCGGGCAGAACCGCCGCCGGACCTGCTGGCCTGTTGGCACCAATGGCAGACTTCCTGCGGGTTCCCGGGTTGGCACGAATACTGGCAACCAGGTACGACCGGCACCTGCGGCAGCAACGCGGCAAGAGAGCGAACCGCCGTGCTTTTGGCGGTGCCCTTTTTGCCTCGTACCAGCACGCCGCCAATGCGCGGGTTGATGGCGTTGAGCAGCAACGCGCGCTTCATCGGCGTCTGGCCGACGATGGCGGTAAAAGGGAAACGCGGTTCGCGTGCAGTGGAAGGTTGGGTCATATCACGGATCCGTTTGCGTGTCAGGATGCCGACGCAGGGGAAGCGCCGGGGGTGTGCGGATAGGCGTGGACGTCACGTTCCCGATACAGCCGGTAACCCACGGTGGCAAAGGCGATGCCCAGCCACAGCAGCAGATGACCGGCGGCAGTGAACGTGCGGAACATGATCGTGAGTTCGGGAGGCAGCCAACCGGGCGCGGCGTCCCGAACTCCGGGGACGGCGAACGCCAGCAGCAACGCCACGATGGAGTATGCGATTCCGATGCCGGCGTACCGGAGCCATCTGCCCCCGCCCGTTGAGGAACGGTTGACCAGTCCAACGCCGTAAATGACGAGGGCGACGGACACCGTGGAGATCGCTATGAAAAGGAACTGGAACGACTGCCGGGCCAGTAGCGTTCCTTCCTCGCCAATGCCGGGCGGGTTCAGCGGGAACTTTAGCTGCGTGTACATGGAAACGCCCCAGAATCCCAGCAATCCCGCTACGGCGGCCCAGGCCCAGGGGCTCCAACCCGGGGTCGCTCTACGCATCAGGTGGTAAAGGCCAGCGAAAATGGCTGCGTACAGGATTCCAATTACGGCCAGGCCGGCGCTCATACCGATACGCTGGACGCCGAGGCTGGTAAGAAAAGCCAACGGGAGTGGTTCCTCATCGTCCTCCGCGGCCAATTGTGCGGCGCAACCGGCGCGGTCAATGTCACAACCCTCGAGGGCGATGGCCCATTCCATCACCGGTACATTGACGATGTTCATATACGCCGCGACCAGGAGGCCTACGATCACCCCCATAAGCAACGCAGTAGGAAGTACGCGTGTCATTTGTTTACTCCTGTGACCGTCTGTCTGAAGGGGATTAATGGCAAGATGGCCACCCGATCCGTCCAGCGACGATCGGGCCAATCAGGCAGATTCACAGCGCACTCCTCCCGACGATTCCAAAGAACGTCCGCGCGGCGAAACTCGCCAGTAGTGAGCCCCGCTACGTTGGGGACTCAAACGGATAGGCCCGGCGAATAGTACGCCGGGCAGGCAGTATGATCAGTGGCACATGAACGCGACGTGGCGCGCGTGGTGGAAGAACTCGTGGACCGTGCCCAGGATGCCGGGGGTCCCAATGGCAGCGGCATCCAGTCCACCGCCAGCATAACCGACTATGTACAGGCCTATGGCGCCCAGGACGAGCCACGGAGCCCAGGCAGCGGTGTCGGTAGCGGACAGGAACCGATTGATAATACCCATGATCTCACTCCTCATGCCAGCATGGACATCGTTATCGCATCGTTGAATGGCATTTCAATGTCTTGCCGCTCGATGCACAACGCCGCCAATCCGGCAATGTCAACTATTCTGCGGGCTAGCGTTCAACAAAAATCAGGTCGTCCTCCTTGCCGACCCAGCGGTCACGCGCCTCTTCAAACGCGCGCAGCTTCTCGGGTTGAAACTCGGTACGCTTTTCGTCGTCGTCCAGGTAGGGGTTGGGAAAATAGCAGCGCACCAGCGTGTCGTCCCAGTTGTGCGAAAAGCGGACGTAATAGGATTTCAGATCGCCGTGGCTGGTCGCCTCCACAAACTGGATGCCGTCGATCTGCTCCAGCCTGAGGTGAAAGTGCCAGTTGTCGGCCTCGATGGTGGCCCATCCGCCGTGGACTTCCGGCTCCCTGATGCCGTGTGCGTGATTCTCGCTGACCACGGAACCGCCGCCTACCACCCACATCATGGTGGGGTTGCTGGTCAGTTCCTTGAGCAAGTCCAGTGCGTATTCCATCTGCGTACTCTCCTGCTCATGCGCCGGTGGTGCGGTTCACGTTGGCGCCGGCTTCCTGGCGCGCTTCGATATCGGTTTCGAGATCCAGATACATCTGGCGCAGTTGTTCCAGCATTTCAGGCGGCGGGTTTTCCCACAATCCCCGCTGGACCGCTTCCAGCAACCGCTCGACGATGCCGCGCAGCGCCCATGGGTTGCTTTGACGGAAGAACTCCTGCATTTCCGGATTGAGCACGTACTCTTCGGTAACGTCCTCGTACATCCAGTCCTCAATGACCTGGGCCGTGGCGTCGTAGCCAAACATGTAGTCAACGGTGGCCGCCAGTTCGAACGCGCCCTTGTACCCGTGGCGCTGCATCGACTGCATCCACTTGGGGTTGACCACCCGACTGCGGAAAACCCGGCGGGCCTCATCCTGCAAGTCGCGGACGCGCGCGCGGGTCGGGTCGCTGCTGTCGCCGAAGAACTGGCGCGGGTTGCGGCCCGTCAGAGATCGCACGGTGGCGATCATGCCGCCGTGGTACTGCATGTAGTCGTCGCTGTCGAACACATCGTGCTCGCGGTTGTCCTGGTTCTTGGCGGCAATGACGATCTGGCCGAACCGGGTGCGAAACTCGTTGCGGGCCGTGACGCCAAAGTCCTGCCGGGAATATGCGTAGCCACCCCAGGAGGTGTACACCTCGGCCAGATCGTGTACCGATTCCCAGTTGCGCTCGTCCAGCACGCCCAGGATTCCCGCGCCGTATGAACCCGGCTTGCTGCCGAAGATACGGAACAGCGAAGGGTCGCCGGAGCTTTCCGTGGACTCGTCGGGAGGCGCGGCAGCGCGGCGCTCGGCATCTTCGCGAACGTGCTTGACCACGAAGTTGTCGTCCGGCGCCTCGTCCTGTGCGGCGGCGAGGGCGACTGCCTGATCCATGAGATAAATCAGATTCGGGAAAGCGTCGCGGAAAAACCCGCTGATCCGAACCGTCACGTCTATGCGCGGCCGTCCCAGTTCTTCGATCGGAATGATCTCCAGACTGCTGACACGGCGGCTTTCCGCCTGCCACACCGGTTTCACGCCGAGCAGGTACAGTATCTGCGCGATGTCATCGCCGTGGGTGCGCATGGCGGAGGTGCCCCAAACCACGACGCCGACCATCTCCGGGTATCCGCCCTCCTCGTCCAGGTACTTCTGCAGCAGCGCGTCGCCCAGCGATTTGCCCACGTCCCACGCCGTCGGCGACGGCAGCGCACGCGGGTCCACCGAGTAGAAGTTGCGCCCGGTGGGCAGAACGTTGACCATGCCCCGCGTCGGCGCGCCTGACGGACCCGGCGGCACGAATCTGCCCTCCAGTCCCCGCAGCAGGTTATCGATCTCGTCGGTGGTGCGAAGCAGCGACGGGTAGATGTGCTGGCCGACGTATGACAGAACGCTCTCGGTGCGAGCGTCCGACTTGCCAAGGATGTCCGAAACGACTCCCGCTATCTGGTGAGCGGCAAATCCGTCGTCGCAAAGGGCGGTGTATGCGCGCCGGCACAGGGATTCCAGCGCCTCTATCACGTCGCCGGCGTTTCGCACCGGCGGCGCATCATCAGCGGCTTCGAGCGCGGCCGGCGTGGCGCCGTTGACCGCGGCGGCGGGATTTTCCAGGAGCGCATAGTAGTCGTAGCCCAGGGCCTCCGCCAGCGAACGGCGCAGGCTGGGAACGGCTCCGTTGTCCAGCCGGGTGAGGGCGCAGAGCAACCCGACCATCTGCTCGTCAGTGGGAGGTTGACCCAGCGTGTGCAGGCCGTCCTTGATCTGCGCGTCCTTGATTTCGCACAGGTAGCCGTCGATTTCCAGCATGAACTCGCCGAAATCATCAGGATGTTCGTCAACGCCCAGATCCCGGTGCAACTCGGCCTGCTGCACCATCTCCCAGATTTGGGATTCCAACGTCGGCAGCTTGCCCGGGTCAAGGGTCTGGCACTGGTAGTGTTCGTCCATCAACTGCTCCAGTTTGGCGATGTCGCCGTAGGAGTCAGCGGTGGTCATCGGCGGGATGAGGTGATCGATAATGGTGGCGTGGGTGCGACGCTTGGCCTGGGTTCCCTCACCGGGGTTGTTGACGATGAACGGGTAGAACAGCGGTATGTCGTCCAGCGCCACCTCTGGGTAACAGGCCGCAGACATGCCGACGCCTTTGCCGGGCAGCCACTCCAGCGTGCCATGCTTGCCAATGTGGATCATCGCATCGGCGCCGAACACGTCCCGTATCCAGCGGTAGTAGGCGATGTAATGGTGCGTCGGCGTCAGGTCGGGGTTGTGATAGACCGAGATCGGATTTTCGCCAAACCCGCGCGGCGGCTGCAATCCAACGAACACGTTGCCCATGGGCACGCCGGCGATGGCCAGGCGGTCGTCGGTGCGGTATACCTGCCCGGGCGCGTCGCCCCAGGCATCCTGCAACTCGGCGCGAACCGATGCGGGGAACCCCGCGTACCATTGGGAGTACTGGCGTCGCTCGACGTGGCCGGCGGCCAGGCGCAATTGCTCTTCGGTGAGGGTATCGGTGTCGTTGCTGCAACGGGCGATGATGCGCTGGACCAGTTCGTCGCCGTCCGCGGGTATGTCTTCCACATGGTATCCGGCGGCTTTGAGCGCGTGCAGCATGTTGATGGCAGATGCCGGCGTGTCCAGCCCCACCGCGTTGCCGATGCGGGCGTCCTTGGTGGGATAGTTGCTCAGGATGATGGCGATCCGCTTGTCGGCGTTTGACTTGCGGCGCAGCGCGGCGTGGCGAGCCGCCAGGCGCGCCACGTAGTCCATCCGGTCAGGCTCGGCCACGTATTGCTGCATCCTGCCGGCGGACAGGCCGTTGGCGGATGCGGCGGTTTCTTCCTTGAACGACACCGGAACGGTGATGATGCGCCCGTCAAACTCGGGAAACGCGACGTTCATCGCCGTGTCGATGGGGCCGAGGCCCAACGAGCTAGCCTCCCATTCGGAACGGCTGCCGGTGCTGACGATGCCCTGGATCACCGGCACGTCCAGTTTGTCCAGCAGTTCCTGGGACCAGCCGGTCGCCACCGTCGCGCCGGAGCCTCCCTGCTGGTGGTCGAGGTCGCTCATGGCGAGGCCCATGGTGTTGACGATGCAGTCCACGCGGGGGATGCCATCGGAGTCAACCATGTAGTCGGTCAGCGCGTGCCGCCCGTCTCCGTCGTCGTCCTCAGGCTGGTGCTTGAGGCTGTAGGAGAAGACGGGGAGTACGTTGACATCCTGGGCTTCCAGGCGGTTGATGAGTTCATCGATGAATGCCAGGTTCCCGCTCATCCAGTGCGCGCGGTAGAAGAGAACGCCCACGGACGCACGGCCGTCCACAAAACGGCCAGCCATGAACTCGGCCACTCCGGTTCCTTCCGCCACGCCGGGATGGTACACACCCTGCCACGGCATGGGCGCCGGCGCCTCGTGGCCGTGGTCGGATCCAAGGTAGGTGTCGGAAAGGAACAGGAACAGGTTGCGGAAGTTAAGGACGCCGCCGCGCATCAGGTACGAGAAGACGGTCTCAACCTCTGCCACCGGCGCCGTGCAGACGGTCACCAGATCCTCATCCCACTCCTGATGCCCGGGGCAAGCGATCAACGGCGTGCCGTTCGCCCGGCAGGTTTCAACGAGAGGATCAAACGTATCGCCCAGCGCCCGCTTGCCGCCAAGCAATCGCAATATCACAACGGATGCGCGGCCAGCCGCGTCCAGCAACTCCTGCCGCGCCGATTCCGCAGACTCTCCTTCGCCTTCCAGCGCGACCGGATTGCAGGCATACACGCCGACGGTATCGTCCCAGGGCATGCCGGCCAGCGCCCGTTCCGCCGTCAATATGTCGGTGTCGGCAGTGGTGACCAGGACGATGGTCGCGGGAGAGGTTTCGGATTGGGCAGTCATTCTCACTCAGTCGTGGTCGCCGGCGGGTCGTGGGAACACCATGATGGAAAGGTCGCTGAACTCGTCGGGTAGCTGGGCGCACTCGGCCAGCGTGCCGTCCCAACGCTGCTCGTCGGGCAAGCTGAGACGCTGGAACACGGTGACTGGATGGTCAGGGTCGGCTCCGTCGGATATGGCATTGGCGGCGATGGCCGGCGGCATGAAATCAAAGGGTCGCGGGAGCAGGATAACGTTGCGGCGGCCCTGGTTCAGCGTATCCACCAGTTCGCCCAGTTCCGAACCGCGATCCCAACGCTGGTGCAGCGTGATGAACAGCGATTCTTCCAGCGAGAGTCCCGCGCGGGAGCAGGCGATTTGAACGCTGCTGATTCCGGGAATCAACTGCACGGTATCGGCGCGCCGGCGGACCCGATTCAGCAGTTCCTTGGCTGATACGTTGAGGTCGCCCCACACGCAGACTACGCAGTCCTTGCCCTGCTGGGCCTGCTCCTGAGCGTAGTCCAGCACCGATTCCTGGTCGCGGTAGGCCATTGGCCGCAGTTCAGCGTCGCCGGTGTGTCCCTGGACCACGTCCAACACCGTCTTGAACCCCACCACCAGATCGGCGGCGGCGAGGGCCTGTCGGCCTTTCACCGTGAGGAATTCGGGATCGCCGGGGCCAACGGCCACGACGGTCATCTTGGTTCCGGTTTCTGAGTTAGTCATAGATTTCGGTTGCAGGTTGTGAAAATCAAAACCCTGGCGCTTTGCAATGCCAGGGTCGTGGGGTTCACCCGATTACGGGTGAAACATACGGCGCGCCGTGGTACGGCCGCGCCTGGGAACAACCCTGTTGAGCGCAGAGCAGGATTCCTGGGCGACACCGGGCAGGTCTCCTGGCTTACGGATCAACGCCGTGTCGACCCCTTCCCGGCGTCCGCTTGCGGCGGACGTCAGTGGCGAATCGTCGGCAGGCTCCCCGTTTACAGTGGCGCAACCGCGGCGGATTTTCACCGCCTTCCCAATTAAGCCGAAACTGGTAATGGCGCCCGGTGTACGGAATTCAGCATTTAAACTGGCGCAATGCGCCGCCCACAATGTAGCCCCCTGGTGCAACGTTGTCAACGCCCGAACGGATGCGCGCCGCGCCGTTCGCATTCTGTTTGACAGACATATCACCGTCATACGCGCCATTCAGGGTGTTAGACTGGGCCTCCATTTTCGGGTACAGGGGGATTGTGATGTCGGCGTTGAAGATAGTGGCCATAGTGGTTGGCGCGTTGGCGGTGGTGGTAATTGCCGCCGGTTTGGCCATGTATTTCCGACTAATTCCGATTCCAGGGCCATTGCTGTCCCTCCTGGCGGGAGCAAAAGAGCCCGAACACTCAGCGCGGTATTACCCGCCCGACACGCTGGCGTACGCCTGGATGACTCTAACCCCAGGTGGGGGCCAGTTCGACGATATGCAAGGCATCTGGGAACGGTTCAATGAATTTCGGGATTTCCGCAGGTTGATTGATGAGTTGCAAGACGGCTTTGAAGATGAAACTGGCATTGATTTCGAAAGGGATGTAATGCCCTGGATTGGACCGGATGCTTCGGCGGCGCTCATAGATTTCAACGTCAGACGAGAGGAATTCATCGCCGCGGCAACTATTGGGGTTCGAGATGAGGACGCTGCTCGCGATTTTGTGTCCGATTGGGTAGATTACATGGAGGACTCGGAGGGAGCGGATTTTGATCGCGATTCATACAAAGACTTCGATATTTGGGCTGATGAAAGCGAATTTCAATTCTATGCCCTGTCGAATGACTTGCTGGTGTTTTCAACTACACAAAGCGGTCTGGAAGAGGTGATTGACGGAATTACCGGCGACGTTGACCGCTCGCTAGCCGAAAATGAGAAATTTCAAGGGGCGAAGGAAGCTTTGTCAGATCGTAGATTCGCCTCCTTTTACATCGACTACAGAGAAGGGATTGAACTGGTTGATGACTTGTACCCGCAAGAATTCGGAGCTATGGGTATCGGAGCGTTTAACGAACAGGATCCGGAATGGATTGCTGGTTCCGCAGGTTGGGCGGAGCGCGCCATTTTAATCGAAACAGTAATGCCGTTAGGCATCGAGTACCCTCTACAAGTCGCCAACCTGGATGATCCGGCACGCCTTGTTCCGAGCGATACTCTGGGCTTTATGGCGATGACTTTTGACCCGGACGTTGATCGCTGGAGAGAGGCTGCCCGCAGCTACGCTGTTGGGGAAATCTTATCCCCTAGCGACATTGACGATCTCAACAACGCTATTGAGGCGTTCTCTTACGATGTGGACATACTCAATATACCCGCTCTGGATGAAGAGAACAATCTTGACGAATTGCTGGACTGGGGACTGGATGTCGTCGAAGGAATGACTGACATCGATCTGGAAAATGATTTGTTCGATCATCTGGCTGGCGAGGCGATTATGGCGGTCAGCGACGTGAATTTCGCCAGAGTCGCAGACGACCCCTTATCCAATCCGGTCAACGCGGTTGCGATGCTGTCTTATCACGAGGGGAAGAAAGACAATCTAGCGGATAGCATGGCCCAAGTGGCGAGCATGATTGAGGACAGTCTATTGTTTTTCCTCGAAATCGACTCCGTCAGAATGGGCGTTGATACAATCGCCACGGTTTTCGCCATTCGGGAAGAATTCGCTGAAACCGATTACGCTCCGGGTTATGTGCTGCACGACGGCTATCTCACAGTAGGAACCACCGAGGATGCTCTGGAAACTACCATTGAGTTGCAAGACGGCGAAGGCAGTAGCCTCGCTTCCGTCAGCGAGTATGCACGTACTGTCAGGCATCTGCCTACTCAGAGGCAATCCTTGGCCTACGTCAACTTGCAGCGCATCATCCGCCAGTTTGAACCAGAAGACTTTGACATGACTGGCGACGAGTTCAAGATACTGGAATCTAGCCTAGACTCAGTTGCGGTGAGCAGTTATTCCCCTCACTGCCTCGGGTTTTCGGACGGCGATACCTGTGAATTACCGGTAGGAACTGATATGACACGGATCACGTCAGTCCTAACTCTGTTCCCGGAATAGGTCGCCTGCACTCAAAAAAACCGTAGGGGCGAATGATCATTCGCCCCTACTGCAAATCGGGTTGCTGATCAGGAGTCAACCGCCGCCAATCGCCGGCAGGAAGTGCATCTCGCTTTCGGCGTTCACCCGTTCCATCAATCCGAGTTGGCTCACGTCGCCATCGACTATCACGGCCAAACCCGGCGTTATGTCGTCCAACTCGTCATCGTAGAGGAGTTCCTTGATGCCGGGGTGCATGCGTTCCAGGTTGTTGATCACCTGGCGAACCGTCGCGCCTTCAACCTGCACCCGCTCGGGCGCGCCGGTGATTCGCTGCATCTGCGGGGGTATCCAAACGTCTGGCATTGTCAGTCCCCTCTAAAGTCAACCACGCTGACAGGGGCGGGTTTGCAACCCGCCCCTGCGTGTAGCTAGCTGCCGTTCTTCGCCCAAAGGGCTTCCAGCACGTTGCCCGGGTTCATGGGCAACACGGTCAGGCGGACGCCGACGGCATCGTAGATCGCGTTGGCGATGGCGGCCATGGGAGGCACAATCGGCACCTCGCCGACCCCGCGCACGCCGAACGGGTGGTTGGGATTGTCCACCTCAACGATGCAGGTGTCGATCATGGGCAGGTCCAGGCTGGTGGGCATCCGGTAGTCCAGGAAGCTGGAGTTGACCATGTGCCCCTGGTCGTTGGTGTAATACTCCTCATTGAGCGCCCACCCGATTCCCTGCACGGCGCCGCCCTGGATCTGCCCTTCCACATAGGACGGGTGGATGGCTTTGCCGGCATCCTGCAGGGCGGTGTAGCGAACGATCTCAACCTTGCCGGTGTCCTCGTCAACCTCCACGTCGACGATGTGGACGCCGATGCACGGGCCGGCTCCGCCGGGGTTCACGCCGCCGCGCCCCACGATGGGGCCACCGGTGGGAACCTGACGCGCGGCCAGTTGTTGGAAGGTCATCTGCAACTGATCGTCGGCCCGGTGCTTGAGGACACCGTCCTCGTATAGGACGTCCTCAGGCTCGACCTCCCAGATCCGGGCGGCCCGGGCAATCATCTGCTGCTTCACATCCTGGGCAGCGGTGTAGGCGGCGTAGCCGGTCTTGAAGGTCACGCTGCTGCCGCCGGTGTTGGAGGTGAACCCGATGCTGTCGGTGTCTCCGATCTGCGGGTTGACGTCCTCGACCGGTATGCCCAGAACCTCGGCCAACTGCTGGGATACCGACGCGCGGGTGCCGCCGATGTCGGGCGAGCCCTCGGTCAGGGTCACCGTGCCATCAGGGTTGACCAGCGCGACCGCGGCGGACGGACCGGTGTTATTCCCCCAGAATCCGGAGGCCACGCCGCGCCCCTGACGCTTGCCCTTGGCCGACTGGTAGTGCGGGTGGGCCTTGGTCGCTT
The DNA here is from genome assembly GCA_964502995.1 of uncultured Dehalococcoidia bacterium. Taxonomy (GTDB): domain Bacteria; phylum Chloroflexota; class Dehalococcoidia; order Lucifugimonadales; family UBA3495; genus Bin87. The sequence continues at coordinate 48,893 of CAZCZB010000002.1, forward strand.
CCAGCGTCTCGATGTAACCAACCACGGGGGTAAGCGGCCCGGTGGGCCGGCGTGTCCCCTCCTTGGCGCTGTTGATCAGGCGCAGGTCGATAGCGTCGATGCCCAGCTTTTCGGCCAGTTCGTCCAGCGCGACTTCAACGCAGTAGGCGGCGGCCGGCGAGCCGGGGGCCCGGTAGGCCGCAGTTTTGGGGCGGTTGACGACGATATCGTAACCCTCGATGTAGGTGTTGGGTATGTCGTAAGCCGCCAGCACACAGTTGGCCGCGCCGGCAACCGGCGATCCCGGAAATGCGCCAGCCTCGAAAATCAAATGAACTTCGGCGGCGGTGATTTTGCCGTCGTTGGTCGCTCCGATCCGGCAGGAAATCTCGGTTCCGGAAGTTGGGCCGGTGGCCTCGAACACCTCGGTACGGTTCATGGAGAGCTTGACCGGCGCGTGGGCCTTTCGCGCCAGCAAAGCGGCTACCGGTTCCATGTACACGGCCAGTTTCGCGCCGAAACCCCCACCGATTTCCATGGGGATCGCCTTGACCTTGGACACGGGAATACCCACCAGGCGCGCGGTGTGATCGCGGACGGTGAAGTGTCCCTGGCTGCTGGACCAGATGGTTAGGCTGCCGTCGTCGTGCCACATGGCGGTGCCGGCGTGGGGCTCGATGTAACCCTGGTGAACGGCCGAGGTGGAAACGGTGCGCTCGACTATGACGTCGGCCCCCGCAAAACCGGAATCCAGATCGCCCATGCGAAATTCAAAACGGTTGGCGATGTTCGTTCCGGTAGTGTTGTCGTCGTCATCCAGGATGCCGCCGGCCCGGGTCGCGGCGGAGTTGAAGTGCGCCAGTCGCTCGTGAACCAGCGTCGCGTCGTCGGCCATGGCTTCGCGCGCGCGCATCACCGGCGGCAGCACTTCATACTCGACCTCAATGGCGGCCAGAGCCTCCTCGGCAAGGTGAGCGTTGGTGGCGGCGACAGCGCCGATGGCGTGGCCCTTGTACAGGGCCTTGTCCTGGGCCAGGATGTTATTGCTCAGGAACTTGAAGTTGATCATCGAGCCTTCGGCCAGGTCCGACGCGCGTCCGGTGGGTTCCACGATGTCGGCGCCGGTGACCACGGCCCGCACTCCGGGCATGGCCTCCGCCTTGCTGGTGTCAATGGACTTGATGCGCGCGTGAGCGTGCGGGCTGCGCAGAACCTTGCCGTACAGCATGCCGGGCAGGTTGATGTCCGCGCTGTAACGGGCCAGACCCGTTACCTTGTCGGCGCCGTCGTGGCGCACGGGGCGCGTGCCAACGACCTTGTATTCCTTGTCGCTAGTCAAAACCATGTTGGGCTTGTAGTCCAGCATCGGCAAATTCCTCCGTAGATACTATGAAGACGGCAATCGGACCGCCGGGCAGAATGCGTCGGGCGGCCACGGCGGGCCTATGATAGCATAGCGCACGGCCAATCGGCGGGCCCTTTCCCGCCTGGCCAACGTCGTGACACAGCGACCAAACCCAAACTGAGGCAAACAGCGATGGACACCATCATTATCAAGGGATGTTTGAACGGCAGCCGGGGACGCGAACACAATCCCAATGTGCCCTGGACTCCCGAAGAAGTGGCGCAGGAGGCGGTCCGTTGTTACGAGGCCGGAGCGTCCATAGTCCATATTCACGCCCGGACCCCCGATGGCGGCATCAGCTACGACCCGGCGTGGTACGCCCAAACCGACGCCATGATCCGAGCCCAGTGCGACCTGGTGCTGAACCACACCACGGCGCGACAATCCCACGTGCCGGTGGAAGCCGTAACGCGATACCTGCTCGAAACTCCCCAGCCGGTGGAGATGGTATCGTTGAACCTGGGCATGGGTGTGAGATGGGCCGCCGATCCGGAAACCGGCCGGCGACGCACTTCCATATCGCCCAATTCGTTTGAGGACATCACCGCGACGCTCGATGCCTGCTACCAGCGCGGCACTTTCCCCGAGCCGGCCGTTCACGACATGGGCGACCTCAACAACGCCTTCACGCTGATGCAGGAAGGGTACATCAAGGACACGCGCTACTTCCTGGTCGAGCCGGGCGCGCACTGGGGAGACGGACGGCAGGCGATGGTGGGGTCCCCGCGGAACTACACGCTTATCGCCGAGACCATCCGTGAACGGTATCCCGAATCGACGTGGCTTGCTCACAGCAGTCTGGGGCAGACGTTCCCGCTGTGCGCCATCGCCATTGCAACCGGGTATCACGTCCGCGTCGGGTTCGAGGACAGCCCCTTCCTGCCCAACAATCCGGAGCCCAAGTCCAACGCCGAATACATCGAGTGGGCCGTTACGATGGCGCGCCTCCACGGACGTGAGCCGGCCACGCCGCAGCAGGCGCGGGACATCCTGGGCCTGAACCCGTATCCCGAAGCGTAGCGAGCAGGCGTAGGAACGCAGTACGAACGGAACCACGCGGGGGCGAATGATTATTCGCCCCCATCGTTTGCCAACCCCGTAATCCGGCGGAACGTGTGGACGGGTTGCTAGTCGATTCTCCTGCCCCGCCAGTATTGGGGCGGCTGTCGACTGGACCCTCGCCCATAACCCGTGTTACCCGGCGGCCGGATGAACATCTTTACCACGGCGGCCACCGCCACTCCCACAGCGAAACCGCCGATGTGGGCGAAGAACGCGGTGCTGACCTGGTGGCTGACCCCAATGGACAATAGCCCCTGCACGGTTTGCAGTCCGATCCAGAGGAGAAGCAGCCACACGGCGCGCAGTTCAATTACCGTGATCAGGAAATAGATGATCAGCGTGCGGATGCGGTTGCGCGGGTACAGCAGCAGGTAGGCACCCATCACCCCCGAAATCGCGCCGCTGGCGCCGACCATGGGCGTCTCGGATCCCGGATTGACGATGAACTGCGCCAGTGCGGCCAGCACGCCGGCCGCCAGGTAAAACACCGTGAACTTGACGTGCCCGAACGTGTCCTCGATGTTATCGCCGAACACCCACAGGAACAGCATGTTTCCCACAAAGTGCATGAGGCCGCCGTGGATGAACATCGACGACAGCAGCGTCGCCCAGGTGGGAATCGGGGACGTGATATCGATGCCGGTTCCGGCGATGATCTGGAATTCCTGCTCGGCAAACAGTTCCGCCGGTATGAATCCGAACTTCAGGAAGAAAACGAAGATGCCGAGGCTGTCCCCGCCAAAAAGAAAACCGAGACCGCCAACGGCGATCTCGTAGAGAAATACCAGGGAATTGAGCGCCAGCAGCGCCACCGTGACGTAGGGGAACGAACTCCGGAACCGTCCGACGTCGGATATCGGGAGCACTGCTATCCGTTGATGCCGGCGATGTCTTCGGCGGCGTGCGCGATTATTTCGGCGGCGGTACTCTGGGAAATGCGCCCGATGTTGAGCATCAGGTGGAAATTGGTCGGGTCGTTGGGGTTCATGATGCGGAAGAATTTCCGGTAGAACGTGACGCGGGCGTTTTCCAGTTCCTCCGCGTAATCGCGGGCCTCCTCGTTGGAGAACAATTCGCGCTTGGCCATGGTGTCTACCCTGACGTCCATGGGCGCCACCAGGCCGATGTGTACCACGCCCGGCATGTCCGCCAGGATTATGTTGCTGCCTCGACCGATGATTACCACGTCCCCGCCTGCGGCCAATTCCTTGATGACGGATGTGGTGGCGTCTATGAACGCGCGGTCGTGTACGGGCGACGCGGCGGCGGCATCCGAAACCAGTTCGGTGTAGGCTTCGGCGGGCAGCATCTCGATGCCGCGCCCGAAGTAGGGTTCCGCGCCGGCGCCGGCCACGGCAGACCGTTCCAGGACTCCCTGCATGAAACGGGCCACCTTTTCACGGAATGGCACCACGCGCTGCTCTTTTTCGATCAACTGACCCACGGGCGAGCCAACCAGTCGGGCCGCTTCGGAGAATATGTAACGGTCAACGTAGTTAAGGCCCATGTTCTGGGCGACCAGGTGTCCAATCTCCAGGGTACCGCTGCCAATTATTCCGTTGATGGTTATGACCGGCATAATTTATCCTCCAACCCCTCGATCCCGTTATGCTCCGTATTGGGCCAGCACGCGGTCGCGGCGGCGAGTGTACTCGTCGGTCAGGAGGCCCATGGCGAAAGAGTCGTACCAGTTGCCGTCCTTGCGGTGGGTGCGTCTAAGGTGGCCCTCCAGCACGAAACCCAGGTGCCGGAACATTTGCAGCGCGTGCTCGTTGTATTCCGGCACGTCAACCCAGACCCGATGCAGTTCCAGGCTTCCGAAGGCTTCGTCCAGCATGGCCACCAATGCTGCGGTCCCGTAGTGGTGGTGCCACAGGTCCTTGCGCCCGATCATGATGAATAGCTGAGCCTCTTCAAGGGGCCATTCGACCAGCAACTGACCTTCGCCGATGTGAGATTCTTCGGTGGAATAGATGGAATAGATGCGGCGCTCGTCCTGGCTGAATACCTGATTCCATTCGTCCTCACTGATGTCCTGCACCTGCTCCGGAGCGTAGCCGATGTGCAGCGCGTGGCCGTCGGAATCATCGATGCCGTACCAGAGGGAGCTGACCTCTGGATCCCGCAACCAGTCCCGGATTCGGGCGACGTCGTCCCGAGAAACATCAGTGGTGAGGCTAACCTGTGGGAACATAGCCTTCCTCCTGTGATACACCGCGATTGGCGCGATAATTTATCAGATTGGCAACGGTTGGTTTACGTTCGAATTATATCATGGGGCGGCAAAAAATCGGGGCCGAATTGCACTCCGACCCCGATGGTTTGCAAGCGCGGGAATGGTGAATCCCCGCCTGTGATGGGAGTTAGTCGGCGGCGACCGCAGCCTCGCGTCCCAACTTGTCGTAAGCCCGTCCCAGCAATTCCACGGTTTCGTCCCACCCGATGCACGAATCCGTGATCGAGACGCCATACTCCAGGCTGGAAGGGTCGGCGCCGAGTTTTTGCGCTCCAGGATTGATGTTGCTCTCCAGCATCACGCCCACAACCTTGTCGTTGCCGCCGATGCGCTGGCCAAGTACATCCTCGAATGCGATCCGCTGGCGCGTGTGGTCCTTGTTGGAATTGCCGTGGCTGCAGTCAACCACGATGTTCAACGGAGCGTCCGCCTTGCGGAGCGCGTCCTGGGCCACGGCGATGGAACGGGCGTCGAAGTTGGTGCCGCTGCGTCCCCCGCGCATTACCAGGTGGCAGTTGTCGTTGCCGCGGGTTTCCACTATTGACGCCTGGCCGTCGTGGTCGATGCCAAGGAACGCCTGGGGGGTTCGCGCGGCGATCAGCGCGTCAACGGCGGTCTGGGGGTCGCCGTCCGTGCCGTTCTTGAATCCCACCGGCATGGACAGGCCCGATGCCATCTGCCGGTGGGTCTGGCTTTCGGTGGTGCGGGCGCCGATGGCAGCCCACGTCACCAGGTCGGAAACGTACTGCGGAACGATGGGATCGAGAAATTCGGTGGCGGAGTAAAGTCCGGCCTCGGAGATTTCCATGAGCAGGCGTCGCGCCCGATGCAGCCCGTCTTCGATGGCGTAGGTGTCATTCAGGTTCGGGTCGTAGATGAGACCTTTCCAACCCACGGTGGTGCGAGGCTTCTCGAAGTACACGCGCATCACCACCAGAATCCGGTCGCTCAACTCGTCTGCCAGCGGCCTGAGCCGTTCGGCGTAATCCAGGGCTGCCTGGTGGTCATGGATGGAACAGGGGCCCACGATCACGGCGAATCGGTCATCCTCGTGGTTCAACACCGCCTCAAGCTGACGACGCCCTTCGAGCACCGTCTGCTCGGCGGCGGCGGACAACGGGATGCGATCTTCAAGTTCAGACGGGCGAATCAACGCTTTGTTACTCACTACGTTTACGTCCTTGGCCGGTGAAATTGCCATTTCTCTCCTCCTGGGCGGGTGCCCTGGGTGCGCCAACCGGTTCCACAATCAAAAAGGACTCCAGCCTGCTTCCGGCTGAAGTCCTTTCTTGGTGGTAGTCCCAGAGGTTATCGGGCTTCACATACCGGAGTCACACTGACCGGCTGGCGGTAAGCGTAAAAGGGGCGGTAATACCCGAAACGGATTTGGCGTGCTGCGGTTTTCATTGCAAAACGATGCTACGCCGGACTTTAAGCATTGTCAACGGTTTTCACGCACGAAACGATAAATTTCGGCGCCCAATGCGCCAACGCTACGCCGATACGTCGCCGGACTGTCCGGATAGCTCGGCCACCACCTGCGCTCCACGGCGCGGCGCGCCCTCATGGGGACCATCCGCGAGGGCCCGCACCAGCGCGCTGCCCACCACCGCCGCGTCAGCGCGTTGCCCAACGTCCACCACATGCTCGCGGCGGGAGATGCCGAACCCCACTGCCACCGGGAGATCCGTGCGCTCGCGAACCCGCGTTACCAGGTCCAGCCCGCGGTCGGACACCTCGGACCTTGCTCCCGTTACGCCCGTTACGCTGATGCAGTACACGAACCCGCCGCCGATCGCCGTCGAGCGGGTGATGCTTTCATCCGTGCTGGTGGGGGCGAGCAACGGGATCAGGTGGATTCCGAACTTGTTCAGTTCCCCGACCAGCGCATCAGCCTCTTCGGCGGGCAGGTCCACTATGATCAACCCGTCGACGGTGGCTTTCGCGCAGGCGGCGGCGAAACGTTCCAGTCCGTAGGAGTACAGGGTGTTGTAGTAACCCATCAGCACGAGCGGCGTATCGCCCACCATGGGTCGCAACCGCTCGGCGGTGTCCAGACAGTCCTGGATGGTGATGCCATGCTGCAGCGCGGCGAAACTGGACTCCTGAATCACCGGACCCTCGCCCATGGGATCGCTGAACGGGATGCCCAACTCGACCGCATCGGCGCCGGAGGCAACCAGGCCGGGAACGATATCGAATGCGGCGTCGGGATAGGGATGCCCCACCGTCACGAAAACCACCAGGCCGGTGCGACCCTCGGACTTGATGGCGGCAAACTTGTCGGCGATTCGGTCGGTGCGTGCTGTCGTTTCGGTTGTCATTTGATGCCTTCGATCGGCGCGCAGCGGCCGATTCTGTTCGTTGTCGGTGTGTTCCATCCAATGAGTTGGTCGGTGGCGTCGGGCTACCGGGTCAGGACAACCCAAAGCCGCCCGGGGAATTATACTCCAGCCCCGTTTCCGTTATGACATCTTTCAAGAACTGAGGATGAGACCCGCCGTCGCGACCAGGTTTTGCCCCGCATGAACCAGGATTCCGGGCCAGATAGACCCCGTGTACCAATACAACGCGGCCAGCAAGGTTCCGGTTACGAAAACGGGCAGGATTACCCCCGGTTGGAAGTGCAGCAACGCAAACACGGCCGCCGAACCCACCACCGCGGCGGGCATCCCCCAACGATTCGCCAGCCCGCGCACCACGAATCCCCTGAAAAATATCTCCTCCGCGATGGGGGTGATCACTCCCAACGCAATTACGCTCAAGGCGGCATAGGCTCCCGGCAGCAGCAGATCATCCGTCAACTCGGGAGGCAGCAGATAATCCAGCCCGACCAGCGAAACCAGCATGCTGTAACCCTGCGCGAATCCCAGGCTGCAAAACAATGCCAAAACGCAGGCGCCCACGACGATCACCAGGCGTCGTTTCGGCGCTCCCAGGCCAAGCAAGCCGAGCGGCACCGGCCACGAGCGGAACCCCAACAGCCACACCAACGCAATCTGCGCCGCTGCCAACAATGAGGTGGCAACCACCGTGGTCAAAGCCAATGGCAGCCACAACGCCAATGATGCCAGCAGCAGCGCCGTGGGAAGCAGCGCCATAGACCCCAACGCAACCGCCAGAACTCCCCATTCTCCGGGAGGCAAACTCGTCAGCAAAACCCACCGAGGTCCCGAATCATCCGCTGATCGGTTGTTGTCTCGATCCTCATCAACCCGATTTTGCGCTGCGTCCTGTGCAACGGGGTTGCCGCAATCCGGGCAAAAATTCACCCGGCCGGGCAATTGGGCACCACAACACGCGCAATCAGAAGGCATCGGCATCAGAACGAACAAAGGCGTTGGAACCAGTATAGACCAACCCGGTAGCGCCCAGGCCGCGCGAATTGTCCCGGTTGCGTGCCATGCGCAACCCGTTGTAGCATATCTTTCTGACGCCGAAACACTGAACATGGGCGACTGCGGCGCCGGAATGGCGGTACAGAATGGCAAGCATCAAGGAACGACTGGAAGAGGATATCCGCAACGCCATGCGCGCCCGCGACCGGGAGCGACTGGAGACCCTGCGTTTCCTCAAGAGCCAGATCCAATTGTCGGAAAAGAACTCTCTGACGGAGTTGGATGACGAGGGCGTAACCGACGTTCTCACCAAGCAGGTCAAGGACCGGCGCGAGAGCATTGAGATGTTCGGTCAGGGCGGCCGCGACGACCTGGTGGAGAAGGAACAGATTGCCCTGGCCATCCTGCAGGAATACATGCCGGAGCAGATGGACGCCGACGCCATTGAATCGCTGGCCCGCCAGGTGATCGCAGAGGTCGGAGCCAGCGGCCCGGGCGACCGGGGCAAGGTGATGGGCCGCATCATGCCCCAGGTGCGGGGCAAAGCCGACGGCAGCATGGTCAACGCTGCCGTATCCCGCCTGCTGGAATCAATGGAATAACGGCCCATGCGCTTCGGCATCCTGGTTTTCCCCGGCACTTGGAGTGACACCGATTGCCACCACGCCGTCAACGGAGTGCTGGGCCAGGAAGCGGAATACATCTGGCACAAAAGCGATAGCGTCAACGGTTGCGACGCCATCATCGTGCCGGGCGGGTTTTCCTACGGAGACTACCTGCGGGCCGGCGCCATCGCCCGGTTCTCTCCCGTCATGGACGCGGTGCGAGACTTTGCGGCCAATGGCGGGCCGGTGATCGGAATCTGCAACGGGTTCCAGATTCTCTGCGAGGCGGGATTGCTGCCGGGCGCGCTGCGTCGCAACGGCCACCTTGAGTACCGGTGCCAGTGGACCCACCTGCGCGCCGAACGCAGCGACACGATCTTCTCCACGCGGTGCCAGCCATTGCAATCGCTGGCCGTCCCGGTCTCCCACGGCGAGGGCAATTACTATGCCGACGCCGCAACGGTGGCCCAACTGGAAGCTGACGGCAGGGTCCTGTTCAAGTATTGCGACCCCGACGGCGCGGTTATAGCGGCAGCCAACCCCAACGGATCCGTTGCCAACATCGCCGGAATCACCAACGAACGCGGCAACGTGCTGGGGATGATGCCTCATCCCGAACGCAGTTGCGAAACGCTGCTCGGCTCCGACGACGGCAACCTTATTTTTGGTTCCATAATCGACGCGGCGACGGGTCGCGCCGTCTAGTCATGCTCCTGTCCCTGGGTCTCGCGTGCATCGCGGTGTTGGGGTTCGGCAGTTCGGCCGTGCTGGCCAGGCTTGGAATGTCGGCATCGGGCGGGATTCGCCCCATGCCCAGCGCGCTGATCTCCCTGGTGGCATCCACCCTCCTCGCGGGAACCCTTGCCCTGGTTTTCGATTTCAACGCCGTGATCACCCTGCCGGCGGTGGCCATGGTGTGGCTGCTCGGCAACGGCATCCTGACCTACATGGGCGGTCGCTCACAGCAGTACATCGCCATCAGCATAGTGGGGGCGTCGCGGGTAACGCCCATCGTCGGCGGGGCGGCGCTTTTTTCCGCCCTCTACGCCATCACCTTCACGCGTTTCGGAGTCCCTGGATTCAACGAGCATCTCAACGTCCCGATCGGCATCGGCACCGTGGTCGTGGTGACCGGTCTTGCGGTCACCGGAGGGAACTTCCTGCGTCAGAGTTGGGGACGGGACTGGCACTCGGTTCTCGGATACGGCCTGGCGATCGCCGCCGCCGCGTGCTACGGCGCGGCCACGTTGAGCGGTCGCGTCCTGAGCAACCTCTACGGTTCGCCGCTGATCATGGCAGCCGGCAGCATGTTTTTCGCGACGCTGTTGTTGGCTCCACTGTTCGGCAAGGAGGCAGCGGCCGGCGTCAAATCAAGCGCCCGCGCCGCCATGTTCGCGTTCCTGGCCGGGTTCGCGGCGGCCTGCGCCGTCATGTCCCTGTACTTTGCGGTGACGCGTGAGGGTTCCAGCATCCTGGTTATCAGCCCTATAGTGTCGTGCAACCCGCTGGTTACTCTGTTCCTCGCCCGGTTATTCCTGAGGCGCACCGAATCGGTCACCAGGGAGTTGGTTATCGGGACGCTGATGGCCGTAGGCGGTGTGACCCTGGTTGTGGTCGGCGGGATACTATAGACACGCATCATTTGGCCGGACGTGGGCCGCGATTACCCATTCGCGCCCTGTCTCGTGAGCAAATTGCCAAGCCCCCCGTTAAAGCCAAGCCCCGGTTAGAGCCAAGCCCCCGTTAGATTAAACAACATTCAGGTTGGATCGCTATGCCCGTAAGCAAAGAAATTCTGGACGAAATCGCGCTGTCGCCCGCGGAGTACCAGATGATCGTGGACCGTTTGGACCGCGAACCGAACCCGGTGGAACTGGGCATGTTCGGCGCCCTGTGGAGCGAGCATTGCGGATACAAACACTCCCGCCCGTTGTTGGGGATGCTGCCTTCCACCTCATCCCGCACGCTGTCCCAGGCCGGCGCAGAGAACGCCGGCGCCATCGACATAGGCGACGGTCTGGCGGTGGTCTTCAAGGTCGAGTCTCACAATCACCCGTCGGCCGTTGAACCCTTGCAGGGCGCGGCCACCGGCGTGGGCGGAATCGTCCGCGACATTCTCGCCATGGGCGCTCGGCCCATCGCTCTCCTCAACTCCCTGCGATTCGGACCGCCCGACGATCCCACCAACCGCCGTCTGTTGCGCGGCGTGGTGGACGGCATCGGTTGGTATGGCAATTGCATCGGCGTGCCCGACGTTGCGGGTGAGATCTATTTCGACGAGTCCTATTCGCAAAACCCGCTGGTCAACGCCATGTGCGTCGGCCTTGCCAGCATCGACGAACTCGCCAGCGCCGCCGCGGATACGCCGGGCGACGTCCTGCTGCTGGTCGGCGCGGGAACAGGGCGCGACGGAATCCACGGCGCGTCGGGTCTCGCATCCCGTACATTCGAGGAGGAGCAGGAACTGCGGCCCACGGTGCAGGTCGGCAACCCGTTCCTGGAAAAGGTGCTGATCGAAGCGTGCCTGGAAGCGTTGCAGACCGGCAGGGTACGCGCACTTCAGGATTTGGGGGCCGCGGGCCTGACCAGCGCGGCGGTGGAATCGGTAGCGCGTGGTCAACGGGGTTTCGCCCTTGACATCGCCAATGTCCACCGGCGGGAATCCGGGATGACGGGCTACGAGATCATGCTGTCCGAGTCCCAGGAGCGGATGCTGCTGGTCGCGTCGCCGGAGAACGTTGACACGGTGCGCGACGTCTTCGCCAAGTGGGACGTGCCGTGCCAGACCATCGGCGTCGTGACCCGGGAGCAGACCGCCCGGGTCACCGACGGATCGGAGACCATCGCAGCCGCGCCCGTCGAGCATCTGGCCGACGCCCCAAGATACCGGTTGAGTGGTCGGCAATCGTCGGCAGACGTCCAGCGCCAGCGGTTGGACCTGTGGGACGTTCCGCTGTCGGAGGCAACCGGCCCCAATGGAGCCGCCGCCACTCTGTTGAAATTGCTGGCAGCCCCCAACATCGCCAGCAAGCAGCAGGTTTATCGGCAGTATGACCACCAGGTGCAGACCAACACCGTCGTCGGCCCGGGCGCCGCAGACGCCGCCGTCCTGCGGGTCAAGGGCACCGGCAAGGCCATCGCGGTGGCCATTGACGGCAATGGACGCCAGTGTTTCCTGGATCCGTATCGCGGTGGCCAACGAGTGGTCGCCGAGGTAACGCGCAACCTGTCCTGCGTGGGCGCGGAGCCTTTGGCGCTGACAGACTGCCTCAATTTCGGCAATCCCGAACGCCCGGACATTTACTACCAACTGGAAGGCTGCATAACCGGCATGGCCGATGCGTGTGAGGCGTTGGGCCTGCCCGTGGTCAGCGGGAACGTGAGCCTGTACAACGAAAGCCAGGGCACGGCGATTTTCCCGACCCCGATCGTTGGCGGGTTGGGCCTGCTCGACGACGCCCGGTTGCACTGCGGCGCAGGGTTCCCGTCCGGCGGGCTGGCGGTTGTCTTGCTCGGAGCCGACGGGTTGTCCGCGGGCGTTCCCGACCTGGCCGGCAGCGAGTACCTTGCCACCGTACACGGCATGATTCGCGGCATTCCTGAAATCGACCTGGCGCTGGAATCCAGGCTGCAATCCCTGTGCCGCACGCTGATACGCGAGGGGATGGCGAGGTCTACCCACGACTGCTCCGATGGCGGATTTGCGGTCGCGTTGGCCGAGTGCTGCATACTGGGCGACGGCAGCATAGGAGGCAGCGGGGCAGTGGGATTCACGGCGTCCTATGAATTCGCCCAGTCTGTGCCGGGCCGCTGGGACGCCGCGCTATTCGGCGAGGCATCCTCCCGCATCCTGGTGGCGGTGGAACCCGCTGATCTGGCAGCCGTCGCCGGACGCGCCCGCGACGCCGACGTACCAATCGCTTATTTGGGCGAAACCGGCGGCCACCGTTTGCAAATCGGCAATGCCATCAACCTGCCGGTCAACCAATTGGCCGCTGCCTGGCGCGGCGGGTTGAGTTCCGTCTGGCCCTAGACGGTCAACCCGCGCAGTCGCCAAAAGCAGTCAGGAAACGAGGACGGCGGGTTCAGCGTCGTCGGCAGAATCATCCCGCGCGGCTTCCGCCGAACCGTGTTCATCCAGGGCCGGGGTGGCCAGTGCGTCGTTGATGGCGCCGCCATCCGAAATCGAATCGGCATTCGGTTCGTAGGGCAATCCCAGTCGGGCCGCCAGCGTTATCCCGATTATGGGATGCTCACGGTTGAGGCCAAATACCCGCCGACGGCGCAGCCGGTTGGATTCCGGGTCTCGCACGCTGACGTTGCGGTACTTGAACACCTCGTTCGACGCCAGCGAGCGGATCAAACGGATGATATCGGAACGCGCGCTCTGGCCGCTCCAGTGGGATACCACCAACGGATCGTTGGCTTCGATGCCCGCTGCCAGCGCCTCGCTGATCTCGTTGCACAGCGCGTTGAACATCACCTCATCTGCGCCGTCGCGATCCTCAAGCGTATGCCCCATAACGATCAAATCGGCCACCCGCGCCAGATCACCGGCAGCGTCGTCGGAATCGGGCAGGTCCAGGTTTTCCATCGCCTCGGCCAGTGATTCGTCGTAGTTGGGTTGGGGCGGGTCTGCCGGCGCCGCAGCGGCCCGTTCCGCCCGCGGCGGGGCTTCGACAACCGGGCCGTCCTCCGATTCATCGTCGTCGGATTGGAACGCGGGCCCGGGATCATCAAGGGAGACGGGGGTGCCCTCTTCGGCGTCATCGGGCTCGGTGTCGGCCCGGTCCGCCCGCAAGTCATCCATCTGTTCCGTTTCGTCGTCCTCATCCCTGACGGACGGGACGGGGTCAGGCTCGTCGGCCATCAGGATCCAGTCGACGAGGTCCACGCTCCTGATCTTGATGTTCCCCTCTTCGGCCACCCGCAGCATCAGCTTTTTGAATCCGGAGAACCCGAGTTTCCGCTCGTCGAAGCCGGCGATGCGGCGCACCAACCGTTGTTTCAGCGACGTGAGCAGAAGGGTATGACCGGCGGTCCGTTCGGTGCGAATCACGTCCTCGATGGCGCGAATGACCTCGGGCAACTGGTGTCGGCCGGGGTTGCTCAACTGTGTCGCGGCGGGCTGCCGGTTGCGCGCATAGGGACCGCGCGGCGCTGGCTGTTCCGGTTCGATGGGGTCCACATCCGCGTCATAGAAAATCAGGCCGTCCACGTGGTCGGCCATGCGGCGGGAGGTTGCCCAGGAAACACCGACCACCAACACCCGCTTGCCAACGGCGCGCAGGGAGTTGATGACGTGGATGAAATCCGAGTCTCCCGAAACGAGGACGAACGTGTTGATGTTCGGGAAGTTGTGCGCCGTATCAATGCAGTCCGCGGTCATCTTGACGTCAACGCTGTTCTTGACGGCAATGGTGCGACCGGGATTGTAGGATCCGGTCACCGGCAGCCTGGTGGGCACATAAACCGGCTCAATGCCGGCCGCATAGAGCGAGGGAGGATCCTGGATGAATTGGCTCGCGCCTTTCAGTTCCGGAGCGCGCGTAACCCAGTCGGCATAGGCCTTGCCG
>CAZCZB010000002.1:63103-145539 GCA_964502995.1 uncultured Dehalococcoidia bacterium
CACCACCCGGCCGTGGTTGGAGACTTCTTCCTTGAGTGCGGATACGTTGGGCGTTCTGCCCCGCACCGCCAGGCTGATTTTGAAGTTCTCCCAGTCTATGAATAGTGCTACGTCTTCACTGAATGCCGGGTTGCCATTGGACTGTTGAATAGCGATGATGGTACCTCATGGTGCTCATTCTCTGAGCGTTTCGCATTAAAGTGTATTCTTGCCGCCGAAGAGCGTCAAGTTACGACGAATAACGGCGAACGCTGAACCGATTGAGATTACCGGACAACCGGGTCAGCATCCATTCGCCGTCACGCCGTTGTCCGGTTACTGCGACCCGACGACATGGTCGTACCGCTCCAGGCACGATTGCACTACAAGGTCCACGTCTTCCGCAAGCAGATGACCATCCGAGACCATGACGTGCGCCGCGGTTTTGACCTGCGCGGCGTAATCCTCTCGCCCGGCGTAACGCTCCTCAATGGAAAGGCGTGGATCATTGTATCGGTTCCGCTGCTCAGCCGTCGCGGGGAACCAGTGGGACGATCCCTGCATTGAAATCAACTGCTCCGGCGCCCCGGTGTCAGGATGCCGCAGATTCCAGCCGGTGTGCGTACCCACAGGTACCGTGAGATCGGGCAAACGGATGCCCGCCAGGTCGTTGCCATCGGCATCAGCCGCGGGCACCAGGTGGGGATACTCCCGGCCTTCGCTGACCGGATACCGCGCGATCCCATGCGCCGCATCGGGGCCAACGTCCAACTCGCGAACCCGCCAGAGACGATCGGTGTCTGGAGTGGCACGGTCGGGCACCGACGGCACGCCTCTCAGGTATGCGTCTTGTCCCACCGCAGTACCGTCATCCAGTCGCGGGTGCTGACTCGCCGGCGGTTCGACGCCTTCCGATACCCAGCGATCCAGGTTGAACAGCGCGGCACGCAACAGTGGGATGTAGTCCACCGCGTTGTATGGGTGCATGCCGGTGGACCCGTCGGGTCCCTGCCCAACCATCAGTTCGACCGCACCCGGGAGATGCTGGGTTCCGGCAAACAGATACCGTCGGGTTTCTGGCGCGGGTTCCAGGTCCCCGGTACCCGACGTGTCGATGTGGGTGAGACTGGCATCGCCGCGCCAATACTCGGCCGCCGAGTCGGTGTAAATGATCTTCGGCACTGCATCGAGTTCACGCAGGCGGTTCAGGAGCCCATCGGTCTGCTCGGTCAGCGTGTCGGTGAGATTGTTGTCGGAAAACGGGAACTGGTGCCCGAATCCCGGGTTGGACTGGCACGAGGGTTGGGCGAAGCGGTGATTGAATTCACCCATGCGTCCACCGGCCACGTGGGGCAGCAACCCGTCGAATACTTGCCGGCCCCCTTCGTCAACGTTCAGACCGAGGTACACCATGTGGCGCAACAGACGGCCGCACTGGGAAACGCCGTGCCCGTAGATGCGCTCATAACCGCCGGAAATGTCCGTGGGGTTTCTGAAACGGGCGGCCGCGTCTCTGATGGCCAACATCCCGCAACCGACCACCACCGGCCTGGCCGCCTTGTAGATTGCATAGTAAATCCTGCCGGGCCGGAAACCCGTATCCAGCGTGATGTGTTCGGCGTCGGGGAAGCGCCATTGCGAGCGTGGGATCACAGTGTCGGGACCGTCCTCCCAGTCACGCACCATCAGGACGGCGTCGGGATCGTCCAGGTCGGCCACGGGATACGGCTGATGATCGCGGTTGGCGAGCAGGCGGGTGTTTTCCGCGATGTTGGGCCGCATTTCCACGCACGCCTGGCCCGAAACGGGTTGACCGTCGATGACGATTTCCGGCGCGTCCAGTCCCAGCAGCGCGTCGCTCCGGTACACATCCCACTGCCAACCGATGGAGAGGATCGAATAGCCGTGATTGAGCAGAAACCCGTCGCCTACTGGCACTTCGGATGACGTGATCGGAGGCGTCGGCCCGCGATTGAAAAACGCCACCGTCCGCCGTCGCCCTCTGTTGACGATTTCGACGATCAACCGGCCGTTGCCGGCGTCTGATTCGCTGGGCGCAATCAGGGTGAAATCGGACTCGAACCGAACGCGGCCGGCGCCGTCAACGGGAGCGTGCTGCAGATCTACGATGGCGGCATTGGCAGGATTCGCCGGGTCCACCGAAAACGACAGGGTGCCTTCGGTTCTCACGTATTCGCCGTGGTCGCCAAATGATTGACCACCGGCATAGGGTGTGCGGCTTGTTATGTTAACGTCAGTTACAGGCATTACGAACTCCATGAGGCCAATACGTGATGACGCGATGGTAGCAACGCCCCCGCTCGCCGGTCAAACCGTAACAGTTGACCGGGCCCGATTGAGGATTTAGACTGCCTCGCCGTGGAGAACTCGGTTTACATGCGCACCTCGCTTTTCGGGCAGGCGAGCGTCTCATCCGCCGGTTTTTTGCATTTGAGCCGTTCGGTTCGATGGGAGCGCCGCTGATGCCATCGTTGGTCCGACGGCTGGCGGCAGAGGCCGTCGGAACCGCCTTTCTGCTGATGTCGGTGATCGGCAGTGGCATTGCGGCAGAGCGTTTGAGTCCGGGCGACGTTGGGTTGCAACTTTTTGAGAACGCGGTGGCGACGGCGTTCGCGCTCATGGCATTAATCTGGGCATTCGGTCCAATTTCGGGCGCGCACTTCAACCCGGCGGTAACACTGGCCGATGTGGTGTTGAAAGGCAGGCCGGTACGCGACGGGGCGGCCTACGTGGTTGCACAGGTGGCCGGCGGCGTTGTCGGCACGATCCTGGCCAACCTGATGTTCTCTTTGCCGCCCGTCGTGGTGTCAACCAAGGTCCGGGGCGGCCCCGGCCAATGGTTGGGGGAGGTAATCGCCACCCTCGGCCTGCTGATGGTGATCTTCCTGATACCGCGCGGCCGGGGCGCGGTGGTGGCGGTCGCCGTGGGAGCGTACATCGGGGCGGCGTACTTCTTCACCTCATCCACGAGTTTTGCCAACCCGGCGGTTACGATTTCGCGGATGTTCTCCGACACGTTCGCCGGCATCAACCCTGGTTCGGTTCCATTGTTCATCGCCATGCAGTTGGTGGGAGCGGCGCTGGCGATCGGGCTGGTTTGGTTTCTGGTGGGACGGCAGCGGGGGTAAGGGACGGGATGTGGCGTAAAGTCCACGACAGGATTTGCAGGATGTTGGATTTCGGGTTGTGATAAAGGGTCAGCCGGTTTTGGGGACGTAGATCCAGCCTTCGAGTTGGGCCATGAGTTTTTCGCCGTTGGTGGCATTCGGATGGCGGAAACACCCGGCGTCTTGTGCCCACATAGCCGCCCCGACGGCGGCGACTAAAGAGTCCAGGCAATCGTCGTTGGCGAGGCAATCACCCCGAACGGATGCCAGGTTGGGGACGGTGATTCCCGACGCATCGGACAGATTGTCCAGAATGACGCGCCGCAGCTCCTGGGATCGTCGTCCTTTTTTGTATCCCTTGAATGGTAACCCCAGGGATCTCAGTAGCGCGCCGGGCATCAGTTCCAACAGGGTGACTACGTTGCCGTCGGCGGCGGGCGCCGGCAGCGGCGGAACGTGCCATCGGCTGGGTTGCTCCAGGCGCCAGCGGCGCATCAGGTTCATTCCGCGAAATGTCATGGGCACCATGTTGGGATTCACCGAGTGCAGCGGCGAATAGCTTTCGGGATGGTAACGGCGGTCGCCGGCCCGCTTGGGTTCGCCGTGTGCGGCGACGAACTCGTTGCGCGACGCCCAGAAGCCGTCCAGCGTCATCTCCGCCAACGCATCCCAAACATCTGGCATTGCCAGCGCAGGTCGGCCGTCGCCCAAATGGGCCGCAAATGCGGCGGGTACGCCGAACGGAAAATCCAGGGCGGCGACAGCCGGCGTCGGTAGCGCCAGCAACACGTGATACAGCTCCTCGCGCTGCACTCGCCACGCACCGTCCAATACCAGGTGATGGTCAGCGTCGAACCTGCCCCGGGTCATCCATGTATTGTTGTCGGCTCGGGCGCCGCTGAAATCGACGCCTACGATATTCGACGGTTGCAACGGCCGCAGGTTGCGCGTGATTCCCATTCGGTTAGAATACACGCGAGCAGACGCTAACGCTGCAACAGGCTGGAATGAAGGAGCCAACTGGATATGGATTACACCAAGCGAAGGGAGAGGTATCGAGGGGTGCTGGCCGGCGATGTGTGCGTGCATCCCGGTTCCGTTTTTGACCCTATTTCGGCACGGATCGCAGAGGACCTGGGGTTCGAGGTCGGCATGTTCGCCGGATCAATCGCCAGCGGAACGGTGCTGGGCGCGCCCGACTACGTGGTGCTGACCCTCAGCGAGTTCGCCGAGCAGATCTACCGCATCTGCCGCGCCGGCGAGTTGAGCCTCATGGTAGATGCTGATCACGGCTACGGCAACGCTCTCAGCGTGAAGCGCACGGTTGAAGAATTGGAAGCGGCGGGAGTCTCCGCGTTGACCATTGAGGATACCGTGTTGCCGATGCAGTTTGGCGGCGGCGCGCGGTTCATTTCTCTGGAAGAGGGCGTGGGCAAGATGAAAGCCGCGCTTTCCGGACGCACCGACCCCAATCTCGTCGTGGCAGGACGCACCAGCAGCCTGGCCGAAGGACTCGACGAGTGCATCCGCCGCGTCAAGGCCTACGAGGCCGCCGGCGTGGACGCGATTTTCCTGGCGGGCGCGAGCACCAGGGCCGAAGTCGAGGCGGTCAACGCCGAGCTGAACATTCCGCTGCTGCTGGGCGGCGCCGGCGGCGAACTGTCCGACAAGGCGTGGTTGGGCCAGAACGGCGTTCGCGTGGCGTTGCAGGGCCACTTGCCCTTCCAGGCCGCCATCAAGGCCGTGTACGACACCCTGAAAGCTCTGCGCGACGGCGTGGCGCCGGGTGACCTGCGCGACTCCCTGGCGTCGGCGGATTTGATCGCCCAGGTGACCCGCAAGGACGACTACGACAAGCAAATCGCCGACTACCTCTGATCAACAGATCGTCCCGACAAACCCCGTACCGCAACTATCCGGAGGAACCCACCATGAAATTCGTCTGCAACCACCTGCATCTGAGGAGCGAAGACCCTGACAACGCAGCCAAGTTCTACGTCGATAACTTCGGCGCGGAGATTGTGTCCACCCGCCCGCTGGCCAACACCGTGTCCCACCAGCTTGAGCTGGACGGCCGACCGTTGCTGACCGTTTCCGGGGAGGCTGAGGGCGAGAACGCCGTGCCCGGCTCAACGCACCCGCGCTTCGGCCTGGACCACTTCGGGTTTGAGACCGACGACATCCAGAGCGCTTTCGAAACGTTCAGGTCCAACGGCGCCAACATCATCTGTGAACCCTGGACGATGCCGTCGGGGTCGCAGGTAATGTTCGTCGAAGCGCCGGACAAGGTGAGCCTGGAGATCATCCAGCGGCCTGCATAAAGGCGCGGCACTGTCAGCCATGCCTGGGGCGTCCTTGTGGACGCCCCTTTTTCTTGCGCGGCTATAATGTGGTGAGCCACCATAATCCCGGACGGTGAAAAGCATGGCGACCGCGACGATAACCAAGCTGCCCGAACGCCGAAAGTTCAACGTGGACGAATACTTTGCCATGGGCCAGGCCGGCATCCTGACGAAAGGCGACGGAATCGAGCTGCTGGGCGGAGAACTGTTCTGCAAGTATGACGGCCGGCGGCGGCGTTTCACGGTTGAAGAATACTATGCGATGGCCGAGGCGGGCATTCTCAGGCCCGATGAGCGGGTTGAACTGCTGGCGGGCGAAATAATTGAGGTGGCGCCAATCGGCAGTAAGCATGCCTACTGCGTTACCCGTTTTTCGGAGGATTTTTTTACGAAGCTGGGCAGATACATCACGGTAAGAGTACAAAACCCGGTGCGGCTGGCGGCTGGAAACGAGCCGGAGCCGGATATCGCCATTGTGTATCGAAAGGACGATGGTTACGTTTCAGCACACCCCGGGCCTGAAGACATCGCCTTGTTGCCTGAAGACATCGCCTTGTTGATCGAAGTAGCGGATTCGACCGCAAGTTTCGACCGCCGGCACAAGCTGCCTATGTACGCCATGCACGGGATACCGGAAGTGTGGCTGGGCGACATCAACGCCCGCAGCGTCGAGATCCATGACGAACCAATGGCCGGCGGCTACGCGCGGGTGCGGGTTTACGGGCTGGACGAATCCCTTTCACCGGCGGCGTTTCCTGACGCGCGGATCTCAGTCGCCGACGTAATTCCTCAGTAGAGTCCGAGTTAGAGGCCGGCGAAAAAGTCGGCGGGCACGGCTTCGCCGGGCGCTACCGGAGGCTCGGCCCTGATGAAATGCTCGATGCCAATCACCGACGCGGTGACCTCGCGGGGCACCCGTTCGTAGGGCCAATCGGGTTGCAATTGCGTGAAGTGTCGCTTGATGCAGGCCATCTTCGCGTCCAGGCCCTCGGACACGTCGGACGTGATGTGGATATTGGTAACTTCCACACCGTCGTTGGCCCGGTCCGGAGCGGGCATGGGAAAATCGATACCGGCCGCCTGCAGCGTCTCCGCCATGTGAACGCGGAACCCCTGGGGACGCACGCTGTAAAACAGGCGATCCGTTTGATGCGGCTGGATCCCAATGGCCATGTGGTGCGGAAACGCCGTTGGGTCGGCGGCAAGCCGGAACGCGGTGGTGGAGTGGTTGCAGATGGCAATGTGATCGGGATGGCCGTAGAGCCCATCCTGCCCGAACGTCAGGATCACTTGGGGGCGGAAGCGGCGAATTTCAAACACCAGGCGCGCGACAACCTCATGCTCATCGGCCTGCACGAACGCCCGGGGGTGGTGATTGTCGTCCCACCCCGCCATGCCGGAATCGCGGTAACCCAGGACGTCGTGTGACTCGATGCCCAGTTCCCTGATGGCCTCGGCAAGTTCGGCCCGGCGAACTTCCCCGATAGTTTCGCGAGTGGCGGACCCCGGCTGGCGAATCTCGCCAAGTTCGCCTGAAGTCGTGGTGATCAACCGCGCCGTGACCCCACGGGCCGTATGCATGGCAATGGTGCCCCCCACGGGGAATGCTTCGTCGTCAGGATGGGCAAAACAGATGAGAAGGCGATGGTCGGCCATTGTTACGATCCCCACGTAAGAATAGGGGCGAATATCGATTCGCCCCCACGCAGCAATATGCGGCGTTTAGCGGTCAGTCGATGACTTCAAGCACTTCCAGGATGATTCCCTGGGGGCCTTCAAAGAACATGACACGCCGGCCGCCGCCCACTGTGGTTTCTTCCAGCACGGTAGCGCCACCGTTTTTGAGGTCTTCGATGGTGCCGTCGATATCGGTGGTGTCGATGGCAATGTGCTCGAACCCATAGTTCTGGGGGTGGGTCTGAGTCTCGATGTGGTCGGTGACGTTGAGCGGCAGCCCATGGAGGTCAAGCCGGAATCCACCGTTGGCCGTTTCAGCGGTCACGGTCGCGCCCAGGTTCTGCACGTACCAGTCTGCGGTGGACTTGGGATCAGGAGTCTTGAGGTGCACGTGATTCAGCGAAAATGCCATGACGTTGTTCCTCCTTTTGTGATGTGCGGTTGCCTGAATGACAATCGGGCCGATTGTAACATAGGCGCCGCCGGGGTTTGTGAGGCGAACACACCGCCTGAATGGGTCGGCCGTTCAAGGTGATATACTTGCGCCGCACTTGTTACCGGAGGCGTTTTTTGATGCTGGCATTTCTGGGAGGAACCGGACCGGAGGGCAAAGGGTTGGCCCTGAGACTGGCAATGGCCGGAGAGTCTGTGATCATCGGATCACGGGACGCCGGCAGGGCTCAGGAAGCGGTGGACGAACTGCTGGGTCTCGCGCCCGGCAAGGCCATATCAGGAGCGGTCAACGAGGATGCCGCGGCGCAATCGGACGTGGTATTCCTGACCATGCCGTACAACGGAATGTCCCCCACCATTTCCGGCGTGGGCGACGCGTTGAACGGCAAGACCGTGGTCACCGTCATCGCCCCCATGCGCTTCGAGCGCGGTGTCGGCGCAATCGCCGAGGAAGTGGAAGCGGGATCGGCAGCGGAAGAAGCGCAAGCCGCCGCCCCCGGCGCCAAAATAGTAGCGGCGTTCCAGAATGTGTCCGCCGAAGAACTGCTGAAGCCCGGAGTGACCCTGGACGAGGACGTGGTGATCTGCGCCGACGATGCCGACGCCAAACAGGCGGTCATGGATCTCACACGCAAGATTCCCAACCTGCGGCCCGTTGACGCCGGCGCGCTCTACAACGCCAAATACGTGGAACAGATCACGCCATTGCTGGTCAACATCAACCGCATTTACCGGACTCATTCCGGCGTGCGAATCACCGGTGTCTGACCCGTTCGCTGCTCCACACTCAATTCAACCGACCATCAGGAGGAGACACCATGCCACGAGCCACACTTGATCTGCAGAACGCCGCCGACCTGGCGACCGTGGGAGGGCAATGGAAGTGCGCCAACGGTTTCGTGCCCGGCGAAGCCAATGAGGGCGTCGTCAGCGAGGCGGAAGGGTCGCCTTGCCGGCTGCCCGACTTCGACGATTCGGGGTGGGAGGATTGCTCCGATATTGCGGCGTGGCGCAGGCGGGGAGTTTCGTTCGTCTGGTATCGCATCAAGGCCACGCTACCTGCCGAGGTTGCCGGCCGTTCCATCGAAGGCGCGCGCTGCCTGTTCGAGTCGTGCATCGACGACTACGGCGAGATCTGGATCAACGGAGAGTGCGACCGGGAACGCGCTACCGTTCAGGGATTCAACGTCCCGCAGCGCGTCGTCGTGTCGGCGGAACCCAAGGCCGGCGACGAGGTGAGTATCGCGATACTGGCGATGAACGGGCCGATGGCAGCGCCGGGCGGCGCGGTGTTCGTGCGCTACGCCACGCTGGCGTTCGAGTGGCGCGAAGCCGGATACTAAAACGAAAGCAGGGGCGGGTGTGAAGCCCGCCCCTGGAGTTTGTTCACCAACGGGGCGAATGATTATTCGCCCCTGCGTTTTCACCGTCCGCGACTCATGACAACCAGTCATCGTCCTCTTCGTCGTCGCCTTCGCTTTCGCCCTCATTGGAGACGACCTGCCCCGGATTGTGGGCATATCCGCGCGATTCAAGCTCGGCGCGGATGGTGTCGCCGTAGTCCTGCGGAGATACGCTGGCCGGCAGGGTGATTTCAACCTTGCCGTCGGCGGTTATGTTGATCTTTCCAGGATCTTCGCGGGCCAGTTCGACACTGACCGATTCGCGGTGGATCGCAAAATCATCGGTAACCGCGAAAACTGCCGCCATGTCTTCCATGGTGATTATGGTGAATGTTTCGTTGTCGTCGGGCATCTTGGCGAGCCTGCCTCTGAAGTTTTGTGGTTCGGGTGGGTCGAGAATCCGTGGCTATGGGAATGATCTCAGTCCTGTGGCGGCCACTCGGTGCCACCCTCAGCGGGGCGATCGGCGGCCGCACGCCCGAAACCATCGGCGACGGTCTCCTGAAACTCGTTGAGGATTACCGCGCCCCACTCGGCAGCCTTGCTGACGCGATGCGCAGTACGGCGGCCACGGGCCTGCTGGCGACTCTCCGCCTCATCGGTCACGGACGCGGCGGCCTGGGCAACCATCTCATCCATGGCGTCGATGGCGGGAACCAGCGATTTGGCAGTTTCGACGAACCGGGCGACCTCTCCCATGTTCTCGTCCAAAACCACGAACACGGGCACCGTGCCGGCACGGTGGTCCGGCAGAAAGCTGTTGGTCAAGTCGAGTTCGTCATCCCGGTTGAACACCGACAGATTGATGTTGTCCGAAGCGTCGGCCAGCCGCAGGATCGCCGGCGTCGTGGACATTGCATCACCGCACCAGTCCGACGTGAAAACGGCGAGATTAACCGGCCGGTCCAGGCCATTGAAATACTCCAGCACGTTATCGGGGATTTCAACGCCCGAATGGATCTGCAGGAAGGGATCCTTGTTGACCTTGATGATGTCGATGTACTGGTCGGTGTTCATTCCCTGGGCGAATTTGTCAGCGGTCAATGCCATGATGAGACCTCCTTGTTTGGTGCAACCGTTTTTGCCGTCGGGCCGGGGCGGTGCTACAATCGCGAGAGACGATATCGCCCGCTGGCGTGTGGGCCAAACGGAGCCGCCCGTTGACTACTACTGACCGTAGCGGAGTGTACCTTAAATACGCTTTGTTTTGCCGGGAAACCGAAGAAGGCGAAGGGGACAACCTCAGTTTCAAAGGGGTTGTCGACCTGGTGGACATCCCCATGCCGGACAGCCCGCCCAGCGACGATGGGCCGCGTGTGCTGACCGAGGTGGACGCTCACCTGGCGTTCTGCATCGCCGGCGCCAACGCCGGGCGGCATACGCTGGAAGTCACCATCCGCGCCCCGGGCGCCAGCCTTTCCAGCCCTCCGCCGCAAGAAGTGGAATGGGAGGAAGGCATCTTCTTCCAGCGCTGGATCAAGCCTTTCCGCATCCCGGTGACGCGCCTGGGTCGCCACGTCGCCGCCATCGCGTTCGATGGCATGCCCCTGGGGGAAGCCAGTTTCCTGGTTCGATTGGCGCCGTAGAATAACCGGCCACAAAAAGAAGTAGGGGCGGGTTTGAAACCCGCCCCTACCTTTGAACGCCCAAGTGCCTAGTCGCCGTTCTGCTCCCAGATGGCTTCCAACACGGCCGCCGGGTTCATGGGCAGCGATTCCATCCTTGCGCCGGTGGCGTTGGTGATGGCGTTGCCGATGGCGGCCATGGGCGGCACCAGCGACACTTCACCGACTCCGCGCACGCCCAGCGGATGCCCGGGGTTGGGAACCTCCACGATCACCGTGTCGATCATGGGCAGATCGAGTGACGTTGGCATCCGGTAGTCCAGGAATGACGAGTTGAGCATCTGGCCGTTGTCGTCGAAGTAATACTCCTCGTTGAGCGCCCAGCCAACGCCCTGCACCGCGCCGCCCTGGATTTGACCTTCAACGTAACTCGGGTGGATGGCCTTGCCGCAGTCCTGGATGGCGGTGAATCGCAGAACGTCCACCTTGCCGGTTTCGGGGTCAACCTCCACATCCGCCACGTTGATGGCGAAAGCGTTGCCTACGCCGGCAGGGTTGGCGGTGCCTCGCCCAACGATGGGGCCTCCCGTGCCATTGAGACGGCGGGCCAGTTGATCAAAAGTCATACGCAGGGCATCGTCGGACCTGTGAGCCAACGTGCCATCCTCCTGGTATTCCACGTCCTCTACCGGAACGTCCCAGATTCGCGCGGCCCGTTCGATCATCTGGCGTCGCACGTCCTCGCCGGCCTGGTACACGGCGGTTCCCATTTTGAATGTGACTCCGCTGCCACCGGCTCCGCTGCTGTAACCGATGCTGTCGGTGTCCACGATGGACGGCTTGATTCTTTCGGCCGGCAGTCCCAACACTTCAGCGATGTGCATGGCCATGGCGGCGCGCGACCCACCGATATCCGGCGAACCTTCGATCAGGCTGACGGTGCCGTCGGGCATGACGCTGGCGACCGCGCTGGCCGGCCCGGTTCCGTTGAACCACGCGCCGGCGGCGATTCCCCGACCGGTGAGCCTCCCCGGCGCGGACGGTTCCGGCACCGGCGCGGTGATGTGCGGATGCTCCTGCGTTGCCTGCAGGACTTCCACCATCCCGATGCGACGGAAGGTGGGTCCGGCTATCTGACGGCTGCCTTCCCTGGAGGCATTCTTCAGGCGGAACTCCAACGGGTCGATTTCCAGCTTTTCGCAAAGCTCGTCGATGGCCTGCTCGGCGGCGAACGATGCGGCCGGCGAACCCGGCGCACGGTATGCCCCCGACTTGGGAACGTTGATCACCACGTCGTAGCCTTCGATAAAGCCGTTGGGAATCTCATAGGGCGCGAACATGGTGCGGCAACCGCTGGGCACCGGAGAGCCTGGGAATGCTCCCGCTTCGTAAATCAGCGTCGCCTCGGCGGCCGTGAACCGTCCATCGCGGGTGCCTCCGACCTTGACCCTGATTGTGCAGCCGGACGTGGGACCGGTCCCGGTGAAAACCTCGGTGCGAGTCATGGCTATTTTCACGGCGCGGCCGGTTTTACGAGACAGCGCGGCAACGACCGGTTCCAGGTAACAACCACCCTGCCCCTTTCCGCCGAATCCGCCGCCGATCTCCATGGGGATGACGTTCACGCGGCTGACCGACACGCCGAGAATGCGGCTGGTGTGGTCGCGCAACGCAAAGTGGCCCTGGCTGCTGGCCCATATCGTGACGGTGTCGTCGCTGTTCCAGCGGGCAGTGGCCGAATGGGGCTCAATGTAGCCCTGGTGGACCTGGCTGGTCCGGTATTCGCGCTCCACGATGGCGTCGGCCTCGGCAAAACCCGCTTCCGGATCGCCCAGCGTGAAGGTGAAGTGGTTGGAGACATTGGAACCGTCGCCGGTGTCTTCTTCAGACCAGCCGCCCGAACGGAGAGCGGGATTGGCAAGCGTGACCAACCGTTCATGCACGGAGGGAGCGCCGTCGGCCATCGCGTCCTGGGCATTCAGCACCGGCTGCAAAACCTCCCAGTCCACGTCTATCAGCGCCAGGGCTTCCTCTGCCAGGTGCGGCGAGTCGGCGGCGACCGCGGCAACGGCGTGGCCCAGATAAAGGGCTTTTTCGCGCGCCATCACGTTGCGGCTGTAGAAACCATAGTTGACCGTCGCGCCCTCCTCCTGGTCCTTGATTTCCGCAGAAACCTCGGGGAAATCAGCGGCGGTGACGACGGCATGGACGCCGGGCAGTGCAAGGGCGCGGCTGGCATCGATGCTGCGGATGCGCGCGTGGGCGTATGGGCTGCGCAGAATCTTGCCGTGCAGCATCCCCGGCAGATGAATATCGGCCGCGTATCGGGCGCGGCCCATCACCTTGTCGGGGCCATCGTGGCGAATTGGCCGAGTGCCAACCACGCGGTAATTCTCTTCGGGATCAGACAGAACAATGTTGGGCTTGTAGTCGAGCATAAGCGGCAAACTCCCCACTTGCGGTCTTGGTTTGGGATTGGCCGTAATTTACCACAAACAAACCGGGGCGGCCCAAAGACCGCCCCTGAACCCGCTGGATCAAGTCAACGTGAACGGCGCGACGGATCGGTTTAGCGGTGGCCGCGTTTTCCGCCAAAGCCGCCTCGGTGTTCCCCCCAGCGACTATCGTGGTAATCCCCACGCAGGGAGGACGATACCGGCAGGGAGTCGGGACGGTCGGCGTGCCAGGTGGCGATGGATTCGGCCTCCTCCTGGGTCAGTTGGCCGGCCGTTACCAATCTGGTCAACCGCGCTGTGGTTTGATCCGTTGGCGCGACGCGTACCATGGCTTCGGTCACCCAATCCAGGCCCGCCGGGCGCGCTGAAAACCAGGTGTCGGCGGAGTCCGCCTGTTCCTCGGTCAGGGTGCCGCCGGCCTCCAGCAACCCCACGTAGGAATCAAACCGCGCGTCCACCTGCTCAGTGCGGGCCGTCCCGAAAGCGGCGGCAAGGGTGGACTGTTCAACGCCGACGATTTCCGCGACTCTCAGCAACAGGGCGTCTGAATTTGACCCGCCTCGTTTTCCGTAATTGGCGCTCTGATCGAGTGTGTTGGCCATGAGCTCGCCCCTGGCGTCCGCAGCCAGCGCCACGCCGGACACCAGGGCCACCGCCAGCAAAACGGCGGTGGCGGATATGATGATCCACCGCTTTTTGATGTTCCGGATTCTGTTGAGCATTTTGCCTCCCTTGGCCGCCGCTTGTGTTGTTTGCGTTGGTGGACGGCTTTGATGGGAGGCAGGATAGGGAGGCGATGTTAAGAAATTATCAATGTTGAGAGAGAGGGAGATCGAATCCAAAACGGCTGCCGACGCCTTCGACGCTCTCGGCCCAAATGATTCCCCGGTGTGCTTCCACCAACTGCCGCGCGATGGCAAGGCCCAACCCTGAGCCGCCGGCGCCCCGTTGACGGGACGGATCAGCCCGGTAGAGCCGATCAAACACGCGCGGCAGGGCATCGGCAGGGATTCCCGGCCCGGTGTCGGCCACCGATACCCGAACCGTGTCCCGCAGGTTTTCGGCGGCGATCGTGATTTTGCCGTTGGGAGGAGTATGCTCAACGGCGTTGTCAATCAAATTGGTCAGCGCCTGCTCGATGCGAAGGCGATCGGCGTTCACGGTGGGCAGGTCGTCCGGCACGGCAACCATCATTTCGATGGACGCGGCGTTGGTTCGTGGCCGGAATGAATCCGCGACCCGTTCCACGACGTCCGCCAGCGACATCGGCTCCGGAGTCAGTCGCAAATCTCTGGATTCCGACTCGGCCAGCAGGCGTAAATCGTCAACCAGGCGGTTCAGGTTCATCGTCTGCTGGTGGACGGTATCGAGGTTTTCGGCGTCGGGCTGGAGCAGACCATCCTGCATCGCCTCGATGTGTCCCTGTATGTTAGCCAATGGCGTGCGCAGTTCGTGGGCAACGTCGGCCACCATGTTGCGACGCTGGGCTTCCGAACCCTCAAGGGCATCGGCCATGTTGTTAAACGCGCGGCCCAGTTCAGCCACCTCGTCGTTGCCGCGGACGGATACCCTACTGGATAGATCGCCGCTGCCGAGTTCTCGCGCCGCCATCGTCAGGTTGCCAATGGATCCCAACACCCGGCGAGAGAAGAGCATGACCAGCACAACCCCTGCGACAACCGCGCCCAGGCCCACCACGGTAAGCGTCCGTTGGACCGCGTCAGCAAACATCGTCAGCGAGGGTTCCAACTCGCCGGCAGGAGGCGCGCCGGGTTCGGGTGACACCGGAATGAAATGCCCTCTTCTCTCCGTTGCCGTTGCTACCGACCCGATTTCAACGCCCTGCGCCACTACCGGCGTGAAAAACTGCGCCGCTATAGGAGGAACATGGTGATCACGATGGCCCCGGCGATCCCGGCCGTGAGTTTCACCAACGATATCTCCCTTGGAGTCTCTCACTACGATAGCCAACTCCGTCTGGAAACCGATGCGGGATATGAACCGATCGACACCTTGCCAACTGCCGTTGGACGAATAATAGTCGGCCAGCGCAATTTGGACGCGGTTGGAACGAACCCTGTCCTGTTCGCTCTGAACGAAATGCACTTCCCGGCTCGCCACATAACCGGTGAACACCGCCACCGCAGACATCGCGAGCACCAGGATCACGGCAAACCCCAGGGCCAACCGGGCGCGCAGTCCGAACCGCAATCTACGCATCGCCGAACCGGTATCCCACACCGTGAACCGTCTGGATGTAGCGCGGTTTCCTGACGTCTGGCTCTATCTTGCGGCGCAGGTTGGCGACATGAACGTCCACGGTGCGGTCGAACCCGTCGAAATCGTACCCGAACACCCACTCGATGATCTGATCCCGGGAAAACGGACGTCCGGGATCCCTGGCCAGGATGGTCAGCAAACGATACTCGGTGGGCGTGAGGGTTGGGACGTGCCCGTCCGCCGACACGGTGCGGGTACGGGTATCGATGGTTATACCCTGGTATTGGATCAAAGACGGAGCGGCGCTGACCCCGCTCCGCGACGCGCGCCGGAGAACAGCGCGGACACGGGCCGCCAGTTCCCGCGGGCTGAACGGTTTCGCGATGTAATCGTCGGCGCCCAGATCGAAGCCGGTGAGCCGATCGTCTTCCGCGACCCTGGCTGTGGCCATTATGATTGGCACATCAGACTCGGAGCGCAGGGTTCGACAAATCTCCAGGCCGTCGAGGCGGGGCAACATTATGTCCAACACGATCAGGTCGGGCCGCACATCCCGCGCCATTTGCAACCCGGTAACGCCGTCGCCCACGATCGTCACTTTGTGGCCGTCCCGTTCAAGGTACAATCCGATGACTCGCGCGATGCCGGGATCATCCTCGACTACCAGTATGTGGCCAGGCATTGGAGGCTCCGTTGCACAGTGCGCCATGGGCCGAGCATAGCACGCGGCCCGCGTTGACGCTCCGGGATTGGGCTGACTATAATCCCTGCAAGACATTAAGAAATTATTGAGGTATCGACAGCGATGAACCTGAAAACCGGACAGCGTTACGTCGGCCCCGGCGGGGCGGAGATGATCGTCAGCAAGGCCAGCGGTGATGGCGATCTGACCGACGGCGACATCGAGTTGCAGATCAAGGGGCCCGAGGTGGATTTCGGCGGCCTTGCTCCGGCGGACGACGCACCTGAGGTTACGATGGGCAAACGCCTGACCTCGGCAGACGGCAGCGTGTCCGTACTCATCACCAAGGCCGGCAAATGCGACCTGCGCCTCAACGGCGAGCCGATGGAGTTGCAGGAAGCCAAGCAGTTGCCATCCTCCGACTGATCGCCGGGCCAATTGCGCGAAATTTCAAGGGGCGGGTCTGGAACCCGCCCCTTCGTTTGCCGCGAACCCGACGAGTTGTTCACACGTCGGAGTCACGCTCTTGCGCGGCGGGTCCGCCCCAGTCGCGGAGGTGCTGGATGATCGCGTCGGCGGCCTGCTCGTATCGTTCCCGGGCTTTGTTCAATTCTTCCAGCAGGTATTCAGAACGTTCACGCTCCTGTTGAACCTTGGCCTCTGCCAACTGAGCCTGGACTTCGGCGGCCTGTATCCTGGCCTCGGCAGCATCCGCACGTTTCCGTTCTCTTTCGGTACGATTGCGTTCTTCTTCGAGGCGGTTGTCTTTTAGAAATCCGATCACCATGACTATTGTTCCTAAAGTTACGCCCGACAAGTTGGTTGCCAGCGTACTGACCGGGTGTCCGATTGGGAAAGAAGTCCCCAGAATTTGGAGCGCGGTCGAAGCCACCGTGGTGGTGAGAATGATGACCAGCGCAAGTACATAATACTTGATGTTTCGCCACATCGCATTGCTTCGCTGAGTGATTTAGCGCGCCCCGCCATCGATTTCCCAATGATGGCGGGGCGAGCCGAAGAGTTCGGGGAGCTTGCGGCAGCCTACAGGAAGTGCGGTATGACGTACTTACCGAACAGGCGGATGCTGTTCATTATCTTGCTGTGTTCGAGGTTGCCCATCTGCATGAAGCACAGTATCTGGTCAACACCGGCCTCGCGGTACTTCTCGATGGTCTTGATGACCGTTTCGGGGCTGCCCATGGCAAACGCGCCGGACTCAATGTGGTCGTCGGCGGTCTTGTCGACCCTTTCCTCCTGCACCGCATTGACGGCGAACTGGTAACTCTGGGGAACGGCGCGGCCAGCCCACGGAGCGTACAACTCCTCGGCTTTTCCTACGAACCATTCGCCCTCACGCGCGGCTGACTGGTAGGCCTCCTCATCGGTGTCGGCGACGTGAACCATGCACAACGCGGCGATGTTGTCGTTGACCCTGCGACCGATGGGGTTGGCGTTTTGCACCGCGTCGCGGTAAATCTGCACTCGCTCTACCAACTGCTCGTGGCCGCCCAGGTTGAAGCACAGGACACCCACGCCCAACTCTCCGGCCTCTCCAAAGGACGCCGGCTGGCTGCACGCCATCCACATTGGCGGGTGCGGGTCCTGCACGGGCTTGGGAATCACCGAGCGCGGCGGGATGTTGTAAAACTCGCCGGAGTGTGAGAATGGGTCCTCCGTCCACATCCGCGGGATCATCTCGATGGCTTCCCGCCATTGGGCTTTGGTGGTCTCCGGGTCCACCTCGAACCCGTCCATTTCGATGAGCGTGGTCGAGCGTCCCGTGCCCAGATCCATGCGCCCGTCGCTGACAATGTCGAGGACTGCGGCGCGCTCGGCGACCCGCACCGGGTGGTTGTAGGCGCCGGGCAGCAGGGCAACGGCATGGCCGATGCGGATGCGCTTGGTACGCTGCGATATCGCTCCGTACAACACCTCGGGGGCTGAACAGTGGGAAAATTCTCGCAGAAAGTGGTGTTCCACCGTCCAGAAATAGTCAAACCCCACATCATCGGCAAGTTCCACCTGGGCCATCACCTGCTTGTAACGCTCAGCCTCGATCCCGGGGTAGTGCGGCTCAGGCACCTGTATTTCGTACATCAAACCAAATTTCATTTTCTTTCTCCTGATGCGGCAAACCGCTTGTTGGCCGTATTGTCGTATCCTACGGCACCAGCATGGCGCGGGTGATTTCGGTCTGGCGCTGGCTCCACTCCGCGGCGGCGAATGCTTCGTTGACGTCGGCCAGCGGGAATGTGTGGGAAACCAACTTGTCGAACGGCAGGCGGTCCTGGTTGCGCACCAGAAAATCCAGCAGTTCGGGCAGCAGCGACGGGCGATACATCAGGCTCCCCACGATGTTCTTGCCCTGCAGCAGCTTTGATGGGTCTATCGACACTTCCTGCCCGCGCACGATGTCGCCAATCTCGACGAACGTGCCGCCGTTGGACAGCATGTCGATGCCCTCCTTGAGGAGATCAGCCCGCCCCACCAACTCCATCACCACGTCGGCGCCCCGGCCGCGGGTAAGCTCGCGGACCCGGCGGACACGGGTTTCGGGAGTGTTGAACTCCTCGATGTTGATGGTGTCGTCGGCGCCGAATTCCTCCGCCAGTTGCAGGCGGTTTTCCAGCCGGTCCAGCACGATGACCCGGTCGGCTCCGCGCTCCTTCGCCATGGCGGTGGCGTGTATGCCGAGACCGCCGGCGCCCATGATCACGACTGACTGGCCGTGGTTCATGCCGGCGCGTTCCAGGCCCGTGGTTACCGTTCCCATGGCGCAGTTCACCGGTCCCAGGATGCTGTCGGGCAATTCGTCGGGAACGCGGAAGAAAGGATGGCGTGGGGGCAGGTAGAGGAAATCTCCGTAGGTACCCGTGAAATAGGGCCAGATGCCGGCGGCGGGATACTGCCGATTCACGCACCAGTTGGTATTGCCACGCAGGCACATGTGGCAGTGGTAGCAGGGAAACACGGCGGCGTAGATCACCCGGTCACCTTCCTGGACATCGGTGCCGTAGTAATCGGACGTTACGCCATCGCCCAGGTACTCAATGACGCCGGTGCCCTCGTGCCCCATCACACGGCCGGTCTGCGGCAGAGGCAGGTGTTCCTGAGTCTGGTCTCCGCGCCAGGTGTGCAGGTCGGAACCGCAGATGCCGGCCTGTGTCATGCGAAGCAACACGGCTCCCGGTTCGGGTTCGGGCACGTCGTATTCTTCGATTTCAAAGGGTTTTCCGTACTCTTTAACGACAACAATGCGTCCTTTCATCGTGGCTCCCTCCGATTGGTCCAGCGGTGCAGGATGGCGGTATCCTAGCACAACGGTTGCGGTTATGTGCTATGCTGACGACGCAAGCAGCCGACATGGAGCACAGGCACAATGAAGATCGCGATCGGCTCGGATCACGCCGGATTCGAATACAAAAGCAAGCTGCTATCGTTGCTGGCTTACCTTGGGCATGAGGCTTTGGATTACGGCACGTTCTCGGATGAATCGACGGACTATCCCGAGTGGATACGGCCGGTGGCCGAGGCTGTGGCGCGTGGCGAGGTTGACCGCGGCATAGTGCTGGGGGGCTCCGGCAACGGCGAAGCCATCGTGGCAAACCGCGTGGCCGGCGTGCGCTGTACGCTGTGCTGGAACACCGAATCGGCACGATTCGCGCGGCTGCACAACGACTCCAACGTGCTGTCTATGGGAGAACGCCTGGTGTCCTGGGAATTGGCGCGAGAGATCGTCGATGTCTGGCTCACCACCGACTTCGAGGGTGGACGACACCTGCGCCGCGTGCAGCAGATCGACGCACCGCAGACACAGTAGGCCGGTCCAACACAGACTGCAAAAATATAGGGGCGAATGATTATTCGCCCCTGTGTGGTTTTACACGGCAAGAGGATCAGGGCGCAAGAGCGTCTGTAACTCCGATCATGCTGTCGCGAGTGACCAGTGCCGCAAGTTCTTCCTCGCTCATCCCCTCGGTGCCGGCAGGGCGGCGCGGCAACACCAGGTATCGCAAATCCGCCGTACTGTCCAGAACCGTCACCTCAGCGTCCGCCGGCGGCGAAGCGCCGAACTCGGCCATGACGCCACGCGGATCACTGACAGCGCGGGAACGATAGGCCAGACTCTTGTACCAGTCCGGCGGGCGGCCCAGCAGCATCCGGGGGTAGCACGAGCACAGGGTGCAGACGACCAGGTGATGCACGTCGTCGGTATTCTCCACGACGGCAAGGTGCGGTGTCTCCTCGGGCAAGTTAAACCCCATCTCCGCCAATGCCGCGCGCGGGTCGGCCAGCAGGCGAGCCTTGAACTCGGAATCCACCCAGGCCCTTGCCACTACCTTTGCTCCGTCGGCAGGGGTGCGTCTTTCCATCAGGTCCACCTGACGTTGGACTTCGTCAGCGGTCAGCAGGCCTTTCTCCGCCAACAGGGCTTCGATGGCAACCGAGCGCAGCGCGACCTCGCTCATGGGCTCGTCGTGGATGTGGTCAACAACATGAGTGGCGGTCATTTTTCTCTCCAATGTGCCGATGGATGGGCCAAGCATCGAAACGGGTTGAAATGCCGAAAGGTTGCATGTGGCAACAACCCCCTAGTTGTGGCAACCCCGTGCCTCTATATCCCAAACCGTCTCAACCATTCCGTCGCGAATGCCGATGAAACGATCCCAGCGGCTCACCATGGCATCCTGTTGCCCGGGCAGCAATACAACCTGGTCTCCCACTGCCAGTTCAACTCCCTCTGCAACTTGGAACACGGTGCGGTCACCGTCCATGTCAACGGCTTCGACACCCGGCCGGCCTTCCACTCGCGGCAATCCTTTCAGACCGCCCACGGCCCGGGCGCCGGCGTCACCAATCGCCACTCCCGGGCGCGGAGCGCTGATGATGGAAGTCAAGACCTTGCCGGCCAGGTGGAAATCCTCGATGTAGTCGTATGAGGTTTCCATGACCAGATATGAACCACCCTGGATCTCCGTAACCTCGGGCATGTCTCCGGCTACGTCATAGCTCCACGTTTCGCCGGTGGATACGATCTCCACCGGCAACCCGGCGGCGATCATGGCCTCCCTGAGATCCAGAACGGGCTGGATAAGGCGGTGGGCCTCGGTGAACCGGTCCTCACGGTCGGATGACGGTTCCGACATCATCTGGTGACTCATCACGCCTTTCAGGGAAAGCCCGGGCAGCGATTCAATCGTTTTGGCCAGCGCTACGCCGGGTTCCACATCCTGCACGCCGCACCGGAGCAGCCCGGTCTCCTGCTCAATCACGACCCCGATGTCCACCCCGTGAGCCGCCGCCGCCTCGGAAATGTCCCGCGCGTTCGCTTCGTTCTCGCAGGCCACCAGTATCTCAGCCTGGTTCGCCAGCGCGCACAGGCGGGCGATCTTGGCGGGCGCCACCACCTCGCTGGTGACGAAAACGCTGGCCACTCCGCCCTGCACCATCACCTCGGCCTCGGCAACCTTGGCCGCGCACACGCCACCCACGGTTCCGCCTCGCTGGATCTGGCGGAGCGCCAGGGCCGGACTCTTGTGGTTCTTGCTATGGCCGCGCAGTTTGCTGTGCCGGTCGCTGTAGTAACCGGCGATCACGTCCATGTTGTGATCCAGAGCCTCCATGTCCAGGATCAGGCACGGAGTATCCAATTCTGCAATCGGGGTGCCGGGTTGGGGTTCATTTGTTTGCGGCATGGACTTACCTCCGATGTTCCCGAATTTTTGAGTGAATGGGGCCGTTGAAGCTGACCGAACTTCCCGCTCTGGCGACCTTACGCCAGTTGCCCGCGGCCGGCCACGCGCCAGTACCCGACCAGCTTGCCATCCCTGACGGCGCGGATGTAGTCGTATTGATTGACGCAGAGGGCGAGGTTGTACGGAACCAGGCGGACTTTGTCGTTGGCCATCAGTTGTTGGGTGGCCGGCCCTTCCAGATCCAGGATTCCGTGCTCCGCGCTGAACCTGGCAGCCACGGCGCCGGGGAATGACTCCAGGACGGGAACGCCGAAATCGGGGCCGGTCGTCTTGTGACCGGCGTCGACCACGGCCCGGTGCGACACCGGATGGCTGATGACGGTGGCCAGTATTTTCGCCGCCGGTTCAAATTCGGGGCGAACCGCCAGCGTCTCCGCATCCATCAGCGGATACACGCCGGCTTGCACCTCGGTGACGCCCGACATCTGCGAAACCACGTCGTAGCTGTACGTGCTGCCCGCGCTCACCGTGGCGACCTCAATTCCGGCCTGTTCCAGGTCGCTGCGGGTGTCCAATACCGGTTGCAGTCGGCGGCGCGTTTCGGCTGCCAGATCGTCGCGGTCGGTGATCGCCAACGGACCTTCGTAGGTCATTATTCCCTGGAATGACAAACCGGTAGCCTCCACCACCATTCGCGCCAGATCAACCGATTCGCGCCCGGGCGCAACGCCGCCAAATCCGTAGCCGCAGTCGATGTCCACCAATACCCCAAGAGTGGCGCCGGCCGCCTGGGCAGCCTCCGCAAGGTCCTGGACGTTACGGGAGTTGTCAACCGCCACGGTCATGGTGATCCGGCCGGCCAACGCGACCAGGCGGCGGACCTTGGCGGCGCCAACCACCCGACCCGCGATGAGGATATCGTCAATCGTGGAGGCATTGTCGTCGCCACCGGCGAACGCTTCCGCTTCCCCAAGGGAACTGACGGCCACGCCGCCGGAGTTGTTGGCGGCTGCCAGCTGGATCTGAGCGATTTCAGGGCACCCATGACACGAAACGTGGGGCCGAACCCGCACCTGACCTGTGGCCGAAGTCCCGTCGGAACCGCCAACGGCGTTGTGCAGGACCGCGATGTTCTGTTCCATGACGCCCAGGTCAACCACCAGGGCGGGAGTATCCAACTCCTCCTCGGGGACGCCTATGGGTTGAATTATCGGTCGCTCCATCCGTATATCTACCTCTCAATTCTGGGGGGCGTCACGCCGGGTCCAGCCAGTGCTGGTACACGTCCACCAGCAGAGTATCCGCGGGGTTGCCCGAATAGTCGGGCCAAAGGTCAGTCTGGCGCAGGCGGATGCGATAAAGTGGCTGACGAGGCAATCCATCGCCACCGTGGGCCAGTGATTCGGGATTCGGATACACACCGCACAACGCGGCCACCGTGCCAACGTGGCCCTGGATGTAGGCAGGAGTGCGGAAATGGTGGGACGGTGATCCCGAACGCACCCGAACGCGCGCGCCGTCGGGAAATCGTACGGTTTCGGCAGTGGTGGTCATCAGAGCCCCTGCTCCCGCAGTTGCGCCGTTTTTGCATCAATTTCAGCGCCGGTCAGGATACCCTTTTCAATCAGCAGGATCTCCAGGGCCGCAGTCCATTTTTCGTAGTAGGACAGCGCCTCGTATTGCTCCGGCGGCAGGCTTTCGATGGCCCGGCGCATCTCGTCGGTGGTGCGGACGCCCTGGGCGCCGAGGACCTGGTGAACCGCATCGACTCTGCGCTCCCAGTCGCTCAGGACGTGCTCATCCAGGTCAATCGGAGTATCGTCGGGCCAGCCGCCCCTGTCGTGTACTGCGGGCATGCGTTCACGCTCCATTACGCCACATTTCGGCCAGGTCCACGGCACGCATGAATTGCACGCCGGGGAAAGTCTTGATGTATTCGATGAGCCGCTCCAGCATCAGCAGGCGGCCGGGCCGGCCGATGTACTGCGGGTGCATGGTCAGATTGAAGCAACGGCCGTACCGGTAGATTCCACGAAACTCCTCGGCCCAACTCACAAAAACCTCGTCCGGGTTGCGCATGGGCCCGAGACGGTTGGCCGATGGCGCGTAGGCAAAATGCGGGGCGTCGTCCAGCAACCAGTGAATGGGCAGTTCCACCATCTGACGGGGCGGGTCGCCGCCCTCAACAAAATACGGGGCGTCGTCGCCCATCAGGCTGCTATCGTACTGGAAGTTGTGCTTGGCCAGCAGGTCCAGCGAAACCGCGCTGAGTTCCCAACTCGGCGAACGGTAGCCCACCGGAGCCTCCCCGGTCAGATCACCCAATATCGCGATGCCCCTGGTCAGGACTTCCTCCTCCTCATCGGGGGTCATGGTTGCCGGGGGCTCGTGGAGATAGCCGTGGTGGGCGACTTCATGACCGCGCCCGGCAATTTCGCGGACCAGATCGGTGTGGGTTTCGGCCACCTGCCCGGGGATGTAGAAACTGGACTTGATCCCCTGGGCGTCCAGCATATCGAGAATGCGCGGCGTGGCCACGCTGGGCCCGTATTCAGCCATCGACAGCAGGCTGGGGTAGTTTGCGAAATCCGCGTTTCTGCGCAACCACGAGGACACGCCGTCCACGTCGAAGGTGATCAAAGCAACACACTGGATGTCGTCGGGCCAGATTCCGGCCATTGGGTAACCTCGTCGAGATCAGTTGGGATCGGGTCAGGCGGCTTGGGCCGGAATTGATTCGAACCCCGTGTAGGGACGAAGAACTTGGGGAATGACCACCGAACCGTCGGGTTGCTGGTAGTTTTCAAGGATCGCAATGATCACTCTGGGCAACGCCAGCCCCGAACCGTTCAGCGTGTGTACAAATCGGGGACGCTCACCCACACCCGGGCGGTAACGGATGTTCGCGCGGCGCGCCTGGAAATCGGTGCAGTTGGAGCAGGACGAAACCTCAAGCCATTCCTCTGATCCTGCCGCCCACACCTCGATGTCATAGGACTTGGCCGACGGGAACGAAATGTCCCCCGCGCACAGTTGCAAGATGCGATACGGCAGTTCCAGCCGTTGGCACACTGCCTCGGCATTGGCCAGCAGGGACTCCAGTTCGTCGAACGACGTTTCCGGTTCAACGAATTTGTACATCTCCACCTTGTTGAATTGGTGGACGCGCTTGATCCCTCTAGTGTCGCGTCCGGCCGCCGCCTTTTCACGCCGAAAACACGGAGTCTGCGCGACATAGTAAAGGGGAAGCTGGTCGGCTTCCAGTATTTCGTCGCGGTGCAGGTTGGTTACCGGCACCTCGGCCGTGGGGATCAACCACAGGTCGTCTTCCTCGTCGTGGTAAAGGTTGTCCGCGAACAGGGGCAGGTTGCCCGATCCCTCCATGGTTTCGCGGCGGACAATGATGGGGAGCGCCATTTCCGTATAGCCGTGTTCCCTTCCGTGCAGGTCCAGCATCCACGAGATGATGGCGCGTTCAAGACGGGCGCCGTAACCATTGAGCGTGTAGAACCGGCTCCCGGAGAGCTTGACGCCGCGCTGGAAATCGATGATCCCCAACCGTTCCGCGATATCCCAATGGGGCTGCGCCTCAAAATCAAACGGTTTGGGGTCCCCCCACGTGCGCAATTCCAGGTTGCACGTTTCGTCCAGCCCCTCCGGCGTGCTGGCGTCGGGCAGGTTGGGCAGGGCCATCATGGCGTCGTTGATTTTCGCCTCAAGATCGCGTACTTCGTCTTCCAGCGCGCTGATTCGCTGGCCGACTTCGCGCATCTCCGTGATCACGTCATCGGGAGGAGCGTTCCCCTGTGATCGGGCCTGGCCGATCTCGCGGGACACCTGGTTGCGCCGGGAGCGCAGTTCGTCGCCCTCGGTGATTGCCACGCGCCGACGCGCGTCGCACGCGAGGATATCGTCAAGGCAATCATCGTCCTCGGCGCGTCGGACGAGGGCGGCCCGCACCCGGTCGGGTTCGTTACGAATCTGTTCAATTGAAAGCATAGGCGAATGTTGTCACGTCAAATCGAAAATTAGGTGGCGCACCGCGAACGCGAATCCGGGGAGGACGTCCTCACCGCTCAACTCTTCAGGGTTGTCAAGAAGTTCCGGATCATCCGCGCCGGCACGATAGACGCGAACGGTACGTTCAACAGGATCAATCAGCCACCCCAGCAGGGCGCCGTTGTCCATGTATTCCTGCATCTTGGCGAGCAACTCTACCAGGTCGGATGGGCGCGATTGCGAAGCGGAACGCACTTCTATTACGAAATCCGGGCAGTAATGGCGGGCTCGGGGAGCATCAGGTGGCGACGCTATAACTTTATCCCGCGGGCTCCACGCCGAATCAGGACACCGGATAGCTCCGTTACCCAGCCGGTAGGCGCTGCTGGAACCGGTTGCGATGCCGGGGCGACCTTGACTGATATTCCACTGACGCAATTCCCCAAACGATTCTCCTTCGTGCTCGTCGGAAGGGGCGTAAGTGGGCGGCATTATTTCCAGGACTCCGTTGGAAGTGAGTTCCATGTGCCATGGGTGGTCTTCGTTCGCAAGGCAGACTTCCCAAAACCAACCCTCACAAGCATCGGGGCCGGCAGAGATCACGGCGTCCGGGAGACGGAGCCGGAAAGGAAAGAGTTCGGGCCGTCCGGTCTCGGAAGCCGGCCTTCCGGCCGTTCCCTGTCCTAGGTTCGATCCGGTTTGTGGAGCAATCGTCGTCATACGCTATGTCGAGCCACTGCCATCCTCGGCAACGTCAACTCGGTCTATCAAGTTACTGCGCATCTGCGGGAATAGTAGCACATCGCGAATGGTGGACTGGCCGGTCAGGAGCATAACAAGCCGGTCGATACCGATACCCAACCCTCCCGTGGGCGGCATTCCGTATTCCAGGGCCGTCAGGAAGTCGCTGTCGGTTCGGTCAGCCTCGTCGTCGCCGTACGCGTCGCGCTGGTGTTCCTGGGCAGCGAAGCGTTCCCGCTGGACTTCGGGGTCGTTCAGCTCGGTATAGGAGTTCGCGATCTCCATGCCGGCCGCGAACGCCTCGAACCGCTCCACGTAACCGGACTTGTCGGGATGGTTCTTGGCCAGCGGCGACATGTCCTCGGGGTAGTCCATGAGAAAGGACGGCTGCACCAGGTGCGGTTCAACGTACACCGACAGCATCTTGTCGATGAGTCGCCCGCGCGCCTCTCGCGGCCCCGGCTGCAGCCCCAAATCCAGCGCGACACCGGTGAGAGATTCCGCGTCAGGGTAGTCCTCAATGTCAACGCCGCTGCGCCGTTGCAATTCCTCGCGCAGGGAAAGCCTCGGCCACGGCGGCGAAAAGTCGATCACATCGTCCCCCATGGCGATGCTCATGGAACCGTGAACATCCTGCGCCAGCGACGATACCAGCGACTCCACCATCTCCATCACGGCGTTGTAATCCGCGTATGCCTCATAGGATTCCAGCAGCGTGAACTCCGGGTTGTGGTCCTGGTCGATGCCCTCGTTGCGGAACACGCGGCCGATTTCATACACCCGGTCCAGGCCTCCCACGATCAACCGCTTGAGGTACAACTCGGTGGCGATGCGTAGGTATAGCTGCTCGTCCAGCGCGTTGTGGTGGGTGATGAACGGACGGGCATGGGCGCCGGCGGGGATAGGCACCAGAATGGGGGTGTCCACCTCCACAAATCCCCGGTCGTCGAAGAACCGGCGAATTCCGCTGATGATCCGGCTGCGCTGGACGAATGTTTCAGCGACCTCCGGGTTGGCAATCAGATCCAGATAACGCTGCCGGTATCGGGTTTCAATATCCCTCAGGCCGTGCCACTTTTCGGGCAGGGGACGCATACCCTTGGCGAGGATGGTGAGCGAACGCGCCTCGATGGTGGGCTGGCCGGTGCGCGTCCGTATCATGTTTCCGGTTACGCCCAGAAAGTCCCCGAGGTCCAAATCCTGCAATAATTCGTAGTCGTCCTCCAGGACGTTGCGCCGCAGCATCGCCTGAACCACGCCAGATGCGTCCCGAATGTCCAGAAAGGCGGCGCGACCCATCACGCGCATGGACACCACGCGGCCGGCCACGCTGATGTCGCGAACGCTGTCGGGATCGTCCGAGGCTTCCGCGTCTTCGAATCGGGCCACGGCTTCCGCAGCGGAACAGGTCCGCTCAAAACGCGGCGGGTAGGGATCGATACCGCGTTGCCGGATTCGTGACAGCTTGGCTCGGCGGC
This sequence comes from uncultured Dehalococcoidia bacterium, assembly GCA_964502995.1. Taxonomy (GTDB): domain Bacteria; phylum Chloroflexota; class Dehalococcoidia; order Lucifugimonadales; family UBA3495; genus Bin87. The sequence continues at coordinate 90,923 of CAZCZB010000002.1, forward strand.
TCTCCAGGTTGGCATCCAGGCTGCCCAGATTTTCCGATGTATCGTTGGCGGCGGCGTCCGGTTGGTCAGGCACGGTGGTAGTCAATCTCCGGCGCGGGTTCCATCTGCGTATAACGGCATTAATCCTACGTTCATGATATTGGAATGTAAAGAAAAATACCCGAATGATGTCGGCGGGTGCATGGTTAGTCGGAATACAGGTTGACTATAATGGCCGAACATAGCAAGGGGCGCTATTGCGTCGAAGACACCAGGAGCCGATGAGGGTTTCGATATGATTCAAAGGATGATTGGCGCGGCGTTATTCAACGCCCAAACCTATGAAGAGATAGAAGCCGACCAGGGCGCCCTTGGCCAGGCCATCGGCGTTGTGCTGCTGGTCACCCTGTGCGGCGTGGTGGGCGGCATAATCGGAGGATTGTTGCAGGGATCCGCCGGCCTGGGTATTGTCCTGGGAATAATCGGCGGGTTGGTTTTCGGAATAATCCGTTGGGCGCTGTGGGTTACGGTCATGTTCGTTGTGGGCGGGAAAATGCTGCGCACCAGTGATACCCAAACCAGTTGGGCGGAATTGGGACGTGTGATGGGATTCGCCTACACGCCAGGCGTGCTGTCACTGCTGTCGTTCATTCCTGCCATCGGTACCCTTTTCCCGGTAATCGGTTTCTTCTGGACGTTGGCAGCGGTAACCGTGGCGGTCAGGCAGGCTTTGGATTTCGAGTCCACCGGCCGCGCGATCGCGGTGGTTTTGCTTTCCGCCGTAGTTGGCTTCATACCCTGGATAATCGTCGTCGCCATACAGGTCGCTGTGCTGGGCGGCGGTGAACCGGAAGCCTCCGGTTCGTTGATGGCAGTTTGGAATCTGATCTGATTTCGTCATGCGCGACAAGTGGGCCATACGCGAGGAGGTTTGGACGGCGCTGGAAACCGCCCGCGTCGTGCGCGGCAGGACGGTGCACGACAAGATCCCCAATTTCATCGGCAATGATTCAGCGGCTGCCCATGCCACCGAACTGCCCGAATGGGATCGCGCCCGCGCCGTCAAGAGCAACCCGGACCAGGCCCAGCGTCCTCTGCGCCAACTGGCCCTCGAACACGGCAAACTTCTCTACATGGCGGTGCCCCGCCTGAAGGACGAGCGGGTTTTCATTGAACTCGACCCCGCTCGCCCTGAGGTGGAGCCCAGGAAGTCATCCACCATTTCCGGCGCGTTCAGGGTGGGACGGCCGGTTTATGTCGATGAGATGCAGAAGGTTGACCTGGTGCTTTCGGGTTCGGTGGCCGTCAACCGTCTCGGAGTGCGCATCGGCAAGGGCGGCGGATTCGCCGACCTTGAATATGGACTGGCCGCGGCCGCCGGCATCCTCACGCCCGACACCCCGGTGATCAGCACCGTTCATCCCATGCAGGTTCTGGACGAGGAATTGCCCTGGACCCAGCACGACGTACCGCTGGACATCGTGATTACCGAGGACGAGATCATCCGCTGCCACCAGGGTGGGGGCGATTTGCCCCGGCCGACCGGCATCTACTGGGAGGACCTGGACGAGCGCAAGATCAGATCCATCCCGCTGCTGGTCAAATTGCGGGCGGCTGCCAACGATTGACCGGGAACCGCCAACTGGGAACCGCAACCCGGGGACTCGGAACGTCTCATCCTGCCAGTCGCCGTTGTATAATCGGCGCAGTCATAATACCGTCGCGTCGTGTTGATTGACGCCGGAATCATGCAGGGAGGTATGTAGAAATGACGCAACCCGTAATGCACGCTCAAATGGGAGGAGCCACCGGGGGTGAGGAGGAACTGATTCCCGCCGGCGCCGTGACTTTTGGCCTCGTTTACCGCACGGACGTGGGCGCGATGAGCGATGAAGGCATCTGTATCCACGTGTACGGCAACGACATCGAGGGGGACGACAAGGAACTCCTCAGGTTCGACTGCTTCCGAATCGGGCCCCACTATCACTACCGCAACAAGACCATCAACAAGAACGACCGGCTGGAGCTTGACTTCACGGCCGAGGGCGACCCGTTGGCCTGGACTTTGGACAAAATCCAGAACCGGCTTCCCATCATGCTGCTCCGCTGCGAAGCGGATTCCACCGCGCGCGCCGTTGACCAACGGGACGTGGACGCGGCCCTGCCTCACATCGTTGCGTGGGCCGAAACCAAGACCCACAATCGGGGTTAGGTCCGCGCGACGCGGAATCTACCGAGATAACGAAACGGGTTCGGCTTCCCGGCGCCGAACCCGTTTGCTAAGCCAGGCGCGCGGAATCCGCACCGAGCCACGGGAATCACAACAACCCGGCCCAACTGAAAACCCAGCCCAACGCTCCGGCGCCGACAATCACCAGCGGCGCCGGAGCCCGGAAAAACATCACCGACCCGAACGCCAACAGTGCAATCACCGCGCCCGCCGCGCTGGGATCAGACCGCTCCCACAGCAGGAATACCACGCCCACCACCAGGCCGATTGCCGTGGCATTGACGCCCGTCAGGGCTATCCTCACCCACGGATAGCGCCGCACCTTCTCCCAGAAGGGCAGCACGCCGAAGATTATCAGCAGCCCCGGCAGGAAGAGTCCCACAAAGGCCAGCAAAAGCCCGGGGACACCGCCGGCAATGGCTCCAAGATAAACGCTGAAGCTGAACAGCGGGCCGGGCAGCGCCAGCATCAAGGCCAACCCGTCCAGGAACTCCTGCTGCGTCACCCACCCTGGTTCGACCACTTCGGCGCTGAGCATGGGCAACACCACCTGGCCACCGCCAAAAATCAGCGACCCGGTGCGGTAAAAGGACTCCAGGATTTGCAGCCACGGCCAGTCCAGCGCCAGGCGGGCCAGGATCAGCGCGGCCAGCAGTCCGAAGAACAGCAGCAGCAGCAGGGTGCCGGCAACCCGCGAGATTCCCAGGTTGTCCAGGGGAACACTTCCCGTCCGGTTGGTCTCATCGAATCGTTGGCGTCGCAGGGCCACCGCTGTAACCATCCCTCCCAGGGCGAGCACGGCCGGAAAGGCCCAGGGCTGGCGCACCAATATGGTCACCACAGCCCCCAGGAGCATCAGGCCCATGGTCAGGCGCGTGTTGACCACTGCGATGCCGAGCCTCCAGGCTGCCACCGCAACCAAGGCCACCGTGGCCGGCTGCACCCCGTCCAGCCATTGCGGGCGTCCTCCATCGTCCAAAAATGTCGCCACGCCCAGTCCGGCCAACGCCATAATCGTCGCCGCCGGATACAGGAAGAGAAGAAAGGCCAGCAGGCCGCCCAGCGGCCCGGCCCTTGCAGTGCCGACGGCCACCACCATCTGGGTTGAGGTGGGACCGGGCAGTCCCTGCCCCAAACCCAGGAGTTCCACAAAACGCTGCTCGTCGAGCCAACCGCGTCTGGCCACGAATCGCTCTTGCAGCAGCGCGATGTGGGCCTGTGGTCCACCGAAGGCGATCCACCCCAGCGGCAAGAATGCCCACGCCACCTCAGCCAGCCTGCGTGGCAGTGAGGGCGTGGATTCAACGTCGGGCCGGTTGGTCGGTTCGTCCATGTTGCGCGTCAGAATAGCACGCTGGCCGACCGCCACAGCATCATGCACCCGGATCCGGTGAGCATCACGCCCATCACCAGCAGCAGCCGGCTAACGCTGATTCGCCCGGTGAATTTGGCGCCCACGTAACTGCCCACTATCGCCGGCGCCAGCAAAATCGCCAGAAGCGCAAGGTCGGGCCGCGTGTGCAGCATGTGGCCGATCCAGCCGAGCGCGCCCATGGTCATCCCGATAAACAGATTGCTGCCGGCGGCGATCCGCGGGTCAACGCGCATCACCCTGATGATCAGCGGCAACCGGACGGAACCGAGCACCAGCCCAATGGCCCCGGCCAGCAGACCGAGTCCAAAACTCGCCCCGACGCCGCTCACCGTTCTCCACAATGTGAATTGACCGGCCGACCCGTCCAGTTGATCCTCCGACGGACTATCGGAGTGAGCGTCACGCCGCCGTCGTGCAGCCAACACGACCAATTCTATCCCCTGCCACAGGATCAGCAACCCGGCCAGCGTGATGAGAAGATTGACCGGGGCCCGATTGCTGAGGTAACCACCCAGGAATCCGGCGACGAAGGCGGGAATCCCGATGACCAAAACCAGGTGGAGATTGACGCGCCCGTCGCGGAAATGGCGGTAGCTACCGGTAACGCCGACCACGCTGCTGACAAATATATTCGCGCTCGCCGCCACCTGCAGCGGGACCCCCAGCATCAACATCGCAGGGAGCCGCATGGTGCCCAGTGACAGTCCAATCAAGCCGCCCAACAGGCCGATCACGGCAGACATTGCCAGCAGCAAGCCGGCAAGCCAGACGGCCAGATCCGACGGCAATCCAAAATCGGACAGCAACATCGCACCACCTCACCACCCGACTCCGGTCGATGCCGGTCCCGGCATCAGATCAGGGCTGGCCCACTGACTCAGCGACTCCGACCTCCTGCATCAATTCGTAAATCTGACGCCAGGTCTCGTCCTCAATGAAAATGCCGTCGGCGCGACGCTGCTGCTCGGTGCGGTATTCAATCTCGCCGGGGTAGAAGACCTCAGAGAATCCGGAGGCCGGCGGCGACGTCTTGACAAACTCGGCGAACTCGGTCATCTCCTGCTTGAAGTCCTCAAGCGGGCGGAACTTGGACACGTCAAACACCGCCAGGAAGCAGCCGTCGTTATGCCGCGCCTGAGGGTCGATGCCAAAACCAAGGCCGGTCAGCAAACCCGAGAACATCTCCACCATGAACGACAGACCAAATCCCTTGTGGCCCTGGTCCGCGCCCACTGGCAAAATGGCCCCGCCGGCGGCGTAGTCATTGGGGTCGTTGGTGGGGTTGCCATCCTTGTCCACGATCCAGCCGGTGGGCACCTGCTCGCCGCGGTTGCGGGCCAGGCCGATCTTGCCGGCGGCCACCGCAGAGGTCGCCATGTCCAGCAGCACCTGCCCGGGCAGGTTGCTGGGAACGCCGATGCAGATGGGGTTCGTGCCCAGGCGTCGCGCGCGCCCACCGAACGGCGCCACGGCCTTGGGACCCGCGCCGGAGTCTGCCGTGAGGAGCGCGATCATACCCTCCTGCGCGCAGATGGTCGGGTAATCGCCCAGGCGTCCGATGTGGCTCTGGCGTCGGATCGTGAATGCGGCGACGCCGTTCTGCTTGGCCTTGTCGATCGCCAGGCGCGTCGCCTTTTCGGTTACGACGAACCCGAAACCCCAGTGCCCGTCAATCACGGCGGTGGTCGGAGTCTCGCTGAGCACCTCAAACGGGGCGCCCGGCACGATATGGCCGCGGTCGATGCGCTCGCAGTATTCGGGGATGTGTATGCAACCGTGGGAATCGTGGCCGACCAGGTTGGCCTTCACCTGGTGGGCCGCCACTATTTCGGCCTCTTCGGCCGGCGTTCCTTTGGCCTGGTAGATGGCCGACGCGGCCTTGTGCAGATATTCGGGCGTGAAAATGGGCATGACACGGCCTCCGTGAGTGGGAGTTGGCTGACGATAATGGCGGAGATTGTAGCAGGATTGGCTGCGCGTTTCTCTGCCACCGCTCGCACATTCGGGTGGTCGAATAGCAGTACAATTGAGCCTCGATGCAATTCCCGCAGATTTTGGAGGACTCGTGGACACCATCATCAGGAACGCGAGGGTAACTGACGGACCGGATTCGACGCCGGTGGATATCGGGATTGAAAACGGGCGCATTGCCGCCATTGCACCGGCTCTGCACGCGGATGCGGAAACGATCGACGTCGAGGGGCGGTTGGTAACGCCAGGGTTTATTGAAACCCACATCCACCTGGACAAGTCCTGCATACTGGACCGCATCCAGTCCTCAACCGGTGGTCTGGACGCGGCAATTGGCGAAGTGGCAAGGCTCAAAGCCGGATTCACACCCGAGGATGCGTACCAGAGGGGCAGAAGAACTCTGGAAAAATGTGTCCTCAACGGAACCACTCACGTCCGCACGCACCTGGAGGTTGACCCGGTGATCGGTCTGCGCAGCCTGGAGGGTGTGCTGCCCCTTGTGGATGAGTTCAAGTGGGCCCTGGATCTGGAAATCTGCATCTTTCCCCAGGAGGGGTTGCTCAACAACCCCGGCACCGACGAACTGATCGTCGAAGCGCTGAAACGGGGCGGCAGAGTGGTCGGCGCCGCTCCCTACACCGACACGGATCCCAAAGGCCAAATCGATCGCGTGTTCGCGCTGGCGAGGGAATTTGACATCGACATCGACATGCACCTGGACTTCGGCGCGGACACCGGGTCGTTCGACCTCGACTACGTGTGCGAACTCGCCGACCGGTTCGGCTACGGAGGCAGGGTTGCCATCGGCCACGTCACCAAGCTATCCGCTCTGCCGCACGACGACCTGATGGCGAAAGCCCGGCTGCTCGCCGGCTCCGGGGTGGCGGTTACCGTGCTTCCAGCTACCGACCTGTATCTGATGGGCCGCGACCTGGATCATTCGATGATCCGTGGCGTCGCGCCGGCCCATCGGCTGCTGCCGAAGGGAGTGAACTGTTCGCTGTCCACCAACAACGTGCTGAATCCGTTCACTCCCTACGGAGACTGCTCGCTGGTGCGCATCGCCAATCTGTACGCCAACATCTGCCAGGTGGGTGATGGGGATGGCCTGACCGACTGTTTCGACATGGTGACCAGCCGCTCGGCCCAACTGCTGCGGTTGCAGGATTACGGTATCGAAGTCGGCAGGGCGGCGGATTTCGTGGTACTCGATTGCAACAGCCGGGCGCAGGCGGTTTCGGAGGTCGTCGCCCCAACGATGGGATTCAAGGCGGGACGGCGCACCTTCGTGCGGCCCGCCGCGACACTGGAGCGACCCACCGATTGACGAAGAGGCTCAGCCGGACATTGTTTAGGCGGTACGGCCACCGGGTCAGAGAATCTTTTCAAAATAGTGCCGGCTGGCTCCGCCTTCGTACCCTGCCGAAACGCCGAACCGGCAGTATCCTCGCCGTTCGTAGAAGGCCGGCGCCTGGAACGACATCGTGTCCACCATGGACGCGGTGCAGCCCAGATCACGGCCGCGCTGCTCGACCCAGTCCATCAGGCGCGCGGCCAACCCCAGCCCCCGGAATTGGGGATGCACCCACAACAATCTGATGTGCAGCTTGCCCCAATAAACCGTACCGGCGATGCCGGCCACAACCCGGCCCGCATCAATAAAACCGGCCCTCAACGGAGTGATCGAACGGGCCGAAGCGATATCGGCGCTGTGCGCGTCCAGACCACTCTCTATCTCTGAAACCTGCACGTCGGTCAGAGTTTCCGAAAACTCCATGCCCATTCAATTCTCCAATCATCGGTTGCTGTCGTTGGATGTCGCGAATGCAATCGGTGGTGACCCGCAAATGGATTTTGCGGGGCAGAAAAATCGATCACCGGCTCAAGCGCGGTTGGCGCGGGCCACCCGCGCTGCGACAGCGATGCGGCCGCCACCGCCGCAGTCAAACGATTCCGATTTGCCGCCGCACGGACAGAGCCTTACACTGCCAGATCACCAACACAATTGCCATTCGGAGGGACTCGAAATGAAAGCTGTGTATATCAACGAAACCGGCGGCACCGACGTGCTTATTCATGGCGACCGGCCCGACCCGGAAATCGCTCCCGGCGAAATCCTGATTCGTGTGGGCGGCAGCGCGTTGAATCATCTGGACCTGAACCTGCGCGCCGGCAACGCCAGCCGCTTCCCCCACATCCTGGGCTGCGACTTCGCCGGCGAGGTGGTCCAGATCAGCCCCGATTCCGGCACGGACATGAAGGCGGGCGACCGCGTGCTGGTGGACAATCGCGTCAAGTGCGGCGGCCACGACCTCTGTGAACATTGTTCCGCCGGCCACGACCAATGGTGCGGCCGCCAGAAACGCATCGGCGTGGACCTGGACGGAGGACACGCCGATTACGTCGTCGCGCCGGCGATAAACGCCTACACCATCCCCGACGAAATGTCGTTCGCGGAGGCCGCGGCGCTTCCCATCGCGCTGCATACCTCCTGGCACTGCCTGATCACCCAGGCCAAAATCCAGCCGTGGGATGACGTGCTGGTGCAGGCCGCCGGTTCCGGCGTGGGCAGCATGGGCATTCAGATTGCCAAGATGATGGGCTGTCGCGTAATCACCACGGCGGGCAGCGACTGGAAACTCGAGGAGGCCAAAAAGTGGGGCGCCGACGAGGTTATCAACTACCGCGAGGTTGACAGCGTCAGCCAGCGCGTGCGGGAACTGACCGACGGCAAGGGCGTGGACGTGGTGTACGACTGCGTCGGCGCCGATGTGTGGCACGAGAACATGCTGTGCCTGAAGCAGGAGGGCAGGCTGGTCATCACCGGCGTCACGTCCGGCAGCCAGACCCCTATGGACCTGTCCATTCTCCACGGACGGCCGTTGCATCTCATGGGCAGCGGCGGCCGCAGCCGTCGCACCATGGCCGACGCCATGAAAATGGTGAACCAGGGAGAGCTGCGCGGAGTCGTCGGTCGCACCTTCCCGCTTGAGGGGGTCGGCGAAGCGCACCAGGTGATGCACGACCGCGATTTCTACGGCAAACTCGTCATTGAACACTGACCGTTACGCGGCAGGTGATACAATACCCATCGCCAAAACGGTGAAACGACAAACCAGAACGGAGGCAGTTCCGCCATGAGAATCGCTCGCTATATTGCCCACGGAACCGAGCACTACGGGGTCGTGGACGGCGACAACGTAACCGCCATTGACGGCAGCATTTTTGACTCTCCCATCAAGCTCACCGATCACGTCCATACGCTGTCCGACGTGAAACTGCTCGCGCCGGTAATGCCGGGCAAGATCCTGGCGATGGGCCTGAATTACACCAGCCACATCGGCGACCGCCCGGCTCCCCAGTACCCGATGATCTTCCACAAGACTCCCACCAGCGTCATCGGTCCCGAGGACGCCATCGTGCGGCCCAAGGAAGTCCAGCGCTTCGATGCCGAAGGCGAAATGGTGTTGGTCATCAAGGACCGCTGCAAGAACGCGTCCAAAGAAGACGCCCTGAACCACGTGCTCGGCTACACCTGCGGCAACGACGTGAGCGCCCGCGACTGGCAGCGCAAGGACCGCAACGAGAACAACTCCGACTGGTGGCGCGCCAAGTCAGCGGACACCTTCTCGCCCATGGGTCCCTGGATCGAAACCGACATCGACCCCCACGATCAGCACCTCCGAACCCGGGTCAACGGCAATGAAGAGCAGAACGAGTCCACGGCCCACCTGATCTTCGACGTGCCGACGATGATCGAGTTCATCACCCGGTACGTCACACTGGAAGCCGGCGACTGCATCTTCACCGGCACGCCGGGCACCACCTCCGACATGGCTGACGGCGCGGTCTGCGAGATCGACATCAGCGGCATCGGCGTCCTGCGGAATCCGGTCAAGCTGGAATCGTAGCCCACGGCTGCGGATACCACATGCGACAGGGGCGGGTTTGAAACCCGCCCCTGAACTTTTCGGGACACAACATCCCGACCAGGCTCCCGAATTGCCGGCTGCCCAAATTTTCAGAACGGATACTGCACCGTTGCCTGCGCGCTCTCATGCGGCCACACAACCACCTTGCGTCCGGCCTGCCGCTGCACCAGGGATACTTCGTGCCCCACCTGCCGGCCGGATTCCTCGATTCGGAACCGCCCGTAGAAAGTGGTGAAGTCCAACTCTCCGGCGGCCGCGCGCAGGGCATCATCCTGCACCGATCCCGCCTCCTGCGCGCAACGCTGGGCGATGAATCCACCGGCGAACGCCTGGGCCATCGGGTAGTCCACCGGGAGTCCGGAGGTCGCCGCCGCCAGGGCTAGAATTTGAAGAGCCTCGCCTGAGTTTGGGCCGAAGTCGGGCTGCGGGACGCTCACGGCCGGCTCCCATTGGCTCGGGCCGATAAAGCCGTCGGCCATCTGACCCAACTCGTTGGCGAACTCGGCAATGGGCGTCGCGACGACCACCGCCAGCCCAATGTTGTTGCGGTTGGCCAGGCCGGCCAGGGCCCGGGCGGTTCCGATGTCATGGCGAATCCTTCCAATACCCACCACCAGATCCGGTTCCAGGTCGGCAACGGCACGGGCAATTTCGGCAAAACGCGTCTGCGAGGGACGGTACCTCAGATCCAATTCGGTGGTGAAACCCAAATCGTGCGCGGTGGTCTCCACGCCGCGGGCGACCACACGCGCAAATGCGCCGGTATCGATGCGGAGAATCACCAGCTTGCTGGCATCGGGATTGCACTGCCTGGCCAGATGGGGAGCGCCGATCAGGTATTGGTCTGCCGGCGTGAGGATGCCCACGGTGTTGCTGTAACCCCGGGCGAACAGAGCGTCCCCGGCGCCGCCGTGGTTCCACATCACCTTGCCGTGCGATTCCGAGACTTCGGCCGCGGCGGTAGTTAACCCCGCTGAATATGGTCCGAAAAGCAGATCGGCATTGTCCAGCGTTATCAGGCGTTCGGTGTTTTGCTGGGCGCCCTCCGCCAGGCTGCCGTCGTCATAATGGACCACGTCGATCTGGTATGACTGGCTGCCCAGGGTCAATCCGCCCTGGGAGTTGGTGTACTCAGCCCAGGCTGTGATGCCGGCGAGAGCCTGGCGTCCCTGGGTGGCGAACTGTCCGGTGAGCGATGCCGAGATGCCGGCCTTAATCTGTGCTGTCGTAGTCATGCTGCTAGAACTGTCCCTTTAGCCCCCGTCCCTCGTGGGAACGAGGAGGAATGCGATCAGCCGCGCGGGCGGAATATCCCGAAGCTGCTGGTGTAACCATGCAGGAATGTGGTCCCGCTGACCGGGCCAATTTCACCGTTGCAGAAAAAGCCGCCGAGCGGCACTCCGGCGCCCACTTTCTGGTGGAATACCTCGGTGTCATGGTTGGGGCGGCCATACAGATACTTGCCACGCCCCAGGCAGGAAAACAGCAGCGCGCCGTGCGCGGGGTTCTCGCGGTTGTCGATGGCGTACCGTTCCAGCACCGCCGAGAGGTCGTCGGCGGAGGTGTCGGCGTCGCGCAGGTGGAACTGCACCAGTTGTCCCTCTTTGAGCATCTCGCCGATGGCGAGCACGCCGCTGCGCTGGTCCATGCCCATCACGTTGCGGATCAGGAAATCGCCCTGCTGAGGCTGGTCGATCAACGCGTCCATCACCACCCCCAGGAACAGGGAGTGCTGCATCAGTTCGCGGTCTTTCTGGTCGGACTGCTGGAAAATGCCGCGCAGCACGTTGATGGGCTGCTCGCCGTCAAGTTCCACCAGGAAATTGCGGTCGCTGCGCGTGATGCGCATGGGCTGGCCAATTGGACGGCAACCCTGGGCTACCACCGTCTCGACCACAATGTTGCCGGACAGCGCTACGCCCACCGCACCGGAGTCGTGGTATTGGTGGCCCAGGAACAGCCCGTTCTGGCGCGCGCCCTGTCCGGCGCTGGCCAGACCACCAATCTTGGCTGCCGCGGGGTAGGCATAGTCCATGCCGAGCAGGAGGTTCTGCGCCGGGAACGACATGGGATCGGCGAGCAGCACGAACTGCGGTTCGTCGCCCGGGCTCACGCCCAGAGATTCATGCCATTCGTCCGGCCCGGCATCGAGGCTGGGCAGATTGTCCCCCTCCAGCCGCAGCGGATGGATATTGACCCCGGGCAGGCTCGCTGCCGTAAGGGACACGGCGGGTTCCTGCTCGACCTCTGATCCGCCGCCGATGATGCCGCCGCCGGAACAGCCGAGCACGATGACCTGCTGGCCCAGCATCTCTGCCACCATTTCGGGCAGGTTGGCATAGTCGGACGCGTACTCCGATGATGCGAACACGACCGCCAGGTCGGCGGCGTTATCACCCAGCGTTGTGCGCACAGACGCAACGCACTCTGACAGCGCGGCCCGCAGGGAATTCTGTTGTGATATGGCGGAAGCCCATTGCATGATAGACACCTCACGGGCTTGCGAAATACTCGTTGGAGATGGCGGCAGTATAGCACAGGGGCCGGGCATTTCAGGCCGGAAAATCACCGGCATCCGGTTGCGCCACCGACTACGGGCCACGTATTCAGCAGGTTTGGCGGCGCCGCCGCCTGTTACCGTCATTTGACTAGAAACGGCCCGGCAGGTATATCTGTGTCCGCCACCCGGATGTCCCGGCGTGGCTCGAAAATGCGATCAAGGCAGGTGTTTCCATGGCGGAATTGAGTCCGGCAACAGTGCTGGCGGAACTGAAGAAGAACGGCGCTACCCACGTCGTCTGGCTCCCGGACAGCGAGACCAACTTTCTCTATGTCCTGATGAGCGAGGAACCCAGCCTGGACCTGGTGCCGGTGAGCCGTGAAGGCCACGCTTTCTCAACGGCCGCCGGTCTCGCCGCCGGCGGCAAGAAGCCCGTGATCCTGATCCAGAACACCGGCATGATGGAGTCGGGCGACTCCCTGCGCGGTTGGGGCCTGGGCATGAACGTGCCGGTGGTGATGATGGTGGGATACCGGGGCTGGACGCGCCACGGAATCATCAACGACACCGCCGCCTTTTACACTGAGCGGTTTTTGCACGCGTTCAACATCAACTACTATCTGGTTGAATCGGACGAGGACGCGGACCGAATCTCCATCGCATTCGCTGAGGCGCAGCGCGAAAAACGCCCCGTGGCAGTCCTGGTGGGCGATGAGTACCACGGTTTCAACGTGAGCCGGTAGCCGTTTCCACCAAGTCAACCATCGACAAGTCAACGATCGAACGCACGGGAGATTCTTTCGGGCGAAATCCCATCGCAAGCCCCGTGCGTTATCATGATGTTCAGGTTCCAAAGGAAGTGTTTGAGATGATGAAGACAGCCGAAATGCTCGAGATTTTCGCCAGGCACCGTGGCGATTCCGTGGTGATACCGGGGCGCGGCGGCCGTTTCTGGGTCGATATCAGCGACCAGCCCGACCGCGATCTGCCTCTGGGCGACCCCGCCATGGGGGGCCATGCGTCCTTCGCGCTCGGCTTGGCTCTGGCGCTTCCCGACCAACGCGTGGTGCTGTTCGATTCCGAAGGCGACGTATTGATGGGCATGGGCGCTCTCCCCACCATCGCCGAAAAGGCTCCCGAAAACCTGTACCACTTCATGCTGGACAATGGAGTGTACGCGACCACCGGAGGCCAACCGGTCCCCAACGCGGAGCAGATGGAATACGACGTCGTGGCCCAGGGATGCGGATACCCCTCCACCTACGCCATCGACAATCTGGAGGACTTCGCCAGTCAGATCGAAGAGATTTTGAGCAAACCGGGCCCGGTATTCGTCGCCCTGAAGATAGACCCCGAAATCATCAATGAACCCATCAACGCCCGGCCGCAGTGGCAGCGCAAAACCCGCAACCAGGCCGTGGCCGATATGCAATCCGAACTGGGAATACGGACACCGCAATAACCGGAACCATATGCTTTCACCAATTCAAGGAAATTGCACAGCCCTGCCGCACCGAGTGTTGTTGACATTGTGCTACGTTAGTTGGTGCAACACATACCCGCACCGACGAACGCTTTGTCCGGTCAAAAGCATGAGGCCGGCAGGGACGCGCGCATGACCACCACCACATTCACCTCCACCGTCAATAACAGCCTCGTCGGAAACGCCCTGCAACTGCTCGCAGCCGGCCTTGGGCCATACGTGTCCGGCAAAGTGCGCGAAGCCGCCGGCATGGGTCGCTACGTTCCGGATGACCTGGATCGGGTCGGGGACATTGAAGGCGACGTGTCGCTGATTCTGCGGGTGATGGCCGCAGGGTGGAACGAAGTATTCCGCGACCACCTGGGCCCCATCGAACGCAGCCTGGTGTCCGAAATCCGCGAAACCCGCAACCGGTGGGCTCACCAGGAATCATTCAACGACGACGACCTCGACCGGGCTCTGGATTCGATTGCGCGCCTCCTGTCCGCGGTATCTGCGGATACCGAAGCGCACCGGGTCAACAAGGTAAAGCATCATCTCCGCAGGCAACGCTACGCTCCCCAACGCGGAGCGGCCCCAGCCCCGGCGCGGAATTCCTCGAAAACGCACGCCGATGCGACGCCAGAGTCTGCACCTCCCGGCAGTCATCAAGACCCTGCCCAGGAGGAAATCACCGTGCCTGATGTCCATCCCCGGAGCCGCGGCACGAACACCGGAGCGCCCGAGACCTCGGCCGGCAATCCCGATGCCCCGGTTTCCGACAGCTCCGGCCGGGTGGAATTCCTGATCGCCCGCGGAATGGAGCAGCGGAAGCTGCGAGAGTTCGAGGAGGCCATCGCCGCCTTTGAAGAGGCCATCGAACTGGACCGGGAAAACCCCGAGGCATGGTACAACCGCGGCCTCACCTGGGGACACATGGGGGAGTACAAGCGCGCGATTAACGACATCAACCGCGCCCTCAGCATCAACCGGGAATACTCGGATGCTTACAACGCTCGTGGTTACGCCCGGTTCTGCCTGGGCGATCTCACCCGCGCCAGCCATGACTTCGAAGACGCCCTGAGCCTGGACCCCGATGATGAGCTGGCCCGCGTGAACCTCGAAATGGTCCGGAAACGCCTGGAAGAACGCGGCGGTCGGTAACCCCAGACTCCGGTTGCCTGCGCTCCGGGCGTCTCAAACTCGATCAGGCTCCCATTTCGCCCAGAAACTCCCGCATTCTGGCCACGCACCAGTCGGGGTAGATCACGTTGACCCCGTGACCCAGTCCGGGCCATGTGACCAGGCGGCTGTTGGGAATCTCCGCCGCCATGAACTCCTGCTGCTCCATGCCAGTGGTCAGCGATTCGTCGCCGGTCAGCAGCAGCGTGGGAACGGTTATGTTCTTCAGGTGCGGTCCGAAATCGAGGCTGTCCAGATAACTGTGCAGCGCTTGCCCAATTTCAGCCGGTGTCTTGTCCATCTCCTCGATGTACCAGTCTTTCAACCCGTCCGGCGCGTGCCGCATGTCCAGCCGGAAGTTGATGGTGGCAGCAGACCAGGCGCCGATCCCTCCCTGCTCCATGGTGGCCAGCCAACTGCCTCCCGGAGTCGCGTTTTCTCGGCGCGTGAGCCGGCACGGCGAGTTGCACAGCACCAGCGCCCGACAGCGTTCAGGATAATCGTGCGCGAACTGCATGCCCATGATGCCGCCAAATGACTCGCCAACGTACACAACCCGCTCGGCTCCGGCGTCGTCCAGGATGGCCAGCAGGTCGCCGATCAACGTTTCCAGGGTGGGTTCGTACCGCTCCGGGTCGATGGCCGACTGACCCATGCCCCGCATGTCGGGACGGATCACTCGATACTCACGGCTGAGCAGGGGCGGCCAGTTGTACCAGAAGTTGCCGTTGCGGGAGAACCCGTGCTGCAGCACGATGGCGTCCCGCGATGCGCGCCACGGGTCGGTGAAATCGTCCAGGTAGTAGTGGAGTTGTGCCTCGCCGCGCTGGATGGTGGGCCTGTCGGCCTCCCGATTGCGGTTTCGGCTGGTATAGCATACCCTTGCGCCGGCGGCAACGCACCGCACCCACTCATAACCGACGCGAACCGGAGGAACCGGCAATATGTCCGGAAACCTGGGATCCGACCCTGTGCCCCAGTCTGTGATTCAAGATCGCCTGGACGGCTTGCTTTTTCACCTGCGCGAAGCATCCGCACACCAGATTGGCTACCCCACCAACCAGACCCACGACAGTTCTGCGCTGCTCCCGTTCCTGGATTTCTCGATCAACAACGTGGGAGACCCGTTCCACGCCAGCAACTACTGGAGCAACTCTCACGCCTTCGAACGTGAGGTCGTCGGCCGGTTCGCGGACTTGATGCGCATCGATTCCGACGACGCGTGGGGGTATGTCACGTCGGGCGGAACGGAGGGGAACATGTACGGGCTTTACCTGGCCCGCGAACTGTTTCCCAACGCGATGTTTTACTTCTCCGAAGAGACGCACTACAGCGTTTTGAAAAACGTCCGCGTGCTGAACGCTCGCCACATCATGATCCGGCGGCAGCCAAACGGCGAGATCGACTACGACGACCTGCGCGACATGATTCGCGTCAACCGCGACCTGCCGGTGGTCGTCATGGCCAACGTCGGCACCACCATGCGCGGCGCGATTGACGACATACCCCGGATTCGGCGCATCCTCGACGACCTGGCGATTACCAGTTCATACATCCACGCCGACGCCGCCCTCAGCGGTATGATCCTGCCCTTTGTCGATGATCCGCAGCCCTACGGGTTCGACGCGGGCATCGACAGCGTTTCGGTCAGCGGGCACAAGATGATCGGCGCGCCCCTGCCCTGCGGCGTTGTGCTGACCAAAAAACAATACGTGGAACGGGTGGGCCGAGCCATCGAGTACGTGGGCGTCCAGGACACCACACTGTCGGGTTCCCGCAACGCATTCACCCCCCTGCTGCTGTGGCATGCCTTCGCCCGTTATGGCGACGCGGGATTCAGGCAGTTGGTGGCCGGGAGTCTGGACACCGCCGAATACGCGGTGGGACAGTTCAACGAGCGAGGCATACCGGCATGGCGACACAAAAATTCCGTCACGGTCGTGTTCCCTCGGCCCGCTCCGGAGGTTTTCCTCAAATGGCAGATGGCCCCGGAGGGAGAGATCACCCACATCATCACCATGCCCCACGTCACCCGAGCCATGATCGACGAGCTTGTGGCCGACTGCGCCCGCTGAGGAGCTATTCACCTTGAATCAATCTCTCAACACCAACCGCATCGTCGTGATGGCCGAAAATGAAGTGGGCGTGATTGCCGATATCACCAGCGTTCTCGCCGCTGAGAACATCAACCTCGAATCCATCAACACGGAAACCACCAGCGAACGCGGCGCGGTGATCCTGACCGTGGACAACTACGACCGCGCTCTTTACGTGCTCAACCAGGCGGGATTCAAGGCGGTGGGCGACGACTCGCTGGTGATCCGTCTGGCCGACGAACCGGGCGCTCTGGCTAACGTGGCAGACCGGTTGAAACAGGCCGGCGTCAACATCCAGAGCATGCACATCCTGAACCGCCGCGACGGGCACGCCATGATCGCCCTTGCCACCGACAACAGCGCCCTGGCCCGCCAATCGATCGGCAGCGACCTGATCGTCTGACCCATACGCTGTCGGCGCCAACTTTCAGCGACGGAGGAGTCCACATGCCAGCACGCACCGGAGCGGAATACATCGCCGGAATCAGAGACCGTGCCGCGGACGTGTACATCGGCGGCGAACGGGTTGCGGACGTTACCCGACACCCCGCGTTCACCGGCGGGTTGCAGACGGTCGCCGGCCTGCTTGACATGCAGCACGACACCGACACGCGCGATGAAATGACCTATGAATCCCCCACCACCGGCGACCCGGTCGGCCTGTCCTTCATCATGCCTCGCAATGCCGACGACCTGGCGCGCCGGCGCACGATGATGCGCAACTGGGCCAGGTTCTCGTGCGGCATGATGGGTCGCACCCCCGACTTTCTCAACGTCGCCGTCATGTCCATGGCCGCCGCCGCCGACTACAGCGGCCTGAACCGGCCGGAGTTCAAGCAGAACATCCTCAACTACTACGAGTACATCCGCGAAAACGACATCGTGATGACCCACACGCTGGTCAACCTGCAGCGCAGCCGTTCGGTGGGCGCGACGCCTTTTGACGATCGCACCGAGGTGGCCCTGTCGGTGGTCAAGGAAACCGACGCCGGCATCATGGTGCGCGGCGCGCGGGTCCTTGCGACCCTTGGGCCGCTCTCTGACGAGATAGCCGTGTATCCCGCCCGCACGCGTCGGGTTCCCGCCGGCGAGGAGGGCAAGTACGCCTTTGGGTTCGCCATTCCGTGCAACACCGATGGGCTCAAGTTCCAGTGCCGGGACAGCGTCGATCTGGGACGCTCCCATTTCGACCATCCCGCCGGCAGCCGGTTCGAGGAAATGGACGCCATCGTGTTCTTCGACGATGTCCTGGTTCCGTGGGAGCGGGTGTTCCTTTACAACGACGTGGCGCTGTGCAACCAGTGGGGCGAGCGCACCAACCGCAACGCGCACACCGGCCACCAGGTCGTCACCAAGAACGTGGTCAAGTGCGAATTCATGCTCGGATTGGCGACGCTGATGGTGGAAACCCTGGGTTCCGGCGAGATCCCGGCCACCCAGCAGATGATCGCAGAAATCATCGAAAACCTGGAGATCACCAGGGCTCTGCTGGCCGCGTCCGAAGCCCAGGCATCCATGGACGAGTGGGGTATATTCTGCCCTGACTACCGGCCCCTGCTGGTCGCCCGCAAAAAGATGATAGACATGTACCCGCGCATGGCGGAGATCCTGCACTTCCTGGGTTCCAGCAGCCTGATGGCGCTGCCCGCCGAGGCCGACCTGAACGGCCCGTTGGCCGACGACATACACCGGTACATGGATACCGACACCGCCACCGCCGAGCAGCGCATCCGCCTGTTCCGGCTGGCCTGGGACGTGTCGTGCAGCGCGTTCGGCAGCCGGCAAACGCTGTACGAGCGATACTTCGGCGGCGACGGCGCCCGCAACGCCGCCCTGCTGTACCAGATCTACGACCGAAGCGCGCAGCAGGAAATGGTCGAAGAGTTCCTCTCGCTGGAGTAATCCGCATGATCACCGTTGCCGAAATCAACATCGCCCCGGTCAAGTCGATGGCGTTGGCTCCGCTGCAATCGGCCCACTTTGACCTGGGCGGCATACTGGACGACCGGCGGTTCTATCTGGTCAACGCCCAGGGTCGTCTGCTGACCCGCCGGCAAGTGGGCAAACTGGGACAGTTGGTGTCGTCGTGGGATGCGGAGGCGGAACACCTGCGCATCGAGTTTCCGGGCGGGTCCGTGTTGGAAGGATCCCCGGACCTCGACCGGCCGGTCTGGACCATCGTGTGGGGTCGCCGCGTGCGCAGCCGTGCCCTCCAGGGCGACTGGATGCAGGCCATCAGCGAGTTCTGCGGCCAGCCCGCCACGCTGATGATGTCGGACCTGCCCTGCCAGGTTTTCGACGAGTTCCCGGTTTCGGTACTGTCCCGGGCGTCCGTAGAACGTCTGTCGTCTGAGATGGGAATGGCGGCAGACCAATGCCTGGAGACCGACCGATTCCGGCCTACGCTTCTCCTCGACGGTTGCGAGGCCCACCAGGAAGACGGCTGGATGAACCGGACCATGTCCGTCGGAGATGCCGTGGTGCGCGTCCTGGCGCCCGACCCGCGCTGCGCCATCGTTGACCAGGACCCGGTGACCGGTGAGACCGACACCGAAACCGTCAGGTCGATCCTGGGGTACCGCCCCAACGCGCTGGCCGCGTATTTCGGCGTGTACGGCATCGTCGAAAAACCCGGCAGGGTCAGCGTCGGCGACACGGTGAGCATCGGGTGAACGGCAACCCTGCGTTTGCCACCTTTCGCCGCAAACCCTAGAATGACCCAACGGTCCGGCGGCGCCCCGCGTGCAAATCACCCGGACAGGCGGTGAGAGCCATGCGGATGCCGGGACAAAGACGGAGCCAGGAACCGGACGAGGTGGGCCAACGGGCCGGCCTGTTCGCCGAATCGATCCGCGACGGCGATATGGACCTGGCCTGGGCCATGCTCTCCAAGGAAACCCGCGGCATGCGCATGGGCGTATGGGCGACGCGCAACAGCATCGACATGCAGGTCGCCTACCGCGCGGCATACGATGCGAACCACCCGATGCGCCCCTCGCTGCTCGACGACTTCCGCACCACCGTTTTGCGCCTGTGGCCTCTTGAGGACCTGTCCGAACTGGCCGCCGCGCCCACCCGCTACGTCGACGACGAGCACGCCTTCGTGTTCCTGCCCTTCGGGGTCAGGGATGAAACGGTGGTGCAGCACAGTCGCCTCATGTCCGGCCTGATGATCCCGATGCTGTACGAAGAAGCCCAGTGGCAGGTTGACCTGCCCGGCTGGCGGTTCCTGGACACCACCGGTTCGGGCAGCGATGGCTAGACGCCGGAACCGCACGCGATCCAGAGGGGTCCGGCCAACCGTTTCCTCGACCGGCGAATCTGCCGTCGATCATATCCGCGACGGCGCGCAGGTTCGCGCTCCCATCGACGGCATGTGCGCGTTATGTGAACGGCAGGTCGAGCGATACACCGTCCATCATCTGATCCCGAAGGCTCGCGGCGGCAAGTTCGGCCCGACCGCGCCGTTCTGCTCCACGTGCCACCGCCAGGTTCACGCCATGTTCTCCGAAACCACGCTGGCGGATGAACTGTACAGCGTGGAATTGCTGCGCGCCAATCAGCGTGTGGCCTCGTTCCTGCGCTGGATGCGCAAGCAGCGCGGCGCGGCATTCAGGGTACGGCGTGCGCGAGAGCGCGGGTAATGCAACAATGATGCCGTGATACCATGACAATACCCAAGGAGAACCAGGCGGTCATGGCTAACGGATCAAAATTACCGAAAGAAGAGGTCGCCGCGGCGATACGCTCTGGACTGCGTGAAGGAAGGCAACCTGTTGACCTCCCACCCTCGGAAGCTGAAGAGAAAAGCGCAACCTACCGAGGCAACTTGGCCCACTACCTCCAACACGTCGAAATCAGCCTGAACCAGGGCGATCACCTGCAAGCCGCGGAAAAAGCCTGGGGCGCATACGCCCAGACGATCAAGAGCATCGCCGCAGAACATGGCCTCAGAGCTACTCACCACGCGAGCATTATCGGCGCCGCCGATCGCATGGCCATATTGGCGGCTGATTACGATCCAGAAGCGGGTAATTTTCTGCGTCACGGGTTGTCCACTGCACGGAGTCTTCACCAACACTTCTACGAAAACGATCTTGCACCCCGGACCGTAGCAGAGAATGCAACCGAAGTGACGAATGTGATTCAGTTCCTGAGCGATTTGTTTTCCGGAGAAGACGACCCAGCATGACCAGGGCCGACGAAACGGCCGATGTGGTGATCGTCGGCGGTGGTGTGATGGGTTGCAGCATCGCCTGCAACCTGGCGATAACGGCGGACGCCCACGGCCTGCGCCGCATCGTTCTGCTGGAACGTGACACCCTCGGATGCGGTTCCACCGGACGCAGCAGCGGAGCGGTACGCATGCACTACTCCACGGCGGTCAACGCGGAACTCGCCTGGCGGAGCCTGCAAATCTTCCGAAACTTCGACCGCGTCATCGGCGGCGACTGCGGATTCGTCGAAACGGGATACCTGGTTTTCGCCGGCCCTGACGACCTGGATTCCTTCCGGTCTAACATCGCAACCCAGCAATCGGTTGGTGTGATCACCGACATCATCGGCGCACCCGACGCCGCCGCCCTGGCCCCGGGTTTCGCGGTCGAAGACGCCGCCGCCATCGCCTACGAACCCTATTCCGGGCACGCCGACGCATCGGGCACGGCCTACGCCTATGCTACCCGCGCCCGTTCGGAGGGCGTTTCCATCCGCCTGCAAACACCCGCCCGGTCCATTGAGACCAGCCGGGACGGCAGCAGGGTTGCGGCGGTCATCGCCACTGACGGCACGCGGATCGAGACGCCCAACGCGGTGGTCGCGACGGGCCCATGGTCCGCAGGGTTCCTTGCCGACCACGGCATCGACGCGCCGTTGCAGGCGACGCGCCACGAGGTGCTGCACTTCCGTAGGCCTCTGGATCTGGTGCCGCACCATCCCGGCGGTGTGGATATCACCAACCGCATCTACTTCCGCCCGGAGGGTACGGACCTTACCCTGGTTGGCAACGGCAACCATTCGGATTTGGTGTACGACCCGGACGTGTTTGCCCAGCGAGCCAGTCCGGATTTCATTCAGGACGTGTGGCAGCGACTCGCCCGTCGCGTCCCTCCCCTCGCCGACGCTGAACTGGCGGCCGGCTACGCCGGCCTGTACACCAACACTCCGGACTCGCACCCCATCATGGATCGCTTCGATGGAATCGATGGCCTGTACCTTTGCACCGGGTTCAGCGGACACGGTTTCAAGCTGTCGCCCATGGTGGGCGTCCTGATGGCCGAACTCATCGGAAACGGCGCGGCCAGCGCCATGGACATTACACCGCTGCGATTCTCCCGTTTCGCCGAGGGCGATATGAATAATACCGGTTACGGTTTCGACGTGCTGGTCTGATGCAACGCCCATCCGGGGATTCAACCAATCCCGCCGTTGAGGTTTCCGGCCTGACCCGGCGGTTCAGGCGCGTGCTTGCGGTCAACGACGTCGATCTCACTATCCCGTCGGGCGGTGTGTACGGCCTGTTGGGACCCAACGGTTCGGGCAAGACCACCCTGCTCTCCATGCTGGCCGGGTTCCTGACCCCGACCGCCGGCGACATCAAGCTCCTGGGCCAAACGGGCGCAGCCGGACTGGGTCAGGCCCGCTCGCGGGTCGGCGCGATGATCGAGCGGCCCATATTCTGGCCGTACCTGTCCTGCCGCGACAACATCAAATGCCTCCACGGATTGTATGGCTGCGGGGACGATGAGGACGAAATCCAGCGCCTGCTGGAATTGGTCAATTTGGACGGCGACGCGGCCCGGCGAAAGTTCGGCGCGTGTTCAACGGGCATGAAGCAAAGGCTGGCCATTGCCGCGACCCTTATCGGCAATCCCTCGCTTTTGATCCTCGACGAGCCGACCAACGGCCTGGACCCCACGGGCATCGTGGAAGTCCGGGAGTTGATCCGCGACCTGGCCGGCCCCGGCGAGTCGCGCACGGTGATTCTGGCCAGCCACCTGCTGAACGAGGTTGAGCAGGTTTGCGATCAGGTCGGCGTGATGGCCCGAGGCCGGCTCATGTATTCCGGCCGGGTTGCGGACATGCTGGGACAGTCGCTGGTGAGGATTCGCACCACCGACGACGCCAAAGCGGCGGAATCGTTGGCAGCCGGCGGATGGTCCGTGGAACGGGACGGCAGCGACGGCCTTGACGTGGGAACCTCGCCCGGCTCCGAGTGGGAAGTCAGCCGCGCCCTGGCCGAGGCCGGCATCTATATCCATGAGATGCGATCCCTCGGCAGTTCGCTGGAAGCGGGTTTCCTGGAAGTCACCGCTGGTCAGGCGGAACAATCATGACTAACGCTGCCGCCAACCTGATCCGTTGGGAATGGTTCCGCCTGACACGGAGGGTAGGTTTTTGGGTGTATGTCGGGCTGATGGCCGCCTCCATGGCTGTCATCCTCGGGGGCACGACCGCGTTCCAAAAGTTGGTTCAGGACTCTCCGCGCATCAGCGCCGCCGGCTATGTGGGATTGACCGGCGACATCCTGTTCACTTTCGGCCCCTTCCTGGCCATCATTCTGGCGTCGATACTGTTCGGCGGCGAATTTGGATGGGGCACCTGGCGCGTCATGCTGGCGCGAGGATTGCCGCGCCCCCTGGCGATCATCGCCAAGCTTCTGCTGGCCGTAGCGATACTCCTGTCCGTTTGGGTGATCGCCTGGTGCCTGTCCGCCGTGGTCGGGTTGATCGCCGGCGACCACGCCCCCGGCGTGGATGACCCAGGTTGGGGCGGCGCGACGATCACGCTTCTGGTCGGCCTGGTTGTGGCCTGCGTGTATTTGACCCTGGCCGCGCTGCTTGGCGTGGCGGGAATGTCGTCCGCAGTGGCAATCGGGGTGGGCATCGGCATCATTTTCGCCGAGTCCACCGCATATCCGTTGGCCGAACTGGCCGCCGAGTTTTTCCTGGAGTTCGATTTGCACCGGTTCACCCGGTGGACCCTGTGGGGCGCCGCCCGCGGACTCAAGGGAAGCGACGACCTCAACCCGTTCGTTTTCCTGCCGACGCTGCTGGCGTACGCTGCGCTGTTCATCGGACTGACGCTCTATGTGTTCAACCGGCGCGACGTGGGCAGCGGCAACGGTTAGACTCGGTACCGTCCGTTCAATGGGATGATGGGTGTACTGGTGGATCAATCGGCTATAATGCCGCCTGACGGAGTGAAAAATCCAACCCCCATCGCATCGGCCTCGACCGGGTTTCGAATTACACCCCAATCCCAGCGGCCAGCAGGCCGTCCCTGTCCTTTGCCAAAGGCCCACCTCGTCGATTCTCCGCATCCCGGGCCAACCCGGAAGGAACAACAATGACCACATCTCAAATCCCCGCCGGGTCCATCAGCATCAACGCGGCGCGCCTGAATGAACACATGACCGCGTTGGGCCAGATCGGCAACACCGACGAAGGCATGCAGCGGGTCGCGTTCTCTCCTTATGACGTGGCCGGACGCAACTACGTCATGGAATTGATGCAGCAGGCCGGCATGAGCGTGCGCATCGACGCCGGCGGAAACATCATCGGCCGCGTCGAAGGCAGCGGCCTCGGCCTGCCCGCCATCGCCCTCGGATCCCATACCGACACCGTGCCCGCCGGCGGGCAGTACGACGGGGCCCTGGGAGTGATCGCGGCCATCGAGGTTGTGCAAGCGCTGGCCGACTCCGGGCAGTCCACGCGCCATCCCATCGAAGTGATCGTGTTCACCAACGAGGAGGGCACCAGTTTTCACCGCTGGCTGCTGGGCAGCCGCGCGGTGGCCGGCCTGTGGGAACCGGAGGACTTCACCGCCGTCGCGGATGACGGCGCGACGCTGACCTCCCGTATGCCCGACATCGGCGGCAATGTCTCGCGCATCGACGATGCCCGCCGCCGCCCTGAGGAGTTCACCTGCTACCTGGAATTGCACATCGAACAGGGCCCCACCATGCACCGGGGCGGTTACCCCATCGGCGTCGTCACCGGCATCACCGGGCGGTCGGTGTACCACATCGACATTGTGGGCGAGGCCAACCACGCCGGCACCACGCCCATGGGGATGCGCCGCGATGCCATGTCCGCAGCGGCCCAGATCACGCTCAAGGTGCGCAACATCGCCGGCGAAATGGAGATCTGTCGCGTCGGAACCGTTGGCAGCATGGACGTTCACCCCAATGCCGGCAACGTCATCCCCGGCCGCGTGCAGATGGGTGTGGAGTTTCGCGACGAACGCATGGAATCGCTGGCGGCCGCCGAGGTTGAACTGCGCCGCACCGCAGAGGAGGTTGCCCACGCCGAACAGGTTGGCATCATAGTGACGGCCCAGCGCAACACGCCGCCGGTGCCAATCTCGTGGAACATGCAGCAGTTGGTCGCCGATGCGGCCGACGTTACCGGGTTTACTCACATCAGCCTGCCCAGCGGAGCCGGCCACGACGCGCAGGCCATCGCATCCATCACGCCGGCCGCCATGATTTTCGTGCCCAGCGTCGGCGGGATCAGCCACGCCCCAGCCGAGTTCACCTCGCCGGAGGATTGCGCCAACGGCGCCCAGGTGCTGCTGAACGCCGTGCTGTTGGCAGACGCCCGGTAACCACTTTTACAATCGAGCGATTATGCAACTTTCCGGCGATTACAGTTTCTCCAAACCGCCTCAGGTCGTCTGGGATGCTCTCATGGACCCCGACGTGCTGGCAGGCTGCATCCCCGGCTGCCGCAGCCTCGAACCCGACGGGCCCGACCGTTATCGCGCGGCGGCCCAGGTGCGCGTTGGCCCGGTGGGTGGCAATTTCACCGCCACGGTGGCGCTGTCCGATATGGTCCCGCCGCATTCGTTCACCATGACCGTTGAGGGATCAGGGAACCTGGGTTTCGGCAGCGGCGCTTCCACCATCACTCTGACTCCAGCGAACGACGGCGGCACCATCCTGCACGTCGACGCCGACTGCCAGGTCGGCGGCGCGGTGGCCCGCGTGGGTCAACGGATGATCGGCTCGGTCGCCAAAAGCATGATGGACCGATTCTTCGGTTGCCTTGCCGAATCGGTCTGAATCAGCAACCGGTCCCGACGGAACCCTGTCCCCGGCAGCGCGCCGGAGTTTGGTAACGGCCCCAATCCGTCGGGGCTTTACGCATCAGTTATCAGCAGGGAGAGACAAGCATGCCTTTCGTAGATGATATGCGCGCCCGGTACCACCAGCAATGGGAGGCGATGGTCACCCATCCGTTTGTCATGGAAATGGGCGACGGCAGCCTGGACATCAACAAGTTTCGCAACTACTTCCGGCAGGACTACGTTTTCTGCGAGGACTTGGTCAAGCTCACATCCGTTGCCATCGCCAAGGCCTCGCCGGATTACGACGCCGGCAAAATCCTCAACGGGTTTTTGACCAACTTCCTGTCCGCCGAGAACGATCTGTTCCTGAACGGCTTCCACGACCTCGGCGTCACGGCGGAGGAATACCACGCCACCGAGGCCAATCCGGTAACCCAGGCGTTTGGCGATTTCATGGTGCGCACCGCGTGGGAAGGCGACCTCGATGATCTGCTGGCCCTGTTTTATGTCACCGAAGGAACCTACCTGGACTGGGCGGAGCGCCTGATCAATTCCGGCGCTCAACCGAACAACGCGGTCTATCAGGGGTGGATCGATATTCACAGCCCGGCGGTGTTGGGCGACATTGTGGCCTGGTTCACCGTCCGACTCAACGCGGCGGCCGAAAGCGCGAGTCCGGAAAAGCGCGCCAAACTGGAGCGCATATTCCGCACCACTCTCCGGTATGAGTACCTTTTCTGGGAAGCCAACTACCACGGGCTGGACTGGCACGACCGGAACTGACGGGGACGTCAATGAACCTCACGCCAGACATTCCAGATTCCGAACTGAGGCAGCAGGCCAGAGATCGGGTCGCTACCAAACTTTCGTTTTTTGCGCATCTCGCCGTGTACGTCGCGGTCAATATTCTGTTGGTGGCGATCAACCTGCTGACCGCGCCCGAGCATCTGTGGTTCTACTGGCCCATGCTGGGTTGGGGATTCGGCGTTGTTGCCCACGGCGCCGGCGTTCTGTTGTATTTCAGGTGGAAATCTCTGGTCGCCGGCATGGAAGAGCGCGAACTGCGGAAGTTGCAGGGAGACTGAGCGACCGGCCCGGACCGCAAAATCCCGTCTGCCCTTGCCATTCACCGCGAGCGGTGGCAACCTTGCCCCAAGCGCTACCTGCGCCGGAGGGACAGACGATGACAACCCACCAGATTCCCAGCAAGGATGAAGTGCTGGGCTACCTGAAAGACGACGTGAACTGGGGCCGCTGGGGTCCTGATGACCAGAAGGGCGCCGTCAACATGGTTGACGACGCCAAGCGACTGCGCGCGGCCGGTCTGGTCAAGAGCGGGCAGGCAATCTCGCTGAGCCGGGAGTTCCCGGTGACTCCCGCGCCCAACAACCCGACGCCGGCCATCCACTACATGCGCAAGGGGCCGCGCGAGCCGGGCGGCGGCATGTCCACCGACTACTACGGCGTGTCCTACCACGGCACCGCCACCACGCACCTGGACGCGCTGTGCCACGTCTGGGACCACAACGGCATGTGGAACGGCAAGGACCCCAACGAAATGATCCAGTTCGACGGCGCGAAGTACGGCTCCGTCGAGCACTGGAAGGAAGGCATCATCACGCGGGGCGTGCTGCTGGACGTTCCCCGATACCGCGGCGTCGATTACGTTACGCAGGAAACGCCCGTCCACGGCTGGGAGTTGCAGGAAATCTGCGACGCCCAGGGCGTGCAGATGGAACCCGGCGACGCTCTGGTCGTGTACAGCGGCCGCGAAAAGTGGAACGCCGACGGCAACCCCATTTGGGGCAGTGACGCGGCGCTGCGGCCGGGCCTGCACGTCTCCACCCTCAAGTTCATCCGCCAGAGCGATTGCTGCGTCCTGGTGTGGGACATGATGGACCACACGCCCAACGGCTATGACCTGCCCTGGGCGGTGCATGGCAGCATCTTCGCCTACGGCATCGGCCTGCTGGACAACGCGCTGCTGCAACCCCTGGCCGAAGCCTGCGCCGAGGCCGGCCGGTGGGAATTCATGCTCACCATCAACCCGCTGCGGGTGGTCGGCGGAACCGGCTCACCGGTGAACCCCGTGGCGATTCTGTAACGCGAGTCCACCCAGCGCAATATGTCCGCGACGGGTTTCCCATGCCGTCGCGGGCATTTTATTGCCCGCGCTTGTCCGACACGATCCGTCCCTCCTTGATGACCAGCTGCAACTTTCGCAGGTTGTTTATGTCATCCAGGGGATTCTCGCCCACCACTATCAGGTCAGCCAGTTTGCCGACCTCTACCGTGCCCAACCGGTCGCCCACTCCGCACAGTTGGGCGGCGTTTCGGGTGGCGGCCTGCAGGGTCTGCCAGGTGGTTGCGCCGTCCCGCACCCACAGCCCCATTTCCAGTAGCGCAGCGTCTTTCAGCGGGCGTATATCGGATCCCAGCGCCATTTTCGCGCCCGAGTCCAGGGCCCGCTTGAACCAGTGGGCGTGCTCTCCGGCCGCGGCTTCAGCGCGGCATTGCAGGTCGGCGGCGATGTTGCGCTCAGCCAACCAGCGTCTCTCGTATTCGTTCTGCGCCTGACCTTCAGTGAGGTGAGAGATCGCCAGCGTGGGCACGTACCACGTGGGCGACTCCGACAGCGTGCCGATGCACTCCTCGTCCATGATGTAGCCGTGCTCGACCGTGTGCGCCCCCAAACGCAGCGCCCCCTTGACGGAGTCAGGATTGGCGGCATGAGCCATCACGGGGAACTCGCGCTGGCGGCAGATGCCAAACGCCGCGTCAAGTTCGTCCTCCAGCAGGAACGAGTGCCAGTGGCGGTCCCAGTTCGGCCCCATAATCCCGCCGGTCAGGTTCAGCTTGATGTGGTCCACGCCGTTTTTCATCTGCTCACGGATTGCCTGCACGAAACCGTATGGGCCGTCGCACTCCCGAGCCTGCCCGGATGTGAGGAAATGGCCGCCCGTGGTGGTCAAAAAATGGCCCGATGCGAAAACGCGCGGGCCGGGGACGCCGCCGGCATCAAAAACCCGTTTCCAGGCCACGTCCATGAAGTGCGCAGCCCCCCCGCAGCGCACGCCGGTCACTCCTGCCTCTGTCAGCGCCAACGACAGCGCGCGTCCGAAGTTGGCCGTTTCCTGCGCCGGCGTTGTGCCCGGAGGGACGGGATACTCCGGATGGATGTGTACGTCCCACAGTCCGGGCAGCAGAAACGCGCCGCGAAGATCCACGGTTTGAGCATTGCCGGTCCGACCCGGCGCGCCCGTTCCTATCTCGATAATATGGCCGTCTTCGATGACCACGGTGGCATCGTTCACAACCTGGGGATTGACGCTGTCGATCAGGTTTGCATTGGTAAGGACGAGGGACATTCGTGAGCGCCTCCGGTGGATGAATGCGGGACGTCCCGCTACGATTCGTGCGCAGCATTATACCGATGTGCTCCCGGTCAGCGGCGCCAGGGAACGGAAGACCCACCGAATAGTTGGCTTGCAAACAACGTTGGTATGCTCTTGAGCCGGATTGCCCGGCGTGTGGCACGGGCCCGGTTGTCCAACCTGCTTCTTCGTTCTTTCGGTTGCTTGCCTAGTTTGCTGCCGTATAGGGCCTGTGCTATACTCTCGACGACCAAACTACAACCCGGAAATCAGGCAGGACTGTATATGGTACAAGCCCCGGAACAGGCAACAACACCGACGGCCGAACAGGCGCCCGCCCTGGAGCCGATCACGATGAAGTCGCTGCTGGAAGCAGGCGTACACTTCGGGCATCAGACCCGCCGGTGGAACCCGCGAATGCGGCGATATATATTCACCCAGCGCAACGGGATCCACATCATCGACCTCCAGCAGACGATGGGGCTGATCGGTGACGCCTACCGGGCGATGGTTGAAGTGGCGGCCGCCGGCGGCAAGGTCCTCTTCGTGGGCACCAAGAAGCAGGCACAGGACGTCATTGCGTCCGAGGCCGAACGCACCGGCCAGTGGTACGTGAACCAAAGGTGGTTGGGCGGCACCCTCACCAACTTCCAGACCATCAAGGCCCGCATCGATTACATGAAGCGGTTGCAGGAACAGCGGGACACCGGCTATCTCGCCCGTCTTCCGAAAAAGGAAACGGTGCGGCTGACCCACACGCTGGACAAGCTGGAGAAATACTTCACCGGACTGCGTAACATGGACCGGCTCCCGTCAGCGCTGTTCGTGATCGACATTGGCAAGGAAGACATCTGCATCGCCGAGGCTCGCCGCCTCAACATCCCGATCTTCGCCATCGTCGACACCGACTGCGACCCTGGACAGGTGACACACGCCGTCCCTGGCAACGACGACGCCGTCCGTTCCATCCGACTGATCACCGGGCGCATGGCCTCCGCTATCGAAGAAGGCCTGGCCCAACGCGAAGCCCTGATGCACGCCGCAACCGAACCGTCGGAACAGCCCGAGGGTGACGACCAGAGCGTCGAAGATCAGGCCCGCTTCTCGCAAACTCTCACCCTTGAAGAGCTGGGCAACATGATGTCCGCCCGACCGTTGGAATAACCGCCGGCCCGGTCGTCCTTTTCCCGTTACATCCACCACAAGATCATTCTCCCAGGAGGCTCACACCTTGCCCGCCGTTACCGTTGAACTAATCAAATCACTGCGCGAACAGACCGGCGCCGGTGTCAGCGACTGCAAGAAGGCGTTGGAAGACGTCGATGGCGACCTTGATCGCGCCGTCGAAGCCCTGCGTCAAAAGGGTTTCGAGCAGGCGGCGAAACGGGCCGACCGGGAAACCTCCCAGGGACTGATCGAATCCTACATCCACACCGGTGGCAGGGTGGGTGCCCTCGTTCAATTGGGCTGCGAAACCGACTTCGTTGCCCGTACCGAGGAATTTCGCAGCTTGGCTCACGACATCGCCATGCAGGTCGCCGCTATGTCGCCACAGTACCTCAGCGAAGAAGACCTGCCCGAGGGAGACGATCGTCCGGCCGCTCAGGTCTGCCTGCTGCAACAGCCGTTCATCAAGGATGCCTCAAGGACCCTGGCGGATCTGGTCAGGGAAACCGCGGCGCAAACCGGCGAAAACGTGCGCATTGTTCATTTCAGCCGCCTGGCATTGGGTGAATAACAGCCGCCGGATGTAGATCGCTCGATCCGCTGCCACACGGTTCCGCCAGGCTTCGAACCACCATGGTCAATGGCAATTCGCAAGGCGGTTCCGTTTACCAAAGGGTTCTGCTCAAAATCAGCGGAGAGTCCCTCCAGGGAGCCGGAACCGAACCCATAGACCCGGATGCCGTGGCGTACATCGCCGAGCAGGTAATCGACGCCCAATCCCGCGGAGTCGAAGTGGCAGCCGTAGTCGGGGGCGGGAACATCTGGCGAGGCGCGACGGCCGAACGGCAGGGAATGGACCGGTCGGCCGCCGACTACGCCGGCATGGTGGCAACCATCATCAACGGTCTGGCCTTGCAGGACGCCCTGGAACGCCGCGGCGTCGTGACGCGCACGCAATCCGCGCTGCCCATCCAGGCGGTAGCCGAACCGTACATCCGCCGAAGGGCGATGCGACACCTCGAAAAAGGCCGGGTGGTCCTGTTCTGCGCCGGAGCAGGCAACCCGTATATGTCCACGGATACCGCGTCGGCCCTGCGCGCCCTGGAAATCGGCGCCGACGTGCTGCTCATGGCCAAAAACGGCGTGGACGGCGTGTACGATTCCGACCCGCGCACCAATCCGGAAGCGGTCCGATTCGGCAACTTGGAATATCTCGATGCGGTGAACCGACGGTTGGAAGTCATGGACTCCACCGCAATGACACTGTGCATGGACAATCAAATGCCCATCATAGTTTTTGATATATTCGACAGAGGCGCCATGAGCCGCATCCTTCGAGGCGACGCCGTCGGCACCACAATTGACGACGGGAAGCAAAACGGTCCAGGAGGGAAGCAAAATGCCGGAACGCAGAGGCAGAGATAACAGCGACGAACAGGCCGACTTGACCGTCGATGACGTTCTGCAAGAGGCCGAACGCAAAATGGGTCAGTCCATCGAGGCCATGCGTCGGGACATCAGCACCCTCAGGACCGGGCGCGCCACGCCGGCCCTGATCGAAGACCTGGCCGTGGACTACTACGGAACCCCCACGCCGCTCAAGCAGATCGCGTCGATTTCGGCGCCGGATGCCCGGGCGATCATGGTCCAGCCTTGGGACAAACAGGCGCTGCGGGACATCGAACGGAGCCTGACCCAGTCCGAGATGGGTTTCAATCCGTCCAACGACGGCAACGTCATCACCGTTCCGATCCCTCCGCTCACCCAGGAACGGCGCCAGGAGATGGTTCGGCTGCTGAAGCGCAAAGCCGAGGACAGCAAGGTAGCCGTGCGCAACGTGCGCCGCGACGGGATTGATTCGCTGCGAAAGATGGAGCGCGACAAGGCCATCTCGCAAGACGAGAACCGTCGCAGCCAAGACGCTTTGCAGAAAACCACCGACGCTCACGTCAAGTCCATTGACGACGTCGCCGCCAGCAAGGAAGCCGAGATCATGGAGGTCTAGCCGGGCCTCCTTTCCGACGCCTCTCAACTCAACGTTGCCAGACGCCAGCAACACACCCTCCGACCATCGATCAGATCCCGGGCACATCGCCATCATCATGGATGGCAACGGGCGGTGGGCGGCTCAACGTAAACTGCCACGGCACGCCGGCCATCGCAAGGGTGTCGCCAACATCCGGAACGTGGTCCAATTGCTCAGCGACCGTGGCGTCCCGGTGATCACTCTGTACGCGTTCTCCACGGAGAATTGGCGAAGACCGTCCGAGGAAGTCGAGGCGCTGCTCTCCATTCTGGCGGAGGAAATTGGGCCCCAAACCATGGCGCTGCACGAATCGGGGGTCAAACTGGTCCACCTGGGCGATCCCAGTCCGCTGGATGAAAGGCTCCAGGTTGCCATTGCCAGGGCCCAGGAACTCACCAAAAACAACACGGCCGGAATCCTCAACATCGCGTTCAACTACGGAGGTCGGGACGAGATCCTGCAGGCAGTCCGTCGCATCGTTGCCGACGGAGTTGCGGCAGACCAGGTGGACGAGCTCCTGTTCAACCGTTACCTCTACACCCACGGCTGTCCGGATCCCGACCTCATCATTCGCACCGGGGGAGAGCAGCGGTTGAGCAATTTCCTGCTGTGGCAGGCGGCCTACTCGGAGTATTACCACACCCCCATCCTGTGGCCCGACCTGGATGCCGCGGAACTGGACAACGCGTTGGCCGCCTACCGGCAGCGCCGCCGGCGATTTGGGGCGCTGGACAACCGACGCGAGTCCGACGGGGGCTAAAACCTGTGCTGCTGCGGCGGGGTCTGACCGCCCTGGTCGGTGTGCCCGTGGTCATTGGGGCCGTCTGGTTGGGTCCACCCTGGATCACCCTGCTGGCCGCCATCGCCGCTGTCGCCGGGGTTCGGGAAGCCTACCGCCTGTTCTCGGCATGGTTGATCCGCAGCGATAACGACGCACACGGCGCGCTCCCGCTGATCCTGGGGGGTACCTGGGCAGTGGCGCTGGTGCTGGCCGGTGAACTGGCTGGAAATCCCCGCGATTTCGGGATCGCCGCGGCAACGATCATCGCAATCGGGTCAATCGTCGGCGCTCTCTGGATAATCGCAGCCTGGCGAAGCGCGCATACCGTCGCGGCCGCCGTGTGGATGCTCTCTGCTCCCATGTACATCGGCGGCGCGTTGGGATGCGCCGTGGCGATCCGCGGAATCGAATCCCAGACGCTGTGGTCGAGCCTCGCAGTTACTGCGGAAAACGGTATCGCCGCCACCGCCGAAATTGGGCTGTGGTGGCTGCTCCTGGGCGTTCTGGCAGTTTACGCAGCCGACACGGGCGCCTACACCGTCGGGCGCCTGATCGGACGTCACAGGATGGCCCCCGGCATCAGTCCCGGCAAAACCTGGGAGGGCGCGGCCGGCGGTATGGCCGCCGCCGTGGTGGCCGCCGGGTTGCTGGGCAAGTTCACGCCGTTGGGCCTCGAAGTCTGGCAAGGAGCGGTCATAGGTGTTATTTTAGGTATCGTCTCGCCAGCGGGCGATTTGTTGGAGTCGAAACTGAAACGGTTGGCCGACGTCAAAGATTCCGGTAACCTTTTCCCCGGCCATGGGGGTATGCTGGATCGTGTCGACAGTTTGCTGCCCTCCTTCGTGGTAGTGTACGCGCTCGCTGTGTAGCGCTCCGTCGCCACCTGATCCGGACACCATCGTTATGCGACGCATCGTAATACTCGGTTCCACAGGCTCAATCGGGCGCCAGACGCTGGATATTATTCGCGCTTTTCCAGAGGATTTCGAGGTTGTCGGCCTGGCCGCCGGCAACAACACCGACCTGCTCCAGGACCAGATAGCAGAGTTCAAGCCCAAATACATCTGGTGCAACTCGCCTCCGGAGCCACTGCCTCGCAACACCTCCATGATGTCCATGGAGGAAATGGTAGTCCTGCCCGAGGTGGATCAGGTGATGGTGGCCCTGATGGGCGCAGTGGGACTGGCCCCCACGTTGGAAGCGCTGGCCGCAGCCAAACAGGTCGCGCTGTCCAACAAGGAGCCCATCGTAATGGCGGGCCAGGCTCTCAAGGCCGCAGAGGCCAGGCACGGCGGCATCATCCTCCCGGTGGACAGCGAACCCAGCGCCATCTGGCAATGCCTGCAGGGCGAGGAAAACCATATACGCCGCCTGATGATTACCGCCAGCGGCGGCCCGTTCCGTCGCACGCCACTGTCCGATTTGGAATCGGTGACGCCCGAGCAGGCGCTGCAACACCCGACCTGGCGCATGGGCGACAAGATCACCATCGACTCTGCCACCCTGATGAACAAGGCTTTCGAGGTCATAGAGTCGCACTGGTTGTTCTCGGTGCCGTGGGAAGACATCGCGGTGGTGGTCCATCCGCAAAGTACCATCCATTCCATGGTCGAGTTTGACGACGGTTCCGTAAAAGCCCAAATGGGCCCTCCCAGCATGAGGCTTCCCATCCAGTACGCCCTGTTCTACCCCCGCCGGCTCGCCAACCCCGAGATCCCCAGGCTCGACATAGGATCTCCGTGGTCGCTGGACTTCGAACCGATGGAATCGGAACGGTTCCCCTGCTTCGACCTCGCCGTTTCCGCCGGTCGCGCCGGCGGCACGGCGCCAACCGTACTCAGCGCGGCCGACGAGGTTGCCGTGTCGGCGTTCCTGAAGGGCAAGATCGGGTTCATGGGAATCTTCCGCGTGGTTGAACAGGTGCTGGCGGAGCACGACTCACAGTCCGACCCTGATCTCGACGCCATCCGCGAGGCCGATCGCTGGGCCAACGCCCGGGCATCCGAAATCGCCGGCCTTCCGGTAACCTGACCGATCACCGCCATGGATACTCTGCTGATCGCGGTGGCATCGTTTATTCCGATGCTTTTGTTGCTGGTGGTGGTGCACGAATTGGGGCACTTCTGGACTGCCAAAGCCTTCGGTATCAAGGTGCTGGAGTTCGGCGTCGGCTACCCGCCACGCGCGTTCGGTGTCTTCACGGGGCGCACCGAAACCCGGTTGGACGGCACAACGGTCTGCCTCAATGGGTCGCTGGCCGGCATACAGCCCGGCCAGATCGTTCGCATACTTTCCGGCGAAACGCCTGACGGGCAATTGGTGGCCCGTTACGTTGAGGTGAAAGACCAGGGTTCCGGGGACGGGCTTGGCAAGACCATCGCCCGCTTCGCCGGGTTCGGCGGCAATGACGAGTCCGCGCCCACCGCAGCCGAACCTCCCCGCCGCCGGCTGGACGAGGTGGAAACCGACGAATACCTGCGCCACGAGGGTCGGGTACGCGAGGTCCATCCGGATAAAATCGTGCTGGCCGACATGCTGTATTCGGTCAACTGGCTGCCACTGGGCGGCTTTGTCAGATTGTCCGGCGAAAATAACCCGGCCGCGCCCCAGAGCCTGGCCCGCCGCGGCGTCGGCCAACGCGCCATCGTGCTGGCCGCCGGTTCCGCGATGAACGCTCTCTTCCCCATCGTGGCCTTCGCGATCATGGCGATGGTGCCGCACACCGAACTGGTCGGAGGATCGGTGCAGATCACCGCCGTGGCCCCCAATTCGCCGGCCGCCACCGCAGGATTGATGCCCGGCGACCGGGTACTGGCCGTATCCGAAACGCCGCTGGAAACCCCGCAGAGTCTGCCCCAGGAAGTTCGCCTGTCCGCCGGGTCCGAGATGCAATGGGTGATTGAACGCAACGGCGAACGGCGCGTCGTCAACCTGACCCCGCGCGCCGATCCACCCCCCGGTCAGGGCGCCGTAGGAATCGGGTTCACCATCGTTGACCAGCAAACCGAACGTCGGTCAGAACCGCCGTGGGTGGCCCTGCGCCTTGGTTTCACGGACACCTGGGACATGGTAACGCTGATCGTCCGCGAGGTGCGCGGATGGTTTGGCGGCCAGCGCGGCCCCGAATTCAGCGGTCCCATTGGCATCGCCCAGATAACGGGTGAAGTCACGCGGCAGGGAGGGTTCCAGGGTTGGATGGTGGTGGCCATCCTCCTCAGCATCAACCTGGCCGTATTGAACATCCTGCCGATCCCCATGCTCGACGGCGGAAGGCTGTTATTCGTGGCCATCGAGTGGGTGCGCGGCGGAAAACGCATTCCGTCGGACAAGGAAGGGTTGGTTCACCTGATCGGCTTCGTGGCCATGATCGCGCTGGTGATCGCCATCTCCGCGAACGACATCATCCGACTGGTGCGTGGTATCAGTCCGCTCGGCGGTTGATTTTCGCCCATCGCGCTCGCGAATCGTTACGCCGCTCATGGTTCGACAAGTACCCCATAAGCGAATCCCTGCGATGCGCGGCCAGCGGTCAACGGCTGCCGGCCAACTGTCCGGGCCTTTCGATGATTGTCACACTGGCCAGTAGTCCGCTCGGCCAACGGTCCGCTCATGGTGAGCCTGTCGAACCATGAGCCCCATCCTTCGACAAGCTCAGGATGAGCGCACAGGTGGAGCAATAATCGAAAGGCCGTGGGCCACCCTTCCGCCTGATTGTGCCCCGGGATGGTATGACGCTATAATCGGTCTGCCGGTCCAGGCATGGCCCGGAGATCACCAAACCCAGCCAAGGACTTTCATAATGGTCGCTACCACGTACACCTGCATCCAAACCGAAACCGTCACCCGGCCCACCATGATGGGACGCAACGAGGTGGAGACCCGCATCGGGGTGATCACCCTCAACCGGCCGGAAGTGTTGAACGCCCTCAACCTCCAACTGGTGCGCGAACTCAACCAGGCGGTCAAGGATTACGAAGCCGACGACAGCGTTGGGGCGATCATAATCACCGGGGCGGGCGAACGCGCTTTTTCCGCCGGGGCTGATATCCACGAAAACCGCGAGTTGTCGCCGGAACAGCGCGAGGCAGGCCAGAGCGAACGCGCCGAGTACACGTGGTATCTGCACGCCTGCGGCAAACCCATCATCGGCGCGGTGAACGGCCTCTGCTACGGTGGTGGCACGGTGCTGGCGACCAGCCTGGACTTTCTGATCGGTTGCGAAAAGACCAGCTTCCGGTTCCTGGCGGTCAACTACGGCCAGATGAACGCCACCTGGAGCCTGCCGCAGTTGGTCGGGATCAACCGGGCCAAAGAGCTGCTCCTCAGCGGCCGCGAGGTTTTCGCCGATGAGGCCTATCACATCGGATTGATCAACCACCTGGTGCCCTCTGAAGATTTGATGGAGCGCACCCTGGACATCGCCGCCGGCATCGCCCGCAACAGGGTGCAGGGCCTGGCGAACATCAAGCAGTTGCTGCTGGAGCACTCCGGGCTGCCGGTGGAAGAGCAGTTCCGCAACGAGGTCGAAGGCCGCACCGACCGGTTCAAGGGTCTGTCTGTGGAGGAAGGATTTTCCGATTTCCTGGCGCGCAAGGGACGCAAAACCCGCGACGAATAATGGAGAGCGCTGCAAATCCTGGCATCGTACCGCCGTCGGGGCACGCCTCCGACGGCGTTATCATAGCTCCCGATGGCTCAAGGGTGCGCCTGGTGTTGACCGAGGAACACGGGGCGACTCGATGCAGCGTTGTCGAGGTTACCCTGGAGGCGGGCGCAGCCTCGCGCCCGGTGCGCCACAAAACGGTGGAGGAGGTGTGGTATGTCCTGTCGGGACGGGGAGAAGTGTGGCGCTGTCCGCCGGATGTGTCGGCTCAGGGCGAGGTCCCGATGGGAGTCGAAGCGGGCGACGCGCTGACTATTCCAACCGGGTGGGCGTTTCAGTTTCGCGCCGGGCCGGATGTGGACCTGAGATTCTTGTGTGTAACTATGCCGCCGTGGCCTGGGATGGAAGAAGCCGTCGAAGTACCGGAAGGCAGTCCATGGAATCCCACCCTTTGACCTGACTGTCCGGAACCGCCAGAGTTATCCGGGGCGCCGCACCTCAATGGTTTCTCCGTCTGCCAACGCTACGCGCCGGTACTGAATACCCATCTTCAACATCCAGTACCCCAGAGTGGCGGGACTCACACCAAGTTGGGACGCCGCGCGACTCATTCCCATCTCATTAACCAGGTGAGGCACCAAGCTTTCCAGAGGTTGACCGTGCTGTTCTTCCACACTTTTCATCAACTTGGTCTTTCTGATTCGCTGCGTCGCCATATTCCCTCAGTATTTCGTAAAATATCAGTCGGTGACCGCGCTGATTCGGGCCACCGGCATGGGCTTTAAACTGGGGCTATATTACACCAACCCAACCCCGGTTCACACGGCATTTGAAAGCAAACTATTGCTATTTTTATAAAATGTCGGAAAACGGACGATCTATCTCATGTGTTAAGACACATAAGACACACCGGCTCGATCGCCCATTGCCCTAACCCGTTGCAGCCCCGGTCAGGTCCGATACCTGCGGCATAACCTTTTCGGCCAGCAACCGAGTCGAATGTTCCCACGCCTCGTTGTTTTCGGACTGGTCGTACACCAACATCAACAGACCGCCGAATCCGCCCACGTCGCCGTACATCCGCCGGATCTTTTCCGCCACGGTGTCCGGCGATCC
This sequence comes from uncultured Dehalococcoidia bacterium, assembly GCA_964502995.1. GTDB lineage: Bacteria > Chloroflexota > Dehalococcoidia > Lucifugimonadales > UBA3495 > Bin87. The sequence continues at coordinate 129,786 of CAZCZB010000002.1, forward strand.
GATGAGCCACAGGTGGTCGGCCATGTACTCGATGTTCACCGCGTCGTCCGGCACCTCGTCGTCATGCTTGAAGACCTTCATCAGGTCGAACTCCCGGAACAGCGGCAACAGGTAGTCGTGCCAAACCCGGCCCAACATGCCGTTCAGGGCCAGGTCCCGCGCCTCCTCATCGGTATCGGCGACGTAAACGTCGCGCACCAACCGCCAGTCCCCTCGCGACGGTGTGCGACCCGTGCGCTGGGCGCCCTCCTCGATGGCCTCCCAGTGGCTCCGGCAGTAGTCCATGTTCAGGGCGAGGCTCATGGGGATGAATCCACGCTCGCCGGCGATCATCAGGGTCGGCGACTTGTAACTCACCGACGCGACGCCGATGGGCGGGTGAGGCTTCTGGTAGGGCCGCAGGAAGAACTCCAACGTGCCGTACATCGGCTCAGGGATGTTGACGTTCCAGTATTTGCCCTTGTACTCAAAGGGCCCGTCGTTCTCCCAGATTTTGAGGATTATGTCCAGCGACTCGCGGGTCATGTCCCGGTGTTCACCGTTGTTGCCGTCAACGTCGAACAGCGCCCAATCGCTGGGCAGCCCGCTGGCTCCCACTCCGAAGAGAAAACGCCCCTGGGATATGTGATCAAGATACGCCACCCGGTGCGCCAGTTCGGCCGGGTGATGGAACGGCAGCAGGTGCGCGCCCGATCCAAGCTTGATCTGCTTGGTCTTCATGAGCGCCTGGGCAATCAACAGGTCCGGAGCGGGTATCGGTTCCCAGGGCGATGTGAAATGCTCGCCGATCCAGGCTTCGTTGAAACCCAGTTCGTCGCAAAGGGTCAGGTAATCCAGGTCCCATTGGTGGGCATCGTATATGTTCCGTTCCGGTGGATGGGACGGCATCATAAACAGTCCGTACTTCATGGTTCCTCCCTCGATACTGACGTCGCGAGACATTCTGAAATTGGCGTTGAATGGCCGTAAAATACCACAAATCATGAGCCGCCGGCCCCTGTGTTATAGTGGCGCATCCATTCCGGCAAAGGACGTAAATTGACTACCGCACAAATCGGCAATCGGGTACGGGTTCATTACACAGGCCGCCTGGACGATGGCGAAGTGTTCGATTCATCGGAGGGCGGCACGCCGTTGTCGTTCACCCTGGGCAGTGGCCAGGTGATACCCGGGTTCGAGAACGGTGTACTCGGCATGTCTGCCGGCGACACCAAAACCGTACATATCCCGTGCGCCGATGCCTACGGAGAGCGACGTCAGGACGGCGTGATGGACGTTCCCCGCGGCGAGTTTCCGCCCGACATGGCGCTGGAGGTCGGCTCATCCGTGCAGGGTCAGCAGAGCAGCGGCCAGGTGGTGACCTTCACGATTATGGCGGTATCGGACGAAGCGGTAACGCTGGACGCCAATCACCCGTTGGCGGGCAAGGATCTCACCTTCGACCTCACGCTGGTGTCGATCGAAGAGTAACTGCCAAGGGGGCGCGGCGCTCCCCCTTGTATTTGCTACACCCGCACCTGCTGCGCCAAGGTCTGATACGTGACGGGCGAGGTGGCAACCAGCCCCGCATCGACCGGGAGGATCACGCCGTTGATCCAGCGGGCCTCATCGCTGGCGAGAAACAGGGCGGCGTTGCCGATATCCCAGGCCGTGCCTTCCGTCCGCAGCGGCGCGGCATGGCTGCGAACCTGTCGCAGATCGTCGTCCATCCGGGGCGCAACCATGGGCGTGTACACCAGGCCCGGCGCGATGCAATTGGTGCGAATGCCATCGGGCCCGTGGTCGGCGGCCATTGATATGGTCAGCCCGATCACCGCCGCCTTGGACGCGGTGTAAGGGGTGCTGCTGTGCGCCCTCAGCCCGGCGATAGATGAGATGTTGATGATGGAACCGCCGCCGGTTTTGATCATCTCGGGTATGGCAAACTTGCTGGCCAGAACGATGCTCTTCACGTTGATGGCCATCACCCGGTCCCACGCATCCTCTGCGATCTCCACCACCGTGCCCCGGTGCGAAATCCCCACGTTGTTGTCCAGGATGTCCAGCCTGCCGTAGCGCTCGATGCACGCGGCAACCATCCGCTCGCAGTCGTCGGCATTGGTAACGTCGCCCTGGATGGTGGACGCAATGCCGCCCTCGGACTCTATGAGTTCCAGGGTTTCTTTCGCCCGATCCTCGGCGAGATCGGATAGCAGCACCTTCGCGCCCTCGCGGGCGAACAGGGTGGCGGTTGCGCGTCCGTTGCCAACCCCCGGACCGCTGCTGCCGGCGCCGGTGACGATGGCCACCTTACCTTCGAGCCTGGGACTGCGTTCCGCCACGGTGTGAACCTCCGTTCAAGTGGACCCTATTCAGCGATGGGTCGTGAAATTATCCAGAGACTCACGCAAGTGTAGCACACCATCAGCACGAGCATGGGCGCCTGGCTCAACAGCGCAGAACGGCGGTCCGGGAACAGTCTGACCGCCTGCACGTGCGCCAGGTACACGCCGGCGATATGACCCACCACGATCACCAGGATGGAGAAATACCAGATGAATACCGGAGACAAAATCCCGATGTTGACGATGGCGTCGGCGGTGCCGAAGAGGTCCCAGCCCCAGCCCAGCGGGTCGGACGCCAGCACGATGAAAATCTGGCCGTTGATCAGCAGGAATCCCAGGAAATGCGCGTAGTGGTACGCCAGCGCGATGGGCAGCAGCGAGAACGCAAACGCCAGCGCTAGTTTCCCTGCGTTGGGCCCGTCGCTTCCCCCGCCCGATGCCAGGGCCATCATCCGGCAGGTGAGCCAGTAAAGGAACCCGAACGCCACCGGCAGACCCAGCACCCCGATCAGGTTCGCCAAATACCCGCCATACCTTGGGAACTGCAGGAGGAACTGCGTGCTGAACACCACCCATTCGGGCGTGGCCGACAACCCGTCGAACGACACAGTGGACAGCAGCAGTATCACGTGGCACACCACCGTGACGGTAACCACGCCCAGACGGTTCAATCCCACGCATGGGGGGCGCAGGTTGAACTCCCGTTGGTCATCGGATGCCAACGAATAGCACTCGTAGCAGTCCACGCAATCGGACTCGCCGGCTGAGCATCGGCCGTTGCTGGAACATTGGCGACATGCCGAGGTCGGCGCGCGGACCTCGGAAATGGAAAAACGCGCCATGAACCCGTACACCACGGTGAAACCCTCGGCGTTGCGCAGCCACACGTCTCGCCCATACCGGTGCATCCCCACTAAGTTGTACACCGTATATGCCACCAGGATCCAGCCCAACGCCCGCGGCCCGGCTGCACTGGCCACCACGGTTTCCAGGATCGCAAACCCCACGAACACCAGCACCGCCGGCCACGGGCCCCACCGCGGCGGATACGGACGGTTCCGGCTCAGGCTCCGGCCCAAAGTGAGGCCTCGTGTGATCCATTCCGCGAACTCCCACGCTATCTTCCACGGATTCACCAGGGCCCAGAGATTCCCAAACAGGGCGGTGAAAAAGCTCAAACCCACCCAGAACGCTACGTATATGGCAGCCGGCGCGGGGTTCAGGGCGGCACGCTCTGTCCCGATCAACCCGCCCAGGATGACGTATATGGTCAGCAGCACCGACAGAGTTTTGATCACAACCGTGAGCCAGGGCGAGGTCAGCGCGAACCTGACCGGGGGCAGCCTCAACAGGTTGTAGCGCGGGTACTGCTGATGCGCTGAATCACCCCGCAAAAATACCGCCACCACCAGGAATGACAGGAATACCGCTATCCCTCCCGCGATTACAAAAAGGTAGAGCGGCAGGGGCAGGTCGTATCGTTCCCCGAACCCGTGGGCGTGGGCCGGAGCGGCAAAAGCGGCGAGCATCGCCAGGAAAACGATGGCCAAGCCGAAACCGGCCCACACCGCCCGGACCCTGATCACCGGACTCCCCGCCTGCGTTGGAGCGTCAACCAAGTCCAGGCGCCAACCGCGACGATTGCAACCATCAGACCGGCGATCCAGATCCATTGAATCTGCGCCCCGGGTTCACCAACGTCCAGCGGGAGTTGGAATTGCTCCTCGCCCCGTTCGGACGACACGATCAGGGAAAGGTCCCAGGCCCCGATCACATCGAAAGGAACGTCCACCTCAAAGTACCGGAAAGTCGCCTCGTTCAGGACGGGTATCGGCCCGAAATCCGACGCTCCGAGCGGCCCGGAAGCGGAAACATGCAACTCCACGTCGGTGTCCCTGAGCAACTCCTCATTGACGTTGTCAAACACCTGGATCGCCAGGTGGGTTTGCGGAATCACCGGCCGCGCCGGGATGATGCCCACCACCATCCGGTAGGGCCCCTGCACCCGGTCCATGATCGTCGTGGACGCCCCGTTGGCCTCGGCGATTCCCAAACTGAAAGCAGCTGCAATCGCCAGGCAGATCAGCGCCAAGCCGGCGGCGACGGAAAGCAAAGCTCCGGCCGCCGTGAACCTCAATCGTTTGGAGACCGACAAACTCAACAACCAGATCATGCGGACCATGCCAAAATCAACGCGGCGCACGATACCATAAGGCCCCTGCCCTATCAATAAACAAACCCGACCGACGGAAACAAACCGGACTCACGGAAACAATCCGGATCTACGGCGGCGGTTCAGAAAACCGGATCAACGGTGACGCTTCTCGGACCCTCTCAGGAAACGCACGAGGGCACGGCAAGCGCCGGTATGCGTTCGTTGCCGGCGACTCTCGCGCCCGTGCGTATCCCCTTTCGTTGATTGTCATAATCAGCATTTTCGAGATTCGGGGATTGGCGGGACGGGGCAGCGCTGCGACGGAGCCCTCTCCTTCATGCCAAACCATGAAATCTCGAAAGGGTTGATATTATGACGTTTTCCCACAGCAAATTCGGTACTCGTGGGCTTCCTCGCGCTATTGACAGAAGCCCAGGCCGCTGATAGGTTTAGAGCAGTTAACAATTGAACTCTAACAGATTCGTTGGTGGCTCGATCACTGCCTCACTTTTGAGGCGGCAGTCGAGCTGAAAAGGAAATCCGGTGCAAATCCGGTGCGGTCCCGCCACTGTAATTGGCGAGACGCCCTCCATTCCGCGCTCCATCGCGAGCGCCGATCCAAGCCACTGTCCGTCTTGAGGCGGGTGGGAAGGCCGAGGAGCGTCGTTATCAGCCATCAGCCAGGAGGCCTGCCAACGAGTGTCGTCTAGCTGCACTCCGTGGAACGAGTGGGCGGATAATATCCGGCGAATTGGCGGTTTAACCGCACCTCAGCCAACCGTTACCCGAATGCAGCGCAGCGTTCGGGTTTTTTGTTGCAACCACGCAGATTTTCCCTCAGCGTTGCTCCGGTGGGTCGGTATCCTCCTCCACTGATTCGCCGGGGCACGCTTTCTTTATTGATCGACCGAACTCGCGTTGACGTATCCCGCTGATATAATTCGGCGCAACCAGTTTCAGCCACAACCCACGACTACCCGTATTCAGGAGGCCAACATGGCCGATCCGGCAAACTCAACCCTGCGCAACATCCTCGAAGAATGCCGCGACGGATCCGACGGCATCGGTTTCAACGAGGTGGTTGTGATGCTCGAAAGCACGGCCGCGTCGGCCGAGGTCTACATGGACTTCGACGATCTGCGGTTCACCCCCGACGGGCGCATCGTGACGCTGATGGTTCCCGGCGGTACCCATATGCACCTGGACATGTCCAAGATTCGCGAGGCCGAGTTCATCCACACCACCAACGACCAGGGCCTCCCCTCCTACCAGTTGTGGATGCGCGACGGGGATGGCAACCCGGCCATGCGCGTCTACCTCCGCAAATCCGACGATGACGCGACCAACCCGCCGCGGCACAACTTCTTCATGGCCCTGCTGGACAAATATCCGGACAAGATCGCCCTGTCCGCCGACGAGTTCGGCGCAGACGGCGGTCACCCGTAAATCACGCACGCCACCCTCAACACACCCGAAACATGACATCGTCAGTTGTAATCGCCGGCGTCCGTTCCGGCGTGGGCAAAACCACCATCGCCAGCGGCATCATGGGCGCGCTGGCCCGTCGCGGTTTGCGCGTGCAGCCCTTCAAGGCCGGCCCCGACTACATCGACCCCACCTACCACACCATCGCGTGCGGAGCGCCATCGCGCAACCTGGACACCTGGCTGCTGCCCCATGAGGTGGCCGCAGAACTGTTCCATCGCGCCGCCGGCGCCGCCGACATCGCCGTGGTTGAGGGCGTGATGGGCGTATTCGACGGCCATTCCTCCCTAGATGAGGACGGCTCGACCGCCGAACTTGCAAAATTGCTCGACGCACCGGTGATCCTGATCGCCGACGCCGGCAAGGTCGCCCGCAGCGTCGCCGCCGAGGTTTTGGGATACCAGCAGTTCGACCCAAATCTCCGCATCGCCGGCGTGATCCTCAACGGCGTGGGCAGCGAAAGACATTTGGAGTTCTGCCAGCCCCAGATCGAGGCCACCACGGGCCTGCCGGTGGTCGGATGGCTCCCACGCCGCGATGACCTGGTGCAGCCGGAACGCCATCTTGGTCTCATCCCCACCGTGGAAGGCACCGTGCTCAACGACTGGTACGACGCTCTCAACGTCCAGATTGAGCAGACCATCGATCTTGATGCCATCATGCGCATCGCAGCCACCGCCGGCGTCCCGCGCGAATCATCGTCGCCGGTGTACCCACGGGACACCCAGGCACCGCGGTCCGCCATCGCCGTGGCACAGGACAGGGCGTTTTCGTTCTACTATCAGGATTCATTGGACCTGCTCGCAGCGTGGGGCGCAGAGATCGTGCCGTTCTCACCGTTGGACGATGAATCCCTGCCCGAGGGCGTCGGCGGCGTTTACCTGGGCGGCGGGTTCCCCGAGATGTTCGCCGGAGACCTGTCGCGCAACGCAGGCATGCTTGAATCGATGCGTGCGGCGATTGCGCGGGGATTGCCCGTGTACGGCGAATGCGGCGGCCTGATGTACCTGGGCCGCAGCCTCTCCGACCTGGACGGGACCCAATACCCCATGGTCGGCGCGATCCCGGTCGTGTCCTCGATGGAAGGCCGCCGGCTGCACCTCGGCTACCGCGAGGTGGAGGCCTGCGCGTCCGGCCCGCTGCTCCGCGCCGGCGAGCAGGTGCGCGGGCATGAATTTCACTGGTCGGTGTTGCAGGACCCGCCCGACGAAGATTCCGCCGCCTACCGGGTGGTCAACCAGGCCGGACGGCCCGAGGGATTTCGCGCCGGCAGCGTGTGGGCATCGTATATCCACGTCCATCTGGGCAGTCGTCCCGGCCTCGCGAAACGGTTCGTGGACGCCTGCGCCAACGGCGCCGCCAATTGATCGTTCCGCTACTGATTCCGCACAAGGAGACGTTGAAATGACAACGCAAGAAACCCGTCACGGCCCCCAGTCCGTGCGCGGCCCGCGCATCAACAAGGGGCTGGTGATCGTCAACACCGGCAACGGCAAGGGCAAGACCACCGCCGCCATGGGCGTCCTGATGCGGGCCTGGGGGCGGGACATGAAAGTCGTCATGCTCCAGTTCATCAAGCACACCACCGCCAACTTCGGGGAGCAGCGCGCCGCTGAGAAGATGGGCGTGACGGTCCGCGCCATGGGCGACGGGTTCACCTGGCGCTCCCAGAATCTGGAGGCCAGCGCAGACCTGGCCCGCGCGTTGTGGGAGGATGCCAAGGAGGTAATCGCCTCGGGCGAGCATGACCTCGTGATTCTCGACGAGTTCACCTACCCGATGCACTACGGCTGGCTGCCTGTTGAGGATGTCGTGGAAGCGCTCAAGGCCCGGCCCGAAATGCAGCACGTGATCATAACGGGCCGCCACGCTCCCGAGGCGCTTGTGGAATACGCCGACCTGGTCACCGAAATGAACGTCGTCAAACACCCCTACGACGCCGGTATCAAAGCGCAACCGGGCATCGAGTTCTGACCTGCCGGTCGCGCCGGCAATCAATGCATCGGGCCCGCCCGGGACGGAGACACAATGAGCATCTCTACCCTCGTTGACCAGACCATCGCAGCCATCGGGCCGCTGGACGCCTCAGCGGTCGCCGCCGCCGAGGCCCGCCAGGGTGTGCTGACCAAGCCGCCCGGAAGCCTGGGGAGGCTGGAAACCCTGTCGATCCAACTGGCCGGTATCCTCGGCGAACCCATCCCGCAGGTTACGGGCAAGGCCGTGATTGTGGTGGCCGGTGATCACGGTGTCGCCAGCGAGGGTGTATCCGCCTATCCCGCAGAGGTCACCCCCCAAATGGTGTTCAACTTCGTCGCGGGCGGCGCGGCAATCAACTCCCTGGCCGGAAGCGCCGGCGCCAAAATCACGGTCATCGATGCCGGCGTAGCCGTTGACCTGGACCCGCAGCCCGGCCTCACCATTGCCAAGGTCGGCTACGGTACCGCCAACATCGCCGCCGGCCCCGCCATGAGCCGCGAGGATGCCATCCGCTGTCTCGAAATCGGAATCAACGCGGCCGTAGAGCAGGCCGACGCCGGGGCCAACCTCATCGCCGGCGGAGACATGGGCATCGGCAACACCACCCCGTCGGCCGCGATCACCGCCGCCATCACCGGCGCAGATGTCGCAACCGTTACGGGACGCGGCACCGGCGTGGATGATGCTGCGTTAGAGGCAAAAATAGCCACCATCCGCCGCGCCCTGGACACGAACGACCCCGACGGCAGCGACGGCCTGGACGTGCTCACCAAGGTGGGCGGTTACGAAATTGGCGTGCTGGCCGGCGTCATGCTGGGCGCAGCCTCCCGCAACTGCGTCGTGGTGGTGGACGGTTTCATCAGCGGCGCGGCCGCCCTGATCGCCTGGCGTCTCTGTCCGGATATCGCCCGGCGATACATCGCCGCTCACCGCTCCGTCGAGCCTGGGCACAACGTCGGCTTGCAGGCGATGGGGCTGTCGCCGCTGCTGGACATGGATATGCGCCTGGGCGAGGGCACCGGCGCAGCGCTGGCGATGCCCATAATCGAGGCCGCCGCCAGGTGCCTGGCAGAAATGGCAACGTTTGCCGAGGCCGGCGTATCCGACCGCGACGACTGAACACGCAGGGAACCTCAACTTGATCCGGGCAGTATTCGCGCCGCCGCTGGTGGCGTTATCGTTCCTGACGCTGCTGCCCGTCGGCATATCGAATCCGACCGACTCCGAAATCTCCCGATCCCGCGGCTGGTATCCGCTGGTGGGATTGCTCTACGGAGCGCTGCTGGTTGGGCTGGTGTTGCTGTCCACACTGGCGCTGGGCGTGCCCGTCTTCACGCCGGTCCTGGCTGCCCTGCTGGTTGTGGCCCTGGCGATATGCAACCGCTTCCTGCACCTCGACGGCTTGATGGACTTCTGCGATGCGATGTGGGGCGGCCACACGGTGGATCGTCGGCTGGAAATCATGCGCGATTCTCGCGTGGGCTCGTTCGCGGTGGCGGGTTGCGTCAGCGTTCTGCTCATCAAGTACTCAGCATTGCTCTCGATGTTGACCATCGGCCCTGGCCTCAGCGGATTGATCCTGTTCCCCATGGCGTCGCGCTGGACAATGACGCTGCTGCTCACGGTTTTCCCCTACGGCCGGCAACAGGGCATCGGCAGTTCGTTCGCGTCAGGTCGGCGTCCCTGGCTGGCAACCGGGTTCGCCCTGGTTTCCGTTATCGCGGTGGCGTGGTTTTTGCTCGGTCCCGGTGGAATCGCGGTTTTGGTGGTGGTGTCGGCCGCGGCGTTGCTGCTGGGTTGGTGGGCCGCAAGGCGACTGGGCGGCGGTTTGACCGGCGACTGCTACGGCGCGACCAACGAATTAATGGAAACGCTGGCGCTGGTCCTGCTGTTGGTATTCCTGTGGCGCGTGGAGTTCAGCGGAATGGGGTTCGCCATGGGTTATGGCGGCGGCATTCTGACCGAATGGCCGTGGCCCATCGGTTTCTCCCACGGCTGGTTCTCATATTCGGCCCAATGACATGGACGCGCTGACGCAAACGCTCGCCACTCTCCCCGTTCCCCTGGACGTGATCGTTCTCGTCCTCGCGCTGCTGCTCGATCTGACGCTTGGCGAGCCTCCCAACCGTTTCCATCCCACCGTGTGGATCGGCAACACCGTTGCCCTTGCGGAACGCATCGCGCCGGGCGAAACATCGCCAGCCGCCTCCCAGTTCGCATACGGCGCGGCAATGGCCGTCCTGATTCCAACGGGCTGGGGCGCGTTGGCGTGGGCAGCCACATTCGGCCTGCTGCAACTCCATCCCGTCGCCTACGTGATAGTGGCGGCGGGGCTGCTCAAAACCACGTTCTCGGTGCGAATGCTCCACCGGGTGGCGGCAGACATAGGATCGATCCTCACCGCCGGAGATGTCGCGTCCGCGAGACAACAGATGTCGGCGCTGGTCAGCCGCGACACGTCCCAACTCACCATCGGCCAGATGGCGGCGGGCGCAATCGAGTCGGTCGCTGAGAACATCACCGACAGCATCGTCGGGCCGCTGCTGGCGTTCGCCCTGTTCGGGCTGCCCGGCGCCGTCGCCTACCGGGCCATCAACACGCTGGACAGCATGGTCGGCTACCACGGACGCTACGAATACCTTGGCAAGGCCTCGGCCCGGCTCGACGACCTGGCCAACGTGATCCCGGCCAGGCTTGCCGCCGTCCTGCTGTGGCTGTCCACCATCGTGTTGCCCGGTCTGGCTCCCGGGCGCGCGGGACGCATCATGCTCGCCCACCGGGGACGCACCGAATCTCCCAACGCCGGCTGGACCATGGCCGCAATGGCCGGCGGGCTGGGCGTAACCCTGGAAAAGGTCGGCCACTACCGTCTGGGCGAACCGGCGCCGGAGCCAACGGCGTCCCACATCGGCGGCGCCACTCGCGCCCTCTACGCCACGACCGCGCTGACCGCCGCCGCCGGCATCGGCGTGGTATGGATGCGGTGGACGTTCTGGCCCTGGTGGTAGAATGACCACGCAGCGACGGCCATTGCAAGGTGCAGAGATGACCACCATACAGTCGGGAACGAAGATGACGCTCTCCGAGTATCGGGACACTGACGAGGTTGAAGGCGGGCTGTGTGAACTGATCAACGGAGAGTTTCAACAAATGCCGCCGGCTACTCCCGAGCACCAACTGCTCATCGATTTTCTTGCCAGGACGATCAACAACTGGGTCAACGTATTCGACCCGATTCCGGGCTGGGCTTTCACAGCGGTTGGACTGGCCCTGAGCGACCTGTATGCTCCCACGCCGGACATCGTGTATCTGCGAGCCGCCAATCTGCGTCTCGTCAGACGGGGGATGGTTGAAGGGCCGCCGGACCTGGTGGTTGAGTGTCTGTCCAGCGACCGCGGGCGCGACCTGGTTATGAAACGGGCAATCTACGCCGAAGCCGGCGTCCCAGAATACTGGATAATAGACCCGGTAGAAGACAACATCACGGTGTTGGAACTCGCCGGATCCGACTACTCCGAACGGGCCACGCTGGGTCGCGGCGATACACTGGCGACGCCAACAATCCCCGGCTTTGAGCTGGAATTGAATCAACTTTTCGACGATCCGATCCTGGCAGCGATTCGGGCGAACCGGTGAGTCGTCACCCATGACCGCAGCAGGCTCCAATCCCGATCCGCCCGCACGCCCGGTTCACGGCGGCATCAAGGAGTCCGACCTGAGAGCGTTGGGATTGCGCCTCGACGACTGCCTCGATTTCTCGGCCAGCGTCAGTCCGCTCGGGCCGCCCGATGGCGTTGCCTCCGCTATTGCCGCGGTTGATCTGACCGCATACCCTGATCCTCACTGCCTGGCCCTCACTGAGGCCATCGCTGCGCACCATTCGGATGACGGCGTGTCGATTAACAACGTGATCGTAGGCAACGGTTCCACCGAGATAATCCACCTCCTCACCCGCGTCTGCATCGGCCGGTCTCCGACGGGCCGCGACGACACCGCCCTGTTGTTGACGCCGACCTATGGTGAATACGACGGCGCGGTCCGAATATCCGGCGGCAAGGTCGCGACGATACCGGCCACGCGCACGCGCTGCGGGTTCCGGTGGGGTCCCGTCGAGGTTGCGGAACGTATCGACGCAGAGCGGCCGGCGCTGACCTTCGTCTGCAATCCCAACAATCCCACCGGGGCGTTGATGTCGCGCGCAGACCTTCAAATCCTGGCCGATGCGGCGGCCGGTGTTGGCGGCCTGCTGGTTGTCGATGAAGCCTACATCAACCTGTCCGACCAACGCGCCGAGGCCGACGTGGTGCCGCTGGCCGCCAGCCACGGCTCGGTCGTCGCGCTGCGGTCGATGACCAAGGATTACGCACTCACGTCGCTGCGTCTTGGATACGCGGTGGCGAGCGCAAACGTGATCGCCCGGCTGGCGGCTTTCCAACCCGACTGGAGCGTCAACGGACTGGCGCAGGCCGCCGGCATCGTGGCGATTTCTGACACCAAATACCTGGCGCTGGCTCGCCAGGCTGTGGCAGCGTCTCGCCGGTGCGTGGTGGATGGACTGGCATCCCTGGGCATCGCCAGCTACCCGGCCGCCGCCAATTTCGTACTCGCCGACGTGGGCGATGCAGCGGAACTCACCGGTCAATTGATGCGACGCGGCCTGTTCGTCCGCGATTGCTCCTCCTTCGGTCTTTCCGACTGCATCCGAATCGGCTTGCGACCGGTTGACGACTGCCAACGGCTGATCGACGCTATCACTGAAATCAGGAACCGGACCACTACGGAATAAGGTGCAGCATGGGCATCATCTATATCACCCGCCACGGCGAAACCGAATGGAATGCGGAGGGCCGCATCCAGGGCCATACTGACGTGCCGTTGTCGGAGCGGGGGCGCGACCAGGCCCGGATGCTAGCGCACCGCCTGTCGTCAGCGCAGATCGACGCGGTATATTCATCGGATCTCGCCCGCGCCGCCGAGACGGCCCGCTCGGCCATCGGCGAACGCGACGTGCCCATCACGTTCACCCAGCAACTGCGCGAATACAACAAGGGAGTGTTCGAAGGGCTTACCGAGGCGCAGTATCGCGAAAAATATCCGGAACTCTATGAGCCTTCGCTGGCCAACGATCTGGACTTCGCGCCGCCCGGCGGTGAAACAATCCGCGAAACCAGCGTCCGGTTGGCCGGCATCGTCCAGCAGATCCGGGACGCCCACATGGACGAGACCGCGCTGATCGTGGGACACGGCGGCAGCCTGCGCGCCGGGATCGTTTCGCTGCTCGGCCTGCCGCTGGAGGCGAACTGGAAATTCGCCATGCACAACTGCTCCCTCACCGTCATCTTCACATATCCCGACAATGCCGTTATGCACCTCTACAACGACACCTCGCACATCAGCGGCGTGGTACGCGCCTGGGAGCAGTGAATGCTAAATCTGTGTTTCGCGCCAAGGCACGTCAGCAAAGTAGCAGCGCGATTGCCCTATCAAGCGGCCTTTGACAGTATTAGATGTCTTCCGGGCTGGCCCATGGTGCCTGAGCGCGTAGTTCGCCAATTGTTTGACCCAAGTGTTTGGCGATGTCGTCCAACGGGATTTTCCATAGGATGCCTTGACGCGCCAAGTAGATTCCCACGGAATCGAGGTTATGGTCATTTTTTACGTCTAGCAAGGCGTATGCGATTACCTGTCTGACGAATTTAGTAGCTGACGACCGCTTCGTCACGCATTTGACATCAATCAGACATCCTCCGTCTATTATGTCTGCGTCTGCCCCGCCTATCCATCCGCTTGCACTGAACGTCGGTCCGAACTTTGGGTTCGACAGATTGAGTTTATGGCGAGCTGTCTCCAACAGCACTTGGCAGTCTGCAACCAATGCTCTCTCCAGTTCGGTACCGCCTTGGTTAAGTGCGTTCCAAGTTCTCTCGCCTCTGCCGCTCCTGAATTCTATATCTGCCACGGCAGCATACAGGCTGCGCTTGTCAAGGTCTAGGCTCGCCAATTCCTCATCCATCTGGATGCCTTTGTCTCGCAACATCGCAGCTCCGGCCCTTACTACTCCGTCATCGTAGTCTCGTTGGTATTCGTATCGCAGCCTGCGGTCGAATGCCGTCCCCATGAACGATTCCCATCCTTTCGGAGCCTTCGTAATGAGGTAGAGCCCTTTGGGTAAGTGCATTGACCGCAGATCGTTGGCCAAGTGCGGGAAGGCCCTGTTCATGTAATAATATGCGCAACCTCCCTGTTGCAACTCCCGGGTGAGCGATAGTCTTCTCCGAAAGATATACGAGCATTCTTTTGGTGGACACTCGCGGCAAGGATCGGTTTTTAGTATTTCAGACACCGTGGACATTGCAGATCGTTCCTCCGTTAGGTTGCCGAAGATATGGCATGGTCAAGGATGTCCGCCGCCAGGTCCATCTGATCCTCGGTGGTGGTGAACGGCGGCACGAATCGCAGCACTGATCCACGCCGGCGCACGCTGAATATCAGACCGTTCTCCAGGCACGACCGCGCGATCTGCTGTCCCTGGGCATAGGCGGGTTCCCGCGTCTCCCGGTCGGTAACGAACTCGATCCCCTGCAGCAGGCCCCGGCCGCGAACGTCGCCGATCAGTTCGTGCCGTTCCTGCAGCCGCCTGAGATGTCCCTGCCAGTAATCGCCAATCCTCGCGGCAACATCCACCAGGTTCTCCTCAAGGATTATGTCAATGCTCGCGATGGCGGCGTTGCACGTCAACGGATCGTTGGAATGGGAATGGGCGACCACCAGTCCGGTCTCCACCGCTTTTTCCTCGATCTCGTCGGTGGTGATGGTCGCGCTGATGGCGATACCGCCGCCGAAATGCTTGGAGATGGTGAAAATATCGGGCACCACGCCCTCCTGCTCGGACGCCCACATTGATCCCAACTTCGCCAGTCCCGTCTGCGCCTCGTCGAAAATCAGCAGCATGCCTCGACGCTCGCAGCGCTCCTTCAGCTCCCGCAGCCAGCCGGGCGGCGGTTCGATCACTCCGCCTGCGCTGAACAACGGCTCGGTGATCACGCCGGCCATGCGCCCGTCGGCCTGGGCGTCCAACAACTCGAAACTGGTGTCAAGGCAGGTGTAATCGCACGCCCCGCGATCCTTGCAGAAAGCGCACCGGTAGCGGTATGGCGCGATGATGGGGTAGTTGCCGGGAGCGTATGGGCCGTATCCCTGCCGCCATCCCGAGAACGTGACGGCGCGGGCGGCATCGCTCATGCCGTGGAAACTGACCACCGGACTCGCCACTTCGTAGCCTCCGGTGTAGCGCTTGGCAATGGCCATGGCCGCTTCGTTGGAATCGCTGCCGGACGTGAGGAAAAGGCTCCGGTCAAGTCCCGGCGGCGTGATTTCCGCCAGCCGGCTCGCCAGGATGATCTCCCGGTCGTTGAGCATGGTCATGTGGCTGTGAATCAACGACTCCGAGCTTTCCTGCAACGCCTGGACGATGCGCGGATGGTTGTGTCCCAACGCCGCGCACATCTGCCCCGAATTGAAGTCCAGGTACTCCTTGCCGTTGATGTCCCGAACCACGGAACCCCGACCCCAGACGAATATGGGCCCGGTGACGTTGTCGCGATCCATGCGGCTCCGGAAGCTGTACTTCCGCGCCAGTTCCAGCAGTTCTTCTTCCGAATAGTTCAGCGCCACGGTTCGCCTCCGGATACTTCGGTTGCCGGCCATTCTATGCCGGGCGCAGTCGCTGTCAACTCAGTTGCACGCAGCGCGATGCACGGCTCATGCGTACCCAGTTTGTCATTGCGAGTCCGCCACAGGCGGATGGCAATCC
>CAZCZB010000003.1:0-109002 GCA_964502995.1 uncultured Dehalococcoidia bacterium
TCTCCATGCGGGGATGATACCATCTCCGTATGGTTAGTGTGAACACGCCCTAGTTGCGGCGTTCCAGGAACATGGGCATTCCACCCTTGGGGCGCAGGGACACCAGCGGTTGCAATTCTATGCGGTGGTTGCGGTCCGGGCGCATCGTCCAGTTCTGGCCCAGCGTCGCCAGTATCAGAATGGCTTCCATCCAGGCGAAACCCTCGCCGATGCAGAGACGCGGGCCGCCGCCGAAGGGATAGTAGGCGAAACGGGGCAGGTTTTCGCGGAACTCCGGCGTCCAACGGTCGGGCCGGAACTCCAACGGATCATCGAACCAGCGCGGGTCGCGTTGGACGATGAACTGCGGGGCAACGACTGCGGAGCCCGCCGGTATCTGCCAACCGCCCAGCGTGATGGGCTTGAAGACCGTGCGGCCGGTGGACCAGATTGGCGGGTACAGACGCATTGATTCCGTGAGGACGCGCTCGGTGAATTTCAGGTTGGGCAGGTCGTCCAACGTGGGGATTCTGCCGCCCAGAACTTCATCCAACTCGGCCTGGAACCTGCCCTGAACGTCGGGATGGGTCGCCAGTAGATGCCAGGTCCAGGTGAGCGCGACGGCGGTGGTCTCGTGGCCGGCGGCGAACAGGGTGATGGCTTCATCGCGCACCTGCTGGTCGGTCATCACCGCATCGTCGGGATTCTCGGCCTCGTCGTCCCTGACGTTGAGCAGCAGGGACAGCAGATCGTTGCCGTCCAGCCCGGTTTGGCGCCGCTGCTCGATGAGACCGTACACGGTTTCGTCGAGGTAGGAAAGGCCGTTCTTGAACCGGCGCGTGAGCGGGGTTGGAAGACGGTGGAACAGTTTCTTGAGGAACGGTGGCTGGTTGCCCCGCACGGTGATGTAGGTGTTGCTGACCTCGAAAGCGTCGCCGATGCGGCGGACGGTTTCGGGCGGTTCCAGGCCGAACAGGGTTTTGACCACGATGTGCAGGGTGAGATCGCTCATGTGCTGGGCGATGTCGATGCGGGTTCCGTCCTGCCACCCGGCGCCGTGCCGCTGGGCGAAATCGGTCATCACCTCGCCGTAGGTGGCGATGCGTGAGTGGTGGAACTGGGGTTGCATCAGGCGGCGCTGGCGCAGGTGCAGCGCGCCGTCGGAGGTGACCAGGCCGTTGCCCATGAGGTAGCGATAGGTGCTGGTCATCATGCCGCGTCCGACGCTCTGGTGGTTGGTGACGAACAGGTCGCGCACCAGGTCGGGATGGCTGGCCAGATACACCAGGGCGGGATTTACCGAAACCGTGGTGAGGTCGCCATAGGTGGCGGCCTCCTGCAACAGTCCGATCGGGTCCGAGATATAGCGGGGCGTCTGGCCGATGATGGGCCATTCGGGCGGCCCGGGTGGCAGGGATGAACGATTCACCTTGGGCCTGGGAGGGTAAATGGCGGTGTTTGTGGACATAACGGCGACCCCGGGGCGGGCGTTGATTGATAGTAGTTATTCCAGTCTAACACTTTGCCATTTCGACATTCTGCCGGCCGCAACGAATTGCGGGCCGATGGCATTTGGTTCGATGGCATATTGATCAGTGATGGCCGGGGAGGTGGCACAGGCATTTGCAGACGGTAATTTTTGATGGGATAGAGATAATTCGCCGGGATAGAAATAAACAGGGCGAACGGGATGGACAGGAATTTTAATGCATGGAGTTATGGGTGATGGACATCCCAATTTTTGAGGGTTCATGACGCTGGGATGTGGGCGCATCGTCACCTGCGGGGTGCAAGCGGAACGCCGGTGTGGAATGTTCTGGAGACGCGGTGGTCGTCCCTGTGATGCTCAATTTGCGTCGCAGTGGGGCGGCATGGGGTAAGATGCTGCCCAATCGCAGAGGTTCAGGAGGCTCCAGTTGTACAAGATCGGCATTGATGTGGGAGGCACCTTTACCGACTTCGTCGTTTCGGACGATGGCGGGCAGCCGCGGTTCTTCAAGACGCAGACAACGCCGGACGACCCGTCCATCGGCGTGATGAACGGGTTGCGGGACGCGGCGGCCGGATTCGGGTTGCCTTTGGAACAGTTTTTGGGCGGCACGGATCTGGTGATCCACGGATCGACGGTGGCCACGAACACGTTGGTGGAACGCAAGGGCGCACGGGTGGGCCTGATCACCACCGACGGGTTCCGCGACCTGCTGGAGATGCGGGAGGGTCTGAAAGAGGACCGGTACAATCTGCGCATGACTCCGGTGGAACCGCTGGCGGCCCGATACCTGCGGGTGGGGATCCCCGAACGCATCCGGGCCAGCGGGCAGGTGGAGCGGGAGTTGGACGAGGCCGCGCTGGTGGAGAGCCTGGAATATCTGGCCAACGAGGGGGCCGAGTCTCTGGCGGTGTGCTTCTTGTTTTCGTACCTCAACCCCGCTCACGAGCAGCGGGTTTGGGAAATCATCCGGGAGCGTTTCCCTGACACTTACACTTCGCTCTCCCACCAGGTGATCCCGCAGATCAAGGAGTTCGACCGGCTGAGCACCACGGTCATCAACTCCTACGTTGGCCCGGTGTTCAGCCGCTATCTGGAGAACCTGGGGGAGCGATTCCAGGCGTACCCGCAGATGCGCGACCTGCTGATCATGCAGTCCAACGGCGGCGTAGCGCCCATTGACGATTCGGGTCGCATGGCGGTGCGGGCGATCCTGTCGGGCCCGGCGGGCGGTGTGAGCGCGGCCGCGTACATCGGACAACTGCTGGACGAGCCCAAGGTCATCGCCTTCGACATGGGCGGCACCAGCACGGACATATCGCTGATCGAAAACGGCACTCCGCACATCGCCAACGAGAAATTCGAGGCCGGCTGGAAGATTGCCGCCCCGATGATCGACATTCACACGCTGGGCGCGGGCGGCGGCAGCATCGCCCGGGTGGACGACGGCGGCATCCTGCACGTGGGGCCGGACAGCGCGGGCGCGGAGCCCGGACCGGCGTGCTACGGACGGGGCGGAACGGATGCGACGGTAACCGATGCGAGCCTTGCGCTGGGATACCTGGACGCGTCCAACTTCCTGGGCGGGCGGGCCAGCCTGGACGACGGCGCCGCCGAGCGGGCGCTGTCCGACAACGTGGGGTCGCCGCTCAATCTCTCGAATGAGGAGGCGGCGTTCGGCGTGTACCGGCTTGTCTGCACCACCATCGCCGAGGGCATACGCCTGATGTCGGTGCAGCGTGGGGTTGATCCGCGGGACTTCACCTTGATGGGGTTTGGCGGAGCATCGGGGCTGCACGCGTCGGAGGTGGCGCGGCAGTTGCAAGTTGAAAGGGTGTACATTCCGGCGTCGGCGCCGGTGCTGTCGGCCTACGGGATGCTGAACACCGACGTCAAGTACGACTACTTCCGGTCGTATCCGGTGAGCCTGGACCGGGTGGACCTGGACGAGTTACGGTCGATCCTCAGCGACTTGGGCGCACAGGGGCGGGACAAACTGCGGTCGCAGTCTGTGGCGTCCGGAGCGGTGGAGATTCAATACTCGGCCGACATGCGGTACCTGGACCAGATCTACGAGGTAACCGTGCCGCTGCCCGACCCGACGCTGCCGGATGCTGAGTTCCTCGACGGTTTGACGTCCAACTTCCACGAGCGATACCAGGAACTTTACTCCTACAACCAGCAGGACCAGGAGGTTCGGCTGGTTACCCTGCGGGTGGCGGCGATCGGTAAGCTGGACCGGATCGCGCAGATGGACCAGGACGGCGACGCCGGTTCGGCGAGCCCGTCGGGATCCCGGCAGGTGTACATGGGCAAGTGGCAGGATGCGCCGATTTACGCCGCCGACCGGCTGCCGGCGGGCGCCGAGGTCAACGGGCCGGCGATCCTGGAGACGGATTTCACGACCATCGTGGTCTGGCCGGGCGACAGCGCGACGGTGGACTCGATGGGCGGCATTGCGATGCGGGTCAGCCAGGATGCGGCCGTGGCTCCGCAGGCCGGCGAGTCGGAACATGATGGAGTCAGCGAGCGAGACGACGACGGGAATGACGATCCCATCACGCTGGCGGTGGTGGAGCACCGGCTGGAGTCCATCGCGCAGGAGATGACCGAGGCGATGCTGCGCACCGCGATGTCGCAGATTTTGAACTCCAGCCGGGACTTTTCCACCGCGATATTGGATGGGGATTGCCAACTGGTCGCCCAGGGCGAGGGCATTCCGGTACACATCAGCGCTCTGCCGGTGGCCGGCGCCGCCGTTCGCGACTACTTCGGCGACGACATTCACGACGGTGACCTGTTCATTCTGAACGACCCGTATTTCGGGGGCAGCCATCTGCCGGACATAACGATCATCCGGCCCGTGTTTCACAACGGAAGGCCGCTGTTCTACGGGGTTAACCGGGCGCACCACAGCGACGTGGGCGGCGGGACGCACGGCGGATACAACCCCGGCGCCAACGAAATTTTCCAGGAAGGATTACGCATACCGCCGGTGAAACTCTACGACAAAGGCGTACCGCGCAACGACGTGCTGCAGATGATGTCGGCCAACGTGCGGCAATCGGAGAACTTCCTGGGCGATCTGAACGCGCAGATTGGGTCGGTGATGCTGGCGGGTCGCCGCATCGGGGCGCTGCTCGAAGAGTACGGCGCCGACCGGCTGATGGCGGTGGTGTCCGAAATCCTGGCGGCCACCGAGCGGCAGGTGCGGCAGTTCATATCGGGCTGGCCGGACGGCGTGTATCACGGCGAGTCTTTCGTGGACGACGACGGGTTCGACAGCAAGCTGGTGCCGATACGGGCGAAGGTGACCATCGACGGCGACTCAATGACCATCGATCTGAGCGATTCCAGCCCGCAGGTTGAGGGATTCATCAACAGCGCGTATGCCAACACCCGGTCGCTGGCGCACGCGGCCATCATGTACCTTGCGCCGATGGACGTGGCGCGCAACGAGGGGTCGATGCGCCCGGTGCAGATCATCGCGCCGCGAGGACTGGTGGTCAACGCCAACCCGCCGGCGCCGGTGTGCATGAGCACCAACCACTGCGCGGAGGAGGTGGTGGAAGCGGTATTCAAGGCGCTGGCGCCGGCGATCCCGGGCGCGGTGTCGGCAGGATTCTCACGGCGGCTGCGGTATGCCATCACCGGACACGACCCGCGCACGGGCCGGCAGTTCATCTGGCATTTCTTCCTGGCACGCGGGGGCGGCGGAGCGTCGGAGGGGTTCGACGGCTGGTCGAACGTGGGCGAGATCAACGTGGCGGGAGGCATCCGGTCCCCGAGCATCGAGGTAACGGAGGAACGGTTCCCGCTATTCGTCGAGCGGCACGAACTGCGGCCCGATTCGGGCGGCGTGGGCGCGTGGCGCGGCGGGCTGGGCGCGGTATGCGACCTGGTGTATGAGGGCGAGGGGCCCGCGCTGCTCAACACGGCGGGGGACGGTATAGTTGTGCCGCCCTTCGGGCTGTTTGGAGGAGACGACGGGCTGGCGCACGACTACAAGATCACATCCAACGGGACCGAGCGGGCGCTGGGTTCCAAGGAGGTTGGGGTTGTGGTGAACCCTGGCGACCATATTGTGTGCCTGTCATCCGGCGGCGGCGGGTACGGCGACCCCGCGTGCAGGGACAAGGACGCGGCGACGTGGGATGTGAAGAATGGCTACACGTCGCGGTAGGGATTCGGACGACGGGTTGCAACTGCCAGCGCAATTGGCAATTGGAAGTTGACGAAAATCCCCGCCGGAACGTGCGCTCCGGCGGGGATTTTGATTGGCTTATCGCCCGTGGGATTCAGTTGAACCGGCGCGATTATTTGCCAGGCTCGTTGAATCCGAACCAGCCATTGCCTAGCAGGGGATGCCGGGTAAGAGGCAGGCGTTGATGGGCGGTTGCTGGCGCTGTTCCCCGATGAGGCCGCCCTGGGCGCCGTTGTTGGGCTCTCCGTATGCCGACGCGGGGTGAACGCCACCGAGCATGCTGAACCAAACCAGTCCAGCGACTCCCAGTATCACTGCCACGGAGAGGAGCGATCTCCTGCGTTTGACGAGACTTTCTATCCGTATATTCAATTCGGACCTCCATTCAGTCCATTTGTGTATTTCAACATCCCGCGGAGCCGATTATGGTTGAGACTCATCGCAAAGTGTCGATAGCATCAATTTTAAAAGCGATGAGCACGAAAGATAAGGGGTATTTGCGAGAGGTTAGTGAATAACGCTGGGTGGTGAATCTTGACGGTGGGCCGTCCCCGGTTTCCATTGAGTTTGGTTGGGGCATCAGGGGCGATCGCGCAGCGACTTTCGATGGAGGCGGTGTTGGAATCGGCAATTGCGGACGGTGTGATTCACCGGAATAAATGGGGTGAACGGGATGATCGATCGCTGACAGTAAGGACTTTGGATTGGGCCTGTGACGATCGAAACCAACGCGGCCTCGCAATCGTGGTATGCTCTACGGCGGTTCCAACGCGAACCACGCCGGCGGAGTTGGGAACGCGTCCCGGTGGAACGCCCGTGAACCCTGCCCTGGTTCGCGCGGCCCGACCGACACGGACACGCCCTCTCGATACCCTGGCCGTACCCGCCGGCCGAAACTTTACGCACCAACGGAGAATCCAGTATGAAATTCGGCATCATGGCCATGCCCCAGCATCCGGCCACCGATTCGGCGACGCAGCGATTCCATGAGACGGTCGAACTGACCAGGTTGGCGAGGGACGCCGGGTTTGCGTCCATCTCGTGCGGACAGCATTTCCTGTCTCCGCCGTACCAGAACCTGCAGAGCATCCCGTTGCTGGCGCGATTGGCCGCCGATTCCGGCGACATGCAACTGGTGCTGTCCATCCTGCTGCTGCCGCTGTATTCGCCGGCGGACGTGGCGGAAACCATCGCCACGCTGGACGTGATCAGCGACGGGCGTGTGGTGCTGGGCGTCGGGCTGGGTTACCGCGACATCGAGTACCAGGCGTTCAACGTGGAGCGCAGGCACCGGGTCGGCCGGTTCGTCGAGTCCCTGGAACTGGTGCAGCGGCTGTGGACCGAGGACGAAGTGACGTTCCACGGCAAGCACTTCAACCTGGACAACGCGACCTGCGCCATACGTCCGGTGCAGCAGCCACACCCGCCCATCTGGGTGGCGGCCAACTTCGACACCGTGGTGCGTCGGGCCGGCGAGTTGGGACTGCCCTGGTTCGTGAACCCGCACGCCACGCTGGAGACGCTGGAGCGTCAGACGGCCATCTACAAGGAAGGACTGGAGGCTGGGGGCAAGGAGATGCCGCCGGAAATGCCGATCATCAAGGAGATGCACATCGCGCCGACCCACGAAGAGGCCATCCGGAACGCGCAACCGTATATGGAGGCCAAGTACCAGGCCTACGCCGATTGGGGGCAGGACAAGGCGCTGCCCGGCGACGAGGACTTCCGGATTCCGTTCGAGGAGTTGGCGAGGGACCGTTTCATCCTGGGGAGCAGTGAGGAGGTGATTCAGCAGATCGAAGACCATCACCAACGCGTTGGCGCGAACCACTTCATGTTCCGCATCTGGTATCCGGGCATGGACGTGCGGATGGCAATGCGGGTTGTGGAGCAGATGGGCGACAGCGTGATTCCCTACTTTGAGAGTCGGTACGGCGACGGAGAATAGGGCCCCGGCGAATTGCATCGGTTTGGCGGACATCCACGGCCTGCGCGGGAAATGCGTTTTGCCTGCGACGCCGCGCCCCAAGTATGAAGCCGCGCCGGAAGTATGAAGCCGCGCCCCAAGTATGAAAATCACGGCGCCCGGGCCAGGGCAACCACAAGGGTTGCACCTATACCGCAACTTCCGTTTTCAGAATGATGACGATTGAGGGACGTGAATCACAGCAACCTTGAACAGTCGCCAACCGCCGGTCAATTTGACACCGGATTGTGTCGCTCTATATACTTCCGCTGGGTTTTTCGTACTCAATAATCCGGTTTTCCTCCGGAAATTGACGTTTCGCACACAACACCCAACGCCCCCTTTTTTGAATGCCTAGAAAAAACATTGTTGTCGTCGGCGGCGGGACTGGCAATCACACCACATTGAGCGGTCTGCGGACCCTCGATTGCAACCTCACTGCCGTGGTCGCCATGACCGACAGTGGCGGCAGCAGCGGACGCCTCCGTGATGAACTTGGACATCTGCCGCCCGGTGACGTGCGCCAGTGTCTGATGGCCCTGGCCAGCGATACCGCCGATTCCAACCTGATACGGCGGCTGTTCGACTATCGCTTTGCCACGGGCGACGGCCTGAACGGGCATAACTTCGGGAACCTGCTGCTGGCGGCGCTGACCGAAGTGACGGGAGATACCGTGTCCGCCATAGAGCAGGCGGCGCGGATCCTGGGCGTGAACGGCACCGTGCTTCCGGTCACGCTGACCAAGGCGGCGCTGTGCGCGCGGCTGGTTGACGGCACGGAATTGGTGGGCGAATCCAACATTGACCTGCGCTCTGAAGGTCTTGAGGTTCCCATCGACTACATCTACCTGGACCCCAAGGCGTATGTGTATCCGCCGGTGCTGGATGCCATCGCCAACGCCGACGCGATCGTGCTGGGGCCCGGCGACATCTACACCAGCGTATTGCCCAACCTTCTGGTTGAGGATGTGGCGGATGCGATCAACCGGTCGCCGGCGGTGAAAATCCACGTCTGTAACCTGATGACGAAGCCCAACGAGAGCGCGGGGTTCCGCACCTCCAATTTCCTGGCGCTGCTGACGGAGTACCTGGGCACGCGGCAGCCGCTGGACTTCCTGCTGGTTAACAATGCGCCGGTTCCGCCGCGACTGCTGGAGCGTTACATGGCGGAGGGGCAGCATCCGGTGGCGCTGGACGAGGCCGAATCGCTGACGATGGTGGGGCGCATTGTGCAACGTCCCCTGATAGATCCGGGGGTGTTCGTGCGGCACGATTCGTCGGCGCTCGCCGCGGCAATCATGGAGATCGTGTCGGGACGCTCGGATACGTCTCACGACGCGCCGTTCGCGACGGGGGCGCTGGACTGCGACGATTTCACGCCGAGGTTTGTGCCATCGGTTGCGACCGGATCCCGGGCGGGCCTGGCCGGCGCGTCCAACCCCGACAGCGTGGACGCCACCCTGACGGTGGATAGCTGCGATCAGGACGGCGCCTAAACCGCGATGTGCGGAATCGTTGGATACGTCGGCGACCGGGAAGCCTGGCCCATAGTGGTCGAGGGCCTGCGCCGCCTGGAATATCGGGGCTACGACAGCGCCGGCGTTGCCGTGGTGGAGCCGGAGGGCGGCATTCAACTTCGCAAGACGGTTGGCCGGGTGCTGGGGCTGGTACACGATTCGTCATGTCCCACGCCGGCGGGTTCGACGGGCCTGGGACACACGCGCTGGGCCACCCATGGGCGTCCCACCGAGGCCAACTCGCACCCGCACACTGACTGCACCGGGAGCATTGCGGTTGCCCACAACGGTATCGTGGAGAACTACTTCGCGCTCAAGGCGGAACTGCAAAGTCGCGGACACAATTTCACGTCGGAGACGGATACCGAGGTGATTCCGCACCTGATCGAAGAGGGACTGTCCGACGGGCTGAGCCTGCCGATGGCCGTGCTGCGCATGGGTGAGATGGTGCAGGGCCCGCAGGCGATTGTGGCGGTGCGCGAGGGGGACGACGACAGCATCTGCGCGCTGAGGCTGGGTCACGCCGGCGGCGTCGCCGTGGCCCACCAGGGCGGGCAGGGGATTGTGTCCAGCGACCTGCCGGCGTTGCTGCCGATGCTGGGGGAGAAGGGCCATCTGCCGGTGGGGTTCCTGGAGGACGGCGAAGCCGCGGTGATCACACGTTCCGGCGTGACGTACCTGGACAGATACGGAAAGACACTGGAGAAGCGGCTGCGGACGGTGTCGATGAACGACGTGCTGGTGGATCGGGCCGGCTACCGGCACTTCATGCTCAAAGAGATCATGGAGCAGCCGCAGGCGGTGGTTTCGGCCATGCGCGACCGGGTGGATTTTGCGTCCGGCAGCGTCACGCTGCCCGAATTGAGCCTGACCGACCGGGAGTTGGCCGAGTTCAACCGGGTGATGTTGATCGGTTGCGGAACAAGTCTGAACGCGGCCCAGGTTGGACGCCACCTGTTCGAGCGGATGGCGGGCGTGCCGGCGGAGGCGGAATCGGCGTCGGAGTTTCGCTACCGGGAGCCCATTTTGGATCGCAGGACGCTGGTTATCGCAATCGGGCAGTCGGGCGAAACGGCGGACACCGTGGCGGCGATGGAACTGGTGCGACGCAGCGACGCCCATTTGATCACGATCTGCAACACGCCCGACAGCCAGGCGGCGCGGCTGGCCGACGACACCCTGCTGATGCGTTCCGGCATTGAGATTGGCGTCGCCAGCAGCAAGACCTTCGTTGCATCGTTGACCATCCTGAACATTGTGGCGATGCGGCTGGCGGTGGCGCGGGAGCGGGTATCGCCGACGGAAGTGGGCGCCTGGGCCGAGGAACTGGCGCGCCTGCCGGGTCAGATCGGCAGGATCCTAGCCGACCCCGGCGGGCTGGAGGAACTGGCGTCCCGATACTATGATCGCCGGAATTTCATCTACCTGGGCCGGGGAATAAACGCGCCGATTGCGACGGAAGGCGCGCTGAAACTCAAGGAGATCAGCTACATCCACGCCGAAGCGTATCCGGCGGGAGAGATGAAGCACGGGCCGATCGCGCTGATCGACAACCGGATGCCGACGATGGCCATTGCAACCAAAGGGTCGCTGTACGACAAGATGGTCAACAACATCCAGGAAGTTCGCGCGCGGGGCGGCGCGGTTCTGGCCGTGGTGACCGAGGGGGACGAACTGGCCTCGAAGTTTGCCGATGACGTGCTGGTGATTCCGGACGCGCCCGAGCATACCACGCCGGTCCTGGCGACGGTGCCGCTGCAGCTTTTCGCCTATTTCATCGCCGTGCGGCGCGGATGCGACGTTGACCAGCCGCGCAATCTGGCGAAGTCGGTGACCGTCGAGTAAGCGGTCATTCACACAGGCGGTATTGCGGCGGTGTTGATCGCCCTGCTACTGGGGTTGATTCAGGGCTGCACCGAGTTTCTGCCGGTTTCCAGTACGGGGCATCTGGCGCTGGCGTCCAGGGCTTTGGGGCAGACCGAGCCGCTGTTCGTCGCGGTGGCGGGACACGCCGGAACTGCGATGGCGGCGCTGTGGGCCTATCGGAGGGAATACGTCCGGGTCGTGCGGGGACTCGGCCAGGCAGGAACGGAGAGGCGGTTCGCCGTGTCGTTCGTGATCGTGCAGGCGGGAACGGCGGCGGTCGCCGGGCCGCTGGCGTTGACCCTGGTGGCGTCGGGTTTCACATCCTGGTATTCCTCCCCGTTGATGTTCGGGCCGTTCATGCTGCTCAACGCGGCAGTCCTGGCGACCGCGCCCCGGGACCGCCCGCCCCATTCCACGGAACAACTGCCGGCGCTGCATTGGCGGGCCGCGTTCGGTATGGGGTTATTGCAGGGATTCGCCGCGCTGCCGGGTCTGTCTCGGTCAGGAGTCACCATCGCGGCGGGGTTGTGGTTCGGGTTATCGCGGGAGGACGCGGCCCATCTCTCTTATCTGATTGCCCCGCCGGTGATGGTGGCTTCGCTTGTATTCTGGTTGCCGGCGCTGGCGGGGAACGTCGCCAGTACGTCCGAAGGATTGCAGTTGGTGGGATGGCAGTTGGTTGGATTGATGCCGCTGATCTCGTGCGTGGTGGGCATCGCGGGTTTCTTTACGCTGCGAGGCGTGGTGGCATGGGTGCGGCGCGGGCGTTTGTGGTGGTTCAGTCCCTGGAGCGCGGCGGTGGGAGTCGCGGCGCTGTTGTCGGCGGTGTTTTAGGCGCGTGGTCGGTTGTATTTTGCCGAGGGGACCGTGTGATCCGGTCGCGGTCGGAACGGATCGAACATGGTGGCTCCCGCTGTATACAGGATGGGCAAATGCCGATACCATATCGTGGGTTTGTTCGGTTTTGGCGCTGGCTTGGGCCGTCGCAATTGAGGGGGTGTTTGGACGATGCCTCGAACGACAATACTGGTAATGATCGACGGGCTGGACCCGGAGTATCTGGCTGCGTGCCCCGCTCCCAATCTGCAGCGCTTCGCGCAGGAGGGGTTCAGGGTTGGCGCAACCGGAATGATGCCCAGCGTTACCAACGTGAACAACACCTCAATGGTCACCGGTCATTACCCGGCGCAGCACGGAATCGTGTCCAACTACTGGCTGGACCGGCAGGCCGGCATCGAGCAGTACGTGGAATCGGGAGAGTTCATCTGCTCGGATACGGTGTTTGACCTGTGCAAGCAGAACGGTGGCCGTTCGCTGCTGGCTGCTTCCAAGGACAAGCTGCGCCGGCTGCTGGGCGACAGCGCGGACCTGGCGTTCTCGTCCGAGCAACCCACGGAGCAGGCGGTGGCGGCTTCCGGCGAACCGCCCCACGTTTACTCTCTGGAGGTGAACGGGTGGACCATTGATTCGGCGCGGGCGGCGTTGGTGGAGGAGCATTACGACCTGGCATTCATCGCCACCACCGACTATGCCATGCACACCTACGGCCCCAACCATCCGGAATCGTTGCGGCACGTGGGCATCCTGGACGCCGCGCTGGGCCGCCTGGTTGACGAGGTTCCCGACGTTCAGATACTGATCACCGCCGATCACGGCATGTCGGACAAGCGCCGGATGCTTCACCTGCCCGCCATCCTGGGCCGTCGGGGCATCAGGGCCCAGGCCGTGCCGGTAATCAAAGACCTGTATGTGGTGCATCATTCCAACCTGGGCGGCTGCATCTACGTGCATCTGGAGGGCGCGGCGTCGTTGGCCGACGCGCTGGGCGTGCTGCGTGAGACTGAGGGGGTCGAAGAAGCCCTGCCACGGGAGGAGGCGGCCCAGAGGTTTGGGCTGATGAGCGAACGGCTCGGCGACATCCTGGTGACGGGCGCGCCGGATGTTGTGTTTGGCGACCCGAGGGAAGTGACACTGCCCGCCGGTTTGCGTTCGCACGGCTCGATGCACGAATCCAGCGTGCCGATCATCGGGTATGGCGGCGATTTTGGCGGGTTTGAGTTTCGTGAAAACTGCGACCTGGGCCGGTACGTCAGCCAACGGGTGCTGGTGTAACCGGGAAGACCCCGACCGGAGATTGATGTGACGACACTGGAAGTTCGAGCGCCGGCAACGACCGCCAACATGGGCCCGGGGTACGACTGCCTGGGCATGGCGCTGGATGTGTGGAACCGCATGACGGTGGCGACTGGGCCGGCAGGATCGCAGACGACGGTGCAGGTGTTTGGCGAGGGCGAGGGGGAGTTGGCAACGGACCAGGCGAACCTGACCCACCAGGCCATCGAGTTCCTTTACGGCGAGGCGGACGAAAAGGTGCCGCCGTTGGCGATTGAATGTCACAACGCCATTCCGTTGAGCCGGGGCCTGGGCAGCAGCGCGGCCGCGATATCCGGCGGACTGGTGGCGGCGAACGCGCTGCTGGACAATCCGTTTTCGACCAATGATCTGCTGGAAATGGCGGCCACCATCGAGGGGCACCCCGACAACGTGGCGGCGGCGGTTCACGGTGGGTTGAGGCTGGTGATCACGGATGACGACCAGTTGTACACGGCGGCCATTGACGTGCCCGATGACCTGCAGGCGGTGCTGTTCATACCCGACCGCAGGATCGCGACGGTTGATGCCCGACGGGTGCTGCCGGCGGAAGTGTCCGTGGCGGACGCGGTGTACAATATGAGCAGGGCAGCTCTGCTGGTGGCCGGCATGCAGTCAAACCACCCGGAATACCTGACCATCGCCACGCAGGACAGGCTGCACCAACCCTACCGTCAAACGATTTTTCCACCGATGAAGGTCATATTTGAAGCTGCCCGCAATGCCGGCGCGTTTGGGGTGTTCCTTTCCGGGAGCGGCAGTACCATCCTGGCTTTTGCCAGGGACCGGGCCATGACCGTGGCGTACGAAATGTTCGACGCGGCGCGCCTGGCCGGCGTGGAGGGCCGCGTCGAGATCACCCAACCAACCGGACAGGGCGCGCACGTGGCCCAGGTTGACCGAACCGAATAATGGCCCTGTACGTCCACAAATACGGCGGCAGCTCGGTTGCCGACGCGGAAAAGATCGTCAACGTGGCACGCCGGATTGCCGGCGTGTATGACGCGGGACACCAGGTGGTGACCGTGGTGTCGGCGATGGGCGATACCACCGACGAACTGATCGACCTGGCGCACACCGTTTCGGCCGAACCCGACGCCAGGGAAATGGACCTGCTGCTGTCCACCGGCGAGTTGGTGTCGATCACGCTGCTGTCGATGGCGCTCCGCAACCTGGGGTATGACGCGATCAGCTTGAGCGGGCCGCAAGCCGGAATCCGCACGGACAGCGCTTACGGCAGGGCGCGAATCAGCGAGGTGGATCCCCAAAGACTGCAGCAGGAACTGGCCAGGGGACGGCTGGTAATCGTCGCCGGATTCCAGGGCATCACCCCGGACGAGGACGTGACCACGCTGGGTCGGGGCGGTTCGGACACCACGGCGGTGGCGCTGGCGGCCGCGTTGGGCGCTGACCGGTGCGACATCTACACGGACGTGGAGGGGATATACACCGCCGACCCCCGGATTGCGACCAGGGCGACCAGGCTGGCCGAGGTGGGGTACGAGGAGATGCTGGAACTCGCGGCGGCCGGGGCCAAGATGCACCCGCGATCCATCGAACTGGGCGCCGTGTACAACGTGCCGATCTACGTGGCATCCAGTTTCACGGACGCGCCCGGAACCCTGATTCACAACACAACGGACGGCTCAAGCATGGAAGATCGCATCAAAGTGACGGGCATTGCCTACCAGACCAACGTGGCCAAGGTGACGGTGTGCGGCGTTGAGGACAAGCCGGGCGTCGCCGCCGCGTTGTTTGAGCCGCTGGCCGACGCCGGGGTCAGCGTGGATACGATCGTCCAAAACACCAGCGCGGACCGCAAGACCACGGACATCAGCTTCACCGTCACAACGGCAGACCTGCCGCAGGCGCTGCGCCAGATGTCGGAACTGGAGGAATCGCTGGGAGCGACGCAGGTGGTCAGCGACAGCACGCTGGCATCGGTGAGCGTGGTGGGGTCCGGGATGCAGAACACGCCCGGGTACGCGTCCCGGATGTTCCGGATATTGGCGGACGGCGGCATCAATATCGACATGATCACCACGTCGGAGATCCGCATTTCCTGCATCATCGGGCGCGATCAGGCCCAGGAAGCGGTGAAGCTGCTGCACCGCGGCTTCGAACTGGACGACGGTTAAACGTCCGACTTGTCCGGCGATGTCAGGCTGCCACCTATCCGTCGTCATTCCGGCATACAACGAAGAGGGCCGTTTGCCGGAAACGCTGGCGGCGATCGTCGGGTTTCTCGCCAAAAAACCCTATGAGTGGGAAGTCATCGTGGCCGACGACGGCAGCGAGGATGGTACCGGCGCTGTCGTCCGCGGTTTCCACGATGCCAACCCCACCGTAAGGCTGTTGAGCCTGCCGCACCGGGGCAAGGGCGGAGCGGTCAAGCAGGGGATGCTGGAGGCGCGGGGCGAATACCGTTTCCTTTGCGATGCCGACCTTTCCATGCCGATTGAACTGTTGGACAGGCTGCTGCCTCCGGACGCATCGCCGGTTGAAATAGTCATCGGTTCGCGGGAAGCGGCCGGAGCCCGGCGCATCGGCGAACCCCGCCGCCGCTGGTTGATGGGCCGGGTGTTCAACGCGATGACGCGGATCATGGCGACTCCGGGCATCGCCGACACCCAATGCGGGTTCAAGGTATTCAGCGCAGGCGCCGCACAGGATTTGTTCCCACTGCAAACGCTGGACGGGTTCGCTTTCGACGCGGAAATCCTGTTCCTGGCCCGGAGACGGGGGTATGCCGTGTCCGAGGTTGGAATCGACTGGCATTACATGGCGGAGAGCAAGGTGAGACCGTTCCGGGACGGGTGGCGCACGCTGCGAGACCTGCTGATCATCCGGTGGCGATGGGCCACCGGACGGTACGGTTGATCCGTTTAATTCCCCGGGTTTCGACAATAACTGTAAAGTTATCGATAATTTGAAAAACCTGCCAATGGTTGCGGTATCAGGCGCGATGTTCGGTGTGCAATCCTTGTACCAAATACAAAAGTTGGACAGTCTCGGTGATTCACCATCCAAGGAGGAGACAAACGATGGTGGTGCAACAAATTCGCCGGAACCATCCGGACCGCACGGCAATAATGATGATAAAGCACAAATCCCTGGCCAACCTGGGGAAAGACGCCATAAAACTCGCTCTCAAAGGCGAGTGGCTGGTGGCCGCAGAAATAAACCGGGTGATATTGGAACTGGAACCGCAGGACGTGGAGGCGGCCAACCGCCTCGCCAAAGCGCTGATGGAAACGGGCGAATACCCCGCCGCCCGCAGCGTGCTTGCCGAACTGCTGGAACGCCAGCCCAACAACGGCATCGCCGGCAAGAACCTGGCGCGTTTGGACAAGCTTGAATCGGCAGGAGGCGCGTCGAACTCGGGTTCCGGGGTGCGCGCCGGTTTGTCTCCGCTGTTCATTGAGGATGGAGGCAAATCCTGTACCACGACGCTACGCATCGCAGCGGCGGCGTCTCCGGCAGATCCCAGCGCCGGGGATGAGGTGGTTCTGGCGATCTGCGGGGAGGGTGTGGCCGCCGAGTCCACGGAGGGTCGGCGCCTGGGCACGGTGGAGCCCCGGATATCGCGGAGGCTTCGCAAATTGATGGAGGGCGGCAACCGTTACTCTGCGGCGGTGGTCGGCATCCACGGGGAACAGTTGTCAATAATCATTCGTGAAATTGAAAAGCATCCATCGCTTCGCAACGTGGTGTCATTCCCGCCCATCGGGAAGAGCGCACCGGTATCAGATGATAAAGAGATCAGTCCCATCGTTTACGAAGAAATCGATAGCGGCGAAAGCACAAGTGCGGAATCGGACCTGAACGGCGACATTGAAAACGAGGACACCCTAACGGCGCTGGTTTCCGACAGCATCGGGGTGGACGAGCCTGAAGATGATGACGGCGACGACACCGTCCCGATGCTGGAAACCGACGAGTCGGAGGACGACCCCACCCTGGGCATCTTCAACCCGGACCCGGACGAAGAGGAGTGGGAATAGAATCAGACGCGCCGGGATCGGCGGGACTTTGTGCGTCCAACGAACCGATCCCGGCGCGTCTGCCAACTCCTGGCAGCAGGGTTTCAGGCCTCCTAGCCGGCGCCCCTGGCCTTTGAGTCCAGGCTGACGGCGATGCGGGAGCGGAAGGGGCGCACACGGTTCTCCGCGTCGGTTACGCCCATGGGCACCACGAACATGGCATCCTGACCGGCGGCGTGAGGCGCGAAAAACTCGGACACGGAGTCGTCGAAGAACGTCAACCCGGTCGCGCCCAGACCCAGCGAGTGCATGCCCAGGTAGAGACGGCCGCCGATGATTCCGGCGACAGTCTGCGCCATGCGATAACCACGCGGCCCGAAAACGCGGTCGATCAGTCCCAGGTCGGCGGTGATGAACGCCACCGCGGCGGCGTCGGCGGGGAGCGCCTGCTCGAATCCCAGGTGGCCGGCCATCTCGCGGAAATCCCCCGATTTCAGCCGGCGCAGGCCGCTGTAAAACCGGTTGTAGTAGTACGCCCCGGGTTCCAGTCCGTCCACGGCGTTGACGATGAAATACAGCCCCAGGTAAGGGCTGACGCCGTTTTCGAAGTGCGGCGCGTTGATGGGTTGCGCCGCCGCGTCAACCACGCTGCGGAATGCTTCCCACGAAATGGGTTCCCTGGAGAAGCGCCGGGAGGACCCGCGGGAGCGGATGGTGTCGCCCAGGTGTTGGGACGGAATGGAGTGTATGTCCGTGTGGGGTTGGAATGTTCCGTCCGGCCCGGACCGCAAGGGGCGGAAGTTATCGCCGGTGCCGTCCAGCTCATCCCTTTCGGATTCCGGGATGTTGACGGATGCTCCGTTCCAGTTCGCCACTTCGTCTCCGGTTCGGAGAGCGGATGCCCGGTGCAGGTCGGCGCTCAACGGATAATCCAGGGCGCCCGCCACCAGGTCGTTGCTCTCCTGTGGGAGCATTCCGGGCACGTCGCCCGGGCCGGCCGGCAGCATGCCCTCGGGTGAACCGATGGACGCGACCATGGAGGGCGCTTCGGTCACGCCGTCGATACCAAAGTATCCGGTCAGCAGGCGGTCCACAAAACCGAAACGGAGTTTAACCGGAATATTCTCGGAGTTTGCGGTCGCCAGCAAATTGGCCGCCATGGTGCCCAGGTCCCAATAGCAGTAGCGATACCCGCGTTCGCGGTATTTCCACGCGCTGCGCCAGAACACGGTGGTGAACACCAGCGTCGCCGGGTATGCGGAATGATCGCCAACGGCGCCGGCCACCCAACGGCGCAGGTCGCCGTTGCGAAGTCGCGCCAGAGTGCAATCCCGCGGGTTGAAGTGGTACACGCCGGCGCGCAATCCCTCAAGGTCGCCGCACACGACGTAGATTTCGTTGGGGTAGAGAGCGCCGGCCGATGCGGCGGCGCGGTAGTGCACCTCGCCGTCCCGCAGTTGGCGGCGGCGTATCACGGCTGCGGAGTGGTACAGCAGGCTGGTCAGCTTTTCGAGGGTGAGGGGCGCCGCTGCATCATCTGCCGGCGGGTCGCTGCGGATGGCTTCCAGGGTGGACATGGTCGGGCCGGCTGTCGCCGCCGCATCGGGCATCGATATGGCGCGGAGTTCTGGATATACCTTGTAGAGCGGCGGCTTGTTGGACAGGTTGATGTACTGGAGTTTGGTGGCGTCGTTGAACCGCAGTGCGGTTCCGTGTTCGCCTTCCGTGCCGGTTGTTGCCATGGTAACCCTCTGGAGTGTTGAGGTTGACTAGCGATGTTTGGTGAGCGTCATCTGGCGCGGTGCAGTTCGACTGCGGCGGATTCGATTACCGACCCCTTGATGGGCGGGCGCGGTTTGTGGATGCGCACCCGCACGGCCGTGATCGATGGGTGCTGTTCCAGGACGCTGGAGACGACCGCGCCGGCGGCGGCTTCGAGCAGGTTGAGGGGTTCGCCTTCAAGGACCTGTTTGACTGCGCGGTAGAGGTGGGTGTAGCTGACGGTGTCGGTGAGGCGGTCGGTTTGGGAGGCGTTTGACAAATCGAGTTCGGCCTCAAGATCCACAATAAAGGGTTGGCCCAATCGCCGCTCTTCGGGATTCACGCCATGGAACCCGTAGAACTGCATCCCTGTCAGAATGATGCGGTCGGAGGGCATGGGACGACAGTCACTCCAGGACGACAGCGGTGCCGTAGGCACACGTGAACTCGACCGGGTTCCATGTTGTGGTTGCTGCCGGCATCAGATACTGATCGGTGCTGAACGACACATAGCTGTCGTAACGAAGTCCAATCACGGCGTCGGCGCCTCGTTGTGATGCGAGTTCCTTCAGTTTGCGATCAGCGGCATTTCGGGTGTTTCGTTCGGTCCAGATGAGTCCGAGGACCCGTCGAACTTTGCGGCCCGGTACGTTTTCCGTGGTCACGCAAACGATGCGATCCGGTTCGGCCATAAGATTACCTCTCTCCGCCGGTGGTTTGTCGCTCGATTTTGGCGACCAGGGCCAGGAGGTTCTGCGCCCGCTTGACCACCGGCACGTCCACCATGCGGCCGTCGATGGACAGGGAGCCGCGGCCGGCCGCCTCCGCCTCGTCCCAGGCTGCCATGACGCGACGTGCGTAGGCCACGTCGTCGGGGTGCGGCGAGAACGTCTCGTTGATGATGTCGATCTGGGCGGGATGGATGGCGAACTTGCCGGTGTAGCCCATCTGCCGTGCGGTCGATGCGTCAGCGCGCAGGCCGTCGGGGTCGCGGAACCCCACGAAGGGACCGTCCAGCGCGGCGACACGGGCGGCCCGGGCGGCCACGGCCACCGACGAACGGGCGAAGTAACACTCCTCTCCGAAGTCGTTGCGGATGATCCCCATATCGTTGGTGTAGTCCTCCGCGCCGAAGGCGATGCCGGCGATGCGCTGGGACGCCCGGGCCATTTCGTACACGTGGACGATGGCCATGGCGGTTTCAATCCAGGGTATTACCCTCACGCTGCCGGCGGGGATGCGCGCGCTGCCTTCCAGTGGGGCCAGCAGCCGGTCAACCTGCTCCAGATCCCAGCGGGTGTCGCCCTTGCCGATGCTGATGCCGGCCAGGTCGGGGGATACGACGGCGGCGAGTTCGGTTGCAGTCAGGCCGGTGTCCAGCGAGTTGACTCGCACCATGACGCGATGGCCGGCGGCGCGGAGTTTGGGTACCCATTCAACGGCCAGTTCGCAGGCCGCGCCTTTTTCGCCGGGAGGCACGGAGTCCTCCAGGTCAACCATTATGATGTCGGCCCCGAACCCAAGGGCCCGCTCCAACATGTTGGCGCGGTTGCCGGGGACGAAAACCAGACTGCGCAGTAGTTCCACGGGGATTTCACCTCATACGGGAGTGGCGGGGGTTGCGAGGCGAGGCGCGGGTTGGCGTCAGAAATCGCCCCACGAATAGCCGGATTTCACGTCCACCCTGAGCGTAACGTCGAGTTCCAGGGCGGCGGGCATTTCGTCCAGCGCCAGGGAGGTCATCGCGTCCATCTCATCTTCGGGCACTTCGAAAACCAGTTCGTCATGCACCTGGAGAATCATCTTTGACCGCATCTCTTCGCGCTGCAGCCGGGCCTGGACGTTGATCATGGCTTTCTTCATGATGTCGGCGGCGGTGCCCTGGATGGGCATGTTGATCGCCATTCGCTCGGCGGCGGCGCGCATGTTGTGGTTGGTGGACTGGATGTCGGGGAAATAGCGCCGGCGTCCCAGCAGGGTTTCGGCGTACATGGTGGAACGGGTCTGGTCCTTGACGGATTCGAGGTACTGGTTGATGCCGGGGTATCGGGCGAGGTAGGTGTCGATGAAGTTGCGCCCCTCCTCGCGGCTGAATCCGGTTTGCTGGGAGATGCCATAGGGGCCAAGGCCGTAGATGACGCCGAAGTTGAGCACCTTGGCGATGCGACGCTGCTCGGAGTCCACATCGTTGATCGCCACGTTGAACATCTGGCTGGCCGTGGCGGCGTGGATGTCTTCGCCGCGCCGGAAGGCTTCCAGGAGCGATGGATCCTGGGACAGATGGGCAAGGACTCGCAACTCGATCTGCGAATAGTCGGCGGACAGCAACCGGCAGCCCGAGTCGGCGACGAAGGCCCGGCGCACCTGCCGTCCCAGTTCGGTGCGGACGGGGATGTTCTGGAGGTTGGGGTCGCTGCTGCTGACGCGCCCGGTCGCGGAACCGGTCTGGTGATAGGAGGTGTGAATGCGGCCGGTGCGGGCGTTGACCATCTGCGGAAGCGCGTCAACGTAGGTGGACTTGAGCTTGGCAACCTGCCGGTAGTCCAGGATGCGGTCAACCACGGGGTGCATGCCCTTGAGTGATTCCAACGCGTTGGCGTCGGTGGAGTAGCCTGATTTAGTGCGGCGGGTCTTGGGAAGGCCCAGTTCGCCAAACAGCAGGTCGCTCAACTGCTTGGGCGAGTTGATGTTGACGCTGTGGCCGATGTCGGCGTAGAGGTCGGCTTCGACCTGGTCCAATTGTTCCTTGAGGTCACGGGACATTTCATGGAGGATGCCGGAGTCCAACCGGACGCCGGCGCGCTGCATGTCCACCAGCACCGGGATCAGGGGCATTTCCACGTCGGACATCAGATCGTTGAATCCACGTTGCTCCAGCAGAGGCTCGAACTGCTCCCGCAGCAGGAGGGTGCAGTCCGCGTCGGCGGCGGCGTAGGGCGCGCCGTCGGCGATTTCCACCTCGTTGAACGTCTTTTGCTTTGCGCCCTTGCCGATGAGATCGGTAATCTCGGTCATTTCGCGGCCCAGGATGGACAGCGCCAGCGGTTTGAGTCCCAGGCGATTGTTGCCCAGAAGGTGGGCGGCGATCATGGTGTCATGGTCGATGACGTCGTTGGGGTCAATGCCGTAGTTGCTGAGCAGCGTGAGATCGTAGTTGGCGTTGTGAGCCGAGCGGCGGAGTGAGCCGGAGGTGAACAGGGGGCGCACCGCGGCGAGGACTACTTCCAGCGGCAGTTGTTGGCCTCCGCTGTGTCCCACCGGAACGTACCACGCGACGCCGCCGGACACTGCGAAGCTGAGGCCGGCCAACTCTGCGGCCATGGGGTCGGTGCTGCTGGATTCGGTGTCGAAGGCGAACGCGCCGGCCCGGGTGAGGGTGGCGATCATGTCGGCCAGGTCGCTTTCGGTGGCGACGATGCGGTAATCGGTTTCAGCGGACGCAACTTCCGGCAGCGTGGCCGGTTCCGGCGGTCCATCCGCGGCGGCGGGAGTGGACCACGGGGCGTCGGGAGCCGGCACCCTTCCCACGATGCTGTGGAATTCCAACTCGGTCATCAGGGCCACGACGTCGGCGCGTTCGTAGTCGCCGAAACGTGAAGCATCGAGATCCAGCGTGGTGGGCGCGGCGCGATCGATGGTGGTGAGGAAGCGGTACTCAAATGCCTCCTCGCGATTTTTGGCCAGGCTGTTCTGGACCCGTTTCTGAGTGATGTCGTCCAGATGCTCGAAGATGCCTTCGAGGGTGCCGTAGTTGGTGAGCAGCGTGGTGGCGGTTTTGTCGCCGACTCCGGGCACGCCGGGGATGTTGTCGGACTTGTCGCCGACCAGGGCCTTGTAGTCCGGCTGCTGGGCCGCGGTGAGCCCGCCGTATCTTTCGGACAGTTCCGCCTCTCCGACGATGCGCCGGTCGCGCTCGCTGCTGGCCAGGTCCACCCTGACCAGTGGGGAGATGAGCTGGAAGGTGTCGCGGTCGCCGGTGAGGATTACGGTTTCGACGTTGGCGTTTTCGGCCTGCTGCGACAGGGTGCCGATGATGTCGTCGGCCTCAAAACCGGGGAGTTCGTACACGGGCACCGCGAAAGCGGTCATCATCTCCTTGACCCGTCCGAACTGGCCGCGCAGTTCCGGAGGCGTGGGCGGGCGCTGGGCCTTGTACTCGGGGAACCGCTCGTGGCGGAAGGTGGGCGTGGGGTTGTCGAAGGTCACTATGACGTGGGTTGGCTGCCACTCGTTCAGCGCCCGGAGGAACACGCTGGCGAAACCGTAAACGCCGGTAACGTCTTCGCCGGTGGTGGAAACCGTGAGGCTGCGGTTGACGCTGATGGCCCGGAAGGACCGGTGGACCATGGCGTGGCCGTCGATGAGCAGCAGCAAGGGGGTTTTGCGTCCGGTCGCTCCGAACGACATGGGCATTGTCATCTGGCCGCTGTTCACCATGGGGTACCTCCCGCCACACGCGGGACCTGAACGAACCGGTGCGGCATGATGGCCGCATTATACATCAGGCGCTGTTCAGGGTCGGGCCTGCCGGGTCACAAAATCCGGCGGCCGCGTTGATCCGGAATGTGCCGACGGCGCGGCGGATTCGACGGGTGGGTGTGCTAAAATGCGGGCGCAATGCCGATTTACGAATACCGATGCAACCAATGCGGAGAGCGTCAATCGAAGCTGGTGTACAGTTGGACGCCGGAGGACTCGATGGCCTGCGGAGGCTGTGCCGCCACGGACCTTGAGAGATTGGTGTCCGGATTTTCGTTCCACCGTTCGTGGGGCGACAGCCTGAACTGGATGCCCGACAACGCGGCAACCGACCTAGACAACAGCCACGCCGGCAGCATCGACTCCCACATGGAGCGCATGGGGGACGCGATGGGTGGCACGGTCACCCCCGATTTCCACGAACACCGCCACGAGATCCGGCACTTGGATACCTAGGCGCGATGCCGATTTACGAATACCGTTGCCAGGACTGTCAATCGGTCGCATCCGTGTTTGTGCGTTCGATTTCAACCCATGTGAAACCCGATTGCGCGGACTGCGGAAGTTCGCGGACCGAGCGCCGGATGTCCACGTTCGCCATGGGCAAGACGCTGGAGGGCGTACACGAAGCCACCCCGATGGGAGGCAGCGCCCGCGATTACTACAGCGATCCGAGGAACATCGGTCGCAACGTGGAGGAATCGTTTGCCCGCCACGGCGTGGAGATGCCGGCGTCGGTGCGCCAGTCCATCAACGAAGCACGCAGCGGCGAAGCGCCGAAAGGATTGGATTTGTGACCTCTAACCCAGCGAACAGCCAGGACGGATTGACGCAGGCGCTGGTCGCCTGCCTGGACGGGATGCTAGCGACCGATTCCATGCCCGAAGGCCTGATGATGGGCGAAGTGGGATGGTTGGGCGAAGGCATGAGCGACCCGCAGCGATTGTCGTCGCAAGTGAGGAGGGCCAAGGACCGGGCAGAAGCGTTGAGCATGGCCGCCGCCGCATCGGAGTTGCTGGCGATTCTCACCGACGCCGGGGAGATTCCGGCCGACGCTGCGTTGCAGGTGCAGAGGTCTTTGGACGACGCCGGGGAACGTATCGCCGCCGCGCTGCGGCAGGCGCAGGCTGACCGCATCCACGGGCTTTACGTAATCATAGACCCGGAGGTCACCGGGGGGCGCGACCCGCTGGACATCGCGCGGGCGGCCATCAACGGCGGCGCGCGGATGCTGCAACTGCGGGACAAGTTGCGGGACAAGGGCGAGCAACTGCCGCTGGGCGTGGCGCTGCGGGACCTGTGCGCGGCCAACGACGCGCTGCTGATCATCAACGACCATGCGGACCTGGCCGCGTCGTTGGGGCCGGATCACGTCGGCCTGCATGTGGGTCAGACCGACCTGCCGGTGGCCGAGGCGAGGAAGGTTCTTGCGCCCGGACAGGTGCTGGGTCGCTCCAACCGTGAGATTGACCTGATCATCGAATCGCAGCAGATGGGGGCCGACCACGTTGCGTTCGGAGCGATGTACACCACGACCACCAAGGAGGTTACGCGCGCGCCGCAGGGGCCGGAAAGGCTGAGGCAGGCCAGGGCGGTTGCGCAGGTGCCACTGGTTGCCATCGGCGGCATAACTGCGGAAAACGTGGCCCCGGTGGTGGAGGCCGGCGCGGACGCGATATGCGTAACCGCGGCGGTGGGCAGCGCCCCCGAACCGGAGGCGGCCGCGGCGACCCTGACCGAAGCCATCCGCGCCGCCGGCGGCCGGGTATAGGCGGCCTCCGATGCCAACGCGATACGGGCCGCACCTGGCGGCGATGTCCTCCAACGCGATTGAAGAGTTAACCCTGCGGCACCAGGCCAGGGAAAAGGCGCTGTCGGTCTCCCGGCAGGTGATTCGCAATTCCGCCAACGCAATCCGCGCGGTGCATCGCAACGACTTTGACGAGGCGCGCCGGCTGATCGGCGAAGCGTCGGAACGTCTGTCGGAAACGCTGAATATCCGCACCGACAACCCGGAGATCTACTACGCCGGTTTCCTCTCGGACGCGCGCAAGGAATACACCGAGGCGAACATAACCCTGGCGGTGATCTCCGGCAGCGACATTCCCGACGCCGAAACGCTGGGCATCGACCCGCCGGCCTACCTGAACGGCATGGCCGAAGTGATTGGCGAACTGCGCCGCTACATCCTCGATTCCCTCCGGCGGGACGATACGGCCCGGTGCGAAGAACTGATGGAATTGATGGATGAAATCTACGGGATCCTGGTGACGGTAGATTTTCCCGAAGCGGTGACCGGAGGTCTGCGGCACAGCACCGACGCCATGCGGGGCGTGCTGGAACGCACCCGCGGCGATCTCACGATCTCCATGCAGCAGCGGCGATTGGAACAGAGGCTCGCTGATCTGGAGCGCTAGTTCCACTTCGCGATCGAGGCTATGGCGCGTTGGTTGCCACCCGCGTTCCGGGCCGACTGGCGTCATCCCCTCCTGTTCTCCTGGCGCATCGACGCCGCCGCGCTGGAACCGTTCGTGCCGGACGGATTGGAACTGGACCGCTGGGAAGGGTCGGCGTATATCAGCCTGGTGGGTTTGAGGATGGAGAGCGTCCGGCTGTTTGGGGTTCCGTCGCCGTTGGGCGGCTACGATGAGGTGAATTTGCGATTCTACGTCAGGCGAAAATTGGGCGACCATTGCAGTCGCGGTGTGGTGTTCCTGAGGCAAAGCGTCCCTCACCGAACCACCGCGGTCGCAGCCCGGTTGTGGTACGGGGAACCGTTCGCCGCCGTTCCGACGGGACACTCGTTTT
Source organism: uncultured Dehalococcoidia bacterium (assembly GCA_964502995.1). Classification (GTDB taxonomy): domain Bacteria; phylum Chloroflexota; class Dehalococcoidia; order Lucifugimonadales; family UBA3495; genus Bin87. The sequence continues at coordinate 26,204 of CAZCZB010000003.1, forward strand.
CCAAAGCGCAGTTGCCCGCCGGGGAAGCCGGCCATCGGATCGAGTATTGGTGGGGTCATGGCGACCGCAATTGTTCCATGTGGGCCGAAGCCGGTAATCCGTGTGGGTTGCCCGAGGGTGGTTCGCTGGAAGAGTTTCTGACGGCGCGGCGCTGGGGTTACAACGGGAAACCGGGCCGGCGTACCCGAACGTACCGGCTGTGCCGGCCGGTGTGGTCCGTCGCCGCCGCAACGGATTGCGGAATCGAACTCGGCGACGCGATGCACCGGGGGCCGATCGACGATGCGGTACGAAATCAGCCGGCGGCGGCGCTTTTGGCGTCAGGTTCCCGCGCGGAATTGGGGCTGCCCGGCAGATTGCAGGTTGTGTAACGCGATGAATTGGTCAAGTTGTGATTGACGACTCCCCGTTGGTAGAATAGCGCAGGTCTAGCCTGCAACAATTTTAGGAGCCACCCAATGGTTGAACCAGCACAGCGCGCCGCCGTAGTTGAATATCCCGATAGCCTGGACGCTATTGAGGAATGTTACCGACGCGGCTGGACCGACGGTCTTCCCGTAGTCCCACCCACATCGGACCGGGTGCAGGCCATGCTGGACGCAGTCGGGCTGGCTCCCGACACGGTGCTGGGCGAAGTGCCGGTGCGACGCCGCACGATGACCGCGGAACAGGCGGCGGCCAATGCCGTGATGGCGGGCTGTCTGCCCAGCTATTTCCCCATCGTGCTGGCCACGATGAAAACGCTGTTCGAGCATGACCCCAACTGCATCCACGAGGTATCGGCGGTAACCAACTCCACCGGATTGCTGACGATCGTGAACGGACCGATCCGTCGGGAAATCGGCCTGAACTGCACTGACAATCTGCTGAGCCCCGGGAATCGCGCCAACTCGACCATTGGCCGGGCGCTGCGCCTCATCCTGCTCAACGTATTTGAGCAGAAGCCCGGGCAACTTGATCGGGGCTGCATGGGGAGCCTGACCAAGTTCGGCGTCGTTTTTGGCGAGGATGAGGAGAACAGCCCCTGGGAGCCGCTGCACGTGAGCCTGGGGTTCGAGCCTGACCAGTCCACGGTTACGGTGGCGACCATCCAGGATCCGTCGATGCACGGGAACCGCTACGGAGCGACCGGAGAAAGCCTGTTGGACTCCATAGCCGATGGTATGTCGGCGCACGGTCTGGGGGTGTACTTCGGGCGGGACATCAAGTGGTTCTGGATCGTGGGGCACTGGCATTCGGAGTTGCTGAGCCGGCTGGGCTGGACGCGCCGCGACATGCAGGAATACCTGTACGAGAGGTCATGGCGTTCGGTGGGAGAACTGAAACGGCTGGGGATGATGAACGGCGCCATCGAGCCAGGGGATGATGATACACGGCACATGACCGTCAACGGCCCGGATGATATTCTCATCGTGAAAGCCGGGGGCGACAGTGGAATCTACAGCGAACTGATCATGAACTACTACGGAGTGCCCGCCGAGATCGCGGCGATCTAGGACCAGCACCGGCTTGCGAGTCAAAGGAGAGCGTGATGACCACAGCGCAGCGACCAACCGTACAACTTATCGACCCGACCGGGTTCGACCCGGGCCAGAGCCCCCTGATCATGGCGGCGCGCCCCATTGACCTGCGAGGCGGCCGGCTGGGCCTGCTGGACAATTCCAAGGCCAAGTCCGACGAGATCCTCTGGGCCATCGCCCGGACGCTGGACCAGGAATTTGAATTTTCAAACATCTTCTACACGCGCAAGCACAGCGCGTCGCTGCCGCCGACTCCGGAGGTGATGGCCGACCTGCACCGCAACGCGGACTTTGTGATCGCCGGTGTCGGGGATTGAGGGGGCTGCTCGTCGGGCAGTTTGCACGACGGAATTACCCTGGAGCGCCAGGGCATCCCTGCGGCCACGATCATCACAACCGTATTCGTGAATACCGCCAGGGCGTACACCCGCCTGATGGGAGTGCCGGATTTCCCGTATCTGGTTTGCCAGCATCCCATTACCAATGCGAGCGCGGATGGTTTGGCGGAACGGGCGCAGGCTCTCACACCCGGCGTACGAAGCTTGCTGATCAGCGGCAAGTTGCCTGAGAACTAGTCCAGGCAAGGTTCTCTCAGAACTCTATGGCAGGATTCGGCAACATATTTCGGCGGTTCGTCGGCCGATTGCGCGCGCAGGAAAGCAACGCGGACGACGCGCCCCGGTTTGAATCGGGGCCGGTCGCAGAAGTGAGCGCGACGGATACTGACTCTGCGATTGAGTCAGTATCCGCTCCTGAGGCTGTTTCGGAACCGGCGCGGTTTACGGATAGCGGTCCCTCGGCCGATATATTTTCCAGGCCGGCCCCTGCGCCGGAATCACCCGCGCCGTCTTTCGCCACCGAACCCGCCCCGTCGCCTCTGCTGGAGCCGGCCGGGACGGCGGTAGCCGAAACCATCGCGGAGCCGGAGGTTGACCTGGGCCTGGCAGGCCTGTTGGATGACGACGGGCTGTCCGAGGATCACATGGTCATCACCTGCCCGTACTGTGGGCGGGTGAGCCAGCGCATTGGCGCGCGGTGCGACCGTTGTTCCCGGGTAATAGTCAGGCTTCCCATCTGGGCCCAGCACCGCCGTCAGAACTGGTTCCTTAGCCGGCTGTCTTGGCGACGCATCATATTCTCGCTGGCAGTCGCGCTGTTTATCGTTTTCATTATCTGGGTGAATTATCCGTTTGCGCCCAACCCGGTAATTTTGTTCAAGAATATACAGTCCCAAATGACCGTGGACACCAGCCCGGGCGTTTGGACCGTAGCCGGGCGGGATCTGCGCAACAGCAGATTCGTGAACGTGGGATTCCCGCCGCCCAAAGGTGAAATAGTCTGGCGAGGCGTGATACCGGAACCGCTCAACTCGGAACCGGTGGCGCAGCATTCGAACATCTACGTTGGCTCGGCGAACGGGATTTATTCGCTTGCGGAGCACGACGGTCAGATCAGAAAAGGTTGGGACGGAGAAACCCCCGGCAGGGTAACCGCCGCCGCTGCGGTGGTGGAATCATACCTGTTTTTCGGCAGCACCGATCATACGGTGAACGCGTGGAACGCCCTGACCGGCGATGCCTGGTGGAGCTTCCCGTCGGAAGACACGGTGGAAGTCGCCCCGGTGATCGCCGACGGCCTTGTGTACATCGGTTCAGGCAAGGGGTGGCTGTACGCGCTGGACGCGTACAACGGCTCGGTAATCTGGGAGACCCAACTGGACAGCGACGCCAGCGCCGAAGTGGCGGTGCATGACGGCAGGCTGTTCGTGGGCGACGACAAGGGTATTTTCTACATATTGTCGGCGCGAACGGGCCAGGAATGGTTCCGGTTCCGCACCCTGAAAACCATTGCTGGGTCGCCCGTAATTTCCGCCGACGGTACGCGCGCCTATTTCCCGTCCAGCGGCCAACTGTACGCGGTCAGCGCCGAGGAACGCGAGGTGCCAGGCCTGTTCCAGTTCAAGAATATCTGGGCACAACTCTGGCTGTGGCAGGTTCCCGGGGTGCCCCGGCCGCCCGGACAACAGGGCGGGCTCTGGCGGTTCGCTCCGGAAAACCCGCTGCAGGGCATCTACAGCGCACCCGCGTTGGCCGAAGACGAGAACGGCGGCACGCTGTACGTGGGTGGCTATGACAACATGATCTACGCGCTGAACGCCACAGACGGTTCACTCCGTTGGACTTTCAAGGCCGAGGATTCGATATTCGCGTCCCCGCTGGTGGTGAAAGACCGGCTGATCTTTGGCGACGGGAGAGGCAACCTTTATTCGATCGACCGGTTCGACGGGTCGTTGGACTGGCAGATCTCTCTGGATTCGGCGATCAAGATTCCGCCCGTGCTGAGCAACGAAACGCTTGTGGTGCGCACTGACAGCGGCGACATATTCGGCATCAAGTAGCGCACTGACTCGCAAATCCGGTTCGCCGCCGGAACCCGAAAAAGCCGCCGTCCCATGGGACGGCGGCTTTCGTGTTGGAGTCTTTCTGCCCGATCAGTAGAGGTGGCAGGAAACCCGGTGGCCGGGCGATACTTCCTTCTCCACTGGCACTTCCTCGGAACATTGTGGCATGGCGAAGGGGCATCGTGGATGGAACCGGCAACCGGTGGGAGGGTTGATCGGCGAGGGGACTTCGCCCTGCAGCACGATGTCTTCCCGAATGAGGTCGGGGTGCGACGGGAGCGCGGCGGAGAACAACGCCCTGGTGTATGGGTGGAGGGCGTTGCTGTAGAGTTCCTCGGTCTCTGCGTACTCCACGATCTGGCCCAGGTACATGACCGCGGTTTCATGCGCCATGTAGCGCACGGTGGCCAGGTTGTGGGCAATCAGCAGGAAACTGACGTTATACTGCTCCTGAAGGTCCTTCAACAGGTTCATCACCTGCGCGCGGATTGACACGTCCAGGGCCGACACGGGCTCATCCAGTACGATCAGCTTGGGATAGGAGACCAGCGCCGACGCCACGGCGATGCGCTGGCGCTGTCCGCCACTGAACTCGTGGGGATAGTTGGCCGCCTGCTGTGAGTGCAACCCCACCTGCTGCAGCACTTCCGCGACGCGCTCGTTCTTTTCCTGGGTGGTCACATTTCGGTTGACCACCAGCGGTTCGGACACAATGTCGCGCACGCGCATACGCGGGCTCAACGACGACCAGGGGTCCTGGAAAACGGCCTGCACGGTGGTACGGTAATCCTGCAACTCGGAACCGCGGAAGTTGTTGATGTCCTTGCCTTCCAGCAGGATATCGCCTTCGGTGGGTTCCTCCAGGCGGAGCAGCAGCTTGCTGGTGGTGGTCTTGCCACAGCCTGATTCGCCGACCAGTCCGACGGTTTCGCCCTGTTTGATAGAGAACGATATCCCGTCCACCGCCTGCACGTAACCGATGGTCTTCATCATGATGAGGCCTTTGGTTACCGGGAAGTATTTCTTCAAGTTGCGAACTTCAAGAAGTGTAGCGTTGGTGTCCACTGCCATGGGGCGGGGTCCTCCTCGGGGTATTTGGAAGTGATGACGGTGTGACCCACCTAGCCGGCGGAGCCGGTCGGCGGGATGAATTCTTCGATGGGTGTGCCCTGCCAGTCGGGGTCAAGCGCCCAGCAGTCGGCGTGATGCCCTTCGGCCAACTGGACCGTAGAGGGATACGCTTCGTAGCACTGGTCGTTGGCGTAGGGACAACGGGGCGCGAACCGGCAACCCTCCGGCAGATTGGACAACAGCGGGGGCTGTCCATCAATGGAGTAGAGGCGATCCACCCGCTCCTCCAGCTTGGGCACCGAGTTGATCAGCGCCTGGGTGTATGGGTGGGCAGGGCGGCTGAATATGTCACGGACATCGCCCTGTTCGATGATGCGGCCCGCGTACATCACGGCGACGCGGTCGCACATCCTGGCCACCACACCAAAGTCGTGGGTGATGAAGATGATGGCCAGGCCGGTTTCGGCCTGGATTTCCTTGAGCAGACGCAGGTATTGCAGCTGGATCGTAACGTCCAGCGCCGTGGTTGGCTCGTCGGCGATGATGATGCCGGGCTCGCAGGACATTGCGATGGCGCCGACCACACGCTGTTTCATGCCGCCGGACATCTGGTGGGGGTAGTCGTCCAAGCGCCGCTCCGGAGCCGCGACGTTCACCTTGCGCAGGGCGTCGACGGCGCGGGAGAGCATCGAGCTCTTGTTTTCCTTGTGGGCGATGCCCAGGGCCTCGCGCAACTGGTTGCCAATGGTGAAAACCGGGTTGAGCGAGGTTTGGGGGTCCTGCAGGATCATGGAGATCTGACGGCCGCGCACGTCGCGCATTTCGTCTTCGCTCTTTTGCAGGATGTCGTCGCCGTTCAGTACGATTTCGCCTTCGACGATGCGACCGGCGGGTTTGGGCACCAGGCGCAGCAGGGAGAGCGCGGTCATGGTTTTGCCGCAGCCGGACTCGCCGACGATTCCCAGCGTCTCACCCTTGCGCAGATTGAAGGATATTCCATCCACAGCCTTGACTACGGCCGCGCGGGTGAAGATGTAGGTTTTGAGGTCGTTGACCTCGAGGATGGTATCGGTGTCAGTGTGCACAGCTGTCATGGATTACACGTTCCTCAGTTTGGGGTCCAATTTGTCTCTGAGCCAGTCTCCCAGAAGGTTCATAGAGAGTACCGTAAGCACGATTGCCAGGCAAGGGAAAAGGAAAATCCACCAGGCTGTCGTGATCAGATCCCTCCCGTCCGCGACCATAACTCCCCATGCCGGCGTGGGCGCGGGGATACCGGCGCCCAGGAAGCTGAGGGTTGATTCGAGAATGATGACGTGGCCCACCTCCAGTGTTGCCAATACTACCACTGTATTGACCAAATTGGGGAAGATGTGCTTCATCATGATGCGAATGTTGGACGCTCCGGAAACGCGGGCGCGATCGATGAAGTCCTGCTGCTTGATGGCCAGGGCTTCGCCGCGGACCACGCGGGCGTACCGCGCCCACAGCAGGACCGCGATCACCACGATCACCGTGGTGAAACCGGCGCCGATTGCCGCTACCAGCACCAACGCCAGCAGGATCGACGGGAAGGCCAGCTTGATGTCAACGATTCTCATGACGATCGCGTCGGTCTTGCCGCCACGGTAGGCGGCAAGCATCCCCAACAGGGTGCCGAGACCGCCGCCGAGCAGGATTGCGAGGCACGAAACCATGAGTGAAATCCTGGCCCCGTGCATGATGCGGCTCAGGATGTCCCGGCCCTGCTTGTCCGTCCCCAACGGGTATTCCATTGACCCGCCCTTCTGGGCCAGGAATCGCAACTCGTCGCCCGGGTCCACGGTGCCGTCTTCGCCGCCGGACAGGATGGTGGCTTCCCCACGCTCAACCTTGCGCTGGGCGTTGGACAGGCCGATTTCAACGTCGAGCCGGTTGCGGTCGGCGCGCTGCACGACCGTCCTGGTTTCAAAACTTTCCGATATCCAGAACGGCGGAAGCTTCGCGTCGTCCAGGTTCCCGATCCGCTGGCTGTGCGGGGCCAGTTGGTTGGCGAAAATCGCAGGGACTGCCAGAAGGAGAATGAGGACCAACAACGGGATAATGGGCAATTCTCGAATTACCCGCAGGGTTGTACCAATCTTGCTGGAACGGGGTTGAGTTTCCGGAGCGACAATCTCCGGACCAGTAGTAACGGCTGCCATCATTTACCTCTTAAAACCGGGACGCGTTAAACCGAAACGCGACCTGACGCGACTATTGCTCAACCCTGTTTATGAGTACCTGATTCTGGGGTCGATGTAAGCGTAAAGCACATCGACCATGATGTTGATGACCACGAAAGATGCGGCGAACAGCAGCACGACCGCCTGAACCACCACGTAGTCGCGGAACAGGATGGCGTCGATTACCAACGCGCCAAGGCCGGGCCAGGCGAACACGGTCTCGATCACCACGGAACCGGTGATCAGAACGGCCCCGATCAGACCGAAATAGGTGAGCGGCACGATGAGTGCGTTCCGGAAGCAGTGCTTCCAGATCACCTTCCATTCCGCCACACCCTTAATTCGAGCCAGTTTCACATATTCGGTGTCCAGCACTTCGAGCATCGACGAGCGCGTTAGGCGCATGAGCGCGGCTACGTTGTAGTAACCCAGCGCCACCGCGGGCAGGATCATGTATTCGATGCCGCCACTGCCGGAGGTTGGGAAAAAGTCCAACTGAACGGCGAAAATCCACATGAGGATCAGCCCCACGGCGAACGTGGGGGCGGATTGCCCAAGGATGGCGAACAGTTTGCCTCCGTAGTCGAAGGGGGTGTCCTTTTTGATCGCCACCAGCACACCCACCGGGAAGGCGATGACCCCGCTGACTATGAGCGCCAACGCCGAGAGTTTGATCGTATTGGGGAGTCGTTCGACGATGAGTTCGCCGGCTGAGGAATTGGGCCACGCCAGCGCTTCGCCCAGGTCACCCCGGAACAATTTGCCCAGGTAGAGGATGTATTGCATGTGCAGAGGCTTGTCCAGCCCCCACTCCTTCTTGGTCAACTCGATTTGCTCTTCGGACGCTTCCTCGGGCAGCAGGACGTTCAGTGGGTCGCCCGAGACGCGAGCCAGCGCGAAGGTCACCGTGCTGATGATGAAAATTGCCAGGATGCCCTGGGCAATTCGCCGCAAAATATATCGTTGCATGGCTATTCTCCGAGCCGTTCCGTGCGATAACGGTTTTTTCCGGGATCACCGTTCATGCACGGTGACCCCGGAGTGCTGTTCGCGTATTGCGAATGGGTTTGTGCGTCTCAGGCGCTCAGTAGCGAACTCCCGAGATGTGCTCAAGGTCGGTGAACTGACCACCGTAGGGGCCGAGGTAAATGTATTCCTGGACCACCTCGGGGTCGATCACAACCTGAACCGACAGTGTGTGGAGCGGGATGGTGGCGACTTCGTAGAACAGTTCGTCCGAGACGGCGTGCCAGTGGCCCAGTTGCTCCTCAAAGTTGAGGGAGTTCAGAGCGTTGTAGGTGTTCTGCCAAACGGTGTCGCTGACGTAGAACCTCATGAACCGTTCGGGGCTGTACGCGAAGTGAACCGTGGGATGCGGCGGCTCTGCATACCCCCGGAAGGGGTAGATGCAGCAGTTTGTGGTCGCCCCGCGATATTCCGCGCGCCAGGCCGAGAACTCCATTTCACGTATTTCGGTAGTCAGTCCGATTGCTTCCCACATTCCGGCGATGGCGACGACGTAGTCTTTCATCTCCGGCAGTCCGCTCATGGTGTAGCTGATGATGGGGACGTTGAACCCGTTGGGATAGCCAGCCTCGGTCAGCAGTTCCTTGGCGCGCTCCACGTCATAGCCGTAGAGTTCCTCCCAGGAGGATTCCCACTCGGGGTTGTATCCGGCGTACTCGCCGCCGAAGGCTTCGGCGCTGGGTATCAGGCCGGCGACGCGGGCTTCGGCGCCCTGGCCGTCGAACAGGTTGTCCCGGATGGAGTCGCGGTTGATGGCCTTGTTCATGGCCATGCGCACCAGGCGGCCGCTTTCGCCCTCGGCGGCCCACGGCACGGTCGGATCGTAGGATGCGGCCGTGTAGGGGTCGAACTCGGGGCCTTCCTTGGTGGCGTAGTACATGCCGCCGAACACCATCATGCTGTTGACGGCCACCACCTGGCTGGGGGCGAGGTCAAGGCCGGAGTCCAGCGCTTCGCCCACCAGGGCGCGGTCGATGGTGGCGAGGTGAGCTTCACGGGCCAGCATCGCGGCCAGGCGGGTGGAGGCTTCCTCGATGATCTTGATCTCTATCGTGTCCCAGTCGGGCGTGACGCGGTAGTGGTCGCCGGGCGCCCTTTCCCAGAGCCAGCCGATGCCCTTTTCGAAATCCGCGAACTGGTAGGGTCCCAGGCGAGCCGGGCCTTCATCCAGCAGGGTCTGTTCGCCGGCGGTGCAGTAACCGTCCAGGTGGGCGGATACATCGAATGACTCGTAGTCGGCTGCTCCATTGGGGCAGCCGGTGTCCCACTGGGCCTTGCTGGTGATGGGCAGGCCGCGGTATCCGGAGATCCAGTAGTCGAAGATCAATTCAGGGCGTGCGCCCATTGAGAGATTGATCTCGTAATCGCTGATCACCTCGGGCACCGCCTGCGGGTTGGTGCGGAAGTAGTCGGAGTAAGACGCCGCGCAGACCGGATTGGTGTAGTAGTTCAGCGAGTTCACGATGTCGTGAGCGGTGAATTCACCATATCCGAAGTGGAAATCAACCCCTTCACGGAGCTTGAAGTTCCAGGTGCGGCCGTCGTCACTGACGCTCCAGTCGGTTGCCAACTGTGGCTCAATGGCTCCGGTGTAGCGGTTGGGGTCGAGCAGGAATTCATGGGACGGCCGGTGCTGGCTGGTCGCGCTGCCGGTGACGTCGCAGTCCATGATTCCCTGGCGGGTTTGCTGCGAGAACAGGAAGACCAGGTCTTTGGTCTTGAGTTCTCCCGAGGAGGCCGCAGTTTGAACCGTCGGCTCGGGTTGGGCCACCGGTGTGGTTCCTACGAACGAGGGCCGGGTTGGCGCTGACGTTGCCGGCGGCGGCGCCTCGGTGGGAGCAGCCTGTTCCGGTGCTGTCGCCGTCGCCCCGGTGGCCTGGGTTTCAGCTGCCGGAGCGCTGCCCTGGTCAGCCGCCGGGGCGGATTCCTCCGCCGCGCCACCGCAGCCCACCAGGGCAAGGGTGGCGAGTAACACCATCGCCATCAGGATAATCGGCCAACGTAATTTGGTTCTGCTCATAAAACCCTCCTCGAAGAGTAGTCCCGCAGACGGGTCGTTACTGGCTTGTCGTGGTTTCTTCCAGTAGATTCACTCTGGCTTTGGATGTATGCGGATTTAGACGTTCCGCAGTTTGGGGTCCAGCCGGTCGCGCAACCAGTCGCCCAACAGGTTCATTGACAACACGGTAAGGACGATGGCGAGGCATGGGAACAGGAATATCCACCAGGAACTGGTGATCACTTCCCTGCCGTCTGCGGCCATGAGGCCCCACGCGGGTTGAGGCCTGGGGATGCCCGCGCCCAGGAAGCTGAGGGTCGCTTCGAGAATGATTACGTGGCCCACTTCCAGCGTGGCGAGGACGATTACGGTGTTGAACACGTTGGGGAAGATATGGCGGCCCATGATACGCAGGTTGGATGCGCCGGCCACCCTGGCCCGGTCGATGAAATCGCGTTCCTTGATGGTCAGGGCTTCGCCGCGCACGACGCGCGCATAGCGGGCCCAGAGGAGCAGGGCGATCACGATGACCACGGTGCTGAAACCGGAGCCGATGGCGACCACCAGCGTCAGGGCCAGCAGGATGGACGGGAAGGCCAGCTTGATGTCAACGATGCGCATGAGGATCGCGTCGGTCAGACCGCCCTTGAACGCTGCGAGCATTCCCAGTCCGGTTCCCAGAATCCCGCCCAACAAAATAGCGAGACACGAAACCGCAAGCGATATGCGGGCTCCGTGCATCAGTCGGCTCAGGACGTCGCGCCCCTGCTTGTCGGTGCCCAGGGGGTATTCCCAGCTTCCGCCGGGTTCCTCTCTCACCATGATTTCGCCCAGGTCGGGCTGGCCGTTGTCGTTGGCGTCGATCAGGGTGCCAGCGCGGCTGTCGATGTTCCGGCGGGCGTTGTTCAGGCTCACCTCGGCGTTTTTGTCCCTGGTGCGCTGAACAATCACCTGCTCTTTGGCGCGGTCAGGCACCCATGCCGGCGGTTCGAGGACCCGGTCCAAATCGCCGATCGTGTGGTCGTGCTGGGCCAGGACGTCGGCGAAAGCAGCGGGAACCACCAGGAAGACGATCAAAACAAACAGGGGGATGATGGGGACTCTTCGAAGCTCCTGCCAGACTTTCCCCAGAGAAAGTCCTCTTTCCGGTTGTGCGGCGAGTTCACCGGTATCGCCGCCCGGAGCGGTTGTTTGCACAGCCATTTCTCTTATCCCTCCGGCGGGGTCTATCCGTAGCGGATCCGTGGATCAACGTACGCGTATGTAACGTCCGTAACGATGTTGATTGCCACGTATAGCAACGCGAACAGCATTACAACGGCCTGAACTGTGATGTGATCCTTGGAGTTGATGGCTTCGATAACCATGAGGCCGATGCCAGGCCATGCGAAAACGGTTTCGATTACGACGGAACCGGTGATAAGCACGGCGAAGATGAGGCTGAAATACGTCAGCGGACCGATCAGAGCGTTCCGGAAACAGTGTTTCCAAACGATTTTCCACTCGGGGATTCCCTTGATTCGGGCCAGCTTGACATATTCGGTGTCGAGCACCTCAAGCATCGAGGAACGGGTGAGGCGCATGATGGCGGCCACGTTGTAATACCCCAGTGCGAAGCCGGGCATCAGCATGTGCTTGAACCCGCCTTTGCCCGAGGTGGGCAACCACCCCAGTTGCACCGCAAGGATCCACATCAAGATCAGGCCGACGGCGAAGGTCGGGGCCGATTGGCCCAGGATGGCGAACATCTTCCCGCCGGCATCGAACCAGGAGTCTTTTTTGACCGCCGATAATACGCCGATGGGGAATGCGATCACGCCGGTGATGATGAGCGCGAACGATGATAGCTGCAGAGTCGCGGGCAGGCGCTCCGCAATCAATTCGGCGACCGGGCGGTCCCATTTGAATGATGTGCCGAGGTCGCCGGTGACCAGCCGCTTCATGTAGGTGAAGTACTGTACGTGCAGCGGCTTGTCGAGGCCCCATTGCGCTCGGATTCTCTCGATCTGCTCTTTGCCCGATTCCTCGTCGAGGATGGCGGCCAATGGGTCGCCGGCCACGCGCGAGAGTGAAAAGACAATCAAGCTGATGACGAATACGGCCAGCAGTCCTTGTAAAAGCCGCAGAATGATGAAACGTTGCATGGTGTCCGTTCCTTCAGCGCGTGTGACCTGTCAATTCGACAATTTCCCCGGCGGATCGACAGCGATACGGTGTGATACGCCGGGGTGGATTGGCGTCAGGATTGATGTGAATTACTCACGCACACCCTTGACGTATTCCAGGTAAACGTAGTTTCCGTTGTTGGGTCCAAGGAAGATGTACTCGGCGACCACATCGGGGTCGACCACGGCGCTGACCGGCAAAGTCCAACCGGGTATGGTGCCGACTTCATAGAAGATTTCATCGGACACTTTCTGCCAGTCCACCGTTGCGTCAGCTTCGTTGAGCGCCCGCAACGCCTTGTTCTTGTTCTCCTGGATATCGTCGCTGGTGTACGCCCGGAAGAAGCGTTCCGCACTGAAGTAGAAGTGAACCCGAGTGTCGATGGGAGCCGCAGGACCGCGGAACGGGTAGATGCAGCAGTCGGTGTTCAAACCTCGGTATTCGTTCCTCCAGTTGGAAAATTCGATGGGGTCAAGCTGAGCGTCCAGTCCGATACGCTCCCAGTAACCGGCGATGGCTTCCATCAGGTCGGGCTGTTCCGGCACTCCGGACAACGGGAAAACGGGGATGCGGAAGGAGAACCCGTTGGGATACCCAGCTTCGGCCAGGAGATCCCTGGCGGCCTGCTCGTCATAACCGTACAGCTCATCCCAATGGGCTTCCCATTCCGGGTTGTAACCGCCCGGGAAGTCGGGCACGAGTGTGGCGACCCACTGCCTGCCGCCGGCGCCCTTGAAGATGGCGTCGTTGACCTGGTCGCGGTCAAAGGCCTTGTTCATGGCCATGCGCACCAGTTTGCCGTTGGGGCCGGGATCATTCCAGGGCATCATTTCGTCGCGCGCCGCGACGATGTTGTAGGCGTCGCGGTCGGTTGCCTGCTGCTCTGCGGAGGCTGAGGGGTCAATGCCCTTTGCTCCTGTGGCGAAGTACATGCCGCCAAAGACGGCGAACGCAGTTTGCGCCGTAACGGAACTGTCGAACACTTCGAGGCCGTCGTCGATGGCGTCCTGCAGGAGCGCACGGTTGATCGCGGCGATGTGTCCTTCACGCGCTTGCATGATCGCCAGACGGGTTGCCGGCTCGCGGACGTCCTTGATTTCGATCTCAGCGAAGTCAGGGTTGACCCGCCAGTGGTCGTAGTCCACCTGCGACCATTCCCAACCCACGCCTTCTTCGAAGCTGACGAACTCATAGGGACCGGTGCGGGCCGACTTGGCGTAAACGAGGTCGCGGCTGGCCTTGCAGTAGCTCAGGGCCTCGCCGCCGTCGGCCGTTCCGAAATCAGCTTCGCCGCCAGGACAGGACTGGTTCCACTGTGCGGCGCTGCTGATGGGGACGCCACGGTAGCCGGAGAACCAGTAGAGGAAGTCCACCGCCGGGCGTTTGTGCATATGGATGTTGATCTCGTAGTCGTTGACGATTTCGACATCGCTGCCAGGGTCGCTGCGGAAGTAGTCGGAGTATGAGGCCCGACATTCAGGGTTGGTGTAGTAGGCCAGGGAGTGTTTCACGTCGCGTGCCGTGAATTCGCCCCAGTCATCGTGCCAACGGACACCCTGGCGCAGTTTGAAGTTCCACGTCTTGCCGTCCGGCGTGATGGCCCATTCGGTGGCCAGCATCGGCTCATAGGAACCGTCAAAGCGACCGGCGTCGACCATGAACTCGGCCGACATACGGTAGTTGACGACGCCTGAACCGGTCACTTCGCAGTCCAGCATGGATTCGAAGGACGGCGGGTCCAGGACCGCGATCAAGCGGTTGGTTACCAGCTCGCCTTCGGTCTGCGGGGCAAGTGTGGCACGCGGAGTGGCCTGGAGCACGGAGGCGCGCTGCGTGGGCGTTGGGGCCAACGTCGAACCGACGGGTACGGGGGTATTGGTTGCTCTTGCCTCTGGAGCCGCGGCGGCGGTGTCAGCCGACGCTTGCTGCTGTTGTTGGGCTACTGGAGCCGCCGATTCCGGTGCGGCGGCCTCTTCAGCCGCGCCTCCGCAACCGACTATCGCTATTGTCGCGCCCAGAGCGATGGCGAATGCCACTACCGGAAAGCGCAAAAATCGTCTATACGCCATAGAAATCCTCCAGGTGGTTATAGAGTAGTTCCGAGGCCCAAAACGGGTTGGCGACGGGATGATCGCTACCCGTGTCGTGTTCGCGCAATATAGGCAATCGTATAGGCACAGTCAAACTAACAATGGGCACACTTGGTATCGATGTGCGTAACAAAAACGCCAAACATAAGCATAAAGCGTAATACATCGGCGATTTGCATACCGGACGGCCTTCGCGGGTTACGGATTAACAATAATTTTGCATTGCATTTCCGAATGTATAATATCCCGTGCGTTGATATATCACGGATGCCGATAGTACACAAAATGACCGCAAGGGTTAAAAGGCGGACGGGGCGACTTATTTCGCCGCCCCGTCCTTTGTCGTGACAGAAATTAGTGGAATGCAGGCCCAGATTTGCGTTTTTGGTTACAACCTTACTATATTTATAAGCTTTTCGATGCGCCGGTAAAGGAACCGGGTTGGGAGCCGCTATTCGTTACAGCACCGCTTCGGCGATTCGTTCGATCTCGTCGAGCGCTGCGGGGCTGGTGGTGTCGGGCAGGCGGACGATGACGCGGTTGGCGCCGGCCTGTTCGAATTGCCCGATCAGTTCCCGGTCAGCCGGTTGACCAAAAACGGTGATGTCGATGGTGGCAGGGTCGCGGCCCGATGCTTCGGCCAGTTCATCGATCGCCGCTCGGCCGGCGGCAATCTGGTCCGGGCTTGACGCCGTCGGCATCCACCCGTCGCCCCACCTGGCTACGCGTCGGAAGACGTTGCGGGCGTTGCCGCCCAGGATCACGGGCGGGCCGCCTTCCTGCGCCGGTTTGGGGTTGCACTGGACCAGGGGGAAGTCGTAGTACCGCCCGTGGTATTCGGCGGAATCCTGCGTCCACAACGCCCGCATAACCTCGATCGATTCGCGGGCCTGAGTCCAGCGGTGGTCGAAATCGCCGCCCATGATCTCGGTTTCCTCGCGCAGCCAACCGGTGCCGATGCCCAGCAGGAAGCGTCCGCCCGAGAACCGGTCCAGACTTGCAATCGCGCCGGCGAGCACCAGGGGGTTGCGCTCCGGAATCAACGTGATGCCGGTGCCAAGCTTGATGCGGTCGGTCACCGCGGATGCCCGGGCCAGTCCGATGTACGGGTCGGCCATGTCCGCCATGTAGTCCGGTATGGATCCGTCGGGGGAACCGGGATATCTGGACGCCGAATTGACCGGCATCACGGGGTGTTCCGGCAACCAGATGGACTCGAACCCCAGAGCCTCCGCTTTGGCGGCTATGTCAGCCACATCAATTGAGTTGGTCGAAATCGACATGTTCAGGCCGATGTCCATTGGTGTCCTCCCTTGCTTGTTACCGATAGGGTGTTGCCGGTACGTGGGCGCGATGATAGCACGGGGCAAATGGGCTGTCATGGCAGACCCGGACGGGAGCGAGTTTGCGCGATGCTATACTATTGTGCATCTCACTCGTGATTCATCCGCGCTCTCTTTATCGCAGGTGCCCGCATATGCCCCTTTACGTCATGCTTGCAAACTTCACCGGACGTGGCCGTCGCATGGGCCAGGAGAATCCGGATCTACTCAGTGAGGCGGCGTCCTCGGTGGAGAATCCTTCCAGCAAGGTTCTGACCCAGTATGCCGTTTTGGGACGCTACGATTTTGTGATCATCACCGAAGCGGCCGACAATCAGTCCGCGGTGCGTCTGTCTCTGGAACTCGGCGTGAGGGCGGGCCTGAATATCGAAACGCTGCCGGCGTTGCCGATAGGCGTGCTGTCGGACGAGGAGCATATCAATTTCCTCAGGGACGCCGCAGTGGCGATGAATCTGCCTCCCGGCCCCGTTGCAGACGCCGACAGCGCCGACTGGCGCATTCCGGAATAGGAAGGCGCGGTTACGCGCAGGAACGAGGCGATGACCATTTCGCGACCTCCCACGGCCATGACCATCGCCGGCTCGGATTCGGGCGGCGGCGCCGGCATCCAGGCGGATCTGAAAACCTTTTCCGCGCTGGGGGTGTTCGGCACTTCGACACTGACGGCAATCACCGCGCAAAACACCGTCGGCGTCACGGCTGTGCATGAGATTCCCACCGATGTGATAGCGGCGCAGATCGACGCGGTCATCTCCGACATCGGCGCCGATGCGGTCAAGACCGGTATGCTCTCGTCGCCGGCGATTGTTTCGACGGTCGCCGAAGGTGTGCGTCGGCACGGAATAACCGATCTCGTGGTGGACCCGGTGATGGTTGCCAAGAGCGGCGACCGCCTGCTCCGCGAAGATGCCATCGGCGCGATCTGCAACGAACTGCTGCCACTGGCTGCGGTGGTGACTCCGAACATACCCGAGGCCGAGGGGCTCACCGGGTTGACCATCCGGACGGACGCGGACGTGCAACGGGCGGCGGAGATGATCGTGGGCATGGGCGCGCGGTCGGTGGTGGTCAAGGGCGGGCACCGCGAGGGTCCGCCAACCGACGTATATTACGATGGTGAAACGTTCCTTGAGTTCACCACCGAGCGCATCCCGTCCACCAACACCCACGGCACCGGCTGCACGTTCGGGTCTGCGGTGGCGGCAGGATTGGCGCACGGGCTCGAAACCCCGGCGGCGGTGCAGCAGGCCAAGGATTACGTGACCGCAGCGATCAGGGCGGCCTACCCGGTGGGCAGCGGGCACGGGCCTTTGCATCACTTCCACGCGTTCTGGAATCAGCCGTAGCAGGACCGGCGCGGGCTGCGCCATGATCCCGGGCGCTGGGCTATAATCGTCAGGTAAATTGAGGTTGCCGGCCCCGTGGCGCTCACCGGGCGCCGGCGCAGAAGCAGGTTGGTCAGAGGTTATTCGGCTATGTTTGACGTGGTGTCCAGTCGAGTCAGTTTCCCGGATTTGGATTCCGAGGTCCTTGATTATTGGAAGGAGCGGGACGTGTTCCGGCGTTCCTCGGAGGAACGGCCGGATGCTCCGCTTTTCATGATGTATGAGGGGCCGCCGACGGCCAACGGCAGTCCTGGCATACACCACGTTCTGGCCCGTGTCTTCAAGGACGTGATTTCCCGGTACCGCACCATGAAGGGCTGCCGGGTGATTCGCAAGGGCGGCTGGGACACCCACGGGCTGCCGGTGGAGCTTCAGATTGAGCAGGAATTGGGGCTGTCCTCGAAGCGCGAGATTGAGGAGTTCGGCATTGCCGAGTTCAATCGCCGCTGCCGGGACAGCGTGTTCCGCTATGTAAAAGAATGGGAGGTGATGACCGACCGCATCGGTTACTGGGTCGATATGGACGACCCGTACGTCACGCTGGACAACGACTACATTGAGACAGGTTGGTGGATTCTCAAACAGCTTTGGGACCGCGGGCTTCTCTACCAGGACCGCAGGGGCGCTCCGCATTGCCCTCGGTGCGTGTCCAGCCTGTCGTCCCACGAGGTGGCGCTGGGCTACCGGGAGAACACGCCGGACCCGTCCACGTTCGTCAAGTTTGAGGCCACGGAATGGATCGGCGGCGCGTCGCCGGATGTCCCGTCGTACTTCCTGGCGTGGACGACCACGCCCTGGACGCTGCCGGGGAACACCGCGCTGGCGGTCAGCTCGGACGCCGATTACTCAATCGTCGAGACCACCGATGAGTCCGGGAACGTGTCCCGCATGGCGCTGGCGACGGCCCTGTTGGGCGTGCTGCAGGAGGACTACACCATTACCGGCGAGGTCAAGGGCAGCGAGTTGGTGGGGTTGTCCTATCGCCCGCTGTACTCCGCGTCGGAATACGGCACGGCCATCCGGCAGTTCGTGAGGCACGACGATGGGCAGACCTCGCTGGAAGACGCGGAGGCCTACGCCACGCGAGTTGTGGCCGCCGATTTCGTCAGCATGGATGACGGCACCGGCATCGTCCACATCGCGCCGGCCTTTGGCGACGAAGACCTTGGGCTGGGTCGCGAATGGGGGCTGGCCTTCGTGCAGCCGGTCGATCTGCAGGGCGTGATCACGGGCGACTACCCGTTCGCGGGCAAGTTCGTCAAGGACGCCGACCCCGAAATCCTGGCCGACCTGGAATCTCGCGGCCTGCTGCATCACCAGGGGATTTATCGACACACCTATCCGTTCTGCTGGCGGTGCGACACGCCGCTGCTGTACTACGCCAAGACGTCGTGGTACATCCGCACCACCGCCGTGAAGGACCAACTGGTGGGCAACAACTCCAGGATCAACTGGTACCCGGAACATATCCGCGAGGGCCGGTTTGGCGAGTGGCTCCGCAACAACGTGGACTGGGCGATCTCCCGGGAAAGATACTGGGGCACCCCGATTCCCATCTGGCAGTGCGACGTTTGCGGCGCATCCGAGTGCGTCGGGGGCCTGGGCGAGTTGTCAGACCAGGCCGGCAAGGAACTGGACGGACTGGACCTGCATCGCCCATACGTGGACGACGTGCAGTGGCAGTGCCGGATTGACGGATGCGGAGGAGTGTACCGGCGCATCCCCGAGGTGATGGACTGCTGGTTCGATTCGGGCATGATGCCGCTGGCCCAGTGGCACTATCCCTTTGAAAACCGCAGCATCGAGACCGACGGCAGGCTGCCGGCGGATTACATCTGCGAGGCCGTGGACCAGACCCGCGGCTGGTTCTACAGCCTGCACGCGCTTTCCACGCTGATGCAGGACGACATCGCGTATCGCAACGTCATCTGCCTCGGCCTGATTCTGGACGGTCGCGGACGCAAGATGAGCAAGCGGCTGGGCAACATCGTAGAGCCCGATTCCATCCTGGATACCCACGGCGCAGACGCTTTGCGTTGGTACCTGTTCACCGCGTCGCATCCGGGCGAGCCGCGCCGGTTCTCCGACCGTTTGGTTCAGCAGACCCTGCGACAGGTGCTGCTGACGCTGTGGAACGTGTACTCATTCTTCACCAACTATGCCAACATCGACGAGTTTGAGCCGTCGCAGATTCCGGAAGGCTGGAAGCCCGAAAACGAAATGGACCGCTGGGTATTGTCGGAACTCAACCAGTTGGCGCAGGTGGTCGATGGACACCTGGACAACTACAACCCCACCGACGCGGGCCGCCGCATCGCGGAGTTCATTGACGTGCTGTCCAACTGGTACGTCAGGCGCAACCGGCGGCGTTTCTGGAAGAGCGAGGCGGATGCCGACAAGATGGGAGCGTACGCCACCCTGTACACCTGCCTGGCGACGGTGGCCCGGTTGATGGCTCCCCTGGCTCCGTTCGTGGCCGAGCACATGTACCGGAATCTCGAGCTTCGGTTCAACGAGGATGCTCCCGACAGCGTGCATCTGGCAGACTATCCGGTGGCCGACACGTCGTTGATCGACCAGGAAATCATGGACGCGACCCGCCTGGCGATTCGGGTTTCCAGCATGGGCCGCGCGGCGCGCAGCAAGGCGGGACTCAAGGTGCGTCAGCCGCTGGCGTCCGTGGTCGTGCGCACGCGCAACCAGGACGAAACGCGCTACCTGGACTGGATTCGTGAGCAGGTGCTTGAGGAACTGAACATCAAGGAACTGGTCGTTGACAGCCCGGAGCATCCCATCTACGCGCAGGCGCAGGCCGAGGCCGGCGAGGGCACCGACGCGGTGGTGGCCGTCAACGGTTATTCCGCGGCCGTTGAGGCGGGATACATGGTCGCCGTGGATTCCAACATAACTCCGGAGTTGCACGACGAGGGCCTGGCGCGTGAGTTGGCCCACCGCATCCAGAACCTCAGAAAACGCGCCGGGTTCGAGATAACGGACCACATCGTCACCTATTATCAGGGGCCGGAGGATGTTGCCCGTGTCATGCGTGATCACGCGGACTACATCATGGCCGAGACCCTGAGCAACGGCCTGCCCTTCGAACCGGCGCCGGAAGAGGCCACGTCCGAGTCTTCGGAGGTCGAAGGCATGGAAGTGACGCTGGCCGTTCAGCGCGTTTCCGCCGATTAGGTCGCATGCCCGAACTTCCCGAGGTCGAAAACACGCGGCAGTACCTGATCCGGTCGGGCCTGATTGGCCGCACGCTGGGGGCTCCGGAAATCACCTGGGCGAAAACGGTCCGCCAACCATCCGTCGGGGAGTTCCTTGAGGGTGTGGCGGGCCGGCAGGTTACCGACCTGCGACGCCGCGGCAAGTTCCTGTTCGCGCCGCTGGACGATGATCAGCACCTTGTGATGCACCTGGGCATGACCGGAGCGTTGCGGATTCACGACGCGTCGCGCGAACCTCCGGCCATGGTCCGGCACACGTTTCCCATGGACGGCGGGCGGGAGATGCGGTTCATCGACCCGCGCAAGTTCGGCCACCTCTGGCTGCTGGCGGACCCGTCGGATGCAATGCCCCCGATGGGTCCCGAACCGTTGGAACCGTCGTTCACGGAAGCCGTGCTGGAAGACGCGCTTGCCGGCCGCAAGGCTCCGCTCAAGGCGCTGCTCCTGGAGCAGTCGGTAATTGCGGGACTGGGCAACCTGTACGCGGACGAATCCCTGTACCTGGCGGGCATCCATCCGGAACGCGGCGCGAATACGCTGTCGGGCGACGAGGTTTCCCGTCTGCACCGGGGGATCGTCACCGCGCTGACACGTTCCACCGAGGCCTACGCCGCCGCCCGAGACGCCGAGTGGCCCGACCCACCCACGGCGCTTTCACCATGGACGATTCCTCGCGCCGCCGGCGAGTATTGTCCCCGTTGTCAAACGGAAATGAACGTGATGCGCGTCCGAAACCGCAGCACCTGGTACTGTCCCAACTGCCAGCCGGCGGGTTGAATCGCCATCGGCTCGAAACGGGCTGATTCGCCGCAAACATGGCGGGCCAAACGGCTCGGGCGGGAGCGGCGAACCACCTCGTTTGTTGACGCCGGCACTGGCACACCCTTACACTGTGCCGCGTCGACGGGCCGCGTTTCAGCCGCGTCCCGTTGTAATATCAACTGAGAAATTGCTGTTGGAGGCTGACTAAAATGGCCGGTTACCGAAAGCACGAAGCCCAGGATTGGGCGTGGCAAACCCTCAAGGGACAGTGGACCACCCTGGTGACGCCTTTCACTCCGGATAACAGGGTCGATACGGAAGGGCTCCGGCAGAACATTCGACACGTCCGGAGTCTCGGAGTACGGGGCGGCGGCTGCACCTGGAACATGGGTGAATTCTGGAGCCTGACCGAATCCGAGCGCCGTTTGGTAATGGATACCGTGGCGGACGAGGCGGCCGGCAACTGGCTGATCGGTGCTCACGTCACCGATACCTCCCTGCAGGAGAGCATCGCGCTGGCCCAGCACGCCCAGCGGGGCGGGTTCGACCTGCTGATCATCGCGCCGTCCTACATGGTCACCAAGACCGAGGACCAGGTGGTCGAGTTTGTGCGGCAGGTGGCCGACACCACCGATCTGGCGATGATGTTCTACAACTCGCCGCAGTTCGGCATCACCATCAGCCCGCAGGGTCTCAAGCGCATTTGCGCGATCCCCAACGTGGTGGGCGTCAAGGAAGCGAGTTTCAACCAGCAGATTTCCATCGAAACCCATCTGATGGTCGGGCGCGACGCAATAATCAGCACGCCGGACGAGTGGATATTCCACAAGGCAAAGGAGTTGGGTTTCAACCAGCAGGTGATGTTTGCCAACACCTCCGACTGGCGTTTTGATACCCCCCTGCACAACTACTATGTGCAGTTCATTGAGAAGGCCACCAACGGCGATCTTGATGTAGATTTCTATAACTTGCACCTGAAGGACATCAAAGCGCTGTCCGACAAATGGTGGGGCGGGACGATGAAAAGGACCGGCGGGGCGCTGCCGGTGTCCATGTGCAAGGCCTGGGGCGAGATGATGGGAATGGCCGGCGGCAGCGTGCGCGCCCCGCTGACCGACCTCACCGAAGAGCAAAAGAGCACACTCTGGCGGGAACTGGAGCCGCTGCTGCCTCGCGTCGCGGCGCCGACGCCTCCGGGCCGCGAGATCATCCGCGGTCGCCCCCACGCGCCCTGGCTCAATGGTAACCGGGAGCCCGGCCGCCATATTGACCTGGAAGGCTCCGGCATGATGCTGCTGGTGAGCGCCCAGGACAAGGCGGAAGCCCTGGAAGCAGACCGGGGCGGCGCCGACATCATCGACCTGAAGAACCTGCAGGAAGCGCTGGTGGGTTCCGCTCACCCCAATTTGGTCCGGGAAGTGCGGGAGATCATCCCGCCGCACAAGCACGTCAGCGTCACCCTCGGCGTTGTTCCCAACCAGCCGGGCACCGTGGCCATGGCCGTTCACGCGGCGACGATGATGGATGCGACGTCGGTGAAGGTCGGGTTCCGGGTGGCCGATTATGAGACGGCTGTCGAGGTGCTGAAGGAGTCCCGCGAGGCGATCGGCAATTCGGAAACCAAGTTGATCGGATCACTGTTCGCGGATAACCTGCTGTTTGAGGGCGGGTTGGATCCGCACCTGATGGTCCAGTTGGCCCTGGAAGGCGAGTGCGACGGCCTCCTGATCGACACGCTGACCAAGGACGGGCGCAACCTGTTCGACTTCATGCCGGAACCGGTGCTGCGCGACATGGTGATGGAAGCCAAGGCGGCCGGCCTCAGCACGGCCCTGAGCGGCCACCTCAAGCTGGACAACCTTGACGAACTGGCCCGCATCAATCCTGACATCGTCGGTGTACGCGGCGCGGTGTGTTCCAGCGGTGAACGCGACCGGGCAGTGGCCTGGGAAGCCGTGGCCTACTTCAAGGAGCAGCTTGACCTGCGCAAGAGTGGACAGATCGACGTGCGCGCTCCGGTGGGAGCCACCGCCAACGGCAACGGCAACGGCCACAGCAACGGCCACCAGTACGGCAGCGGATGGACAGTGATTGACGGGCGCGGCAAGAACTGCGCCGGCGTGATCGCCGCCCTGAGCCGCCAGATGGAATACGACCGGACATCGTTCATCGAGGCCATCCTGCACGACGCGCTGAACATCTACGACGTCATCTACTGGACAGAGCAGGCGGGTCACAAGCTGCTGACCCAGCGCAAGGAAAACGACGGCACGTTGCGCGTGCTGATCCAGCCGTTCGGCAACGACCGTTAGCCGGCTGGAATACAGGATCAACACCGAGGGCGGGCGAACAACCCGCCCTCGTTTGTTTGGCGCAGCGGGGTCCGGGCAAGGCCTATCCAGAGTCTCCACACTTTCCGCTCATGGTGCGGAACGTCCGCCTTTGGCGGGAGCCCGTCGAACCACGAGCTTCGTCCTTCGACAGGCTCAGGACGAGCGGACACAAGAAGGTTGCGCAACTCTGGAAAGGCCCTGGCGGTCGGGGCTTCGCGTTGACCGTGGCCGGCTGGCGACCCTATAATCCGACGCGTCCGCCGCTCTCGTATCCTGTCCAGGCGTGCCGGACGTGGAGGGATGGATGGCTCGCTTTGAATACCTTGAACCCCGTTCCCTGGATGAGGCGCTCACCATGCTGTCGGAGCAGGGCGAGCGCGCCCGTCTGGTGGCTGGCAGCACCGACTTCCTGGTCCGTTGGCGCACCGGCGTCTGGCGCCCCGAGTCGGTGGTGTGCATGCAGCACGTGCCCGGGCTGGATTACATCCGATGGAATGATGACGACGGACTGTCGATGGGAGCCATGGCAACCGTTCAGGCCGTTGAGCAGAACTCCGACGTTCGCCGCCACTACCCCGCGCTGATTGCCGGAGCAACCTCGTTTGCCGGCGTGCAGGTTCGGAACCTCGCCACGGTGGGCGGCAACATCTGCAACGCTTCGCCGGCAGGGGACACGCTGCCGGCGCTGCTGGCCTACAACGCCCAGTGCCGGATTGTCGGCGCGTCGGGCGAGCGGTGGCTGCCGCTGGACGAACTGTTCGTGGGTCCGGGCCGGACTGCGCTGGAGCCCGGCGAGATTCTGACGGAAATCAGGCTGCCGCCCCCTGGCGCCAACACCGGCGGGCTCTACATCAAGCACAGCCCCAGGGGCGCCATGGACATCTCGGCCGTCGGGGTCGCGTCGGTGGTTAGCATCGCCGATGACGGGACCTGCGCCAGCGCGCGGATCGCGCTCGGAGCGGTGGCCCCGACTCCGGTGCGCGCCTATGCCGCGGAGGGCCGCCTGGTTTCGCAACACCTGGACGATGCGAACATTGCGGACGCGGCCCGTCTGGCGGCGCAATCGTGCAACCCGATCGCGGACGTGCGCAGCGGCGCGGATTATCGCCGCGACATGGTGCAGGTGCTGACCGAGCGGACGCTGCGCCACGCCGTGGCCACCGCCGCCGATCCGCCCACATTCGATGATATTCGCCGCCTGGCGGTGCAGACCGCCTGGTAAGCAGTGAGGACAGAGTGATGAAACAGCCGCTGATACTGAACATAAACGGCGAACCGCGCCAGATGCTGGTGGAACCGTTCTACTCGCTGCTCGATTGCCTGCGCGATGACGCCCAATTGACCGGCACCAAGAAAGGGTGCGATGAAGGGGACTGCGGCGCATGCACGGTTCTGATGGATGGCAAGGCGGTCACGTCGTGCCTGGTGCTGGCCCACAGCGCCCACGACGCCGAGATCACCACCATCGAAGGCCTGGCTGACGTGGACCAACTGAGTCCCGTCCAGAAGGCGTTCGTGGAGCATGGCGGTCTGCAATGCGGGTTCTGCATTCCCGGACTGATCATGTCGGCCACCGGATTCCTCCAGCAGAACCCCGATCCCACCGAGGAGGAGGTGCGCTTCGCCATCGGCGGGAATCTGTGCCGCTGCACGGGATACAACCGCGTAATTGAGGCGATAATGTCGGCGGCGGAAGAAATCAGGGCAACCGCGTGATTGTTCGGGAGCAACGGGTGTCGCGCCGCATGGAAAATATCGTGAGCCATTTCAACCGCTCATTCGCCAATTGGGGAATCGAGCTGCCCGAAGAATCGGTCGCCAACCGGCAGCGCGGCAAGATTGTCCAGGCGGGATGGACGGTGTGGTGGTTGTTCGCCGAGGATGAAAACGGCGAATACCTGGACTATTACGCCATGCACCGGATGACGAGCGACAGCCACGTTCGCGTTTACGTCGACGGCACTATCCAGGGTCTGGAAACGGTGAGAGACATGCGCCGCGCTTCCACCGACCCCGCCGAGGACGCGAAACTCGAAGCCGAATTCAGGGCACACAATCGCAGAGTGAATCAGGAACTGGAAGCCAAGGGGTTTGGTATGCAGGGCGACGAGCACGGCTCCGCGATCATCAATCGCACCCTGCTGTTGTCCGATCCCGAATGATGCTGGCAAAAGAACGGAGATGATTGACATGACCACCCAGTTCAAAGTGCTGGAACAAAACCATCCCCGCGTTGACGCATATGACAAGGTCACGGGTCGCGCGACCTACGCGTCCGACGTGTACCTGCCGGGCACGCTGGCCTGCAAACTGCTGCCCAGCACACGCAATCACGCCCGGATAGTACGCCTGGATACCGGCCGGGCGGCGGCGCTTCCCGGCGTGCGCGCCATCATCACGGGTACCGACTTTCCCGATATCCGGTTCGGTTCCGGAGCGTTGCGCGATCGCTACATCATGCCGCGCGACGTGGTCAACTTTGTAGGAGAGCCGATCGCGGCGGTAGCCGCGGACGACGAAGCGACGGCGCAGGAAGCCATCGAGTTGATCGAGGTCGAATACGAGGACATCCCGTCTGTGGTCAACCCGCTGACGGCCCTGCTGGAACACTCTGCCGACGTGCATCCCGAGATGGAGCAGTACGAGGGTTACGGCTTCACCATGGGCCACAACGTCAGCACGCTGCTGGACGCCGACCGCGGGGACGTTGAGCAAGCCTTCAGGGACGCCGACGTGGTCGTCGAGGATGTGTACCGTTCGCAGGGCATCAACCAGGGTTTCCTGGAACCGATGGCGTGCGTGGCCGACGTGGAACCCAACGGCCGCCTGGTGGTGTACGCATCGACGCAGGGGCCGTACCAGGTGAGGGCGGCGCTGGCCGGAGTTTTGGAGATGCCGGTGTCGCGCATCAGGGTGGTGCCCATGGAACTGGGCGGCGGTTTCGGCGCGAAACTGCGGCTTGCGTTCGAGGCGTTCCCGGCGTTGTTGGCGATGCGGACGGGTCGGCCGGTCAAGTTGGTCAATACCCGCGAGGAAGTATTCACCATGAACGGGCCGCGCCTGCCTGCGACCAACTACGTGCGGTCGGGCGTGATGAACGACGGCACCATCGTTGCCAGGGAGGCGTACACCATCTTCGACGTGGGCGCGTATCTCGGCGCCGGCCCCAACTCGGGCATCGGCCACGGCCTGGGCGCGTACCGGATCCCCAATTTCCGGCTGCGTTCCTACGGTGTGTACACCAACAAGATCTACGTCGGTTCGTATCGCGCTTCGGGCGTTGCCGACATGACCTTCGCCGTCGAATCCCACATGGACCACATCGCCCACGAGTTGGGTATGGACCCCTATGACATTCGGCTGCACAACGCGCTGCGCGAGGGCGATGTTTCGGTGAGCGGCGCGGTGGTCCCGTCCAACGGGTTGCTGGAAACGCTGGAGGCCATCAGGGAAAAGATGGACTGGCCCCGGCAACTGGAAGACGGGCACGGCCTGGGTTTGGCGCTGTGCGAATGGCGTGCGGGCAGCGGGCCGTCAACGGCGTCCATCAGCGTCAACGACGATGGCACCGTGAGCCTGCTGACCGGGTCGGTGGACATATCCGGCAGCGATACGTCGCTGGCGGCCATCACCGCCGAGGCGCTGGGCATCCCCATGGAAAAGGTCGTGGTCGCCAAGCGAGACACCGACCTGGCGCCCTACACCGGCCAGTCCGGCGGAAGCCGAATCGTGTACAGCCAGGGCACCGCAGTGCAACGCGCTGCCGAAGACACCCTGGACAAGTTGATGGCGCTGGCTGCCGAGCGCCTGGGCGTGCCGCAAGACGCGCTGGGATCCGAGGACGGTCGGGTGTACGTGCTGGACAACGAACCGCAGGGTTTGACTTTCGCGCAGTTGGCGGCGGCCAGCATAACCTCCCGTGGCGGCCCGATAATCGGAACTGCCTCGCTGTCCAGCATGCCGTATTCGCCGGTGTTCGCAGCGCAGGCGGCGGAGGTCAAGGTTGACCGGGGCACGGGCCAGGTCAAAGTGCTGCGGTACGTGCAGGCGCAGGACGTGGGCGTCGCCATCAACCCGATGGCGGTGGAGGGTCAGTTGGACGGCGGCGTGGTGCAGGGCATCGGGCGCGCGCTGACCGAGGACCAGCAGTTCGACCCGGAAACGGGCGCGGTGCGCAATCCGTCGTTCGCGTCCTACCTGATGCCGCTGGCCATCGACCTGCCGGAGATCGAGGACGTGCTGATCCGGGTGCCGGCCGAGGAAGGGCCGTTTGGAGCGCGAGCCGTGGCCGAGCCTCCCGGGTTCGGGCCTCCCGCCGCCATCGCCAACGCGGTGTATGACGCCGTCGGAGTCCGCATCAAGCAATTGCCGCTGTCGGGCGAGAGGGTCAAGGCGGCCCTCAACGGCGAATACGACGAGATCCCGTTCGACGTCGACGCCCTGAGGCTTGCGGAGGGCATTATCCCATAACGGCGCCAGGGACTATCCTCAACTCCGGTGGGATGGCAATAGCGACGCGATTGCCAATCCGCTCATGGTGAGCTTGTCGGACCATGAGCGGATTGGGCGTTCAGCGAACCGCGGGCTGACGAAATGGCGAATTCAGAGGAACCGGGGGCCAAACCGAGGTCGGGGCGCCGCATCAGGCGCCCCTTGCCTAATCCGCGCGGCCGTACACGTGGGATGGGGTAACCAGGACGGCGAATCGTCGGTCGTCGCGCATTGCCTGGTCGTACTCCGGCCAGTTGGGGTGTTCCTGGCCGGCCGCCGTTCGGTACACGTTGCGCAGGGTCTCGCGGTATTCGTCGGCGCTGGCGGTGTCCACGCCGATCAACCGCGCCTCACCCTCCAGCACCACGAAGTTGCGCCAGTCGTCGGTGCCGACCAGTATGGTGCAGCGAGGGTCTCGCCGCAGATTCCTGAGCTTGGCGCGGTCCTCGGTGGTGGTGAACGCCACGCCGTCGCCATATATGCCGCAGGTCACGATGCTCATCTGTGCGGCGCCGTTCCGTCGGAAGGTGGTGAGCGCGCCGTTGTGCTGATTGGTCAGAAACTCGCGCTGGCTGTCGGTCAACATGGTTATCTCTCCTGTGACATGGGGTTGGACTAGCTCAACCAGAATTGCGAGCCGTCCTGCGTTTTGAGAACCTCGATGCGGGCCGGGAACAGGTCTTTGAGATCGTCCAGATGGGTGATGACGATTATCTTGTCGAACTCGTCCTGGATGGACGCGATGGCATCGACGATGCGCTCGCGTCCGGCGGCGTCCTGGGTGCCGAACCCCTCGTCGATGAACAGGGTGGGAAGGGGCGCGCCCAGGCGGCTGGACAGCACCTTGGACAGGGCGATTCTCAACGCCAGGTTGATGCGGAACGCCTCGCCGCCGCTGAACAGTTCGTAACTGCGCGGGCCGAGTTCATCGCTGATGAGGATGTCCAGCGTTTCGGCCACGTTGCCGCCCTGGTTCACCCGCTGGGTTTCCATTTTGACTGCCAGGCGGTTGTCGGTCATGCGTCCCAGCAGGCGGTTGGATTCCTGCTCGATTTGAGGCACGGCCGCGTCAATCAGCATGGCCGGCACGCCGCTGCGTCCGAAGGCGGCGAACAATTCAGCGTAGATGGCCTGCTGGGTCTGCGCGTTTTCGTGATCGGCTTTCAACGCTGACAGCGTGCCGGACAGCGTTTTTCTCCGTTCCGCCTCCCCCTGCAGGCGTCCCCGTTCCGCCAGCAGTTGATCGCGCTCATGGGCCAGACGCGACAGCGTTGCGGTTGTTGAGGCAACGGCCTTTTCGATCTGCGGCAATTCGCCCAATGCGGCGTTGGCCTCTACCAGCGATGCCTCGGCCTCCTTGATCTCTTCCTGCCACCGGTCTGCCCTGCCTCGTTGGCTTGCCAGTTCAGCCTCGTCATCGGGGAGTCGCGCCATTGCGGCGTCCAACTCGCGCAGGTCCGACTCCCAATGCTGCAACGATTGTGCTGCCTGGTAGGCGCGGTCTCGGGCGTCGTCATCGTATTGCAGCGACGCTATATCCCGGTCGATTCCTGCCAGCGCCTCCTGCTCGTTGGCAGCGAATGCGCCGGAGACCAGCGACCGGCGCAGGTATTCCAACCTGGGTTGCAATGTTTCGAGTTGTTCCTGTGCCTGGGCGCCCTGTTTGCGCTGCTGTTCCAACTGGCCGCGGTTCAATTGGGTCTGGCGCTGTCGCTTTTCCAGTTCTTGCCTACGGTTGGCGATGTTGCCGGACACCTCTTTTTGCTGCGCGGAAAGCTCGTTCAACGTCGCTGATATTTGACGGTGCTGTTGGAGTTTGGCGGCAATCTCGGATTCGTACCACCCTGCGAGATTTTCGCAAGCATCCTCGGAGAGGGGAGTGCGGCACAGCGGGCAAAGCGCATCCGGCGACGCAGCGGCGGACATTTCCTGCTGCCTGGCCCGCAGTTCCTTTCCCTCAGCGACGCAGCGCTGGAGGTCGCTTTCCCCGGCGGCGATGGCGGCGGCGATCTCGGCGAGGGTGGCCTCCCGGTCTGCCAGCGACCGACGCTCCGAATCGAGGGCCGACTCGGTTGCGGCGACATTTGCCAGGCCGCCCTCAACGGAGGCCAATCCGGCGATCAACGGCCCCAATTCCTCGGACAGGCGGCGCTCGATCTGATCCGCCTCGGCGGACAGGGAAGCCTCTGCGTTGGTGATCGCTGCCTGAAGCCGGGCGCGGCCGGCCTGGAGGCGGTCGTGTTCGCGGCGGGCAGACTCCAGGCGATCGAGTTCGGCGCGGGCGGTTTCCAGTTTTTTCGCTCCGTCCCGAATGTCGTCGGCGCGTTGGATCGACGCCTGGGCCCGACCGATGCGCTGTTGAATCACGACCATCGCGGCGTCGGCCTGGAGCAGGTCGGCTCGCAGGTTTTCGATGCGTTGCTCGGTGGTATGAACCTCCCGCTGCCTGGCGCGCAGTTGTTCGGCCACAGCGTTGTTCCGCTCAACCTCGGCGATGGCGTCGGATATCGTCGATTCGAGATTGGCCAGCCTGTCCGCGATCTCGGACAGCGGCTCCGATGGATCCGGGATCGCGTCCAGGGACGCCTGGGTCTGATGGAGCGCGCCGTCGGTGCGGGCCACCGTGTCCTGCCATTGCGACCTCTGGCCCCGGGCTGATGATTGCAAAAGCTCGTACAGGTCGAGCCCGAGGATGGACGACAGGACTTCCTTTCGGTCGGACGGATTCTTGCGGGTGAACTCGTCGGAGCGACCCTGCAGCAGGAACGCCGTGTTCACGAAGGTGTCATAGTCCATGCCGACCAGGCGCCGGATCCTGGCGTTGGTTTCGCGCACGGTGTTGCCGGTGATCGGGCGCGGTTCGCCTCCGTCGTCGAGTACGAACAGGTCAACCTCGGTGCGGCCCTGGCCGGTGCGGCGCCGTCGTCGAATGGCCCGGTGGGCCTGCCCCTGGGCTTCGAAATCCAGCTCGACGCGGCATTCCGTTTCACCGTGGGTGATCAGGGCGTCGTGGTTGCGGCTGCCGGTGCGGGCCTGTCCCCAGAGGCACCAGGTGAGAGCGTCCAGCAACGCGGATTTGCCGTGACCGTTGGGTCCGCAAAGGCAGGCGACGTGGATACCCTGGAGGTCCAGCGTCGGGACATCCTCGCGGTAGCACAGAAAGTTTCGCACCGACAGTTTGAGCGGGATCATGTCAGCCGGGATTGTACCACCCTGCCGCCGGGGGTCTGGGTGTTATAATTTTTGCGGTTCGAATGTAATGACGCAGGCAGACAATCACGGGGCGAGCCGCGGCCCCGATCCAATCATCGCGGTAGAGGATCTGCGAAAACGCTACGGCGACGTACAGGCCGTTGACGGCGTTTCATTTCAGGTTAGCCCCGGCGAGATTTTCGCATTGCTCGGTCCCAACGGTTCCGGCAAGACCACGACGGTCGAGATCATTGAGGGGATGCGGACGGCGGACAGCGGCACGGCGACGGTTGCCGGAATCGACGTGGGCAGGAACCCCCGCGCCGTGAAGCAGATCATCGGCGTCCAGTTGCAAAGCAGCGCGTTTTTTGAGCACCTGCAACTCCAGGAACTGCTCAAGATGCTGGGCAGCATCTACAAGGTCAACGTGGACCCGGAACCGCTGCTGAACGCCGTCGATCTCTGGGAACGACGGTCGGCATCGTTCCGCACTCTGTCGGGTGGCCAGAAGCAGCGCTTTGCCATCGCGGCGGCCCTGGTCAACGATCCGACCGTGATATTCCTCGATGAACCGACCACGGGACTGGACCCTCAGGCGCGGCATCTAATGTGGGAAACCATCGCGGGTTGGCGGGAGGAAGGCCGAACCATCGTGCTTACCACCCACTACATGGAGGAGGCTGAGGAACTCTGCGACCGCGTGGCCGTCATGGACACGGGGCGCATCATCACCATGGATACGCCGGGCGCGCTGATCGACGACCTCATAGCGCGAGGATTTCACCGGGAACACGAAGTGCGACTGGCGACGTTGGAGGACGTGTTCCTCGATCTTACCGGCCGGTCGTTGCGCGAGTTTTAGCATGGTTACACGACCCGCGATATACATAACCTGGATGTCCATGAGAATGTGGGCCAGGGACCGGGCCGCGCTGTTCTGGACCTTTTTCCTGCCGCTGGTGATCATGGTCATCTTCGGCCTGCTCAATTTCGGTGAACTGGGCAAGGTTGACATCGGGATCGTTGACCTGGCGGAGAACGAGGCGTCGGCGCGGTTCATTGACGAGGCCGAGCAGGTCGAAGCCCTGAGAGTCCGGCAAGGCCCCGAGGCTGAAGAGCGGGCGGCGTTGGAGGACGGGCAGCGCGATTTGATCCTGATTCTGCCGCCGCAATTCGGTCCCGCAATCAACGGCGGAGAAGCGACGTGGGAGCCCGTAACGGTGACGGCGCTTTACCATGCCGGACGCGAGGCGGAATCGCAGGTGGGGTTGAGCATTCTGCGCTCAGGAATCGACGAGCTGAACTTCGCGCTGAACGATGTAGATCGGCTGGTGACGCTGGAAAGCGAGGCGGTGGCCGCACGCAACCTGGGATACATCGACTTTCTGATGCCGGGTGTGATCGGCATGGCGATCATGCAATTGGGGTTGTTCAGCGTTTCGTTCAGCTTCGTTACCATGAAGCGCGAAGGCGTGCTGCGCCGTCTGCTGGCCACGCCGTTGAGTCCGGCGACCCTGCTGGCGTCGCAGGTGTTCACCCGGCTGCTGGTGGTGATCGTGCAGACGCTCATCCTGGCGGGAGTTGCGGTTTTTCTGTTCGGCGCCGAGTTCGCCGGGAACTTTTTCGCGGTTCTGCTGGCGGCGGGCCTCGGCGGCGCGGTGTTCCTGGCGCTGGGATTCGCGGTGTCCGGATGGGCGCGGACCGAGCAGCAGGCGGCGCCGTTGGCCAACGTGGTGTCGCTGCCGATGATGTTCCTCTCCGGCGTGTTCTTCTCGCGGGACGTGCTGCCCGGGATACTGCAAACCGTAACCGACTACCTGCCACTCACGTTCCTGGTGGAAGCGATTCGGGGCATGACGGTGCGGGGCGACTCGATAATCACCCAATGGCCCAACTTTCTGGGAATGGCGGTTTGGTTTGTGGTAGCCTTCATCATCGCCAACCGCACTTTCCGATGGGAATAGGTACCGGACATGTTTGACAATCTCACCGACCGCCTTTCCGGCATATTCAACAAGCTGCAGGGCAGGGGCCGTCTGACCGAGAAGGATATTGACGAGGCCCTCAGCCAGGTTCGCCGGTCGCTGCTGGAGGCGGACGTCAACTTCCGCGTGGCCCGCGATTTCGTGGCCAACGTCAAGGAGCGGTCGCTGGACAGCACGGTGCTGGAGAGCCTGTCGCCCGGTCAGCAGGTGGTGAAGATAGTCCACGAGGAACTGACCGAGATACTGAGCGCCGGCGACCACCGCCTGACACCGTCGAGCCAACTGCCGTCGGTGCTGATGCTGGTGGGATTGCAGGGGTCCGGCAAGACGACCACCGCGGCGAAGCTGGCGCTGCACATGAAGCGCCAGAATCACAGCCCCATGCTCATCGCCGCCGACCTGCGACGTCCGGCCGCGATCTCCCAACTGGAAACGCTGGGCAAGCAACTTGACATACCCGTGTATTCGGAGGACCCCTCGGCGTCAACGCCGGCGAAGGTTGCCACCGCCGGCGTGCGGCGGGCCACGGAATTGGCGCACACCTGGGCCATCGTGGACACCGGCGGACGGCTCCACATCGACGACGACCTGATGACCGAATTGGAGGACGTGAAGGCCGCAGTGTCGCCCCATCAGGTGGTACTGGTTGTCGATGCAATGACCGGACAGGACGCGGTTACCGCGGCGCAGGAGTTCCACCAGCGCGTGGGGCTGGATGGCCTGATAATGTCCAAGATGGACGGCGACGCTCGCGGCGGCGCGGCGCTGTCGGTGACGCGCGTAACGGGCGTGCCCATCAAGTTTGTGGGCACCGGCGAGCGGAGCGACGCGCTGGAACCCTTCCATCCGGACCGCATGGCCTCGCGCATCCTGGCCATGGGCGACGTGATGACACTGATCGAGCGGGCCCAGGACGCGGTGGATGAGGAGAAAGCGCGGGAACTCGAACGCAAGATGCGCACCGCCAGCTTCACTCTGGACGATTTCCTCGACCAGATTCAAGGCGTGCAAAAGATGGGCGGGTTGTCTTCCATCATGGAGATGATGCCCGGGCTCGGCAGGCAGACGAAGAAAATGCAGGGCCAACTGGATGAGTCGGAACTGAAAAAGACCGAGGCCATCATCCGGTCAATGACGCTGCACGAGCGAGCACACCCGGAGATCATCAAGGGCAGCCGGCGGCGGCGTATCGCGCTGGGCAGCGGGACCAACCCGTCGGACGTCAACCGGGTCCTGAACCAGTTCAAGCAGACCCAGCGGCTGATGCGCCAGTTCTCCAACAACCCCAAGGGGCTGCTGCGGATGTTGCGGTGATCGCCTCCGGGTATTGGCGTCAGGAACCTGCGATTCGCCCCGTGCGCAGGGCGGCGAACAGGTACGCGGTGGCGTAGGAACGCCACGGAGCCCAGCGTTCCGAGAACTCGAGCAGTTGATTGTCGTCGATCTCTGCGCCGTCGAAATACAGCGCGGCCACCGTGCGGCGCAACGCCAGGTCGCCGATGGGGAAGCCATCGGGCCGCGCCAGGGCGCGAACCAGCACCCATTGCGCCGTCCATTGACCGACGCCGCGCATGGCGACCATACGCT
Source organism: uncultured Dehalococcoidia bacterium (assembly GCA_964502995.1). Taxonomy (GTDB): domain Bacteria; phylum Chloroflexota; class Dehalococcoidia; order Lucifugimonadales; family UBA3495; genus Bin87. The sequence goes on from CAZCZB010000003.1 coordinate 60,989, forward strand.
TCACCACTTCGTCGTCGGGCAGTTCGTGCATCCCCTCGAATCCGTCGGGAGAATCGAGCGCTCCGCGAGCGATACCCTGGATGTACTCGGATTTGCGGACGCTGAGTTTTAGCTGCCTCAGGTCGTCGATTTCGGCGGAGGCCAGCGCCTCGGGCCGGGGGAACGCGTGCCAGTTCCGGCCGGCGATTTCGGCGTGGATGCCGTAACGCTCAATCATCAGGCTGCGGACGATGCGGGCGACGGCGGTGGCGATCTGCTGGCCCATGACGGCCTGCACCAGGGCTTCGAAAACGGACGCGCTGCGGGTGTTGCGGTATCCGTAGAATTGTCCCACCACGTCGGCGAGGATGGGGTCGTTGCCCACGGAGTCGTAGAACGGGCGCAATTCCTGGTCGCAGCTGAGGAGCCACGTCAACTGCCTGGAGGCGTTCTGCGCGTCGGCATCGGTCAGGTCGTCGCCGGTCAGGGTCGCCTGCAGTTCCGGGTTGTCCACCGTGCCGGACGACCGGACCGACGCCAGGGCTACCTTGTGTCCCAGATCGAGCAGGCGTATGTACTCTCCGTCGACGTATTCCTCGGTCCGGAACTCCTGGTCGCGCGAGTAGTTGGGTTGACCGGCGGTCAGCTCAAAATCGTAGGGAGCGACCGGCGAGATGGTGGTGGTAACGCTAGTTTCCATTCAGATTTGGACCTCACCCAGGCTGGAGTAGATTGCGCCGTTGGGAGTCAGTTCGCTGCGATAGAGCCGGACACGGTCCGCGCTCCACCGGGGCGCTGCCGGTATTTCGGCGTCGGCGATGGCGTCGATGATGGCACGACGCTGCGACGCTGAGATTCGATCCCTCACCCGTCCGATGGTGAGGTGCGGCCGGAACGGTCGGGTTTCAGGCGGCCAGCCGAGGCCGCAAACGATTGACTGGGCGCGGTGGTACAGGTCGGTCAGCCGGTCAATATCGCCGTCAACGCCGGCCCACAACACCCGTGGATTGTTGCCGGCCGGGAATGTGCCCAACCGGGACAGTCGGAGGGTTGGCGAAACGGCCCCGGCGAACTCGGTTTGCAAACCCTCAACGATACGGGGCGCCATCGAGGATTTTGTCGCGCCCAGGAAACGCAGCGTCAGGTGCGTGCCCTCGGGGTTGACCCAACGGACGCCGCTTTGGGCAGAATCGCGCAGGTTTTCGATAACGGCGGCCAGCGTCTGCGTCCATTCCTCCGGCAGGGGCAGCGCGATGAACGTGCGCAGGGTTTCGCTGCTATTTGGCACGCTGAATCTCCCGGCGCAGATCGCCCAATTTTCGATACCACGACGTCAATTCATCCAGCGAGTATCTCGCGTTGGCCGGGCTGGGATTGGGCAGCACGAATACCCTGCTCTCACCGATGAGGTTTTCCTGTAGGCCCAACTCGATGGGGCCAGCATCGGGGAGGTTTTCGGCGTGCCGCAGGTAGGCCCGGTACGCCGTCAACCCGTGGAAACATGCGATGCGCGGCGCGTATCGCATGATTTTGTCGCGGAGCAGCGGAGCGTCGCGTCGATAGTCCGCGGTCTTCAGCCCGGAGGCTTGCGGTGTGGCGAGCTTCACCAGGTCGGTGAAACCGATCCCCGATTCGAGGAGGCTCGCGTCGTCTGCGGGTCCCAACTCGCCACCGGCCAGACCGGAGGCGGAAATCGCGCGCCAGAACCGGTTGCGGGGGTTGGCGAAGTAGTGCCCTTCGCGCACGGAATAGGTGGAGGGGTTCAATCCGATGAGCACGATTGCCAGCCCGGGTTTCAGGTAGTCGGGCAGGGTGTCCTTTTCGGCGTTGGTTGAAGGGTCAGCCATCGCAGTTTCGTCCCAACAACGATTGTGCGTTGGCCCCCAGGATCTTATCGTGTTGTTCACCGGTCAACGGCGCGGAGGTTACGTGGTCGATGACGCGGCGCTGCTTGAGCAACGGATAATCGGAGCCGAAGAGGATGCGGTCGGCGCCGGCGGTAATGGCGGCGGCGACCACCGCGTCGGGCCGGTAGAGATAGGGGATGGCGGCCGTGTCGAACCATACGTTGGCCAGGGCGGCGCAAACCTCGGGCATTGCCGCGTAGAACGGCAAACCGCCTCCCAGGTGCGCCATCACGATTCGGTTGTCCGGGAAGGCGGACGCAAACCGGAGCAACTGCTCGGGCGTGGTGGTTCCCTTGCCCGGGTATTGGTGGCCGACGGGTTCGGAGGCGTGGACGTTTATAGGGAGACCGGCGTCTTGCAATACCGCCATCACCGGTCCCAGTGTCTCGCAGTCGTCTAAGTTGAATCCCTGGGTGTCGGCGTGCAACTCTCCGATCCCGCGCATACCCAGGTCGATGCAACGTTTGGCCTCTGAGACTGCCGGGGCACCCCACGCGGGATTCACCGAACAGAACGCCGTAATACGGTCCGGATTGGCGCGTTGGGCCGACAGCAGATAGTCGTTGGCCTCGCGGGCGATGGCGCGGTCAGTCCAGCCGAACCCCATGATCACCGCGTGGTCGATTCCGGCGGCGTCCATGTCGTGCAGCAGCGTGTCAACGTCAGCCATCCGACCCGGCCCGTTGGGGAACAGAGCCCGGAACGTGGCGTCCGCGGCTGCCAATTCGGAGTACCGGGTGGCGAAAGCCGGCGGCATTAGATGACAGTGGGAATCGATCCTGATGGCCATATGCAATCGAGAGCGGTCAACCGGGATTCGCGGTCACGTCCCGGTGACGAACGCCTCGCACACCCCGGCGGCGTCCAGAATTTCGCTGATGTTGGCCGTCTCGCGGGTGGTGTGGAAATCCCGGACGCCGATGCCCACGGGCAGGGCGGCGATGCCATGCTCAAAGAACACGTTGGCGTCGGACCCGCCGCCGGTGGTTTCCATGGTCGGGGTCAGGCCGACCGACGCGACGGCGCGGGAGATGTCGGTGAGCGCGGGATGTTCCCGGGCCACGTCGTAGGCGCGATACTGGTTCCAGATGTTGAGTTCGATGTTGGCGTTGGGATACCAGGCAGCGATCTGGTCAAAGGCGCGGCGGAACTCGGTGGTGTAGTTTTCCAGCTTGGCCTGGTCGCGGGAGCGCAGTTCGCCGTCGAGGTACGCCGACTCGGGGACGATGTTGCGCTTCAACCCGCCCTGCAGAAATCCGATGTTGCTGGTGGTTTCGTGGTCGATGCGCCCAAGGGGTAGGCGAGTGAGAATCTGGGCCGCGATCAGGAGGGCGGATACGCCGTTTTCCGGCTCCAGGCCGGCGTGGGCGGCGACGCCGGTGATGTTGGCCTGCACGATGTTCTGGGCGGGCGCGCCGACGCACACGCGACTCACGGGACCCTCACCGTCGAATACGATGCCCGTTTTGGCCTTCACCAGCGCGAAGTCCAGGTTGCGCGCTCCGTTCAGACCGCCTTCCTCGGCCCGGGAAAATACCACCTGGACCGGCAGGCTGGGCCCGCCGTTTTCGATTGCGGAGGTCAGTCCCTCCAGCACGATGGCGATACCTGCTTTGCAGTCGCCGCCGAGTATGGTGGTGCCGTCGGACCTCAGTGTCTCTCCGTCGGCGTCCAGGGCGGGCTTGATGCCGCGGCCCGGTTCGACGGTGTCCATGTGGGCCGACAGCATCCGGGGCGTGTGGCCGTTGCCGGCGGAGGTTCCGGAGAGCGTGGCCACCAGGTTTCCGTAGGTGTCGTGCTCGATAGCGGCGCCCATTCGGGACAGGCGGTCTGACAAATGCGCGTCGATGGCGTCTTCCTCGCCGGTGGGACTGTCGATTTTGATGAGTTCAATGAGGGTGTCGGTAAGACGCTGTCGATCAGGCATTTTCTGGCCTCCTGGCGGCGATGGCAGGCAGTGGAATCGTTGAGCGCATTATGATGGTGTCGGGCGATCTTTGCCAGTCGATAGATCCTGGAAACCGGAACCGGAGGATTGGTGGTGGCGTTGACATGGTTGCCGGGCCAGCCGATAATCACTTTAGTATGCGTTTTGAAGTTCGTTTATTCGCGCTCTACCGGGAACGGGCCGGGGCATCTTTGGTATCCGTGGATTTGCCGGAGGGGTCCAGCGTCGGAGAACTTACCGACGCGGTGCGCGCCGATTACCCGATGCTCGCTCCCCCGGAGGTGAGAATCGTGGTGGCGGTGAACGCTGAGTATGCCGATGATGACCTGACGCTCCAGGCCGGAGACGAGGTCTGCCTGATTCCACCGGTTAGCGGAGGCTGATGACCATGATTGTCCTGACCGATCAAACCCTGGACCCGGTGTCGATCACCGATTCCGTGCGCAAGGATGGCAACGGCGCGGTGGTAACGTTCCTGGGAACCACGAGGGACAACTTCGGGGGCAAGGCCGTTACCCGGCTGGAATACGAAGCCTACGACGCCATGGCGATCAAGAAGCTCCACGAGGTGAGAGACAGCCTGTGCGTCGATTATGGCATCGAGGACATCGCCATTGCTCACCGCACCGGGCGTGTTGACGTCGGTGAGATCAGCCTGATCGTGGCGGTCGCGTCGCCCCACCGGGTGGAGGCGTTCAAGGCGTGCCACGAGGCGGTCGACCGGATCAAGACCATCGTCCCGATCTGGAAGAAGGAATGGTTCGCCGACGGTTCCCGCTGGGTTGCGTGCGAGGATCACGAATTCGGGAATGAGGCAGAGCATGACCACGCGCACGCGGAGCGACACGCAGTAGCCAGCGCCGACGACTGATCAGCGAAGGCCGTCCAACAGGTGGACCAGCATCGTCCCCGTTGCCAGGTCCACTTTTTTGATGACCTGAGATATCGCCGGCAGCAGGATCTCTTTCCCGTCGGTGGAGCGGACGATATAAACGTCGTTGCTTCCCGTCTCCAGGACCTCGCGCAGTGCGCCCAGATGCTCGCCCTCGTCGGTCAGCACGTTGAGGCCAACCAACTGGTAGTGGTAATACTCGTCCGGCTCCAGGTCTGCGTCGGTGTCGATGGGGGCGAACAACCACTCGTCGGTCATCTTGCGCCCATCGGCGTCGCTGTCCAACCCGTCCAGTCCGAGCAGTGCGTAACCGTCGGGCAACCGCCTGAACGAGTCCAGCGTCCAGAGGGTATCGGCAATTGTGATCGAACTGCCCGGGCGGAAGCGGTTGGGGTTGTCGGAATAGGGCTGAACCCTGAGGATCCCGTCAACGCCGTGGGGACGAATTACGCGCCCAATCAAGACAAAGCCGTCGGGGACTTCGGGTTCTTCCGGGCTCTGTTGGGCGCGGCCAGGTGGCCGGCCGGTAGCGGGGGCGCGGTTGTGCGAGCGCCCCGATCGTCTCCTGTTAGACAATCTCCAATACTGCTCGTGTGCCGTCTTTCACGGCCGCCACCCTGAGCAGTACCCGCATGGCCTGGGCTACTCTGCCCTGTCGCCCGATAACCTTTCCCTTGTCTTCGGGGGCCACTTCCAAGCGGATCACGATCTGATCGCCCTCATCGGATTCGGTGACACGAACCGCATCGGGGTTGGAAGTCAGGGACCGAGCTATGAACTCAATCAGCTCTTTCATCGGCGTGTACCTTATCGAAAATGCCGTTGAAATCAAAGATACGCCGCACTGGATCGGAGGGTTGTGCGCCTTTGCGCAACCAATCGACCGCTCGTTGTTCGTCCAACGTTACCGCCGGAGGATCTGCCATGGGGTCGTAGTGGCCGATGCCGTCGATATATGCGCCATCGCGAGGGTTGCGCTTTTCGGTGACGACGATTCGATAGTAGGGCCGGCCTTTCTTTCCTACCCTCCGCAGGCGGATTCGCAGCATTTCAACTCCGGGATGATTTACCGATTTTAGACATTAACTGTACGTACTCGTGCTTGGTTTGTCAATTGAACAGCGCCAAAGACGGGAATAGCGTAACTAAACCGGGCAACAGCAGCACGGGCGTTAAAAGGGTATCGGGCCCAGACTGGACCTTTGGCTTGCCGCCCGATGCTCCCAAAAACCTTGGGGCGACGGTAGACACTGGTCTGGGCCCGACTGACGGGCTAATTGCCGTTTGAAAAAGCGATGACGCTAAGAGGCGTTCACCCCGTCGTGTCCAGACTGGTGCCTACCATCGCCCCAGCATGTTAAACTGTGTTCCATTAGCCATCACCTCCTTTTTCAAAGTTCCGCACCAGCGGTTGACGCCAATTTACAGTCGGGAAGGCAACTTGTCAAGACATTTTCCCTCAGAATCCATAGAGTCAAATCCGGCTGCGCCGCCCTGGCGCGTAGTGTTCATGGGAACGCCGGCGTTTGTTGTTTCGACCCTGGAAGCTTTGGATGCCGACCCGCAGGTTGACGTGGTGGCAGCATACACCACCCCCGACCGCCGCCGGGGGAGAGGCCAGGCGTATGAAGCCACCCCGGTCAAGTCCGGCGCTCTGGATCTCGGAATACCGGTAGTCCAACCTCGCACGCTGCGCGACGCCGACGCCGTGGCAGACCTTAAATCGTGGGAGCCGGATGTGGTGGTGGTGGCCGCCTACGGGCGCTTCCTGCCGCCCGATGCCCTGGCCATCCCCAAATTTGGGTGCCTCAACCTGCATCCGTCGTTGCTGCCCAGGCATCGCGGGCCTTCCCCGGTGGCCGGCGCGATTCTCTCGGGCGACGATGCAACCGGAATCACGCTGATGCTGCTGGATGAAGGTATGGACACCGGGCCGATCATCGCGCAGCGCAGTCGGCCTCTGGACTCCCATGAGGACGCGGAATCCCTGACGACGGCGCTGTTCGATGATGGCGCATCACTTTTGATGGAAACGCTGCCGAAATGGATTGAAGGGCGGATTCAAGCCGTACCGCAGGACGACGGCGTCGCCACCTATACCGAGAAATTTGAAAAATCCGACGGGTTGATTGACTGGGGTCAGGACGCCGAAACGCTGGCGCGCCGTCTGCGGGCGTTCACGCCGTGGCCCGGTCTGCACACCAGATGGGATGGCAAGGAACTCAAAATCCTGGGCGCCGAACCATCCGCGGACGGTGGAGAGGAACCCGGACGGGTGACCCCCCACCCGTCCGAAGGAATCGGCGTTGGCACCGGTTCGGGTTTGTTGGTGATAAGCCGGCTGCAGCTGGAAGGGCGCCGCCCCTGCGGCGTGGCCGAGTTTTTGAGGGGTTATCCGCAATTCGAGAATGCAACGTTGCGATGACCGGCCGGGACGCAATGGCGCATAGCCTCATCTGCCGACGCCCTGGTGGAACTTCCGCGTACCACACCGCACACAATACCCGATGGTTGCGGGCATTCCGTTCCGCATGGTGATGATCTCGACGTCACGGGTGGGGGTGTTTGCATTGCACCGGGCACAGTAGATGATCGGCTCTCTGGGTTCCCGCGGTTCTGGCGGCATGATTTCCCCCTTATGCGAGGTTGATTACCGCGCCGGAAACTCGCCCGGAATTGCTCCGGCCTGCCCACCTGCCGAAGTCGCCCCCAACGGGTGAGTGTCTCGCGGCGCGGCGCTCCACATTGGAAGCTTGCTGTCCCTGCCAACATTGCCCCGTGCTATATGCACATCGCGGGCTTATTGAGTCGGCTTCTATACATACGAAGGATGCGGCCGTGTCGGTTTGAAATGGTAAACCCGACCGGATATCCGGTTGAAAATACGTCGGCATCTCAAATCAACTGACGTATTTCAGAGCGCAGCCTTTCCCGGCGAACGAAAGCGGCCGGCCATGGTGGTGTAAAATCTCGCGAAACTCCGCCGGCCCTCGCCGGCGGGACCAATCGGAGGGATTTATGGCTTTCGCAGGAGTGCCCACGGAGGCGGAAGTGCTGGCGTGGTACCGCAACGAAAACAACTGGGGAAGATGGGGTCAGCAGGACCAACTGGGGGCCTTGAACCTGATAACCACCGCGAAACGAACACAGGCGGCCGCGCTGGTGCAAACCGGCGAGACGGTCAGTTGCGCCCGGCCGATTACCACCGACATGGCGCCTGATATCAGTCACCAGGTCCAGCGGTTCATGGTGGACAGCGGCGAGGGCCGCGATACCGACCCGCTGGAACGGCGAAATTCACGGCGCGGCGCGGCGGAGTTCATCGGCATGGTGTTTCACGGGCAAACGATCACCCACATCGACGCGCTGTCGCACTACTCCTACGATGGCATGATGTACAACGGGGTTCCGGCGGCCGTGGTCACGTCAAGGGAGGGCGCTCAGAGCCATGCCATTGACCTGACGGCGCAGGGCCTGGTCAGCCGGGGAGTGCTGCTGGACATCGCCAAGATACGCGGCGTTGACTGGCTGCCGCCCGACGCGCCGGTGATGCCGGAGGACCTGGACGCGGCAGAACGCGACCACGGCGTCACCGTGGAATCGGGCGATATTCTGCTGGTGCGGACCGGGAACTATCGTCGCCGTCTGGTCGAGGGCCCGTTGCCGCCCAGCGAGCCCAGCGTCGCCTGTCATGTGGCGTGCGCCCCCTGGTTCAAGGAGCGCGGCATCGCGATGCTGGGCACCGACACGTCAAACGATATCCGGCCCAACGAGTATTCAAACATCGTGTCGCCGCTCCACATCGCCTGCCTGGTGTACCTGGGCGTGTGGCTGATCGACAACGCCAACCTGGAGGAGATCGCAGAGGCGACGGCAAGGCATGGACGCTACGAATTCATGCTGTCCATCGGCGCTTTGCGGCTGCGCAACGTGACGGGCAGTCCAGTCAATCCGATCGCTATATTCTGATCGGTATTTCGCCGGCATACAGATCGGGCGGCTCATCGAGCCGCCCGTTTTGCTGACAATGGTTGAAAAGTTGGGTTTATCGTTTCAGAAGTTGGGTTTGTCGCTGCTGTCCGGTATTTCGTAGTTGGCCCGGTCCTGGCTCACCGGCACGTCGATGCCCGATGTGTCGATGTCATCGAACCTTGGCCGCACCTGCATCTCGCGAAGGCGGCGGACGCGTTCCTCAATGGGCGGATGGGTTGAGAACAGCCGCGCCATTGACTTGCCGCTCAGCGGGTTGACGATGAACAGGTGCGACGCTGCCTCGTTCACTTTCATCGGGCGGATTTCGGATCCGAGTTCCAGCTTTTCCAACGCGCGGGCCAGGGCGTCCGGGTCGCCGCAGTTGTGCGCGCCGGTCTGGTCGGCCTGGTATTCGCGGGCGCGGGAGATCGCCAGGCGTATGAGCGTCGCCGCGATGGGCATGACGATGGCGATGATGAGCAGCCCGATAATGTTGCTGCCGCCGTTGTCGTCATCGTCGCTGTGGCTTCCGAAACTGCCGAAGATGGCGGCGAACTGGGCCATGAAGGCCAGCATGGAGATTGCGCCGGCGATGGTGGCGACGACGGTCATGATCAGAGTGTCCCGGTTGCCAACGTGGGCCATCTCGTGGGCCATTACGCCGGCCAACTCGTCGCGGGTCAGGATGCGGCGGATTCCGGAGGTGACGGCGACGGCGGCGTTTTGGGGGTTGCGCCCGGTGGCAAACGCGTTGGGCGAGTCGGTGTCGATCTCGTACACGCGAGGCATGGGCATATTGGCCAGCCGGGCCTGCTCCTCGACCAGTTCGTACAGTTCGGGATCATCCTCGCGTTCGATGGGTTTGGCGTGCGCCATGCCGAGCGCGATCTTGTCGCTGAACCAATAGGCGCCGAAGTTCAACGCCAGAGCAAAGAACAGCGCGATCAAGATTCCGGCCTGACCGCCGATTGCGCCGCCGATCATCAGCAGCATTCCGGTCAATACCATCAGCAGGAAGAAAGTTTTGAGAGTGTTCATGGGGTCCTCGCAGAACTACTGATGCTTGGTGAAACTCCACAATTGCATTGTAACATCGGGCGCGCTCCGCACACGCCTGGCGCAGGCGTCGGGCCAGAGGCTTTCGATTATCACTCCACCTATCGGCTCACGTCCCACCTGTCCGCTCATCCTGAGCTTGTCGAAGGATGAGATTCATGGTTCGACAGGCTCCCGCCAAAGGCGGACGTTCCGCACCATGAGCGGACTGGTGGCCCGCGTGGGAATAATCGAAAGGCCCTGGGCGCCGGGCCGGGGCACTTTACATAGCCTGCCCGCCGGAGGCCGAAGGGGTATAATTCCCCAACCATTAACAACGGCGGGTACAACAGCGTATGCGAATCACAAACGTGGAAGCGGACATCGTTCGGATTCCTTTGAGCACCAGGTTCAGCGGCAGCGTCTATCAGATCGAGTCGCGATGCACGATAGTAACGCGGGTACATACGGATGAGGGGCTGGTCAGCGAGGTCTATTCAGGGGACGAGCGCAGCGGCTACGAACTCCTCAAAGACCTGGTGGTGGGGCCAATGGCGGACGCGGTGAAGGGAGAGGATCCAATGGCCATAGAGCGGTGCTGGCAGAAGATGTTCGCGCTCACCCCGCAGATCGGCAACAAGGCGATCGCCATGCGCGCCATTGCGGCCATCGACGTGGCGCTGTGGGACATTGCCGGCAAGGCCCTCGGAGTTCCGGTGCGAACCATGCTGGGAGGTTACGCCGAACGATCGCCGGTGGTCCGGTTCGCCTACTACGTGCAGGGCAGGGACACGGCGTTCATGGTTGAGGATCTGGTGCATCAGCGCGAGCGTGGCATAGGCGGCGTCAAGCTCAAGGTCGGCGGCGTTGCGGTGGCCGATGACCTGCTGCGGGTCCGCGCCATCCGCGACACGCTGGGCGACGATTTCATTATCGTCTGCGATGCCAACCAGGCCTGGACGCTGGATGAGGCGCTGGAGTTCGCCGGTCCGGCCAGGGAGATGGGTCTGGCGTGGCTTGAGGAACCTTGTCGGTGGCAGGACGCGGACAACGACATGCGGCAGGTGCGGCTGCGCACCGGCATTCCGGTGGCCGCGGGCCAGGGCGAGAGCAGTTCCTGGGGCGGCCAGCGTTTGATGGACACCGAGGCGGTGGACATCCTGAACATCGACGCGGCGATCTGCGGGGGCATCTCGGAGTGGAAACGCGTGGCCGGCGCCGCCCAGATGCGCGGAGTACGGATGGCGCACCACGAGGAACCCCAGTTGGCGGTGCAACTGCTGCCGGCCCACGCCCACGGCCTGTTTGTCGAAGTGTTCGAGGAAGAACGGGACCCTGTGTATTACCAACTGAACAGCGTCCTTCCCGAGTGGGACAACGGCGAGATCGTCGCGCCCGATGAGCCAGGCATGGGACTGCACCTGGACGCCTCAGTGCTGGAGGAGTACAAGGTGTACTGATGTCGTATGGTATGTAATCCAAACACAGGCGGGAACGATTTTATGGCGGATCTGGGAACGATTGAACGAGTCGGTCTCGAAACTGTCTGGCCACACGAAGCGCAGGACTTCACACCATGGTTGGCGCAGAATTTAGATCGTCTCGGGGAAACCCTTGGCCTTGATTTAGAGTTGAGGGCAGAAGAAGCGGCGGTGGGATTGTTTTCCCTTGACGTACTCGCGCACGATTTGGGAAGCAACCGACCAGTCATCATCGAAAATCAATTGACGACAACTGATCATGACCACCTCGGAAAATCCCTAACCTACGCAGCGGGTTACGACGCCTACGCAGTAGTTTGGTTGGCCAGGTCATTCAGGGATGAACACAGGGCAGCTTTAGATTGGTTGAATCAAAGGACAGGCGACGACACGGCATTTTTTGGTGTGGTTGTTGAAGCGTGGAAGATCGACAATTCCCGACCCGCCCCTCACTTCAGTGCAGTTGCGTTCCCCAATGGCTGGCAAAAGCAATCGGCGCGGGGAGATCGCGGTTCGCGCAGGGTTGGAAATGTAACTGTAACTGAATTGGGGGAACGTTACCGGAGGTTTTTCCAAGAATTGATCGACACGTTACGGGAAGAGCATAGGTTTACCAATGCACGCATCGGGCAACCACAAAGTTGGTATAGCTTCAGTTCCGGGACTAGAGGAGTTGGCTACAATGCGTCTTTCAGCCGGCCGCGTGGAATAGCCAGAGTGGAAGTCTACATAGATCGCAGCGACCAAGCCCTGAACGAACAACTGTTTGATGCGTTGGAGGATCGTAAAGGAACAATCGAATCGCAGGTTTCCGGGAACTGGGAATGGGAGCGATTAGATAACCGACGAGCGTGCCGGATCTCAGTCGTACGGGAAGGTAGCATCGACGACGATCCGGAAACCTTGGAGGAGATGAAGCGGTGGATGATAGAACGTCTATTGTCGTTCAAGGTCGTGTTTGGGCCGCATCTTACGGAGTTGGTTGAGTAGCGAGGCATGACGCCGTCTGCTGAAACCGTGGAATACCAGGAAGCGCTTGCGCTGGCCTACGAGGCGGGGTGGACCGACGGGCTGCCCGTTGTGCCGCCCACCGCCGGGCGGGTGCTGGAACTCGTGGAGGCGTCAGGCCGGTCGGCGCTGGAGTTAGTGGGCGAGATTCCGCCGCGCGGCGGTCGTGCCACGGTTGAGAAACTGGCGGCCAACGCGGTGATGGCCGGATGCCTGCCCGAGTATTTTCCGGTTGTGGTCGCGGCGATTGAGGCGCTGCTGCTGCCGAGGTTCAACTTGGCGTCGGTGCAGTGCTCCACGCATATCGCTACGCCGCTGTTGATTGTCAACGGGCCGGCGGCGACCGAGTTGGGTATGAACTCCGCCGGCAACTGCTTTGGACAAGGGAACCGGGCGAATGCCACCATTGGACGGGCGGTCAAACTCGCGTTGACCAATCTGGGCGGCGCGCTGCCCGGCGACGAGGACCGCGCCACCTGTGGGCATCCCGGCAAGTACACGTACTGCATCGCCGAGAATGAAGAGGCGAACCCGTGGGAACCGTACCACGTCGAGCGCGGTTTCGACGCGAACCGGTCCGTGGTGACGGTTCACCCGGCCGAAGCGCCGCATAACCTCAACAACCACGGCGCCGACAACCCCAGGGATCTGCTGACGACGTTCGCGGTATCCATGGCCATACCGGGATGCAACAACATCAACGTGATGGGGGACGTGCTGCTGGTGCTAGGGCCGGAACACGCGGAGATCATCGCCAGCGCGGGTTGGAGCAAGAACGACGTGCGTTCGTACCTGTACGAGTTGGCGCGCCAGCCGTTATCGTTGCTGAAGCTGGGCGGAATCCACGGGCGGCATACCCACAGGAACACGCTGTGGCCGCGGTGGATTGACCGCGGGGATGACAACGCCATGGTGCCGCTGGTGCGCCGGCCGGAAGACATCCATATAATGGTCGCGAGCGGACCCGGGCGGCACTCAGTGTACATTCCCGGTTGGGGTTCCCGTATCACGTCGGCCCCGGTCGGATAGCCGGATGACCGATTTCAAGCATCAGGACGGAAAAGCGCATGACGATCACAGATGCACAGACGAACCTGCAGGCGCGGATTGCCGCGCTGGGCCTGGTTGACCCCACCGACCGGCAGGAAGAACCGGAGCGTGTGGCGGCCACTCCGCTGGAAACCCTGGAGGGATTGACGGGCGGGTTCCTCGATAACCGAAAGGGAAACGCCGACGTGATTCTCGAAGCCATCCGGCAACGGTTGGACGATGGTTACGGCATGACCGACTCTCTGGTGCGCTCGAAATGGGTGTTTTCCGCGCCGGCCGCGCCCGAGATAATCGATGAGTTGGCCAAATGTGATTTTGTGGTTTCAGCCGTTGGCGATTGAGGAAGCTGTGTCGCGCGCAGTTTGCGCGATGCAGTGGAACTGGAAGATCGCGGGGTGCGGACCGTGGTGGTGCATACCCAGGCGTTCCGTTCGGCGGCGGAGCAGCACGTCGTATCCCTGGGACGGCCCGACTACGCAGGCTCGGTGTACCTGCAGCACCCGGTGGCAGCCCTGGACCCGGCCGCCATCGCGCAACGAGTGGACGCGGTGATTCCGGACATCGTGGCCGCCTTGCAGGGGCACTCCGGATAGGGGCGAACGATTTTCGGCGCCACGCAAAATCGCCGGTGGTTTCAGATTCCCCGCTCGGCCACCCAGCGGTGTTTCTGGGATTGACGCTGGGCCTCGTTGGTGGGTCGGTAGGTCGCGAGGAAGTTGGCGCGGAAATCCGCAAACCGGTTGGCGGCGATGGCGTCGCGCACATCGGCCATCAGACGCAGTACGAATCGCAGGTTGTGAATCGACGCCAGACGCGGCCCCAGCATTTCGCGGGCCTTGAACAGGTGGCGGAGATAGGCTGCCGAGTAGTTGGCGCAGGCGAAGCAGTCGCAGCCGTCGTCCAGCGGTGAATCCTGTTCGGCGTAGCGGCTGTTGGCGATGTTGATCCGGCCCGTCGGCGTGAACAATGCCCCGTTGCGGGCAACCCGGGTGGGCAGCACGCAGTCGAACATGTCCACACCCAGGGCAACCGAGTTCACCAGGTCTTCCGGAGAACCGACGCCCATCAGGTACCGGGGCTTGTCTGTGGGCAAACCGGCGCAGACCTGCTCGGTCACCGCGTGCATCTCTGCCTTGGTCTCGCCAACCGCCAGCCCGCCGATGGCATAGCCGTCGAAGGGTATGCTCGTGATGAACTCCGTGGACTCGACTCGCAGATCGGGGATGGTGCCGCCCTGGACTATTCCGAAAAGCGCCTGTCGCCCGGCGTTTGGGCTGGCGGCGTGCGTTTCGTAGCACTGGCCGGCCCAGCGGTGCGTGCGGTACATGGCGTCGCGCACGGACTGAGGCTCTCCGGCGGAGAAGACGCACTGGTCGAAGCACATGATGATATCGGCGCCGATTCCGTGCTGATTCTCGATGGCCGACTCCGGGGTGAAGACATGCTGGCTGCCGTCGATGTGAGAACGGAAAGTGATTCCGGCGTCGTCAACCTTGCGCAGGGAACCCATGCTGAACGCCTGGTACCCGCCGCTGTCGGTGAGGATGGGGCCGTCCCATCCCATGAACCGGTGCAACCCCCCTGCGTTCTGAACCCGACGGACGCCTGGGCGCAGGTACAGGTGATAGGCGTTGCTCAAAACGGTCTGTGCGCCAAGGGATCTAACCTCGTCGAAAGTCAGCCCCTTTACCGTGGCCTGGGTGGCGACGGGCATGAACATGGGCGTTTGCGCCGAACCATGGGGCGTGGTAATCTGCCCGCGCCGGGCAGCGCCGTCGGAGGCGAGCAGTTGGAAGTTCACGGGGCCTGAAGTCATGCAATCCAATGTACTAGCGCCACCGTGACAACGCAACGAGATACGCTCGGCGCATCCCCGTCGCCGATACAGCGCAATCGAGTTAAATCGCGCAGATGCCCGCCGCAGTTGCAGATTTCCTCATCTCACTGACCGAGCACAAATTGCTGTGGTCGGTTTCGGTCATTGTGGCCATGGCGGTCACCGCGGCCGTCCTGTACACGTTTTGGGATATGGTGGGCCGCGCCATTACCCTGGTGACCCGGACGCTGAGCCGAGGCCGGGCCGGGGACAGGCGTTAAGTGTATTTTCCGATATCCGACGTAACCGTTTCACCCGCGCTGCTGGCCCTCCTGGGAATCGTCGTGGGGACGATGACCGGGTTTTTTGGCGTGGGCGGCGGTTTCCTGATCACCGGCGGCCTGCTGGTGCTTGGCGTGCCGACCATCTACGCGGTGGGAACGGGATTGCTGATGGTGATGGGAACGGCGATCACCAGCACGCTGCGCCATCGTCGCCTGGGGAATGTGGACCTGCGGCTGGCGATCCTGATCGTGTGCGGCACCATACCCGGGGTTTTCGCCGGCGAACGGGTTAATGCGACGCTGGAGGAGGCCGGGATTGCGGGGCCCGTGATCGGCGCGGTGTACTTCGTGCTGCTGCTCAGCCTGGGCACGCTGATGGTCAGCAACTGGCTGCGCACGATGCGCTACAGGCCGAGCGGCTCGGATTTGGGCCGGTTCCCACGATGGTTCCAAAGCGTGCGGCTTGGCCCGGGCCGGCTGACGGTGCCGGGATTTGGAGAGGTGAACCTGCGGCCTGCCTTCCCGAATGCCGGGATAGCGGAAATGTCGGCCTTTGTCCCCGTTTTGACCGGACTGACCATCGGGTTCATTGCGGCTCTGCTGGGCGCCGGCGGCGGTTTCCTGCTGATGCCTTTCCTGGTTTATGGTCTGGGGATTCCGCCGGCCGTGGCCATTGGGACCGACCTGTTCCAGATCATCATCACCGGAACCCTGGGCGCGTTCCTGTATTCGCTGAGCGGGAGCGTGGACCCGGTGATCGCGATCATAATGTTCTCAGCCGCGTCGGTGGGGACCCAGATCGGAGCGTTGGCGACCCGTTTTGTGAACTCGGCGCGGATACTGGGGTTGTTCGGGCTCACGGTGCTGAACGCCGGCGTCGCCGTGGGCATCGGGCAGTTGGCGCGCCTTGTCAATTCCGACGAACTGGTCCAGGTTGGTCAACTGCTGCTGTTGGGCGTCTCGGGACTGGTGGCGCTGACCATCGTCGCGTTGTTGGTGATCGCGGTGTTGACCCAGATACGCCGGGGCCGCCGCCTCGCGCGGCTGCGGGAGACCCGCAGCGCGGGACGAATCGCCGCCGAGGGAGACTGACGGAGGTCGTCAGTCGGTCAACCAGGTCAGCGTGTCGTCCACGATTTCCGTGGGAACGTCGCGGCGAACCGTGGCCTTGCCGACTTCTTCCAGGAGGACCCAGCGGTTCGCGCCACCGACGGTCTTCTTGTCCAGTGACATTGCGCCCCTGACTGCGTCCAGGTCAACGCCGGCGGCGGTGATGGGAAGGTTGAAGCGCAGCAGCAATTCGCGCTGGCGGTCGAGCAGGTCGTTGTCGATCATGCCCATCTCGCGGGCGATGCGTCCGGCGCCCATCATGCCGACCGACACGCCCTCGCCGTGCATGAACCGGCCGTATTCGGTCGAGGCTTCCAGCGCGTGCCCGATGGTGTGTCCGTAGTTCAGCAGGATGCGGATGTCCAGGGTTTCCCGTTCGTCCTGGCTCACGATGTCGGCCTTGATGGCCATGCTGCGGCGTATGACCTCGGTGGATATTTCGGGTTCGATTTCCATCAACGCATCGGCGTTTTCCTCGAACACATCGACCAGCGACGGGTCGAGGATGAGGCCGTGTTTGATTGCCTCGGCCCAGCCCTCGGAAAGTTCCCGCTTGCCCAGCGTGGACAAGGTTTGCACGTCGGCCAGAACGGCGCGAGGCTGGTAGAAAGCGCCCACCATGTTCTTGGCCTGGGGCAGATTGACCGCCACCTTGCCGCCGATGGACGCGTCGACCATTGCGGCCATGCTGGTGGGAACCTGCACGAATGGGACGCCACGAAGGAACGTGCTGGCGATGAACCCGCCCAGATCGCCCGAGACTCCGCCGCCGATGGCGATGATGGGCTGGCCGCGCTCGGCTTTCAACCCCACCAGCCACTCGTAGATCTCCTGGGCCTGTTGGAACGACTTGCTGGTTTCGCCGGCCGGGATTACGAAACAATGGGCGGCGATTCCGGCGCGCTGCAACGCCCATTGCGCGTTGCGACCGTAGGGGCGCATGACGTTTTCGTCGGTGATGATGTAGGCCGTGTTCCCCAGGCCCAACTCCTTGATGTGCTCACCGAGACGGTCGATGACGCCCCAACCGGCGATTACGGGATAACTGCCGCCGGAATGGTGAACGGTTGCGGCGAGATCAGGGCTGGTCATAAGAGCCTCCGGTTGTTGGAGTAGGGGTGTTGTTCAATTGAGGGCGGGATGATCCGTAGATTTGCAGAATCGCGTCCGCCACCTGTTCCGGCGTGCGCTCGTCGGTGGCGACGGAATGGTGAGCGTGGGCGTAGGCGCTGGCCCGTTCTTCCAACAGTTCGCGGATTCGGTCCAGCGGGTCGCCGCCGCCGAGCATGGGGCGCACCGCCGCGTTGGGGCTGCCGCGGGTTATGCGATGGTGGATGGTCTCCGGCAAGGCGGTGAGACAGAATACCGTGCCGCTTTCCAGCAACACCTGGCGCGTCAGTTCCTGGGCAAACGCGCCTCCGCCGGCCGAGATCACGTTGTTGCCCCCTTCGCACAGCGTCAAAGCGGCGTGGCGCTCCATGGCCCTGAAAACAGCCTCCCCCTCCTCGCTGAAGATGCGATGGATGGGTTTCCGCGCCCGCCTCACAATTTCCTCGTCGATGTCGGCCATCCGACGGCCGGTGAGACGCGCGATGATCCGGCCGACGTGGCTTTTGCCCGTCGCCATGAACCCGACGAGGATGATGTTATCCGCGACCATGTCGGGGCGAGTTACGCAGGACGCGGGGGCGCCGGAGCGTAACCGGACGCGGTGCAGAACTCCACGCTATTGCCATCCGGATCCTCGATGAAGAAATACGCTTGACCGTCGTAACGGACTCCGCCGCGCAGGGCTTCGAAGCCGTTGCTCTCCAGGGTTTCGCGGGTGGCCTCAAGGTCATCGACCTGGAAAGCGTGGCGAATGTTGCCCGGCTTGGCCGGCGCTTCGTCGGTTTCGATGAGGTGAACCATCACGCCGTTTTCCAGTTGCAGCCAGGTTATGGCCGGGTTGTCCACCTGGCTCTGGATCTGCTTGATGCCGAGCAGGTTGTTGTAAAACTCCATGGCCCGGGCGGTGTCCTTGACCATAGTGGTGACATGGTTGATCTGGCGGATCTGAATCTGGGCGGCCATAGTGTGCCTCCGTGGATTGTGTGCGGTTATTATGCCATACGGCAGCCGGCGGCGGATGCAATGATGGTCAGCCTTCCCCGGAGGGCAGCGGCGGCAGGTCGCTCCAGAAATTCTCCGACCATGCTCCACGTCCGACCAATGGGACGAATCGACACTCCGCCAACTCCCGCACCACCGGTTGGCCGGCGACAATGCGAACAAGCGTCAAGTTTTGGGTATGCCGATCTCCGACCGGGATCACCAGTCGCCCGTTTGGTTTGAGTTGGGCGAGCAGCGATTCGGGAACGGCAGGTGCCCCGGCAGAAACCAGGATAGCGTCGTAGGGCCCGTGTTCCGGAGCGCCGAGGGTGTCGGAAGCGGCGACAACCTCAACGTTGTCGACGCCGCATGACTCAAGGTTCTGGCGCGCCATTTCAACCAACTCAGGTATCCGTTCCACCGCGACCACATCGCCGTGGGGCAGCAACGCGCCCAGAATCGCGGCCTGGTACCCTGAGCCGGCGCCGACTTCCAGGACGTGCTCATCGCCGCGCAGCATCATGGCCAGCGTCATGCGGGCAACCATGGTCGGCTGCGAGATGGTCTGGTTGTGGCCGATGGGGAGCGAAACGTTCTCGTAAGCGCGATGCCGAAGGTCGGCCGGGACGAAAATCTCGCGGGGCACGTCGCGCATCGCCTGCAGCACGGGACTGTCCCCCATTGCCACGGTAAGCTGGGCGATCAAGCTGTCGGGTTCCGGCGCTTGTCGGTCCCTCACTTCAGCCACGCGCTTTGCCAGCCACCGTTTCACCATCCTTGCAGGAAATTCAGGACGTGAGAGGTGTACTCCTCCGGTTTTTCGAAGGGTACCCAGTGGCCGCAGTTGTTCAGAACCACCAACCTAGAATCGGCAAGGTTGTTCAGGGCGGCGATGCCGATTTCGAACACGCACATCCGGTCATAGCGGCCCCAGATGATCAGGCTGGGAGCCGTGATGTTGGGCAGGTCAACGCCGTGGTCATAGGGCACACTGACGGACTCGGCGTCAGCGGCGATGTGGTCCGGATTGCCGGTGTAGTTGCCATGAATGTAATCGACCAGCTCATCGGTGACCAGCGAGTTGTCGTCGATATGGGCCAGGAGGTAGCGGCGCACGTTGTCCCGGGTGGGATTGGCGCGGACCTCGCCGGTGATCAGGCTGCCTTCGGACGGGCGGTTGCCCATCAGATACAGGTCGCCGCCGGTTCGGATGTGGCACGCGCCGAATACCAGCTTGTTGACCCGATGTGGCTCCTTCATAGCCAGCACCATGGCGGACTGGCCGCCCTGGGAGTTGCCCACCAAGTGCGCGTTTTCGATGCCCAGCGCGTCCATCAACCCGAGGGCGGTGCGGGCCTGGAGGTTGTGCAGCGGCTCGTGGTACACCACCGGGCCGGTGCGTCCGAAGTTGGGCAGGTCCATGACGATGCACCGGTATCGCTGGGCAAAAGCGGGCAGCGCCTTGTGGAAGGTGATCCATCCGGTTGTGCCAGGCCCGTAGGAATGTAGCATCACTACCGGCTCGCCCTCTCCAACGTCGTGGTAGTGAACGGGCGTTCCATCCACCATCACGGTCCTGCTGGTGGATTCTTCGGTGAATGTGGCGGGGGTCATCGCTGGTCTGCTCCTCATGGTTGGTGAACCGGCCCTGTCGTACTTTAGCGCATGGATGGACAGGACGCACGGGATGACTGATACTGGCGGGGAAAGAAGCTTGTAGATCTCGGGGGTGCGCGATGGTTGCCGCTGGCCGCAGACACCAGATAATCGACCTCCAAACCGGGCAGTTGGACCGGCGGATTTTCGTCGATCAGGACCTCTACGCCGAGGAACAGGAAAAGGTGTTCGGGCGGGCGTGGCTGATGATCGGCCACGAGTCGCTCGTTGCCAGGCCCAACGACTACTTCCACACATACATGGGCGAGGAACCGGTCATCCTGTGCCGCGATGTTCGGGGCAACCTGCGGGCGTACCTCAATATGTGCCGGCACCGCGGCAACCGCATTGTGCGTACTGACGTGGGCAATGCCCGCAACTTCGTGTGCGCCTACCACGGCTGGACGTTCTCGAACCAGGGAGAACTGGAACATCTGCCGGGAGAAGAGGAGGCGTACTACGGCGCATTGGACCGGGAGTGTCTGCGTTTGGTTGAAGCGAAGGTAGATACCTACGCCGGTATCGTGTTCGCCACGTGGGATCACAGCGCGCCCAGCCTGGATGATTACCTGGGCGACGCCCGTTGGCTGCTGGACGTCAGTTTCAACCGGCTGGACAACGGGACGGAGGCGATCGGGCCGATCAAGTGGATGGAGCCGTTGAACTGGAAAACGGCGGTGGACAACTGCTCCGATAACTACCACGTACCCACCACGCATCTGTCAACCATCATCGTGCAGGGACGGCACCGGGGCATCCCCCGCCTGACCCACGAGCAGCAGTTTCAGTCCGAAAACAAGCACCTGTTCGTCAACGGGCACTCGCTCACCATGCGGTTTCTCGAGCGCGCCGACCAGGTCCGGCAGACTCACGGCGTAACCGCAGAGAACGCCGCCGCGTTTGAGGATTACTACCGCGCGACGCTGGACGAGGCGGAAAGGCGTCTGGGACCATTGCGGGCGCGACGACTGCACCTGGGTAATCACAGCCTGTTTCCCAACGGCGTGCTGGGTCTGCGCCTGGCGCATCCCCGCGGGCCGTTGCAAACGGAGTTCTGGCACTTCGTGGTGCTGGAAAAGGATATGCCCGACGAACTCAAGACGGCGTTGCGTCGGGGCAGCGCCAACTACAACGGCGTCAACGGCATCTTCGAGCAGGACGACATGGACAACTGGCGCGGCGTGACCAACTCCGCCCTCACGCCCATGGGCCGCCGGTACACGCAGGATCTTTCCATGGGCGTGGGCCATGACCGCCGGCATCCCGAATACCCGGGCATCGTGGCCGAGCGGTACACGTCGGAGAGCAACCAGCGTATGTTCTACCGCCGCTGGGAACAGTTCATGAATGCCGACAACTGGGAGGACATTCCCCTGGAACCCAAATCAATGGAATACGAGGGCACGGCGACGCTGCGCGGGTAGGGGTCGGGAGTCATGGCTGCGCCAACGAACGCTTCGGCCGCCGCTCGGATGGAACTCTGGCACGAGTTGATGGAGTTCTACATCCGTGAGGCGTGGATGCTGGACGAGCGACGATTCCGCGAGTGGCTGGACCTGTTCACCGAGGACACGTTCTATTTCATGCCGCGCCGGCTCAACGTGCATCGCCACGAAACCGACCGGGAACTTACCCAGGTGGGCGACCTGGCGATTTTCGAAGACGACAAGACTTACCTGACCATGCGGGTGGAACGGCTGGAGACGGGCATGGCCTGGGGAGAGGATCCGCCGTCCCGCACTCGCCACCTGGTGGGCAACCTGGAAGTGGAATCGACGGACCGCGACGAGGTGAACACGCGGACCGCGTTCATCCTGTATCGCTCCCACCACGAGACCGAGGAGAACATCTTCTCCGGTTACCGTGAAGATGTGCTGCGTTGGGAAAACGGCGGTTGGAAGATCGCCCGGCGCACCATAGTGCTGGACGCCAACGTGATACTGGCAAAGAACCTGAGCGTGTTTTTCTAGGCGTCTTTCGTTTTCGGGCTCGGGATGTTAACCGCCGTCAACCTCGATGACGCAGTCGCAGATTACGGCGGTATCCCCCGGCAGGGCCGCCATGCCCGGGGCCGAGCGCGAGTGTCGTCCCCGGTCGCCGTAAAGCGCCACGAACAGGTCTGACGCGCCATCGACCACCGCAGCCTGTTGGGTGAAGGTGGGCGCGCTGTTGACCATGCCCACCACCTTCAGGATGCGTGTAACGCGGTCCAGGTCGCCCAGTTCGGCTTTCATCCTTGCCAACAGGTTCAACGCCGACATTCGCGCCGCCTCGTAACCCTGTTCCACCGTGAGGTCTGCCCCCAACTTGCCCACGACGCGCTCTCCGGTGGCCATGCGGGAACCTACGCCGGCGAGCCACATCACGTTGCCGCTGCGGGTGATGGGCAGGTAGTTGCCCACCGGATCGGGCGGCGGTGGCAGTACGCAATTCATCTCGGCCAGCTTTCGTTCGATTTCGGCCATGACGGTCAACCTCCCGGTGTGGTTCGATTTGCGTCTATTCAGTCGGACATAGCCAGGGGATTCGCAGTGGTGCGTGCCGAACCACGGGTCAGGCATACCTGACCCCTACGGTTGGATACTGCCGTTTCCGGGCCGGTGGCTTTTCAGGGCAGCGCGCCTGCGCGACGGAACACGTCGGCCAACTTGTCGACGCCCTCTCGTATCTCGGCCTCCGATGGGAGCGCGAAGCAGAGCCGGATGTAGCTGGCCGCTGCGTCCGGGTCGGCCGACCATTCGGGCCCAGGATTGAAAGCGATGCCCTCGCGCAGCGCGGGGCCGGCCAGGTCCCGCGAATCCACGCCGTCGGGCAGTTTCACCCACAGGTACATGCCGCCGCGAGGAATGTAAAAATCGACGCTGGGGCCGAAGGACTCGCGGAGCGCGCTGCTGAGCACATCGCACTTGCGCTGCAACGACGCCCGCATGTCGAGAATATGCTCCTCGTAGTGGTTGGTGAAATAGTCACCCACGATCATCTGGTCAATGACGGCGGTGCCGCCGTCGTTCTTGCGCGACAGCAGCCGGCTCATCACCTCCCAATCCGCCACTACGTAGCCCAGCCTGGTGCCCGGCCCGAGGGTCTTGGAGAAGGATCCGATGTGCAGCACCCGGTTGGTGTCGTCCAGCGACCGGATGGCGTTTTCGTATTCGCCCTCGAAGATCAGGTCGGCGTAACATTCGTCCTCGAATATCGGGACGCCGTACTCGGCGCTCAGTTCCAGCAGGCGGTGGCGACGCTCCATGCTCAGCACCGTGCCGGTGGGGTTCTGCAGGGTGGGAATCGTGTAGATGTACTTGGGTCGCACGCCCCGGCCCCGCAGGTCTTCCAGTATCCGGGCAAGGTGATCCATGCGCATGCCGTCTTCGTCCAGATCGACGCCGACGTAGCTGACCTTGCGGCGGCGCAGGTTGCCCAGCGCGCCGGAGAAGCTGAACGCTTCCACAATCACCGTGTCGCCTTCTTCCAGGAGGATTTCGTTGATCAACTCGATGCCCTGGCCGGACCCTGACGTTATCAGAACGTCGTCGGTGGTGGTGTGGATTCCCCGATGTTCTGCCAGTTTGCCCACCAGGAACTCACGCAGAGGGAGGATGCCCTGCGGCCCGCCGGAAAAGTTGTACATGGAGATGTTTCTGGGGTCGGCGCGGAACACCCGCTCGGCGGACTCGATGAACGATTCGATTGGAACCATGTCGGGGTCGCTGTGGCCGCCGATGAAGTTGTACCTGGGGTGCCCCTCCCACGGCCCCGCCGGCGGCGGAAGGTCGCGGTTGAAGAGCGCGGAGTAGTCCAATCCTGATCCTGGCATGAGGTGATCCTCCATCGATGTGGGGCCGGCATGGGTCGTTGAGGGCGCCGGGACCTCGAGCATCGTAACACCGGCGCCGATTTTCCGTCGACACTGATGAGCCTGCGATCAGGGTTTTTCGTTTGTCGCCCCGCCTATCCGCTCATCCTGAGCCTGTCGAAGGATGGGGCTCAAGGTTCGACAGGCTCAAGGTTCGACAGGCGCCCCGTAAGCGGGCAGGTGGCCGGCGTGCCGACAATCGAAATCCATGCGCTTCAATCAGACCCGGGCGGAGTCCCGGCGTTGACGCTTGCGTCCCCGGGCTGACAGTTCCGTCTTGCGCAGGCGCAGGTTCTGCGGGGTGACTTCCAGCAATTCGTCGTCGTCGATGAATGCCAGCGAGTCTTCCAGGCTCATCTGCACCGTGGCGTTGAGTCGCTTGGCGACGTCGGCGGTTGACGAGCGCATGTTGGTCAGCTTCTTTTCCTTGCACACGTTGACCTCAATGTCGCCACCGCGCCGCTGGCTGCCGACGATCATGCCTTCGTACACCATGGTGCCGGGATCTATGAACGTCTCGCCGCGTTCCTGCGCGTTGAGCAGGCCGTAGGTGACGGCGGGGCCGGCTTCGGAGGCTACCAGAACCCCCTGGCGGCGGGCCTTGATTGCGCCTTGCATGGGTTCGTATGCAGTGAAAATGCTGCTCTTGACTCCGTCGCCCCGGGTGGTGCGCAGGAAAAACGCGTTGAACCCAATCAAACCGCGCGTGGGTATCTTGTATTCCATGTGAACGTAACCGGAATCGTCGTACCGCATATCCCGCATCTGGCCCAGGTGTTCCGACAGGTATGCAGTCAGCGCGCCCACGTATTCGTCGCGGGTGGTCAGGTTCAGGATCTCAAAAGGTTCGTGGGGTTTTCCGTCAATGGTCCGGATGATGGGAGTCGGACGGGAGACCTGGAATTCGTACTGCTCTCGTCGCATGGTTTCCACCAGGATAGACAGGTGCAGTTCCCCACGGCCGGCCACCACGAATACGTCCGGGTTGGGAGTCGTTTCGACCCGCAGACTGACGTTGGTTCGAAGTTCTCTGAGCAACCTTTCGTGCAGGTTGCGCGACGTGCAGTGGGAGCCTTCCTTGCCCATGAACGGCGACGTGCTCACCCCAAAGGTCATGCGCACCGTCGGTTCGTTGATGTCGATGGACGGCAGCGCGCGCTGATCCTGGGGGTCGGCGATGGTATCGCCGATGGATACGCCCTCGGGCCCGGTGATCGCGACAATGTCGCCGGCATACGCCTCTTCGACCTCCACCTGTTCCATGCCGCGAAAGACGCAGATGCGCTCCAGGTTGTGGATGCTGGGTTCCTCGTCCCGGTGGAGCAGAGCCACATTGTCCCGCCGCCGGAGGGTTCCGTTGGTGATGCGTCCTATGGTCACCTGGCCCACATAGCTATCGTAGTCCAGGGCGGCCACCAACATTTGCACCGGAGCGTTGCGGTCGCCTGTGGGCGGCGGCACGGAGTCCAGGATCGACTCAAACAGCGGCTGCATGTCAGAGCCCTGGCCGGACGGATCGGTAGTGGCGTAACCGTCGCGGGCCGAGGCGTACAGCACCGGAAAATCCAGATGCTCCGATTTGGTTGCCAGTTCCAGGAACAGGTCCTGAACCATGTCCAGCACCTCATCCACCCTGGCTTCGGGCCGGTCGATCTTGTTGATGACAACCATAGGCGTAACGTCCTGCTGCAATGCCTGACGCAGCACGTAGGTGGTCTGCGGCATGGGGCCGTCAACGGCGTCCACCAGCAGCAGGCAGCCGTCGGCCATGTTCATCACGCGCTCGACCTCGCCGCTGAAGTCGGCGTGCCCCGGCGTGTCGATGATGTTGATGCGCACGTTCTGGTAGGCGACGGATGCGTTTTTGGCCAGGATGGTGATGCCGCGCTCTCGTTCCAGCGGATTGGTGTCCATAATGAGTTCGCCGACCTGCTGGTGGTCGCGGAACACCTTTCCCTGCTTGAGCAGCGCGTCAACCAGCGTGGTTTTGCCGTGGTCAACGTGGGCAATGATTGCCAAATTGCGGATTTCTTCGTACTTGGATTCACTCAAAGCGATTTACCTCGCCGATAATGATAACACCGGAGAGGCAGTATCACCGTGCCGCAGATTTCCTGCTCGCTAATCACCGAGAACTCGCCGGCCGGCGGCGTGTTGAAAGCGATGGGCGTCAGATTCCCATGGGCCACACCCAGATGATGGCGGGTATGGCAATGCCGACGATCACGATTTCCAGCGGGAACCCCATCCGCAGGTAGTCGGAGAATTCGTAACCGCCTGGTCCCATCACAATGGTATTCGACTGGTGGCCGATTGGCGTCAGGAAGGCCGAAGACCCACCGATGGCCACTGCCATGAGGAACGGATCCAGCGATGACCCCAGGGTTTCCGCGACGCCGATGCCGATGGGCGCCATCAATATGACGGCGGCGGCGTTGTTGATCACGGCAGACAGCAGCGTGGTGGTAACCAGGATGATCCCAAGCATCGCCCAGGGCGGCAGGAACGCGCCGAGGTCGGCCAGTGTCGCCGCGATTCGCGCCGCGCCGCCCGTGGTTTCCAACGCCTCGCCCACTGGAATCATCGCGCCGAGCAGGATGATCACGGGCCAGTCCACCGCCTGGTATGCCGACTCCAGGCTCACGAACCTTGTGATGAGCAGGATGGCGACGGCTGCTACGAACGACACCTGGACCGTTAGAATTCCCAACGAGGTCAGCAGCAATGCGCCGCCAAAAATCACCAGCGGGAACACGAGGCGGCGAGGCTGGCCGATTCTTAGCTCGCGTTCCGCGAGTGGCAGTAGCCCAAGCCTGGGCAGCGCGGACTGCAACAGTTCCTCGCGACCTTGAAGCAGCAGCACGTCGCCGATCCTGAAGTTGACGTGGCTAAGGCGGCGCACGAACCTCCGCCCGCGGCGGGACACGCCCAGCAGGTTCACGCCGAACTCGGAGTGCAGGTGAAGGTATCTCGCGCTCCTGCCGATCGCCGGACTGCCCGCGCTGACCACTGCCTCCACGATGGACACGTCGTTCGCGCTGAGGGTCTGGTCGATCTCGGATTCGATGCCCACCGAACCCACCAGCTCGAACCCGGTCTGGTCAACGAAACTCCGCAGATCCTCCGGGTCTGCTTCGATCATCAGGATGTCGTCGGGGTCGATGATCTGGTAACTGGACGGAGCCGCTTCGACAACGCCGCCACGAATGAGACCCGCGACGGTCACGTCCTCGTCGCCGAATTCCTCCACGTCCAGGAGGTGCTTGCCGACAAACCTGGAATCGAACGGCACGCGCACCTCGGTCATGTAACCTTCGATGTCCAGCGCGCCTCCCAGAGTGCGGGGCGGCTCACGGTCGGGCAGCAGTCGCCAGCCTCCCAGGGCGATGAACAGCACGCCGGCAACGGTTACGGCGAGGCCGACCAACGTGAAGTCGAACATGCTGAACGCAGTACCGACGTGGTCCTCCCTGAATTGGGAGATGATCACGTTGGGCGGCGTTCCAATCAACGTGGTCATTCCTCCCAACAGCGACGCGAACGCCAGTGGCATCAGGTAACGGGACGGAGGCCGGCCGGTGCGGTTTGAAACCCGAATCGCCACGGGCAGGAGAAGACTCACCGCTCCCACATTGTTCATGAATGCGGAGCAAAAGGCCGTGATGCTGCTAATCGCGGTGATGCGGAGGGTAAAGTACTCGGGTATCCGCGAATACCAACTGGCGATGACGTCCACCACGCCGGAGTCGTACAGCGCCCGGCTGAGAACCAATACGGCGGCCACGGTTACAACGGCGGGATGCCCGAATCCCTTGTAGGCGTCGGCAGCCGGGACGATGCCGGCGATGGTCAGAATCAGGAGCGCAACGATGGCGACAATGTCGTAGCGCCACCTGCCGACCACAAACAACGCCAGGGCGAGGGCCAGGACTGCGAATACAATGATTTCGTCCACGGTCCCATTTCCTCGCGGGCAGGCTACATTAGGCGCGGGGCCCTTGTCCACACACGCCCGACGCTCGCTGACGCGCTTTCCGCTGGCGGGGTGCGGTGTACACGGTTACGGTTATGGTGTAGATTATTTTTTCAGCAAATTGATGCTTGATGGGCCAATCTGGGCGAACAAACAGCCAGAACGGCGGAGCGTCAACTTCCGGAGGAAATCGAATGCCAAACAGCCCTCTTTTCCCAGTAACCGTGGTCGGAAGCTGGCCTCGTTCCACAGAGTTGATCCGGGCGTTGCGCCGGAAGGAAGCCGGTGAGATTTCGTATGAAGAATTCAGCCAATTAGCCGATGACGAAGTTCTGGCCTGCATACGCGCCCAGGAAGAGGCCGGCGTTAACATTATCAGCGACGGCGAGCAACGCCGCGACAATTTCTACTCGTTCGCCGTGGACAAACTCAACGGGATGCAGTTGATGAAGGTGTCGGAACTGCTGGACTATTCCACCGACCGCGCCCGCATGGAAGAAGTGCTGCGCGCCCTGGACGTGCCGTCCTTCGCCATCAAGAGCCCGATCGTCATCGATACCATCAGCAAGCGGCACGGGCTGGCGCTGGACGAGTTGGCCTTTATGAAGGAACACACCGACCGGCAGGTCAAGGTTCCCATACCCGGCCCCTATATGCTCACCCGTTCCGGTTGGTTCGAAGGGCTGTCGGACAAGGCGTATCCGTCGCCCGATGATCTGGCCAAGGATGTGGTGGCCCTGCTGCGCGAGGAAATCATCGCGCTGCGCGACAATGGCTGCGACTTCGTCCAACTGGATGAACCGACCCTGTCCCAGGTGGTGTTCGGCGAGGAAACCACCGAAACCTTCATGTGCGCCGCGCTGCCGAACCGCCGCGACCCCACCGATGAGCTGGAAATGGCGGTGCGCCTGATGAACGAGACGCTGGACGGCATCACGGGCATCAAGACCGGCGTTCACGTGTGTCGAGGAAACTGGAGCAAGAAGGAAGAGGTGTTGCTCACGGGTAACTACGGCCCAATGCTTCCCTACCTGGTGCAGATGAACATTGACCAGTTGGTGCTGGAGTGCGCCACGCCGCGCGCCGGTGAAATGGAAGTCTTCAAGGAATACAGCAACGAGAAGGAAATCGGCCTGGGCGTCGTCAACCCGCGAACCGACGACCTAGAGCCCGCCGAGCAGGTTGTGGACCGGGTGAAGGAACTGTTGCAGTATTTCGAGCCTGACAAGATTTACCTGAACCCCGACTGCGGGTTCGGCACCTTCGCCGAACGCAACGTGAACACCCACGAAATGGCCGCCAGGAAGATGCAGGTGATCACCGACGCCGCCGAGATCCTGCGCGCGGAGTACGCGTAACCAAGCGTTGCCGCACTGGGTACGATGATGGTGTCTCAGTCTTACCAGGAAGCGAGCCACAGGTTGCTGGCGCAAGGGCTAGAGGAGTTGGCGCGGGGTGATACTCGCCAGGCGTCTGAGAAGGGATGGGGCGCCGCGGCGCAGATGCTCAAGTCAATTGCAGAACGCCGCGGGTGGGAGCACAAGCGCCACGTCGCGCTCGGACGCATCATCGGGCGGCTGGCTCACGAAACTGGGGATGTGGAACTCGGGAGACTGTATCGCGTCGCCAGCGACTTGCACACCAATTTTTATGAAGACCTGGACGATGCAGACCATGTTGCCGCCGGATTGGACGATGTCGGGCTGCTACTGGACAAACTGGAACGTCTGCCGTAGGCCGACACTGTATGACAATGCCACCGATGCCCCAATCACCTGAAAGGAGCAGATCATGACGCAAGCAGATAACCTCAATGGTTTGCCACGCGAGAAGCTGGCCGAAGTGCTGGATTCGTTCCGGGACCCCGACGTTTTCAACGCCGTTACCGGCCCGTGGAAGTCCCGCGTGGTATGGCAGGACGGGATGCGCGCCCGGGCCTACATGCGCAACCACCAGGTGGACATGGACGAGCCCGGCGACCTGACCGCCACCGACGTTGCCGCCAGCGCCCACGAGCAACTGCTTTCCGCCATCGGAAGCTGCATGACTGTTGGGTTCGTGGTCAACGCCACCAAGCAGGGCGTTCGCATCCACGACCTTGAAGTGGCCGTTGAGGGCTATTTCGACAACATCCGCAAGTGGGCCGGCGTTGAGGACGAAGGCAATCCCGGCTACGGCAAGATTTCGGCCAAGTGCTTCGTCCGCGCCGACGCTGACGAGGAAACGCTGAAGGAAATTTGGCGGTTGGCGGTGGAAGGCTCACCCGTCACGCAGTCGGTTGCCAACCAAACTTCCGTCGAAACCGAGTTTGAAATGGTGGGTTGATGGCAACGTTTGTATCAGCAGACTGGGTTGCAGAGCGCATCGGTCAACCGGATTTCCTGATCATAGATCCGCGCTCTGCGATGCGCTACCTCATGGGACACCTGCGGGGAGCCGTCAGCGTACCTTTCAAAAAGCTGCAAGGGCCGGATGGGCGCGTCGCGGACCCTGAACAGCTTGCCAAAGCGTTTGGCGACGCCGGGTTGAGCGACGAAGTCACTCCGGTCCTCTATGACCACCAGGACGGGCGAAATGTCGCCATGGCAGCATGGGTGCTGGAGTACCTGGGTCGTGAAGACGTCCACATCATGGACCTCCGCTTCGAGGAATGGAAGGAACAGGGCCGCGAGGTCCTCTACCGTCCCGTTACAGCCGAACCCCGGTCGTTCACGATCAACCTTGATCCATCGGTGCGCGCCACCCTGGATGATGTGGTGAACGCCGGGGCCGCCAAGTTGCTGGACACGCGCACCGTGGAGGAATTCCGCGGCGAGGTTGAGACGGATCATCGGCCCGGTCACATTCCGGACGCCTTGAACCTGCCGCACAACGAAGCCGCCGGTGAAAACGGCCACCTGCTCATTGACGAGTTTGACCTGCACGACAGGCTGGCCTACGCCGGCGTCGCAAACAACGATTCGGTAATCGTTTATTGCCGCAGCGGCGTGCGAGCGTCCGTTGTGTGGTTGGCGATGCGCCAGTGTGGCTACGACGTGCGATTGTACGACGGTTCCTACGCGGAATGGATGGACAGCGATCAGGAAGTTGAGATCTGACCGGCGCCATTCGTCAGATTCCGGCCGGCCTGTTACACTCTGCGGTACCGATATCTCCTTGGCAAGGGAGGAAAACAGAATGAAAAAAGTAGTCAGCGAGATCAGCGGCGTGGTTTTCAGTCTGCCGTGGCTGGTTGCCAGGGACGAGGGATTGTTCGAGGCCGAAGGCATCGACATGGAATTCGTCCAGGCGCTCAACAGCGGTCGGGTGTCGCCCACCGAAAATCCGGAGGACGTCAACCCCATCCTCGGCCATGTGGCGTTTGAGGATGCGCAGGTGGCAATCTACCGCGCTTGAGAAGAAGGTCAGGTCCGTCGGGCCTATGAAAGCAAACAGGGCGCGCGCATCATCGCCCTCCGTTCCGCCGTCGCCAGCCAGGCAATCCTGGTGCGTCCGGATTCGCCGCACTACTACCCCGGCACGTTGGGTAACAAACCGGTTGCCGTGCAGTTCCACGCCGGTTCCCACTACGTTGCCCTGCGCCTGCTGTCGGGTTACCTGCCGGAGGAAAAGATCAAACTGGTGCATCACGGCTCGCCGCAGTTCCGTTTTGAGGCCATGATGAACGGCGAGGTGGAAGCCGCCGCGCTGATGGAGCCCTGGATCACGCTGGCCGAAAAACTGGGCTGCCGGCCCGTGTGCGAAGGCCACTACCTTGGGGCCGAGAACGCCAGCGACAACATGGACGAGGATACCTTCGCCGCCATCAACCGCGCCATCGTCAACGCCGTTGACCGGATCAACGCGGACAAGCGCAAGTACCTGCGCTATCTGATTGAGGAACCGCGGTTCGCCGCGGTGGCGAAGCAGCACGGCGGCATCACGCCGGAGGACTTCCACCTGCCGCGCATCCGCTACTCGTACAACACGCCGTACACCGACGAGATCGTTGAGGACACCTACCACTGGATGGTGCGCTGGGGTCTCCTGGACGGGGCGGCATGCAGCACCGACCTGGTGGACAACCGCATCGAGGAACTGGTCGCTGCGGACAATTAGCCCGCGCGTTCGTTCAAGGCCATCAAATCGGTTCTAACCATGATGCCGCCGGGAGCGCCCGGCGGCATTTTTCTACCCTGGACAGGACGCTGCCACGATCCCGGTTCGGGTGGGCGACAATGGCCTAACCCAGTTCGGCGATTGCTTCGATTTCAACGTCAAGACCCGGTTCGGCCAGCGCGGTAATTTCCACCAGGGTGTTGGCCGGGTACTGGCCGGAGAAGCACGCGGTGAACTGGGCTTCCTGATCCTCCCTGATCTCCTGCCACGCAGGCACGCTGGTGACAAACGTGGTGATCTTGACGATGTCGGACGGCTCTCCGCCCTCGGCTCGCACGATGCCGGCGATGCGGTCCAGCGTAACCTGCAACTGCGCCGCCATCGATTGTCCCTGCGCGTCGGTGCCCCTGGCGGTGCAGCCGGCGATGAACAGCAGGTTGCCGACGCGCACGCTGCGGCTGAAGGTAGAACCCGACGGGGCGATATCCGGGTGATTGTTCCTGATCTTTTCCACGACACAACTCCTTGCGTGTTGGCATTTTGTGATGAGAGTTCCCGATTGCTGTTCGCAGAATGATACAGCAATGACGGAGTGAGCACGGCGCGGGCGAGACCCTCGCCGACGTCGGGAAACCGGTCAGCAGGGCGCGCAAGTCGTCGCCATACCCGGTACAATCCCGTCAATCCCGTCAATCCCATCAATCCCGAACGGCCAACACGCTCGAAAAACGGAGGTCCACTGTGTCTGACTTGATCCTGAATACCGCCGTCGGCAACTACGGGCACACGTCGCCGCTGAAAGACGGCACGGTCACGTCGCCGATGTTTGATATGGAACACACGGAAGTTTCCCCGGTCACCAGCATTTTCCGCCGCATGGTGCGCGGGCTGGAATTCGACGTGGCGGAGATGGCGTTGTCCACTTACCTGTGTTCCAAGGCCCACGGCAAGGAATTCACCGGCCTCCCCGTCTTTCTGACCCGGGCGTTCTATCACGGCGGCATCGTGGTTAGTGAACGCTCTGGCATCCGGACGCCGAAGGACCTGGAGGGTCGGCGTGTTGGAGTGCGCAGCTACACCCTGACCCCCGGCGTTTGGACGCGCGGGCTGCTCAAGACTGAGTATGACGTTGGCCTCGACGCGGTCACCTGGGTGCTGTCCGGCGATGAGCATGTGGCCGAGTACGTCGTGCCGTCCAACGTGGTGTCGTCGCCGAACAGCGACCTGTCCGAAATGCTGGCTTCGGGAGAGATAGACGCGGCCATCGGCGCGCGTCCCGACGAGTCGCAGGGGATACTCCCGCTATTCTCTGAGCCGGCGCAATTGGACGCCCAGTGGCATCAGAAAACCGGAATCTATCCCATCAGCCACATGCTGGTGGTCAAGAACAGTGTGCTGGAATCGAACGGAGAACTTGCAGCGGAGGTTTACCGCACGTTCCAGACGGCGAGAACTCCTTACGTCGACAGCCTCCTGGATGGCTCCGCAGCCGCGCCGGGTGATGCCGAGTGGCTTCGCATGCGCGACGTGGTGAACGGTGATCCGCTGCCCTACGGTTTCGCGAGTTCGCTCAAAACGCTGGAGTCGTTTATTGAGTTCAATGTGGACCAGGCCGTGATTCCCGATCGGGTTGATCCTGAGGACCTGTTCCCGGCGTCCACGCTGAATTTGGCGTGATGCGCTCTCTACGCCGTTTCAGGCGCGGCGCAGTTGAGGGACGATCAGCGCCAGGCCCAGCGTGAGCAGGACTCCGGTGACGCCCACCACCTGGGCGGCGCCGGGCGCTCCCCACACGCCGGCGATGGCGCCGGCGCCCACGCTCCCGAAGCTGTAGGCCAGGATGGCGAACGACCGCAGACTCATCACGCGGCCCCTGAATTCCCGTTGAGTTGTGCGCAGGAGCAGCGTGAGTATCAGCACCTGCGTGGAGGCGAACGCCATCCCGACCAGGACGAAAATGCTCATGGAAAGGTAGAAGACCTTCGACAGAGAAAAAGCCAGTATCAAAGAATGCCAGGCCACCACCGCCACTATCAGCCACAAACCGGCGCGTCGGATGTTGGGCACCATCGCAAGACCAAGCGAACCGGTCAGCGCGCCGATTCCGAATCCGAACAGCAGCAGGCCCAATCCGGCCGAGTCGGTGCCCAGCACGTCCCGGGCGAATATGGGAGCCAAGCCAGTGTGAACGGTCCATCCGGCCAGGTTGATTATCACCGCAACCGTCAGCACCGCCCATAACACCTGGTTGCCGACCACGTAGCGCAATCCCTCCATCACGGTTGTCAGTACGGGAGCTACCGAGCGGCTTTCACGCGACTGGGCGACCCGGTTCCCCAGCGCCGTGATTCCCGCCGACAGATAGAGGCTGGCGATGGCGATGTATGCTCCCTGCGGCCCGAATTCCTTGAACAGGATTCCGCCGATGACCGGCCCGCACAGCATGGCGATGTTCATGGCCACCGTGTTGAAGGCGGCGCCGTGTCCGACTCGTTCCGGGGGCAGGGTGTCGGCGACCAACGATTGGGCCACCGGCATCTGGCAAAGCCGGACCACTCCCATCACCAGCGTGATGGCGAAGATGTGCCAGACCTCCAGCAGGCCGGTGAGGATCAAAACCAACATCAGGATTCCCAGGGAACCCATGATGAATTCCACGGTTGACAGCAGGATGTTCCGGGGAAGGCGGTCGGCGAGGGCGCCGGCGAACAGCGCCAGGAAATTCAGCGCCATGCGCGCGGCCGCGATGGATCCGACGAGGAACGGCGAATCGGTCAGGGTCAGCACGAACCAGCCCAGCACGGCCGATTCCATCTGGGTGCCCATGCCAACGAGGGCAGTCGAACCCCACACGAAAGTGAAGTCGCGATGCCTGAATATCCCAAGCGGCAGCGCCGCCCGGGTGACGGTGGCCGAGATTCTCAAATCCGATGCTCGACAGATATTAGCACTGGGCAATCCCCCGTAGGTCGCCAAGGAAATTGGCGACCAATCCCCGGTGTTGGCAATGAGTACGCCGGCGTTGGTGTGGAAACGCAGCGGCGGGCGATGAATCCTGACGGATTATGGGCGCACGGTGGTTCACTTTCAACCAACCGGCGCCTGCGGATTTCGACGGAACTTGAACGACGACTTTGATCTGCAACGGATGGCGACATGCCCGATTCAGCCAGTATGTGTGCTAAAGTCAGGCGAAAGACGCAGATGGGCCGCCAACCAACGAACAAAAGGGAGGCAATCATGCTGGATCTGATAATCAAAGGCGGAACCGTTGTGACTCCCGATGGCGTTGGCCTGATGGACGTCGGCATCCAGGGGGAGCAGATCGCCGGCGTGGTCGCGCCGGGAATATTGGATGAGGTGGGCGCCGCCGACGTGATCGACGCCACGGGAATGATCGTGCTGCCCGGCGGAATCGAACCGCACGCGCACATCAACGTGCCGGTGCCGGATTACTGGGCCGGCGGCGACCCCGACGTATTCACCCAACCACCGGAGGCGGCCAGTCGCGCCGCCGCGTTTGGCGGAGTCACCACCTACGTGGATTTCGCGGGGGCGCTGCCGCTCACGCCAGGCGCGGCGCCGCCGTCCGATCCCATCATGGCCCAGGTCGAACTGCGGCGCGACATCTTTCGCGGGCATTCGTATATCGACTACACATTCCACTACATCCTGGCCGGCGCCGTGCCGCCCAGCACGATAGGCGAGATTGGCGAGGCGATCCAGTCCGGCGTAGCCAGTTTCAAGATATTCACGACTTTCCATGCCCGAGTGCCCATGGGCCATCTGTGGGAGATTTTCCAGGAGGTCGGCAAGCAGGGCGGAATCATGGCGGTGCATGCCGAAGAGGACGACATCGTCACCTACATGGAGGAAAAGCTGGAGCGGGAAGGACGCGACCATGGCTCCAACCTGCACCTGGCCCACAACAATATCTCCGAGGATATTTCCTTCCGAAAGGTTGTGCGGCTGGCCCAAAAGACCGAGACGGGCATCTATTTCGTCCACACCACTGCGAAAGAGGGAGTGGCTGCCATCGCCGAGGCCCGCATGGCGCAACTGCCGGTGTACGGCGAGGCGCTGCACAACTACCTGGAGTTCACCTGCGACGATTACCTGAAACCCGACGGCCTCGCCATACACACCTACCCGGCCATCAAGTTCTCCGACGACCGGGACGCGCTGCAGCAGGGACTGGTGGACGGGCCCATCTGCACCACCGCGACGGACGAATGGACCACCTACAAGAACATCAAGCTGGCCGGCGATACCATACGCACCCTGTGCGGCGGACACAACGGCATCGAGACGCGGATGCCGGTGACGTACACCAAGCTTGCCGCCAACGGACGCATCGACCTGCAGCGTTTCGCTGCCGTCACATCCACCAACGCAGCGAAAATTCTCGGGATGTATCCGCAAAAGGGCGCGATCGCCGTGGGCAGCGACGCCGACGTGGTGATCTTCGATCCCAACCTGAAGAAGACGATCACGGTGGACGAACTGCACGCCGACTCGGACTACTCCATCTGGGACGGGTTTCGCTGCGAAGGCTATCCCATAATGACCCTGCTGCGCGGCAAGGTGATCGTGCGCGACGGCCAGCTTTTGGGGACTCCGAGCGACGGCAGGTGGCTGCCGCGCCGGGTCGCGCCCAGGGTGGTGACGCAGACGTCGGTGTGACCGACGCTGAGGGTAGCAGTCTTAGAACAGCCTGGGGGTCTCGGTGGGTTGTGAGCCGATGAGTTCGGGGCCGTCGTTGGTTGCCCGGTTGACGGCGGTGGAAACCGGCCTGTGCGTCATGTCGGGCCAGTCCCGCGGCAGCATCAGCGCGCGCAGTTCGGGGCTGTGGGAGTCATCGTGGAGCCATTGATGGTAGTCCTCCGGCTCCAGAATCACCGGCATTCGGTTGTGGATGGGGGCCATCAGCGAGTTCGGTTCCGTCGTGATGATGGCGGCGGCCGGCTCGTTTTGGCCGCCGATGATGCCGGCGAACGCCAGGGGTTTTTCGTCGGTCCGGTGAATCCAGACCGGGGATCTGGCGCCGTCTGGCAATTTGCGCCACTCGTAGAAACCGCTGGCCGGAACCAGGCACCGGGCGCTGCGGAAACCGTCGCGGAAGGAGGGCAGCCGGTGAACGGTTTCGCTCCTGGCGTTGAACAGCGGGCGGTTGCCCCGGTTGCCGGGGATGCCCCATCTGATGATGCGCGGAACATTTCCCGCGGCCACGGTGAGGATGGGCGTGGTGGGTGCGATGTTCCACCGGGGCGCGTAGTCGCCAAGCTGCTCTGCCTGAAGGTTGAAGTGCCAGGCCAGATCGTCAATCCCGTCGAATAGTCCGAAACGTCCACACATGGCGGTAACCTCCACTTGAGCGTTGCCGCAGCGTCGTAGCAAATCCGGGGTTTGAGCGGTGCTTTCCATTATAAACCCGTTCCGGCCTGGTCGTTTACGATTCAAGGAGCCATTGGGTCGGATTGGTTCCCGATCCGTCCAGTGTCAGCGGGATTCCCGCTGTATTGGATATTAATCCGGTGACAAGGCAAATGGCGGCTTGGATCCGAGGCGGTTTCCTCGTTCAACTGCGGCATCGCAACACGGTCGGTAACCCCGAAATTCGCGATTTGCCACACGTTACGCGCCATCTTACAATTCTCGATACCAATACGGAGGGATGGATTTATGAAACTGCTGGTTATTTCGGGTGGTCGCCACCCATACGAGGAATCAACGCCGATACTGGAGTCCTTTCTCAAGGGAGCGGGACACGACGTTACGGTGACCGAGGACGCGTCGGCCCTGGCCGACAGTTCGGCCATGAGTGGTTACGACGTTCTGGTGTTCAACACGCGCCGCGAGAACGTGCCGGATTTCGGCGACTGGACCCTGACTGCCGACCAGATGGACGGTCTCAAAAACTTCGTGAGCGGCGGCAAGGGATTCGTGTGCATCCACATCGCGACCTGCGTGGCGGCGGCGTGGCCCGAGTATCATGACATCACCGGTGGCGGCTGGATTTCCGGCACCAGTTACCACCCGCCCTACGGCAATTTCACCGTCAATGTCAGCGACAGTGGGCACCCCGGCGCAGAGGGCATCGCGGACTTTGCCACCGACGATGAACTGTACATGAACCTGGCGATCAAGGACGGCAACACCGTTTTCATCACCGGAACGGCCGACGACGGCACCTGGCCCTGGGGTCCCGACCGCAACCCCACTTTCATGCCGGGCGGCACCTATCCGCTGGGCTGGACGCGGCAGTACGGCGACGGCAACGTCTTTGTGCTCCTGCTCGGCCATGATGGCAGGAGTTTCGAGTCGCCCGAGTTCCAGAAAATCGTACTTAACGGAGTCGATTGGTCGGCGGCCAAAGCGCCGGCCTAGCGCAACGAACAGGGGCAGCCAATCGGCTGCCCCTCAGCTTCTCCATGCGCAGGCGAACTTTGGTCCCGCGCTTGTCAGGATACTATCAGGCGCGTTGGGCGTAGGCCTGCCTGGCGCGGTCAATGGCGCGCACCCGTCCGCTCACCAGGTCTTCCTGGCGTTCCTTGGCCCATTGGTTGGACGCGGCAGTGCTCAGTACGCTGCCCTGGAAGTGGGGCATGACATAACGGGCCATCAGTTCGTAGCTGCGAAGCATCTTCTCACGGGGCGCCCAGT
The DNA here is from genome assembly GCA_964502995.1 of uncultured Dehalococcoidia bacterium. Taxonomy (GTDB): domain Bacteria; phylum Chloroflexota; class Dehalococcoidia; order Lucifugimonadales; family UBA3495; genus Bin87. The sequence goes on from CAZCZB010000003.1 coordinate 99,805, forward strand.
CGATGGTTTGCACCAGGAACGCGCCGAATCCGCCGCTCTGCTCGCCCAGCCTTTCGATGGCCTCGATGCAGTCGTCAGGGGTGCCGATGATCCAACTGCCGGTATCGGCCATGTGGTCGATTACTTTGTCCAGGGGCCCGTCGTACACGGGTTTGCGGCCGTTGGTCCCTTCGCTGTACTCGCGCAGGTAGCGGCCGGCTCCCATGCGGGCGTCGTCCAGGGCCTCCTTGCGAGTTTCGGCCAGGTGTACGGGCAGTACCAGCCGCCAGTCGTCGCGGTTCATGGTCTGGCCGTGTTCCGCCGCGGATTCTTCCGCGATGTTCCACAACCCCTGCAAGTCGGACGGGCCCGCCGACGGATCACGCGGGACGGTGATGGTGAGCACCGAGCATCCGTGCTTGCCCGCCAGGGTGACGCCGGCCGGCGACTGCACCGACGCGACCGACGTGTGCATGTAGGGTCGGGTGTACGGCCGCAATTGCAGCAATCCTTCGTTCAACTCGAACCAGTCGCTCTTGTAGGTGATGGGCTCGGTCTCGGTGAACAGTCGCAGGATGATGCCCAGCGATTCATCCATACGCTCGCGCTGCAATTCGTGGGGAATACCCATCATGTAGGCGTCGCCGGGCAGCGCGCCGGGGCCGACGCCGAACAGCACGCGCCCGTAGGTCATGTGGTCGAGTTGCACCATGCGGTTGGCGACCATCAGGGGATGGTGGTAGGGGAGGCTGACCACGCCGGTGCCCAGCTTGATGCGGTTGGTTCGCTGAGCGGCGGCGGCGATGAAAACCTCGGGCGAGGAGATGATCTCCCAACCTGCGCTGTGGTGTTCTCCGACCCACGCTTCATCAAACCCAAGCTTGTCCAACCATTCCACCAGCTCAAGGTCGCGCTCGATGGCCAGCGTTGGGTTCTCGCCAACCCGATGAAATGGGCCGAGGAAGATGCCAAATCTCATACGTTCAGGAAATGCCATAAGAGTCCCTCCTTGGGGTAGCATTGCGTGGGGCCGGATGCCGTACTCCGGGGCTGCGCGCCACTGATGCCGCCATTCTGCGCCGGCCCGCTGTGCGTGTCAAACGACCGTCAGCCATCCCGGCGGCGCACCGGATTGAGGCCGGTTCCGCACCAGCAACCGCAACGTGTCTCTACGTAACCGCCCGCTCTTACCCCCGATCGATTGTATGGTATCGTAGATGCCGCAGCGTCGCGGTTTGTCGAGTACGGATTCCGCATTGTCGCCACACTTTTCTTGCCAATTAGAGGTGATTTCCCGATGGTTTCGCACACTGAGCGGATGGTGTCCGTTCGTAACGGAATGTTCAATGTCCAGGTTGCAGAGGGTGGTTCCGGCCATCCCCTGGTGTATCTGCACGGCGCTGGCGGATACGTGGGCTGGCCCGACTATCTGGACCGGCTGGCACAGGACTATCACGTCTACGCGCCGGCCCATCCCGGCGTTGCCAAGTCCACCGGGTTGAACAACATTGATGACCTGTGGGATCTGGTGCAGTTCTTCGAGGAGTTGCTGGATGCCCTGGGAATTGATCGCTGCCACGTCATCGGGCACTCGTACGGCGGGTTCTGCGCGGCCGAATTGGCGGCACACCAATCAGATCGAATTTCCCGCCTGGTGCTGGTCAATTCCCTGGGCCTGTGGCTGGAGGAAACGCCGGTGGCCGACTTCTTCATACTGACGCCGGATGAGCGCAGGCAGATGATGTGGCATGACCCGGACAGCGAAATGGCCCATGCCTACGTGGCGCAGCCGGATGATCCCGAGGCCCGGTTGGAACACACCCTCGACCGCATCCAGACCCTGCAGTCGGTTGCCAAGTTCACCTGGCCCATTCCCGAGCGCGGGTTGACCAAGCGCGCCCACCGCATCACCATGCCCACCCTGGTGGTTTGGGGCGACTCGGACCAGGTGGTGCCGCCCGAATACGGCGAAGCCTTCCGCGACCTGCTGCCCAACGCGACCCTGACCGTGATCCCCCAATGCGGGCACATACCCCAGGTCGAACGCCCGGACGCCTTCTTCGATACGGTGCTGGGCTTCCTGCACGACTGAGGATTGCTCCACGCTCGCTGCCGCACCAGCGCCCGGGTCATCAATCGACACGCCCACCAACGATACGCCCACGAAAACGGAGATCAACAATGCCAGTCGATACCACGCTTCAGGATGCCATCAACCGGCACATCAACGCGGAGCTTTATTCCTCGTACCTGTATCTGTCGATGTCAACTTATTGCGAGTCCATCGACCTGCCCGGCTTCGCTCGGTGGATGAGAATCCAGAGCGAGGAGGAATACACGCACGCGATGAAATTCGTGGATTACCTGCAGGACCGGGACAACCGGGTTGCCCTGCTGCCGATCGAACAACCCCCGGTCGAGTTCGATTCGGTTGAAGACGTAATGCGGCAGACGCTGGCCCACGAGCAGTACGTGTCTCAACTGATCAATGAACTGTATGGCGTGGCAGTTTCGGTCAACGACTACGCATCCCAGATCATGCTGCAGTGGTTTGTGTCCGAGCAGGTGGAAGAGGAAAAGACTGCCCGGGACGTGATCGCCGCCCTTGACATGGTTCGGGGCCGTCCCGACGCCCTGCTGCTCCTTGACCGCGAGATGGGCGCCCGCCCTGCCGCCTCTCCCATCGCCACCGAAACGCCGGCCTAGCGTCGGCCATCCCGTTCGCGTCACATCGCCAGATGGAGATTAGCCGTGACCCTGAATGAATTGATTGCCGACGCCCTTGAGAAAGAAACCGGTTTCCTGATGGAAGCGCTGGACGGTCTGACCGCCGAAGAGATGGCCTGGCAACCTGCGCCGGATGCAAATTCCATCGGATGGATCCTCTGGCACATGGTGCGCGTAGAAGATATGTGGATCCAGTTCTTCGCCCAGTTTCAGACGGAGCTTTGGGAAACCGGGGGATGGCACGAAAAGTTTGGCCTTCCGACCAGGGACAACGGATTCGGGCACACCGCCGAGCAGGTCAACGACTTCCCAGGTGTGGACCTTGAACAGTTTTTGCAGTACCGGGCCGCGGTTCGGCAAAGCACGCTGGCCTACCTGAATACCCTTGCGCCGACTGATATGGAAACGGTGCCACGCGAACGGCGTCCCGAAATGTCGCTGGGCGCGATGTTTCGACAGATCATCGGCGAGATGTACCAGCATGTTGGCCAGATTGCATACCTGCGAGGGCTTCAGGGCAAGTGAAATGCTTGTGGGCGGAAAGCGGTCGCCCACAATCGTAGTTCTGCTGGCGGCGGCGCTGGTCAGCATTCTGGCGTTGATCGCGTGTGGCGACGGCGGCGCTGGAAATGCCCGGCTGATCACCGAGTCGACCGTGGCTCCTCCGCCGGTCGATAATCTTACACCGGTCGGCGAGCCGGGCGTTGAGCCCACGGCGAACGCCCGGCCGGCCCGGGAACCGACCGCCGATGGTCCCGGGCGCAGGGCATCGGGCAGGGTACTAGAGGTGACGGTTGGGCCCTCCCGAAAAGAGTGCTATGGGCCGTTCCGCCGCATGTGCCTGATCGTTGACGGCCAGTTTTTCTACGATGAGATAGAGGGTTTCAACCACGAACCGGGTTACCGGTACCGGCTGAAGATCGAAGAATACGACGCCTTTCCGGGCCAGAAGGAACCGCCGCAGGACGCCGGCCTCTACGCCTATCGGCTGTTGGAGATTGTTTCCAAATCTCGGGCTGCCGGCGATGAACGGATCGCGGTGGTGTCTCCCGCACGTATCACCTGCCCCAAATCGGATCAAACCTGTATGTTGGTGGACGGGACACCGTTCAGGGGAGCCATTGCCGGGTTCGAATTTGAGGCCGGTTTTGATTATCTGATCCGGTTCGAGGAGTACGAGGACGGATCGCGCCAACTGCTGGAGGTGATCGACAAAACGCCTGCGGAATCAACCGTCGAGGAAATAGAGGTTGGTCCCTGGCGCGTTCAGTGCTATGCAAACGCGCCGATCACCGCTGCCTGTATTGTGGTGAACGGGGAGCCTTACTACGGCTTGATTGAGGAATTCCCGCGCGCGCACGGCTACGAATACCGATTGCGGGTTGAAAAGTACGACCTTATCCCCAATCTGGAGTTTTCCCCGGACGAACAGCCGAAATACGGGTACAGACTGCGGGAGATTCTGTCCGAGGCACCCGCTTCCCCACCCCAGACAAATTGATACGGACGGGTTTATCGCCGGTGCAATCGGCGCAGCCCTTCCTCCAAAGCCACCCACGGGAGCAATGCGCACTTGATGCGGACGGGGTACTGACGAACCACTTCCAGCGCCCCCAACTCTCCCAGTTCGTCCAGGGCCACCGGCGGCAATGGTTTGCCCTGCATCAGGTCGCGGAACAACTGCGACAGGTCGGCGGCTTCGTCCACAGTTCGGCCGTGGATTCCATCGGCAAGCAGCGACGCGGAAGCCTGGATGATGCTGCAACCTTCCGCAATCGCGCTCACGCCTTCGATCACCGGATCGCCGCCGCCGCTGTTGCCCAGTCGCAATTGCAGATTCGCCCGGTCGCCGCAGAAGGGGTTGAACTCTTCGGCTTCTGCGTCTGGGGTTGACAACCGTTCCCGATACCGGGGGCTGCGGTAATGCTCCATGATGACGTCGCCGTACAGCGCGTCCGGGTTTTCGGGCAATCGGGCCATGCTCGCCGGCGTTTCCGGTCAGGAAGCGCGTTGATGTCGGGGTTTATTCGGTGGTGGCGACCGATTCGCCTTCCATGGCAGCTTTGAGAGTATGCCACGCCAGGATCGCGCATTTGATCCGAGTGGGGTAGGCAACGACGCCGGACAGCATTTCCAGATCGCCAAGCAGGTCAATGTCCAGTTCCGCGTCCGGTTCGGTCAGCATCCGGTGGAACTCGTCGAACACGGCCATCGTTTCGTCTGCGGTGGCACCCTTGACCGCCTGGGTCAACATCGATGCGGACGCCCTGCTTATGGCGCAGCCGTGGCCCTGGAACCCCACGTCATCGACCCTCTCCGCACAAACCTTGAGTTGGATGGTGATCTGGTCGCCGCACAGCGGATTGAAGCCGTCGGCCTGGTGGGTGGGATCGTCCAGCGTCCGGAAATTGCGCGGTCGCCGGTTGTGTTCCAGTAAAATCTCCTGGTAGAGATCGCTCAGATCGGATACCATCAGCCGAATACCTCGATAACGCGGTCAATCGCTTTGACCAGCGCGTCAATGTCGTCGGTAGTATTATAAAACGCCAGGGAAGCCCGCACTGTCGCCGGGATACCGTAGCGGGCCATGACCGGCTGAGCGCAGTGATGGCCGGTGCGCACTGCGATGCCCTCGGCATCCAAAATGGTGCCGATGTCGTGGGGATGCGCTGATTCCATGTGGAACGAAAGCACGCCGCCCTTCTCCTCTGCGGTGCCGATCAGGCGGACTCCCTCGATTCCGGATATCTTTTCGGTTCCGTAGCGGAGCAGCGCCTGCTCGTAGGCAGCTATCCTCGCCATCCCGATGGATTCGAGGTACTCGATGGCAGCGCCCAGGCCGATTGCGCCGGCGATGTCGGGGGTTCCTGCCTCGAACTTGTGGGGCAGCGTGTTGTAGATGGTCTCTTCGAAGGTTACGGAGCGGATCATCTCGCCGCCGGACTGGTACGGGGGCATGTCGTCCAGCAGTTCCGCCTTGCCCCACAGCGCGCCGATGCCCGTCGGGCCAAAGAGTTTGTGACCGGAGAATGCCAGGAAGTCTGCTCCCAGGTCCTGCACGTCAACCGGCATGTGCGGCACCGACTGGGCGGCGTCCACCAGCACCGGGACTCCACGGGCATGAGCCATTTCCGCCATCGGCTTGATGGGATTCACCGTGCCCAGAGCGTTGGACTGGTGGACCACCGACACCAGGCGGGTGCGGTCGTTGAGCATGGCTTCGTATTCTTCCAGCAGCAATTCGCCGGCGTCGTTGAACGGCACGACGCGCAACTCGATTCCGATTTCCTTGCGGAGAATCTGCCACGGTACGATGTTGGAGTGGTGCTCCATGCCGGTGATGATGACCTCGTCGCCGGCCTTGAGATACTTGCGCCCGTAGCTGCTGGCCACCAGGTTCAACCCCTCGGTGGTGCCGCGCACGTAGATCACCTCTTCGGCGCTGGGGGCGTTGATGAATCGACGGACCGATTCGCGTGCGGTTTCGTAATCATCGGTGGCGCGTTGGCTGAGGGTATGGACGCCCCGGTGGACGTTGGCGTTGTTTCGCACGTAGTAGTTGGTGATGGCGTCGATCACCGCTTTCGGTTTCTGCGTGGTGGCCGCGTTGTCCAGGTACACCAGCGGCTTCCCGTTGATCTGTTGGTCCAGTATCGGGAAATCCAGGCGGAGACTGTGGGCGTCAATGGTCTTCAAACCATCGTCCGTCGTGGCGCTGGGGGCGCCAGTCGCGTTGAATCCGGTCGTCACGATCAGCCTCCGACGGGCAGAGCGATGTTGGCGTCGGGCACGGCGTTTTGGAACCGCACGTCCAGGTATTCGCGCAACGGTTCCAGGGCCACCGTATCTATGATCTCGCTGGCGAAAGCGTGGATGAGGATGCGGCTCACCGTCGGCAAGTCCAGGCCCCGACTCCGCATGTAGAACACCGTGTCCTCGTCGATGTGGCCGGCGGTGGCGCCATGACCGCATTTGACGTCATCCGCGTAAATCAGCAGGCTGGGCTTGCTGTCCACCTCGGCCTCCTGGGAAAGCAGGAGGTTTTTGTCAGTCTGCTGCGCGTCGGTCTTCTGGGCGTCCTTGCGCACGGTGACGTTGCCGCCGAAAACGGCGCGGGACCGGCCGTCCAGAATGCCCTTGTAGAACATGCGGCTGGTGCCGTAGGGTTCGGCATGGTCGATGTTGATGTAGTTGTCGATGTGTTGCGCGTCCTTGGTCAGATACAGGCCGTTGAGCGTACACTCGGCGCCGGTTCCGGCCAGTTTTACGGCAAAGTCGTTGCGACCCAGCAAAGCGCCGTCGGAGATGGCGGTCGACGAGAATCGTGAATCCTTCTCCTGAACGACACGGCTGATGCCCACGTGGTAGGCGTCTCTCCCGTCGAACAACAGCCGATAGTGTTCGACGGACGCGCCTTCCGCCACGTGCCCCTCGGCAACCGCAGCCGTCAGGTAACGTGTGCTATCGGGCCCGACGAAGGATTCGATGATCGTAACCTTCGAGTTCGGTTCGGCGTTGATCAGGGTGCGTGGGTAGGTGGCCCGCGGCTGGTTCCTTTCGGTGGTCAGATGCACGACGTTGACCACGCCGGCGTCGACGCCAGCCGGAACCGAGATGGCCACGCCATCGCGGACGAAAGACGTATTCAGGGCTGCGAAACCGTCGTCTTCGGGCGTGGCGAGCGTCCCCAGCAACGAGTCGCCCAGCCTGGGTTGGGTCCGGATCGCATCGGACAGCGGAGACACAACCGCGCCGGTACCGCCATTGGCCGTTTCTGACGATGACAATCCGGCGGCGAACACTCCGTCCACCAAGACCATCGTATGCCAATCTGCGTGCCAGGGCGCAAGCGTCTGCAAACCCTGTAGCGTTACGCCCGACGAATCGACCGGCAGGTTTTCCGCGAACCCGAAAGCTTCCCTGGCAATCGTGCCGGCGTTGGTGTATTTCCAGGGTTCGTTGCCGCGGCGCGCCGTGGGCAGACCGGATTTGAGAAATGCTTCCCAACCATGTTCACGAGATTTGCGCAGGGCGGGCGGCACATCGTTCGCCTGCGCCGCATACGCGGACGCGTAGTGCGGATAGGTATCGGCAGCGTTGGTGGTCGTCGTCGTCATTGGTGATGCTCAGTCAGTTCCTTCAGCAGGTGAGAGTGTTGGTATGCGCTGGCGTTGGAATGATGTAGGTAAGGCTGGCGGTGCGTTACTTGCGGCACGCGTTTTCTCACCAGGCGTGCGGTCGGTCGCAACGCGTGTCGCCAATCGTGGGGGATTGGCCCACGTGAGGGTAGTGGCGCTATGCGTCGGCTGCGGCCTGTTCGCGAATCCAGTCGTAGCCCTGGGCTTCAAGCTGTTCCGCGAGTTCGGCCCCGCCGCTGCGCACGATCCGCCCGTCCACCAGGACGTGTACCTGATCCGGGGTGATGTAATTCAGGATGCGCTGGTAGTGGGTTACGACCACTGCCGCGTTGTCCGGCCGGCGCAGACGGTTGACTCCATCGGCGACGATTCGCAGGGCGTCGATGTCCAGCCCGGAGTCGGTTTCGTCGAGCAGCGAAAGGGTGGGTTCGAGCAGCGCCATCTGCAGGACTTCGTTCCGCTTTTTCTCGCCGCCGGAGAACCCCTCGTTCACTGACCGTCGCACCAGCTCGGGGTCGATTTCGACCTCGGCCACCTTGTCGCGCAACAGGCGGTCGAATTCGCGCGCGCCCATTTCCTCTTCACCGGCGTGGACTCGCTTGGCGTCCACGGCGGCCTTCAGGAATTGCCAGGCCCGCACGCCGGGGAGTTCCACCGGGTACTGGAACGCCAGGAACACCCCTTCGCGGGCGCGGTCCTCGGGTTCCATGTCCAGCAGGTCCATGCCTCGATAGGTGGCCTGACCGCTCGTTACCTTGTACTCCGGTCGTCCGGCCAGGGTATTTGCCAGGGTGCTTTTGCCGGACCCGTTGGGCCCCATGATTGCGTGGATTTCGCCCGGGCGCACCGTGAGGTTCACGCCGCGCAGTATGTCCTGATCGTCAATCGACACGTGGAGGTTGTTGACTTCCAGGATTGGTGAAGTGTCGTTCATCGTGGTTAAAGATTCCTCTGGGTGGTTGGTGTGAAGAAGGATTACCCGACGGTTCCTTCCAGGCTGACCTTGAGCAACTGCGAGGCTTCCATGGCGAACTCGAAGGGCAACTCCTGGAAAATCCCGCGGCAGAAGCCGTTGATGATCATGAAGTGCGCGTCCTCGACTCCGATGCCTCGCTGTTGGAGGTAGAAGAGTTGGTCGTCGGACACCTTGGACGTGGTGGCTTCGTGCTCCAACTGGGCGCTGGGGTTTTTGACCTCGATGTAGGGCACGGTGTGGGCGCCGCATTTGTCTCCCACGAGGAGCGAATCACACTGGGTGAAATTCTTTGCGCCGTGGGCTGTGGGATTGATCTTCACCAGGCCGCGGTACGTTTGCTCGCCCTGGCCGGCGGAGATTCCCTTGGCAACGATGGTG
>CAZCZB010000003.1:109012-119132 GCA_964502995.1 uncultured Dehalococcoidia bacterium
GCCCACGTTGATCATCTTGGTGCCGGTGTCAGCCTGCTGCCAGTTGTTGACCAGCGCAACCGAGTAGAACTCGCCCACCGAGTTGTCGCCCTGCAAGATGACGCTGGGGTATTTCCAAGTGATGGCGGAACCGGTTTCCACCTGGGTCCAGGAGATTTTAGAGTCCGCGCCGGCGCACTTGCCCCGCTTGGTAACGAAGTTGTACACGCCGCCCTGACCGTCCTTGTCGCCGGGATACCAGTTCTGCAACGTGCTGTACTTGATCTCTGCGCCTTCCATCGCCACCAGTTCGACCACGGCGGCGTGAAGCTGGTTGTTCTTCCGCATCGGGGCCGTGCAGCCTTCGAGATAGCTCACGTAGGAGCCTTCGTCGGCTACGATCAGCGTGCGCTCGAACTGCCCGCTGTCGGCCTGGTTAATGCGGAAATAGGTCATCAACTCGATGGGACAGCGCACTCCCGGAGGGATGTACGCGAACGAACCGTCGGAGAACACCGCCGAGTTCAGGGTGGCATAGAAGTTGTCGGCGTAGGGCACCACGGAACCCAGGTACTTCTGCACCAGGTCGGGGTGATTCTGGATGGCGTCGCTCATTGAGCAAAAGATCACGCCGGCCTTTTCCAGTTGTTCCTGGTAGGTGGTGGCCACGGACACGCTGTCCAGAACGGCGTCAACGGCGACTCCGGCCAGCCGGGCCTGTTCCTCCAGGGGAATGCCCAACTTGCTGAAAGCTTCCAGCACTTCGGGATCCACTTCATCAAGGCTTTTGGGACCGTCGTCCGCGGACTTCGGCGCAGCGTAGTAGTGGATGTCCTGGAAGTCGATGGCAGGATAGTTCACGTTGGCCCAGGTGGGCTCGGTGTAGTTCTGGCGCGACCAGAAGCTGAACGCCTTCAGGCGCCACTCCAGCATCCACTCCGGCTCGTTTTTCTTGGCCGAAATGAGGCGTACCACGTCTTCGTTGAGGCCCTTGGGAAACGCTTCCTCCTCAATGTCGATGGTGAATCCCCACTTGTAATCCGAGTTCAGTTCTTCGGAAGTGGTGTCCCGAGAGATTACACGCTGTGCCTGGGTAGTCATCGGGCGCAAGTCCTCCTCAACGGCCGGTTTTGCGGCGCCGCCGGTGATGGTGTCAAATAATTCCCGACCAAAGTGGTCAACAATCATCGTAGACCAGCAGTCCCATCCTGTCAACGGGAAATCGGGCAGCCGTGACCGTCGGCAATCTACCCCTCGCGCTTGTGCCACGGCATCCAGTTGATGGTCAAGTTGGATTCTCCGCCGAGCATTGCGATGGCCTCGGGGCGCCCAACGCTCGCCTCGCCTTTGCCGAGGCGCTCGCTGGAGCGGAACTCATGCTCCTTTCTGCCATCGCCGCCGGGCGTCAAATACACGGCCTCCCGGAATCCGCCGGCAACGACGCAATCCACCAGCCTGCGCAAATGGTCAAAGTTTTCGTCGGGCATCTCGTCGCAGGCGTCGCAGCCGCAATCGGGAAACCACTCGACGTGCCAGCGTCCAAACCGTACCGTCAGTCCCGGAAAGGTGGTGAACGCGATGATGATGGGTGCGCGGTTATCTCCACCTGGCGTCAGTTTCACCAACGGGCACGCCAATGTCGAACGCTCTAACTCTGCATCCCGACCATCCCATTCGGCAATCTCTACCTCAAACTCCGCGTCCAGCCGCGCCAGCAATTCCAGCGTCCAGTCGTGCAACGGCTGGAAACGCTCCGGTTCGGTGACGCGGGAATAGGCTTCGTGAGGCGGCCCGCCGGCGCTCCAATCCCAGTTGAATCTACCCATAAGACGCCCCATGCGAATCAGCGCATTGCGATCAGAATGATATAATCGGGGCCGCACATCCTGATTGCAAGGTCACAGCATTTCCGGAGTCCGCTCCATGCCCGCATCTCCCATATTCTGCGACGCCCATACCCACCTGGACCAATACGAACAGTACGACCCGGCCGAATTGCCGGGGATCCTGCAGCGGTCCAACGAGGCAGGCGTCGGGTACATTGTTCTGGCCGGCACCACGCTGGAGAGTACCGAACGGTGCATCGCCCTCGCCGATGAGCATCCGATGTTCTACGCCGGCGTCGGAATCCATCCGATGCAGGCGGAACGTCCCGTGGACGATGCGCTGTACGCCCGGCTCGAATCGCTGGCCAGGGACAACCCAAGGGTGGTCTGCATATCGGAAGTTGGTCTGGATTATCTGCCCGACTCGCCCGACCATGAGATCCAGGACCAGGTGTTTCGGCAGCACATTCACCTGGCGAAAAGCCTGGGCCTCCCCGTGATCTTTCACTCCCGCGAGTCGCATCCCGAGGTGTTCAAGGTGCTGCGGGAAGAGAACGCCGGCCAGGTGGGCGGCGCGATGCACTACTTCCAGGGCGATGCGGAAACCGCCAGGGCCGCGATGGATTGCGGCTTCTACATTTCGCTGGCGCGGCCGCTGACCCGGCTGCCTGAATTGCGAGAGGTTGCCCGGGACATTCCCCTGGAACACATCGTCCTTGAAACCGATGCTTATCCGCAGCCCTTCAAGAAATATCGCCACAATTGGACCGAGCCCAGACATCTGGCCGAGGTTGCTCAATGTCTCGCTACCGTGAAGGGCATCTCGGTTGAAGAGGTTGCGGAAGTTACGACGGCCAACCTCAGCAACCTGCTGCGGATCGCGACCCCCGATTCGCCCGGCGAACTCAACGATCCGATCAGCAAGGGCGAATAATTGCCCGCCGCGACACCGTGTCGATCACGCCGTTCGGATAACAAGGAGCGCCCAATGACCACTGAGCAGGAACATCAGCACCCGGACGCGCCGCCTCAAATCGTTCCCCGGAGCCTCAACGATTATCTGGAAGTGATGACCAAAGCCGTCTTCCAGAGCGGGATGTCATGGAAGGTTGTCAACAGCAAATGGCCCGGTTTTCAGGCCGGGTTCCAGGGTTTTGACGTTGCCAAAGTGGCCACGATGGATGAATCCGCCATCGATACGCTGGCCGCCGACACCCGTATCATTCGGAATCGGCGCAAGATTGTGGCGACGGTCCACAATGCGCAGCGTCTCATCGAACTGGACGAAGAATACGATGGCATACGAAATTACTTCCGGGCCCATGGCGACTTCTACGACGTGCTGAAAGACGTCCGCAAGCAGTTCAAGTATATGGGGGACACAGGTACATACTACTGGCTCTATGTGTTGGGGGAAGATGTGCCCGACTACGGAGAGTTTTGCAACCGGGGGAAGTAACCTGTGGTAACATCCCCGACTGGAAAACCGCGGTGCATCGTTTTCGCGGTCACCGACGGGACGTATCAACAACACGACAAGCGCCGATGAACCCTCCCGGGAGGTACGCATCATGACAACTCCGGCCACTTGCCAACTGGCGTTGAAGGAATGGGCCATCACGGTCAAAGCGCTGGCCGACGGGGACCAGATACTGATGGTCCGCAAGGGTGGGATTCATGAGGAGAGCAAGGATTTCAGGGTGATCCATCCCGAATTCCTGCTGTATCCCACGTATCTGCACCAAAGGGAGGACCTGCTCAAGGACTCGCATCAGCCGACGCTGCGGCGTCTCCTGATGGATGACCCCAGCGATACGGACGCGGTGACGTTCACGCACTGGGCCAGGGTTCACGAACTGCTGGAAATTGACCGGCTGGACAAGGTTGCGAGCCTCGCGCCCCACCACATCTGGACCGATACCTACGCAGAGTCCCGCCTCCACTGGAAGCCGATGGTTCCGCTGACGGTGATGCTGCTGCGGGTGTACCGCATGGAGGAACCAACCACGGTGCGGTTTATTCCCGAATACGGCGGGTGCAAATCGTGGGTAGATATCATCCCCACCGTCCGACTGGGTTCCGCCACCCCCGTGCTTGACGACGCACGATTCTCGGAATCGGTGGATGCGATTCACGACAGCCTGGGTCTGGTAGCCGCCTGATTTTCCTTACCTGCGATTCCTGCGTCCCTTGGCCGGTTCCCTCGATATAGCGGCTGTGCTGGCGGTTTCAGAACCGCCGCTTTACGATTTTCTTTTCGACCTCGTGGTTGACCCGGAATGTGGAACGGAATCAATCATCTGCAACGCATGGAACGGTGATGAGCCCTGTCTGTTCCGACGGGACGAATTGGACAGCCTCGCGCTCAAGTGGGCAAGCGAAGAGAACCTGCCCTGGCCCGAGCGCGTGGCCCTGTTGCTGAATCTGGACAAATTCCCCTGGCGCGACGACCAGATCATCTTTTACTGGGCGGATTGCGCCGGAGACCCGGACGGGTAGCGCCACCGGAGCAGGGCCTGCGTCCTGCGGGCCTGGCGGGGCCTGTCCGCGCCAAATCGGGGAAACGGTTGCTGCCAACCCGGTGGTTGCGGATAATGTACTGTGAGCGACCGCTGCAAGGCGGCGACTGAGCGATCGATCACAACCCCTGAGGAAATTGCACGATGAAATACCGCAAGCTGCCCAACACCGACCTTCTGCTGTCCGAAGTTGGATTTGGAGTCTGGACCGTGGCCACCAACTGGTGGGGACGAATCCCTGAGGAAACTCGCCGCCAACTGCTGGAAGAAGCGCTGGAGCTTGGGATCAACTTCTTCGATACGGCAGACACGTATGGAGACGGGTACGGTGAAGAAATCCTCGCCAAGTTCATGGGGCATCGCCGGCACGATATGATCATCGCCACCAAATTCGGGTATGACATCTACGACCAGACCACGCCACGGGTCGGCCACCAGGAACGCCCGCAGAAGTTCGAGCCGGATTTCATTCGATTCGCATGCGAACAGTCGTTGCGTCGCCTGAATACGGATTACATCGACCTGTATCAGTTGCACAACCCACGCATTGCCGCCATTGAGGACGACGACGTTTTTGAAACGCTGGAGGACCTGAAGCACGAGGGCAAGATCCGATACTACGGGTCGGCCCTGGGTCCGGATATCGGCTGGTTTGAGGAGGGGCAGGCCAGCATGGAGGAACGCGACGTCAGCAGCGTCCAGATTATTTACAGCATCCTTGAGCAGGACCCGGCCAAGGACTTTTTCCCGATTGCCGCCAAGGAGGAAATCGGCCTGCTCTCGCGCGTGCCTCACGCCTCCGAAGCCCTCACCGGGCGCTACGATGAACCACCCGAATTCGACGAAAACGACCATCGCTCGTACCGGAGGCACCAGTGGCTCAGCGAAGCGCTGGCCAAGGTGGATCAGGTCAAATTCCTGGCCGGTGAGGAGGTCGGGCGATCCATGAGCCAGGCTGCCATCCAGTTTGTGCTTCACCAGCCCACCATCACCAGCGTTCTGCCCAATTTCACGACACTCGACGAACTGAAAGAGTACTCCGAGGCCGTAGAGACGCCGCCGCTCACCGAGGGCGACCAGCAGATCATAGACGACCTTTGGGCCAACAACTTCTATGCGGGAGAGCCCGAGCCGGAGTTTCGGGAAGTTTAGACACTCCCAATTCTTCGATGGACACGGGCGGGTTGATCCCCGCCCGTTTATTTTTGCGCTGCCCCCTACGAGGGCGGGCGGGATGGTCGGCCTGGTTTGATGATGCGGCGTTTGCGGCGTCCGGGAGCCCGATGTTATACTCAAACCGCCGTTCTGAGTGTGGGCTGATCAAGCCTCCCGGGACGCTTACGGAGGCCTAAAATGATGCAGAATGCTGTGGTCCAGCATCTTCGCGAAGGGGGGGTGCGGGTCACACCGCAGCGCCTTGCCATCGCGGAAGCAGTGCTCAATTCGACCGATCACCCTACCGTGCAGCAGATTCACGAGAGGGTCCAGCAGCATTTCCCGTCCATGACCCTGGCCACCGTTTATTCGACCCTGGGCGTGCTCACCAAAAGCGGGCTGGTGCAGGAACTGCCATTCGCCAAGCAGTCGCGGTATGAGAGCAACGTTTTGCCGCACGTCAACCTGGTGTGCGTCGGGTGCGGCAACATCACCGACGCGGACGACAGCAGCGAGATTATCGAGCGGCTCCGGAACCAGGTGTCCGACGAAACCAGGTTCCAGGTGATGTGGCAGAGGGTGGATTTTCACGGTTGGTGTCCGGCTTGCTCGGCGGAAGGGGACACCGAGAGCGCCGAAATCGCCTGATGGTAACCGGTGTGGTGGGCATTACGCTCTGGACCGACAATCTGGAGCGGATGATGGGGTTCTACCGCGATGTCATGCGGTTGCCCCTGCGTTCGTACCACGAGGACGAAGGCTTCGTCGCATTCCAGTTCGGGGACATGCGCTTCAACGTGGGTCGTCACAACGGGGTACACGGCAGCGCCAGCGACCCCTTCCGGATAATGCCGCATCTGGGGGTTGACGACATTCACGGCGAACACGCGCGGTTGGCGTCCGAGGGCGTCGAGTTCATCCGCGTTCCCGAGCAGGAACACTGGGGCGGATGGGTAGCGACATTGAAAGATCCGGACGGCAACATACTGCAATTGCTGCAGTTCCCGGATTGAACCACCCCTGGAATTGAAGACGGGCGCGGATATCGACCACCGCGCCCGTTCATAATTTTAGTCGGCTGCCCTGCCCGCCGAGTCCTCTTCAGGGACGTAGGACGGGCGCACCAGTTCGTACACGTCATCGGTGCGGCAGTACATGTTGCCGGCTAGGCGGCCCGTGGGTCGCAGCGCTTCGTGGTTGATGCGCAGGCCGTTGGGACCTTCGTACAGGATGTCGTCGCGGACGTGCATCCGGACGATTTCTCCGATCACCAGACCGTGGGCGTGAGGCTGCTCGCCGATGTCAACAACCTGTATGAGACGGCATTCCATGTTGACGGGCGACTCCAGCACGCGGGGCGCCTTCACCATCTCGCTGGGGGCTTCGGTCAGTCCGGCGATGTCGAACTCGGACACGTCGGATGGGTATTCGGCGGCGGTGGCGTTCATGGCGGCGGCGATGTCGTCCACCACCACGTTGACCACGTATTCGCCCGTTTCTTCAACATTGGTCAGGGTGTCCTTGCGCTTGTCTCCCCAACCCGGGGCTTTCCGAGAGGACGAAAATATAAGCGTCGGAGGGTTGTACGCCATCGCATTGAAGAAGCTGTATGGCGCAAGGTTGACGACGCCTTCCGTCGAGATCGTGGACACGAAGGCGATGGGCCGGGGCACGACCACGCCGGTCAAGATCATGTTGAAGCGGTCAAAGTTCCTGGGGTCGATCAGCATCCGATAAGGCTCCTGTGCGGTGTTGCGGGTCAGTTTTGGATAACCAATGTGGCCCGATTATACCCGTTCGACGGGATGAGAATGTAAATTGCCGCCGCCATCGGGTTGGGATACAATCCTTGCACTTTCGCCGTTCCATTTCCGGGACAGCGGGATCACCAGATATTTGGCGGAAAACGTATGGACATCGGCGGGCCCCTCACGGGCATCAAAGTTCTGGATCTGAGCGAGGATATCGCCGGTTCCTTCTGCGCCAGGCTGCTGGCCGATTACGGCGCCGACGTTTTGAAGATCGAGCCTCCCGGCGGCTCGGCCATGCGACGGTTTGGCCCTTTCTACCACGATGATCCGCATCCTGAAAAAAGCCTGTTTTTTCTGATACTCAATCTGAACAAGAAGGGCATCACCCTTAACCTGCAGGACGCCGCCGGCCAGCGGCTGCTGAGAGAACTGGCCGCGCACGTTGACCTGGTCATCGAGAGCTACCGCCCTGGCCATCTGGACGAATTGGGCGTCGGTTACGATGCTCTGGAATCGGTCAATCCATCCCTGGTGATGACGTCTATCACCCCGTTCGGGCAGACCGGCCCGTACAGCCAATACGCCGGCGAGGAAATCGTATCCTACGCAATGGGCATGGTGATGGGGATCAGCGGCGTGCAGGGTCGCCCGCCCTTGAAACACGGCGGGTTCCAGGCCCAGTATCAGGGCGGCCTGTTTGGAGCCGGCGCGACCGCGATGGCGCTGTTTGCCCAGGACCGGCACGGAGTGGGCCAGCACGTTGATGTGTCCATCACCGAGTGCGTAGCGTCCACGATGATGGCTACGCAGACCATCTACCCGTTCATCGGCGGCGTCCAGGTCCGGCGAACCGACGGCACCATGTGGGAGAACCCCATGCCCTGCAAGGACGGGTGGATTATTGTGCAGGCCGGCGGAGGCGCCACCTGGGAAGACATCGCGGACTTTTTCCAGGCGCCCGAACTGCTGGAACCCCGCTTCGCCGACCGGGCGCAGCGGGTTCGCAACGGCCCTGAGATGGATCAAGTGGTGCTGGATGCGATCCGCGACCGTGAAAAGTGGGAACTGTTCCCCAAGGCGGCGGAGAAACGCATGCTGTTCGGCCTGGTGCAAACTCCCACCGAACTGGCCGAGTGTCCTCAGCTTGAATCCCGTGAGTTTTACCGGGAAACCGAGCATCCGGTGATCGGCAGGGTGAAGGTGCCCGCCGAACTGTTCCGCATGACGCCGACGGGATACCAACTGCGAATGGCCGCTCCGCTGCTGGGGCAGCACAATGAAGAAATCTTTGTCGATGGGCTGGGCTGCAGCGCGGCGGAGCTTTCCGTGATGCGGCAAACCAACGTGATCTAGGCCGGAGTATTGCCGCCATGTCGTCCCTTCCGCTCGATGGAATCCGAGTTTTGGACTCAACCTACGTGTTCGCCCTGCCCTACACGGGCGGTCAATTGGCGGATCTGGGGGCCGAGGTCATCAAGATCGAGGGGCCGGGTCGTCCGGACATTACGCGCGGCGGCGGTCTGTACGGCACTTTTCCCGACAACGAACCGGGCGAAGATTGGTGGAATCGGCCCTCGACCTACCAGTTGCTGAACCGGGGCAAGGAGTCGTTGGTGCTGGATATGTCCCGGGAAGAGGGTCGGGAGATTTTTCGCGAACTGGTCATGGTGAGCGACGTGGTGATGGAGAACTTCACGCCGCGCGTCATGCGGCGTTGGGGTCTTGACTACCCCAACCTGCGCAAACTGCGACCCGACATCATCATGGTTTCCAACACCGGGTACGGCCACGGCGGTGGGCCGTATTCATCGTACCCCGCACAAGCGACCACGCAGGAGGGCACCCACGGCCACTGCTGGGTGACCGGATACCCCGGCGATGAGCCTTCCAAGGCCGGGCGGTCCTTCGTCGATTTTCTCTCCACGTGGAGCGCGATGTTTGCCATTGGTTCCGCGTTGCGTTATCGCAACCGCACCGGGCAGGGCCAATGGGTGGACATCGGCATGTATCAGGCCGGCGTGATGTTCCTGTCCGAATACCTGATGGACGCCGTCGCCAATGGCAGGGAGGGCGAACGCATCGGCAACCGGCACCCCTACCGCGCTCCCCAGGGAGCCTACCCGGCGGCGGGCGACGACGAATGGATCACCCTCTCGGTGGCGGACGACGACCAGTGGCGCGCCCTTTGCCGCCTGATGGAGCGGGATGACCTGGCGGCCGACCAGGGGTTCGCGACGCTCCGCTCGCGCCAGGAGCGGCACGATGAGATCGACGGGGCCATCGCCGGATGGACGTGCCGGCACGACAAGTACGATTTGATGCACCGGTTGCAGGCGGCAGGCATCGCGTCGGGCCCGGTCCTGAGCGGGAAGGACGTGCATTTCGACCCGCACTACCGCAGTCGCAATTTCCTGGAACGCGTCGAATACCCGGAGGAGAGCGGCCTGGGCACGCGCATTTTGATGGGCAGGCCGTATCAAATGTCCAAGACCGATCTGCAGATACGCGGGCCGGCGCCAAAATTCGGGCAAAGCAACCGGCCGTTGCTGGAGGGATTGCTGGGGAAGCCGGAATCTCTGGTGTCCCAGTGGGCGGACGACACGATCATCACCACGGTTCCGACAAACGGCGAACCGTCGCCCACGCTGGACCCACAGGAACTGGTGGAGCGAAGGCAGTTGGCGGAATGGGACCCGGATTACCGGGAACGCCTGGGAATATGACCATCGTTGACGATTCTGGCCGCGAAGAATAACCTGAAACAACTTCGGGCCCGTAGCTCAGTGGTAGAGCATCCGACTCATAATCGGCAGGTCACAGGTTCGAACCCTGTCGGGCCCACCAGACTTGACCGTAGACAGTACCGGGGAGTGCAAAGCCATCTCCTCGG
>CAZCZB010000004.1:0-2134 GCA_964502995.1 uncultured Dehalococcoidia bacterium
CCCAGGCAGTTCGGCCCGCTCACCCGCATCCCCGATTCCCGCGCAAACTCGCCCAGTTCGCCTTGCAGGTCGCGCCGGTCGTCCACGCCCCGCTCGGCAAACCCCGCGGAGATCACGATGGCCGACTTCGCGCCCTTCTCGTGGGACTCACGCAGCGTATCCAGCACCGCGTGATACGGAACCACAATGCCCACCACGTCGGGCGCCTCCGGCAGCGCCGACACCGACGGATACGCCTGCAGTCCCTGAACCTCTTCGTACCGTGGATTCACCGGATACACGTTGACTCCGCGCTCCATCGAGCCCATCGCCGCCGCCAGGAACCGCCCGCCGTACTGCATCCTCGGCGTCGCTCCCACCACCGCAATCGACCGCGGATTCAGCATCCGGTCAATCGAAGCCAACTGTGCATCACTCCAAAAGTCCATTTGAACCACCCTTTTGTCACATGAGTAAAATTTTCGCGGCCGGCGCTACCGCTCCCCTCGCAAGGTCGGAGAAAATCGGCAGAGGGATCATGCCATAGGGGCTTATCCGCTGCCCGAAATCCACGTCCAGCATTTCGATACGTTCTCAACGGGTTTGACCGAGTCCCCGAATCTCATAGGAACCTCCGTCGCGACGCCCGCCCCGATACTCTACCATCAAACCATAGGGGCGAATAATCATTCGCCCCCTCAAAACATCCCACCCCACCCCACCTGTCCCATAACCTCGTCCATCCCCGCCAATCCCGCCAATCGCTAGCCTCGACCACCAAACCGCAGGGGCGAATAATCATTCGCCCCTCTCAAACATCCCACCCCACCCGTCCCATAACCACGCCAATCCCCCGAATCGCAAGCCACTACCACCAAACCGTAGGGGCGAATAATCATTCGCCCCTCTCAAACACCACATCCCACCCGTCCTATAACACCGTCAAACCCCGCCGATGTTCACAATTTGCCTTCCCGACGCGCCGCATCGGCCGCCAGATACTCTCGAACCGCCTCAAGCTTGAACTCGTAACCCAGATACGGCAGAAACCCGTGATCAACGGCCAACTGAAACGCCTCCTTCCTCATGTCAACCACATACTCGTCGTCAAGGCCCCAGGACGTGTTGAAATTGTCCAACCGCATCACCAGCGCGATGCACGTGCAATAGAACTCGAACATGTGCCAGCCCATTCCGCCGCCGCCCATCCGGTCCGCCGCGTACGCCCGCATCGTCAAATACTCATGCACCGGATTGTCCGCCCTGCCGACCCGCAGCGCCTTCTCGCTCAGCCCATATTCCAATCCCGAAATCGTGCTGCACGACCCGCACTCGCATCCCAGCAGCGCCAACCTCTCATCCCGCTTGATCCTCCCAATGGCGCGTTGCCTCCGCAGTTCCCTGGCTTCCTCCTGTTTCCGCTTCTTTTCCGCCTCTAATGCAGCCTGCCGGTTCAATTCCTGGCCCGCAATGTACCTTTCAAGACTGTCCAAGTCATCCCTCCGATTCCGATGGCGCGAACCACAATTCACCACACCATGATTAACAGAATCTACCAATCCCATACATCCTGCCCATCGATGTCGCTATCCATTCCCTCAATGGCCTCTACCCAATGCGTAGGGGCGAATATCCATTCGCCCCATCCCATCTATTCAAAAATCCTGTAAATCCTGTCCATCCATGAAAAATCAGGTCTCCCCCGCCGTCCGCAAATCCGCCCGCCAGTCGTCCGGACTCGGTCCCCGGTCGATCAGCACGTCCACCACCGCCGGCAGACCCGACGCCCGCGCGTCGTTCAACGCACCGGCCAGGTCCCGCGAATCAGCGACCTGCACGCCGAAGCACCCGAACCCTCGCGCCACCGCCGCGTTGTCCGTCTCCGCAAACTCCGATGCAATGTACTGCCCGGGAGCCTGGTGGTGCCGCACCATCCCCAGCGCGCCGTCGTTGAACACCACGCAGATGATCGGCAGGTTGTACTGCATCGCCGTCGAAAGCGCGTTCACCGTCATCATATAACCGCCGTCCCCCGTCACGCACACCACCGGCCGCCCCGGATACGCCACCTGCAGCCCCACCGAGGCCGGCAGTCCCCAGCCCATCCCCGCCGTGCCGCCGGGGCAGAAGAACGTATGCGCCTGCTGCGCCTGGA
>CAZCZB010000004.1:2144-117415 GCA_964502995.1 uncultured Dehalococcoidia bacterium
GTCCGGTTGGTCCCCGCGTCCAGCGCGTACACCGTGTCCGCCGGCATCGTCTCCTGCAGCACCCGAACCACCCGCTGCGGCAACACCGGCGACGAGTCGGTATGCAGCCCCGCGTCCTCGTAGAATCCCGCGTCCGCCTTGCGACCCGACAGCGCCCCGGCCCACTCGCTCCTCTGACCCGCCGTGCTCGTCGATGCCTCCGCCGACGCCTCCACCAACTGCCCCAGGATGCTCCCGGCGTCGCCGATCAGACCCAGTTCCACCGGGAAGGTCCAGCCGGCGTTCCGGTCGTCAATATCAATCTGAATGATCCGCTGGCCCTTGGGATTGAACACGCTCGGACGCTCGCGCACCGTGTCCTGCGGGCTCAGCTTGGCCCCCACCACGATCACCGTATCCGCGTCGCCCACCGCCTCGTTCGCCGCCGCCTGCCCGTAGATGCCAACCATCCCGACCGACAGCGGATGCGTCTCCGCGATGGCCGACTTACCCTTGTAGCTCGTTGCCACCGGCGCGTTCCACTGCTGCGCCAGTTGCTCCAGCAACCCGTGCGCCCCCGCCATGTGTACGCCGTTCCCCGCCACGATCACCGGACGCCGCGATTGCGACAGTATCTCCACCGCCCGCTCGATGTCCGCCGGCGCCGCCTGCGGCTTCGCCGTGTTAAGGTATCCCGCCGTGTCGTGGATGAACGGCGGCGATTCCACGTCAACCTCGCCCCCGATGGACGCCGACCTCATCAGCAGGCACGTCGGACCCGGTCGCCCGCTGGTGGCGTGCTTGATCGCCAACTGCGCGCCCAGCGCCGCCTCCTTGGGCGACGTCGCCAGCGTCGTGTATTTGGTCATCGACCGGAAGATGTTGTGCAGGTCGATGCTCCCGTACTCGCCCGCGCCCGACTGGTTCGCCGGATGCTGACCCACCCCGCCGTCCGACGTGTCCGTCAGCACCAGCATCGGGCTGCTGCTCAGCATCGCCTCCATGAACAGCCCCTGGCCCATGATCACCGCCGGCTTGCCGGTGGCGCGCCCGTAGGCGTCGGCCATGATCGCCGCCGTCTGCTCGTGCCGCGCCAGGTACGTGTTGATCGCCGGTTCCTTGCCCACCAGCTGCTCAAAAATCTGCCCAGTCCCGCCACCCGGAATCCCGAACACCGCATCGATCCCCGCCTCCTGCAAAAACTGCACAATCAACTCATTGGCCTTCGGCATAACAACCTCTCCCGTATGTCATTGCGAGGCGCAATGCGCCGCAGCAATCTCGTGCTTCCCGCCCGCTCATGGTGAGTCCGTCGAACCCATCACCCCGCTCATGGTGAGCTTGTCGAACCCGCTCATGGTGAGCCCGTCGAACCATCACCCCGCTCATGGTGAGCCTGTCGAACCCGCTCATGGTGAGCCCGTCGAACCATCACCCTACGGAACGTCCGCCCACGTAAGACGAAGACTGGGATAAGGGACAAAACCCCACCAACAAACTCCTGGCGATAATACCCACACCCCCACCAACAATCAACCAACCACCTTGCAACCTCTCATCCCGACTATGGGGCTGCAACCCAATCGGTCCCTTGCAACCTGCTCCGAGCAGTAATCCCCAACGGCTCGGGCTTTTGAAATCGTAAGCACATCATCGATTGCTGTGGCGTCCGTTTGACATGTAATTGTCGGTTGACGCAACCCTGTAACCCTTCTAGCCTATTCCGGCTTTACATATCGTTGGCTTGTTGAATTCATTGTTTCACGCAACGAAATAACCTCAGTGGAGAAGCTACATGGTCTCGCGAAATGCTATGGATTCCTTGTCGAAACGTGCCGCGCAGTTGGTCGATCAAAACACTCTGACCACCGAAGAAGCGACCAAGCATGCGTTGGTTTTGCCGTTCATACAGGCCTTGGGATACGACATTTTTAACCCGATGGAAGTTGTCCCCGAATACACCGCCGATTTCGGACTGAAACAAGGCGAAAAAGTGGACTACGCCATTGTCCGCGAAGAAGACGATGGCGAACCCACCATGTTGATCGAGTGCAAAAAGGTCTCTGATCCGTTGGACGTCACCAAGGCCTCGCAACTCAGCCGTTACTTCAGCCAGACCCCGGCACATATCGGCGTCCTCACCAACGGGGTCGTGTACAGGTTTTTCAGCGATCTCGACGCTGAGAATGTCATGGACTCCACCCCGTTTCTGGAAATCGACGTAACTCAACTGGACGGTCGGAGTATTAATTCGCTCAATCACTTTGCCAAGCATACGTTCGATATCGACGAGGCACGCAGCGCCGCGTCCAACATGAAGCACATTCACGGAATGAAAGATTACCTGGCGCAAATCTATGGCCAGCCTGATCCTGACTTCGTCCGCCTGCTGGCCCGGAAAGTCTATTCCGGAGTCATTACCCAGTCCCGCTTTGAACATTTTGAAGGCCTGGTGAAATTGGCCTTTCAGGGCTTTGTCAATGACCGGATCAACAGCACACTCCAGCGCGCTACTGACATCGCTAATACCGCTGTCGACGACGACGAACGTCTCCAGACTCATGAATCCGATTCGAATCCGACCGAAACCGACGATGACTCATCGCCCAGCCGGAGAGGAATCGTAACCACGGTGGAAGAGGTTCAGGGTTACGAGTTGGTCAAAACACTGCTCGAAGACACCGTAGAACCGTCGAGGGTCACCATGCGTGATACTCAGAGCTATTGTGGTGTTTTGCTGGACGACAACAATCGCAAGATCATCTGTCGTTTGCGATTCAACGCAACCTCCGTCAAGTACCTCGGATTGCTCGACAGTGAACGTAACGAAACTCGCTACCAACTGGATCACATAGACGATATTTCACAATACGCTGATGAAATCCGGTCAATCGTCAACCGACTCCTCCAAGAATGACCAATCGGCATCTTCGCCCGGTAACCGTCAGAGACGGATTGCAAAAATACCCCGTCCCCATCCCGCCCATCCCGTAAACCCACGCCAAACAAAAACCACTGACACCCGCCCGTTGCGCCATCCTGCCAGCACCGCCTATCCTAGATTTATCTAGATAGAAACAGCTGTTTGATTCCGATACCAGTAGAGGCAGGAGTTTCCTTCGACGGCCAACCCCGTCAGTTTCAAAATCGCAACCGGTCCAGGTGGCAATTCGTCGATATCCGACCAACGTACTCACCGACGGTGCCCCACTGGACCACCGGGTCAGTTCGGCCCCGCGTGGAGGGACGCCCCCACCGCTCATCATGAGCAGTCCCCGGCGTACCCGTGCCCACGGAACTACCGTCCAAATAGTTGCGTACCCCCGGCCGTGTGCTGACAACGAAGGAAACCCTGCCTCTCACCACCCAACATCCAGAGGAGCAAGCCAACCCAAACACCCAAAACCACGTATCGGCGAC
This sequence comes from uncultured Dehalococcoidia bacterium, assembly GCA_964502995.1. Classification (GTDB taxonomy): domain Bacteria; phylum Chloroflexota; class Dehalococcoidia; order Lucifugimonadales; family UBA3495; genus Bin87. Next base: position 5,544 of record CAZCZB010000004.1, read on the forward strand.
TACGGTGGTCGCCCCCCGAAATCCGGCGTAGGGGCGAATAATAATTCGCCCGTGCCTCAACCCACGCCAACGAACGGATTACCAACCCGCCGTCAACAATCGACCACGGTAGGGGCGACCCTTGTGGTCGCCCCGTCCGGGCATACCCATTCCGTGGCGGCAACCCTCGTGGTTGCCCCGCCCTGGAATACCAATCCCGTGGTGGCGACCCTCGTGGTCGCCCTGCTACCCGGTCACACCGCACCGGGCCGAAACCACTCCCCACCGCACGTCACCCCACGCCGGCAAACCTCCCACGCCCAACCAACCATCCATCCCAATCAAAAATCCCATCCCCTCCATCCTGTACATCCATGAAAACAAAAAGGAGATGACACCATAAACGCCGTTCCGTGGCGATACCCTCCCGGTCGCCCCGAACCCGGTCCCCACCGCGCGCCATCCCAATCAAAAATCCCATCCCGTCCATCCTGTACATCCATGAAAACAAAAAGGAGATGACACCATAGGCACCGTCCAACACCACCAACAACGCAGCAATAGATTCCTCGCCAGCGCCCATGCCAGCATCACTTTGGGCGATACCGACCGCGCCGCCGAGGCGTTGCGCCGCTCGGCCAGCCACGCCGTAACCGCCGCCGCGGTGCATTGGCACTACCCCTACCGTTCCCGACGCTTCCTTGCCAACGCCCTCCGCACCTTCGTCATCGAGCGCAATCTCGACGAAAGCCACCTGCACACGTTTCAGGCCGTGTACGAAGTCAACCCCCAGGCGTTGCAATCCCTGGGCCGCTTCGCCGCCTGTCGCAGACTCAACAAGCTCCGTCGTCTGGTCGCCCGCCTCAAGTCCGACCTCGACCAGGCCATCGCCTCCGACCCCAACCCGCCAACCCTCGACCAGATCATGGCCGGCATCGAACCCCGATAACCAAACCTAAGAGCACACCCCATCCCGTCCATCCTGTACATCCATGAAAAACAGTAAATCCGGTTGACCCCGTCCCCACGCTGCCCTATCATCCCGGCAAACATGACCGTCCCACCCTCGGGGACGACCCTTGTGGTCGTCCTCTCCGGTGGGCGAATCAGAGCCCAAACCGAGATGAGGTACAGCCATGCGCGGATCCGAAGCAGTCGTCAAAGCCCTCGAACAGGAAGGAATACGCTACATATCCGGGTTCGCCGGCGGCGGCCTGAATCCCCTCTGGGGCCCCCTGCGCGCCTCCTCCATCCGGCCATTCGCCGCCCGCAACGAGCGACTGGGCGTTGAAATCGCCGACGGCTACGCCCGCGCCACCGGCGAGGTCGGAGTCGCCATGACCGGCACCGGCCCCGGCGCAACCAACTGCCTCACCGGCATCGCCGGCTGCTACGCCGACAACGTCCCCGTCCTGCTCCTCATGGGACAGCACCCCCTGCGCAACCTCGGCCAGGAGTGGCAGCAGGAAGTCTCCCCGGCCATCTTCGACGGCCTCTGCAAGTGGCGCGGCACCTTCACCCGCGTCCAGGACATACCCCAGGTCATGCGCCGCGCCTTCACCGCCCTCCGTTCCGGCTCGCCCGGCCCGGTCGTCCTCGAAATGCCCCAGGACGTCATGAACGCTGAGGCCGATGATGCCGTCCTCGCCTACACCCCCGTCGGCACGCCCGGCAAGTCCGGCCCCTCCGACGACGAGGTGCAGCGCGCCGCCGATATGCTGGTAAACGCCAGCCTTCCTGTCCTCAACGCCGGCGGCGGCGCAATGTCCGCCAACGCCGCCGAAGAGGTCATGGAACTGGCCGAAATGCTCTCCATGCCCGTGGCCACCACCATCATGGGCAAGGGCATCTTCCCCGAAAACCATCCCCTCTCCCTCGGCGGCGGCGTCTATCCCCGCAGCCGCTACGCCTCCGGCGCGGCGCTCCAGATCAACCGCAAGGCCGACGTTGTACTCGCCGTCGGCAACTCTTTCCGCCAGCCCAACGGCACCGACGGCCGCCCCATCCCCGCAGGCGTGCAGATCATCCACATCAACGCCGACCAGGCCGACCTCAACAAGACCTACCAGGTCGATCTCCCCATGCTCGCCGATGCCAAACTCGCCCTCCGCGCCATCATCAACGCGGTGCGCCAGCGCCTCGGCCCCAACGGCGGCGGCATCAAGCAGGAGATCGTGGACGAGATCCGCGCCTGCCACCAGAAGTCCGAGGCCGAGTGGACCCCTAGGTTCAACGATACCGAGACACCCACCAACGGCTACCGCGTCGTCCACGAACTCCAGCAGGTGATCGACCCCGACCGCACCATCGCCCTCCACGACGCCGGCGGCAGCCGCGGCTACGTCGTCCCCTTCTGGATGACCACCCGCCCCCGCAATTTCGTCGCCATGGGCGGAATGGCCGCCATGGGTTGGTCCCTGGGCGCCGCCATCGGAACCAAGCTCGGCCGTCCCGATCACCTGGTCGTCCACGTCCTCGGCGATGCCTCCTTCGGCATGACCGGCATGGACGTCGAGACTGCTTCCCGCATGGGCCTGCCGATCCTCACCGTCGTGATCAACAACGGCGGCACCGGCGGTGGGATGATGGGCATGGAAGACCCCAACGGCACGCCTCCGGAAGTGGCCGTCCTCGGCGGCAACTTCAGCGTCGTCGCCGACGGTCTGGGCTGCTACTCCGAGCGCGTCGAGGATCCCGATGATCTGCAGTCCGCCTTCCGCCGCGCCATCCGCGCCACCGAGGAGGGCCAGTCCGCCCTCGTCGAGGTGATGATCCGCCCGCTGCCAACCCCCGAACTCCCCGACGACTGGTCCCTCTGATCTGAACCACCCAAACCCGTAGGGGCGAGTCATCATTCGCCCCTCCACCACCGGCGCCCACGCAGGGGCGGGTCTCGTACCCGCCCCGATTCATTCCCGCTCGTCCTTTGCCAGTGCAATAATCGCCGGCCCCTCCTTCATCCCCGCTCATATCGTACCCGCCCCGATTCATTCCCGCCCGTCCCTCGCCAGCGCAATAATCGCCGTCCCCTCCTTCATCCCCGCTCATATCGTACCCGCCCCGATTCATTCCCTCCCGTCCTTCGCCAGTGCAATAATTGCCGTCCCCTACTTGATCCCCGCTCATCCTGAGCCTGTCGAAGGATGCCCCAACCCTCCAGCGGTCCATTCCACGTGCGGGTCTGGCACCCACTCATACCGTATACTGCCCGCACCTGACATAATGTCTGCGCCAATCCAACAAGCACTGGAGGGAACCCATGCAATCCATCACCATCGATCGCGCTAAACGCCTTAAAGAAGAACCGCAGTTCGGCCACAACCGCTGGCATCCCGACGTGCCGCCCATCGTAGAGGTCGATCCCGGCGAGGAAGTCGTCCTGGAAACCCGGGACGCCTCGGACTCCCAGATCCAACCCGGCATGACCGGCGCCGACCTGGCCGGCCTCGATGCCAAGGTGGGACACCCGCTCACCGGCCCGGTGTACGTCAAAGGCGCCCAACCTGGGGACCTGCTGGAAATCGAGTACGTTGACATAACCGCCCAACCGCGCGGCTGGACCCGCAACCGACCCGGCGCCGGCTTCCTCCGCGATGTATTCACCAACCCGTACCTGGTCCACTGGGACATCGCCGATGGATGGGCAACGTCTGCTCAGATTCCCGGCGTCCGCATCCCCGATGGCTCGTTCATGGGAACCGCCGGACTGGCCCCGTCCCACGCCCAAATGGCCGCCTGGACTGCCCGCGAGGCCGACTGGGCAGCCCGCGGCGGTCAGGCCGCCCCGCCGGATCCCGAAGATGCGGTGCCATCAGGCGGTGAAATCGCCAACGTGGGCCTGCGTACCATCCCGCCCCGCGAAAATTGCGGCAACATCGACGCCAAGCAGCTCACCACCGGTTCCCATCTATTCATCCCGGTCGCCGTGCCAGGCGGCCTCTACTCTGCCGGCGACGGACATTTCGCCCAGGGCGACGGCGAGGTCTGCATCACGGCCATCGAGATGGGCGCAACCTGCGCGGTGCGCTTCCACATACATCGGGGTGAGGCGGCCCGCCATAACATAACGATGCCGCGCTACTCCCACCCTGACTACTTCCTGGCGCCCGAATGGGCCGCTCCGCGAAATTTCACCGCCACGGTCGGCTATCCCATCCATCCCGACGGCACCCAGGAAGGCGAGGCCAGCCTCACTCTAGCGGCCCGCAACGCCATGCTCAACATGGTCGCGTTGTTGCAGGAGAGAGGATGGACCGCCGAGCAGGCGTACATAATATGCAGCGTTGCCGTGGATCTGCGAGTCAGCAACATTGTCGATCTACCCAACGTAACCGTCTCCGCATTTCTGCCGGAGGACATTTTCAACGGTTAACCCACCCGAAAATCATGGGCGTAGCGTCGATTCGCGGGACTGACCCATGAAATGATCCGGGCGACGCCCGGATATCAAAACGCCCCGACCATTTGCCACCGGCCGGGGCGTCTCTTTGTTCATCGTATAGGCGATGAACTCGGCGCTCCAACGGGTCAGCTCGCCTTTGACCCGACGGTTCGCCTCGCTCCACCGTGATCCGCGCCACTGCGTATCACGGCGTAGTTTCACTGATTGGTGCGTTTGACCTCCAGAACTTCACCCGGAGCCAACGCGACGCGACGCACGTTGATACCCAACTTCAGCATCCAGTAACCCAGCGTCGCCTTGCTGACGCCCAGCGTGTCTGCCGTGGCGGTAAGCCCCTGGTCGTTGACCAGTTCGGGGAGTAACCGCTCCAGCGGCCGGTCAAATTCCTTTTCTACACGCATCATCAATTTGGTTTTCCTTGCCACAGTACACCTCCGGTGTGCACTCGCTTGCGTTACACGCGACCCATTTCCGCGCTACAAGCTGCATTTCGATGCTTGAGACTGGTACATTACCAAATCTAGCAGTGATCTCAATCGATGTCAAGACGAGTCGTAAACAATTCTAAATATTTTTTTATAATCTTTTAGAACGCCTGGCTACGTGGTTATTTTGCCACAGCCGCCTACTGCGCTCTAGTACTCGGGATCCCAGTTTTACCGAGTTTTGTCGTTTTGGCCCGCTTCCCTTCCGGGCGCCCCAGCCGGTCCAGGAGCAGTCGAAATTCCCGAAGCCCTCCGCCTCCCAATGCATAGATACGTCCGCCTGGTCAGAGGGGGATGGTATTGGGCCAACAAATGCATCACCATTCGAGCCGGCATCGACGTAAGAGGCGGTCACGCATAGTTGGTCCAACGACGAGTGTACCGAGCGAAGAATTGATTGGTACACGTACCCTGATCAAGTACACCATATTGACCGTTTCAGTGTACCGATCGCGGCAGGCAGCAGTTACATTTGGTTCCAGCACCAGCGTGAACTGGCAAAGTGTAATCACAGCAGTTGCCTCGCCGTTTCGTTTCAAGTTGTACTCGTTACACGGCTATCCCAACGCTGGATCGCAGTTCCATTTCGTTGCACGCGTCGCGGGCTTGAAAAATGTAGCGACTCCATTTATCGGCAGGGTAATGGCTGCTGCCGTCGTTACACCGTAAGTACACCAATCCGAGACGGTGGTACATTTGGCGATTCGGCTCATTGATCATGCAGGCAATTGACACTGAACCACACCTTGCCTAACCTGCTGTCTCATACCGCGATTGCGGCCACCTTCCAATGGAGCCATCGAAGTGAACATCCCAACCCTGCGCGACGTTTACCATGCCCGCGCCACCATCACTCCCTATTTCCCTCGCACGCCGTTGACCTATTCCGCCGCTCTCAGTGAACTACTGGATGCTGAGGTGTACCTCAAACACGAGGAACACCTGGCTTTGGGCGCGTTCAAGGCCAGAGGCGGGATTAACCTTTTGGCCGGCATGTCTGAAGAGGAACGCGCTCGCGGTGTAATCACTGCAAGCAGCGGCAATCACGGGCAATCCATCGCCAGCGCTTGCCGCACGTTCGGTGCCCGCGCTCTCATCGGCCTTCCGATGGACGCAAATCCCAACAAGGTCGCCTCGATGGAATCGCTCGGGGCGCAGTTGATCTTTCACGGCGCCAATTTCGACGAAGCCAGGGAATACTGCGAACGTCTGGCCGAGGAGGAAGGCTATCGATACGTGCATCCAGTCAACGAACCTGCCCTCATCGCCGGTGTGGGTACCGCCAGCCTGGAGATAATTGAGGACCTCCCAGACGTGGAGTTGATGATGCTCCCAATCGGCGGCGGCAGCGGAGTTTCCGGCGCTTGCATTGTCGCCGGTGCGCTAAATCCGGCCATTCAGGTTGTCGCCGTACAGTCCGAGGCGGCGCCGGCCGCCTACCTTTCCTGGCAACAGGGCCAGTTGGTGGCGGCGCCCATGCAAACCTGGGTCGAAGGCACCGCAACCGCCGTGGGTTATGAACTTCCTCAGCAGATCATGCGCCACCGTCTGCACGATTTTCTGCTGGTCAGCGAGGACGACATCAGGCGCGCGGTCGCTGTGCTGGCAGAAAAAGCTCACACCCTGGCCGAAGGCGCAGGAGCGACTGCTTTGGCGGGGGCGGTTCGCCACCGCGATCTCGTTAAAGGAAAGAAGGTCTCTATCACGATCACCGGCGCGAACATTACCCTTGCCCAACTCCGCGAATGTATCGACGTTTACCTTGCCGATTCATGAACTTCGACGGTTTTACGGCACCGCGGGGACCAAAAAAAACCGCCCGAGTTTCGGGCGGTGATTTAGTTGGAACAAGTCGATAGACAATCACCGTGCGTTTTGAGAGAAATATCGCGCCAATTCGTCCCTCTCAAACTCTGGCAACTCATGCTCTCCCTGCCGGTCTATGAGCCAGAAACCGTCCTCCCGCTCCAGCATCTGGCCAACCTCCCAGCCGGTGATCCCCAACGCATCCAATGCGCGGAACGCCTTGGGAACTTCGATTGCGGGCATCGTTGCTATCAACGCTCCGGATCCGAGCAGGCCCAACGGATTTATGCCCAGCGCGCCGCAGATCGCTTCACACTCCGGGAGCACAGGTGCGCTTTCCGCTTCAAAAACCACGCCCAACCCCGAAGCCCACGCTACCTCCCTCAGCGCGGTGACCACTCCTCCTTCCGTGACGTCGTGCAAACTATGCACTCCCGCTGAGTCTCGTAGCGCTTTGGCCGCCGAAACTATGCTGATTCCGGGATCATCCAAATAGGTTGCGGCTCGGTCGATTGTGTCGCGGTCCACTCCGGCGTCTCGGAGCGCGTCGGCACACTCCGTGGCGAGGATCGACGTGCCTTCGATGGCCAAGCCGGTCGTCAGGACTATGCTGTCCCCGTCCCGAGCGTCGCCGGTTTTCACCAATACGTCCGGATTGGACACTTCCCCCAACATCGTCCCTGCCACGATGGGGCGCTCTATACCAATCGTTACCTCAGTGTGCCCCCCGATTATCGCAACTCCTAGCTCTGCACAGGCTGCGGAGATTTCGACGAACAACTGCCGCACGTCGTTCGGAGTGAAGCTGGTGGGCACGAGCACTGTGGGCAAGAACCAGCTGGGATCCGCGCCGGCACAAGCGACGTCATTGGCGTTTACCTGCACCGCATACCAGCCGATTCGATCGGTGGCGAAAGTGATGGGGTCGGACTTGGCGACCAACAAACGGTCGCCCACTTTGACGACCGCGCAATCCTCACCCACTTCAGGACCAACCAGCACACGCGGATCGTTTGATCCGGTGTTGCACAATAATTCCGCCAGCAACGGGTGCGGCAACTTTCCAGTTTCCAACTTACTTCCTGCACATTGAGATGTTTACGGTGAGTGTAGCACCCCAACAGCGAATTCAACCCACCATTGCGGCAGTTGATTGTTCCCGTGCTTTGGCGGCGTTTGCAGCGTACCGCCAGTTTGTTATAATCGTAGCCGCTGCGGAAAATCGCGGCGCCGCTTACGGCGCATTCGTCTAGCGGCCCAGGACACCGCCCTCTCAAGGCGGAGATCAGGGGTTCGAATCCCCTATGCGCCACCAGGTTACTATCGCCGACGCCGGTCACAGCGTCGGCGTTTCTCATTCGTTGGCCATCCGGTAGCCACCCACATGAACGATTCCGCCACACTGGTCGCTTTGCTGCTGGTGGTCTCATCCTCAGCGGCCCACGCGACCTGGAACTTTCTGCTCAAGCGGGCGCGCCGCCAGGAAGTCTTTGCCTGGTGGTTGTCCGGGTTCGCCGTCATCGGCGCGTTGCCCATTGCCGTGGTTCTGGCGATTATGGGTCCGTTCGAATTGGTTGGGGTGTGGTTCATCGCCGGATCAGCCCTGGTGCATATCTGCTATTACCTGTTTCTGGGCCGTAGTTTCGCTCGCAGCGACCTTTCTCTGGTGTATCCCATTGCGCGGGGATTTGGACCGGGCCTCGTACCTGTGTTGGCAGTCTTTGCACTGGGAGAAGCCGTGACGCTACTGGGATGGATCGGTATCGCCGCCATCGTGGCAGGCATCTACGCCGCGGCCTGGTGGGGCAATTTGCGCCAATTGACCTCATCCGCAGTGTTGCGCGCCAACCTCCCGGGGATTGGATACGCGCTCCTGACCGGGCTGTGCATATCGTTTTACACGATCATTGACAAACAGGGTGTAGCCTACGTCAATCCCTTCCTATACCTCTATCTCATGACGTGCGGTGTCGCTGTCGGGTGGCTCCCTTACATCATCCGGGTTCATGGTACCGCCGGAGTTGTTGGCGAATGGCGAAACGCGTGGTTGCCTATCATCGCAGCTTCCGGACTGCTATTCCTGGCCTACGGTCTGGTGCTCACCGCAATGCGTCTTACCGATGTGAGCTACGTAACTCCCCTGAGAGAGGTTGGGTCGCTGTTTGCCATCGTATTGGGTGCGGTCGTATTGAAAGAGCACGTTACCGCGGGTCGGATTGTGGGCGCAGTCCTGATAATCGCCGGCGTCGTGCTGACAACACTGGCAAAATGAAACAGCGTTCCCGGATGGGTCTATAATGCTCGAATAATTGGAAGTCGATTCGCTGGAGGGCTCTATGGACGCCAATATGGATTTGTTCGAAGCAATTTACAGCCAACGCCAGATAACCAGGTACAAGCCGGACCCGGTGCCTCAAACCGCCATCCAGCAGATGATTGACGCGGCGGTGCGGGCGCCCAACGGAGGCAACACTCAACCCTGGGAGTTTGTGGTCGTGAACGACCCGGAAACCGTGCGCCGACTGGGCGATCTCTACAAGCACACCTGGCTGGACGCCATGGGTTGGGAACCGTCTCCCACCGAATCCCGCGTTTATCGCCATGCGCGTTATCTCGCTCACCACATGCCGGATGTGCCCGCCATGATCGTGGTCTGCGCCGACCATTCACGCGGCAGCGGTTACCAGGCCGGCGAGTCCATTGAGCGCGGCAGGCACGCAGCCTCAGTGTGGCCTGCCATCCAGAACCTGTTCCTCGCAGGTCGCGCCCTGGGCATCGGAACCCGAATCACTACCGTACTAAACAGGAAGGAGGATGAGGTTCGCGAGATCCTGGGCCTTCCCGAATACGCGGAAATGATCTGTCTCACCCCGGTCGGATACCCACGCGGCAGTTTCGGACCCACAAATCGACGGCCGCCGTCCGAGGTAACTTCGTTCAACCGGTGGGGATTCCGAGACTGGACCGCCTGACGCTCGACCTCAAAAATGGAGCATCCATGCCTGATTCCACGATCAAGATCGACAACGCGCGTTTTGCCGTCACCATGGACCCGGAGCGACGCATCATCTCGGACGCATCTATCGTCGTAGAAAGCGGCAAAATTACGCAAGTCGGAAAAGCATCCGAACTCGCGTCGTTCGCCGCGGGGACCGTCATCGACGGTAACGGCATGGTGGTGACGCCGGGATTCGTCAACGGGCACATGCACATCAGCTATGCTCACGTGGTGCGAGGACTGTTTCCGGATGATCTGGGAGCCGATTACCTGCCCAACGTGTTCCGCCTGCAGGCTGCAATGACCCTGGAGGACGAATACGCTACCTCGCTCCTCGCAATCACCGAGCTATTGAAATACGGGACTACCACTTTCATTGATCCTGGCACCACCACTCATCTGGACGCGTGTCTGGAGGCCCACCGTCTATCCGGTTGTCGCATCATATTCGGCCGGAATGTTCAGGACCGCCCCAACCCGCTCAATCTGCCGGTTTTTGAAACTGACGACGCGATTCGCACAACCGAAGAATCTGTCAGCAAATTCCATGGCGAATTGGACGGCCTCGTTTCAGCATGGGCCATGCCATTCTCACCAGAGTTTTGTTCCCCCGAACTGCTGACCGCCGCCCACAGTATCGCCGAAGCCGCGAACACTCGGACCACGCTGCATTACAACAACGGCCCTCGTTGGATCCAGAGTTGCCGCGAGCATCACAATTGCACCCCCACCGAATACCTGAAAAAGCTGGGAGTGCTGGACGCCCGGATGACATTGGCCCATTGCCTGGGCATCAACGAAGACGAGGCCCGCTTGATCGGCGAGTCGGGCACTGCGGTCGTCATGTGCCCGACAGCGGCGGTCAAGGGGGGAGCTGGCATGACCCGCAGCGGTTTGCTACCTGAATTGCTGGAAGCCGGAGGTCCGGTCGGTCTGGGGACGGATGCCGGCAACAACTCCAACTTGCTGGAAACGCTGCGTTCAGTGTATCTGGCCGCAATCCTTTACAAGGACGGTCGGCGCGACGTCGGGATAATTCCGTCTGAAACCGCTCTCGAACTGGGAACCATTGGCGGCGCCGCCGCATTGGGGTTGGATGACATAACCGGCTCGATAGAACCTGGGAAAGCTGCCGACCTGGTGTTATTTGACACGCGGCGATCAGAGTGGGCGGCGCTGCACAATCCTGTCAACAGCCTTGTTTATAACGCTGACGGACGGAGCGTTCACACGGTACTTGTCAACGGGCGGGTTGTGGTCAGGGATCATCAACCGGTGTTCGTGGACGAGGCTGAACTGGTAGCCGACGTTCAGCAAAAAGGCGACGCGCTCATCGAGCGCGTCGGCGTGGATTTCGGTCCGAGGTGGCCAATAATCTGACCACCACAAGGTTAGGCCTATGGGTCGGGATTGGAATCTCCAATATCACGCAGGATGTTCTCCAGCGCCTGATCCAACGCTGGATCCAGGTCAACCGGCTCCACATATGGAGTGTACTGGTAATCCATCCGCACCTGGTCGATGATCTGCTTGGCCTCGTTGTTGGTGCGGCCCAATCGTTCCAGGTTTTCCAGCAGCGCCTGGGACTCCTGGCTGCCCAACTGCTCCAATTCGGACAGGTCCATGTCAATCTTGAAAAGAGAGCGCAGGCGCCTCAGGATGTCATAATACGCGCGGTGGTCCTGCGTGATGCCCAGTTGGTTGTTGTTGCTGGTCATAAACGGGTACATGGGAGCCATCGCTCCCATGCGGAACATTGGGACGTCAGGGTACTGGTAGTGAGCCATTGAAACCAGGGCCATCCCGATGGTCGGGCCCTGACGTCCGCGGCTCCCGTAACTGGAGAACTGCACTCCGTGTCGTTCCAGTTGCTCACGCATTCCTGCCTGGGAGTACACGCAGGTGATGCGCCTTTCCAGGTCCGGAGGAGCCGGACCGTTGACACCTTCCACCGCCACGGTTTGTTGTATCCCAAGTTCCTTGACGGCCGAGAAGAAGGCCTCGCCGTATATGTCCAGGCGATACCACGGTTCCTCACCGAGGAAGACCAGCAGGCCGCTGCCGATTTCATAGAAAGCGTTTTGTCGGGTCATCGCCGAACTGGGCAAGCCCTCGTTGAACGCGGCCGCAGGTCGGAAGGCATCGTGCGTGCCAGCCACCTGAAACGGGTAGCACATCTGGTTGACGTGTTCCGACAATTGTCCGATCTGGCGCCCGTTGTTTTTCTCGATCAGGTAACGCGGCAACCCGCTGGAGATACGTCCGCCGTTTGACCATTGCCGGCGCCAGCCAGCAATCAGATAATCGGCTTCCGGTTTGTCGGTGAAGTTGAAAAGTTCCCCTGGCATATCAAACCGCCTGGCTACCCTGCGGCCACACTGAGGTTTTGCCTAATATAACACATCGATTTCCGCTCCAGGCTCCGGCTAATTTCTTGAGAAGCCCAGCCCGGCGCCATGGCCGCCGGTCTGTTCGTTCACAAGGAAGGTGGCGGTATCCCGTCCATGCGTGGTTTCCAAGTCCACGTCGAACCGTTGGCCGCCGAACTCACCCAACATCTCATAACGGCGCTCGGTGTACACTCTGCCCTCGAATCCCACGCTTTCAATATCCCGCTCGTCCTCGCCGGCCAGGTACATCTCAACGGCAGCGGTCATTAATTTCTCCCGGTCTTCGCCACTCAGGAAATTGGGCGCACGCAGAAAGACGTAACCCCACCGTATCCCTTGATGCTCCATCATGATGTCAGCGGTCTCCGTGGTGATGCGAATTGTGGGCCCCTGTCGCAACAGGGCAAATGACATGAGGTTCGGCATGAACCATGTGGCCGGGAGCCAGAGGGTCCACGCCATATGTAGAGTTGAATCCCTGAGCCAAAATGGGTTGGTGGGCGGTGAGGGACTCGAACCCCCGGCCTTCTGCGTGTAAAGCAGACGCTCTAACCATCTGAGCTAACCGCCCTAAGACGTTTGACGGGGCAAACAAATGGCGCGCTTGGCGAGATTCGAACTCACGACCTCTGCCTCCGCAGGGCAGCGCTCTATCCACTGAGCTACAAGCGCGCGTCGGAAAAATGGTGCCGAGGGAGGGATTTGAACCCACACGTCCTAAAGGACACTGCGCCCTGAACGCAGCGCGTCTGCCGTTTCGCCACCTCGGCCGGTGGTTTTCCGATGTAAAAAAGCCATTCGCTGCGGCGGGATGGTGGGCGATGGAGGATTTGAACCTCCGACCTCCTCGGTGTGAACGAGGCGCTCTAACCACTGAGCTAACCGCCCCAGCGAGACTCTGTCCAGCAATTATATCCCTGCCACCAAAATACGGCAACCGCCAGCGCTCACAGAAGGACGGTTGGGCCGAACCAAAGCTGGTAGGCGGCATGGTAGCCGCCTACAAGGTCGCAATATACGCACGTTATGTCAAAACGAGGCTATTTCACACTGGATGTCAACATAACGCGCATTGTGCGAACCAACCGAAATCGGAACCGATTGGGCTCAGTGAGCTCCTACGCCGCTAATTTCTTTACCCGGCTCGCCCACCGCTCCCGATTCCAACAGCTTCGCGAACGCCTCAGAGTCGTAGCCAAGTTCCGCCAACACTTCCTCGTTGTGTTCCCCCAGGGCCGGCGGCGCCCTCCGCAATTCCGCCGGTGTTCCCCTGAGCTTGATCGGCGAATTCGGGACTCTGAGGTCCGGAACCTTGGGGTGGTTTATCTCCAGGAACATCTCTCTCGCTTTGACCTGTTCATCAGCGACCACGTCAGACGTCTTGTTGATCGGACCTACGGGAACGCCGGCTTCGTCAATTACCTTGACCCAATGGGCCACGGTGTTGCTGGCGAAAATACTGTTCAACAGGTCAATCATCTCGGATCGATGAGCCACCCGGTCGGGGTTCGTGGCAAACTTCGGATCATCCTTCAGATCGGGATGGCCGATGGCATTGCAGAACCTTTCCCACAGGTTGGGGTTGGCCACTCCAAGGATGAAAAAGCCGTCCGCCGCCTGGAAACTCTGGTAAGGCACCAGGCTGGGATGACCCGAACCCAGACGGTGCGGTTCCACGCCGGTGCCAATGTATCCGGTTGCATGGTAGCTCATGGCCGCCACCTGGCCGTCGAGCAACGCCGTGTCGATCAACTGACCTTCGCCGGTTTTGTCTCGGTGATACAACGCGGTGACGATGGATCCGTAGGCCAGCATCCCCGTGAAAAGGTCAACCAGCGAAAAACCTACTCGCTGTGGCGCACCGTCGGGTTCGCCGGTCAAATGCATCAGACCGCTGTACGCCTGGATGATCAGGTCGTAGCCGGGTTTGCTGGCCATGGGGCCGGTGCGTCCGTAACCGGATATGGTGCAGTACACGATGTCAGGATTGATCGCCTTGATGTCATCGTACCCCAGTCCCATTCTGGCGAGCGTGCCTGCGCGGAAGCTCTCGATCATCACGTCGGCGTCTTTGGCCAGCGATTTGACGATGGTCAATCCCTCTTCCGATTTCAGGTTGACCGAAAGGCTGCGCTTGTTGCGGTTGAACGACAGGAACTGCGTGCTCTCGCCGTTCCAAATTGGCGGCCATTTACGCGTTTCGTCGCCATCGTTGGGTTCTTCGATCTTGATCACATCGGCGCCCATATCGGCGAGGTTTTGAGTGCAAAATGGCCCGGCCAGCGTCCGCGTAAGGTCGACCACCTTGATGTTTTCCAGAGGCTGAGGCATGGTTCCAGTCCTCGCTTTTCAAGTTTGGCGGATTATAGCATGGTGCTGTTCGACGATTGACGCCGGAATCGGCGGATGTTAGCGTGAGCGCGATTTTTCGTTATGTCGAGCGCACATTCCTATGGCAACTGACCAGTCACGTTCATTGATAGTGTCGTTGGGCGGCATCAACATGGACCTGGTGACATTCGGGCCACGTTTGCCGGCGGACGGTGAAACAGTGGTGGCGGACAAATTCGTCACTTACGCCGGCGGCAAAGGAGCCAATCAAGCGGTGGCAGTGGCCCGCATGGGAGGCCGGTCGGTCATGGTCGGCAGGGTCGGCGACGATATGTTTGGCCCCGAACTTATCGAACTGCTGGACGGCGCCGGTGTCGACACCCAAGCTGTCGGGGTATCGCCCAATGTGAGTTCCGGCATTGCAGTAATCAACGTGGGGAAAGCTGGCCAGAATCGAATCGTCCAGATCTTGGGAGCCAACGATACGTGCGGAGAATCCGAGCGCGACGCACTGGTTGCGCTGCTACCTCGAACGGTTTCATTGTTGCTTCAATTGGAGGTGTCCATCGACCTTTCGACTCAGATAGCTATGGCTGCAGTTGCGCAAGGCGTGGAGGTAATTCTTGATCCAGGTCCGGTGCGCCCCATTCCCCCCGATCTTTATTCGCTGGTATCGGTAATCACACCCAACGAAACTGAAGCCGAAGCGCTAGTGGGGCATCCCATAGTCGATTTGGGCGACGCCGAGGCTGCGGCAGCCGAGTTGCTGGCGCGCGGCGTAAAGGCTGCTGTGATCAAGATGGGGGCGCTGGGAGCCTGGTGGGCTGATGGAAAAGGGTGTGGACACGTTCCACCATTCCCGGTTGATGCTGTCGACACTGTTGCGGCTGGCGACGCGTTCAACGGCGCATTGGCCGTGGCCCTGTCCGAAGGCCATCAGCTGGATGAAGCCGTCAGGTGGGGCTGTGCAGCCGGCGCGTTGGCCGTAACGAATGTCGGCGCTCAGGATTCCATGCCGGCCCGGGGTTCCGTCGAGGCTCTGCTTGAGGTTTAGTTCACTGTGGTTTATGTTCACCGTTCCGTTGCAGGGATATGACATCCGGAGATAATTACTGCGCGTCATGTGGAACGCGCCTGGTGCAACGCGAGTCTGACGGCCACGTCAGGCCGGTATGTCCTGCCTGCGGAAGGATTGTTTACTACGATCCCAAAGTGGCAGCGGCGTGCGTAATCGAGAGAAACGGCCAAATTTTGATGGTCAAACGTGCCGTTCCCACCCGGTACGGCTTCTGGTGCATGCCCGGTGGGTACGTGGACCGGGGCGAAGTGGTGGAAGCCGCAGCGGCCAGAGAGGTGTGGGAAGAAACCGGCCTGCACGTAAGAGTCGAGCGGCTAATCGGCGTGTTCTCGGATGCCGGCAATCCGGTGGTGGTTGTGGCGTACGCCGCGCGGGAAACCGGCGGGTTCCTCTCCCCAGGTCCGGAATCCTTGGAAACAGGCTTTTTCGGACCCGACGCGCTGCCAGACCTGGCTTTCGACCGGGACCAGCACATCATCAGACGTTGGCAACAAATGCGCGACCCGATGTGACCCGCGGATTCGAGCGATGCGACTATCAACAGTGCTTCCCCGGCTGAAACCGCTTGCCCGTATCGCCGGCGCCGGGTTACTGGACGCGCTGTACCCGCTTGAGTGTGCAGGATGCGGACGAACCGGCGGAATAATATGCGAACGTTGCTCGGGCGACCTGCCTGAACTGCGCCCGCCTTTCTGCCAGGTATGTGCTGCCCCTGGCGACTTCGCGTTGTGTCCCAAATGCACGGCCGCGCCCAGGCATTTCGATGGCTTACGCGCGCCTTTCCTGTACCAGGGAACTGTCCGGAATGCGATTCTAGAATTGAAATATGGCGGTACGAAAGCAGCCGCCATCCAACTCGGAGATTTTTTGAGTCGATGTCTCCAGAATTACGGCGTCTGCGGCGATGTTCTGCTGCCAGTGCCAATGCATCCGAGCCGGCGCAAAGACCGAGGATACAATCAGGCTGAACTGCTGGCCCGTCGTATTGCCAATGTGTGCGACCTCGACTGCCGGACCGACTGGCTGATCCGCACCAGGGAGGTCGGACCCCAGGCTGGGGTCAACAACGCCAGCCAACGCATCATCAACGTTGCTGAAAGCGTCGAGGTGATCTGCCCATCGGACGTTCGAGGCGCCGACGTCATCCTGGTTGACGATGTGGCCACGACCGGTAGCACGCTCGACGTATGCGCGAAGGCGCTCAAGGAAGCCGGCGCTTCCTCCGTTTGGGGATTGACCCTGGCGGTGGCCTTACGCCATTCGTCAACGGAATAATGAGCATTTGACATACGCCGAAAGGTTTGCTCAAATGGCCTCAATCCATAACAAACAAAACCCCGACAGGAGGAGGCACCATCATGGCAGGAAACACCGTAGTATATGTGGGGGCTGAAGCCAGCGGACTCTATCGCAAGAATGCCGGCGATCCCCACTGGGATCTGCTTTCGGACGGTTTGGCGCCGGCCACGCAGGCCCGCGCCATCGCGATCCATCCCAACAACCCCCAGACCATCTTTTGTGGAACCCAACGGGGCATCTACCGCAGCACCGACGGCGGCGACCATTGGCAGCGCATGAACATGACCGAAGGAAGGGTAGTGTGGTCCATTCGGTTCCATCCCAACGACCCCAACATCATGTTCCTTGGCACCGAGGGCGCTGAAGTGTACAAGAGCGAAGACGGCGGTGAAAACTGGTCGCACATCGCTACGGTGTCCAATCCGAATCAGGTGCAGATGGCGTTCGCCATGCGCATCCTGGGTATCGACATAGAGGCCAATAACCCCAACAACATGTACGCGGCTTTGGAAGTCGGTGGCGCCGCCAGCAGCACCGACGGAGGGCACTCCTGGACCATTCGCAACT
Source organism: uncultured Dehalococcoidia bacterium (assembly GCA_964502995.1). Classification (GTDB taxonomy): domain Bacteria; phylum Chloroflexota; class Dehalococcoidia; order Lucifugimonadales; family UBA3495; genus Bin87. The sequence goes on from CAZCZB010000004.1 coordinate 22,879, forward strand.
CCGAGTTTGCCGGCGATGTCGACCTGCTTGACCTGCACGGCGTGGCCGTGGGTGGGGCAGACTCCAACTCGGTCCTGATCTCCAACCGGACCGGGGTGTGGCGCAGCGCCGACCGCGGAGCGTCCTGGCAGGACTGCGAATTCGGGCGGTTCTCGGACATTATGTACTCACGTGGTGTCGTGCGAGACCCCAGCGATCCAAACACCCTGTATGCCTGCGTTGGCATGAATTTCGGCAGCGAACAGGGCGGCGTGATGCGCACAACCGACCTGGGTGAAACTTGGCAGCGCTTCGATCAGGGCATCAGCCCGGGCAGCACTACATTCGGCGTTGCGGTCAACAAACAGGACCCGTCGCAGGTCTATTTCTGCACCCGCCGAGGTCAGGTATTCGGCACTCACGACGGTGGCGCTTCCTGGTCATCCGACCAATTGCCCGAAACCGCTGCGAACGTGATCAGCGTGGCCTGCACGTCAGGTTAAGTTCCCAATCCAATGGCCAAAAAGCGGGGCGGGTTGCAAAACCCGCCCCGTTTACACGTTCGGCGCCGATCCGCCTAACTGTCGGCTTTAGGCAGCCACTCCTGGTTCCACGGGAATTCGTCTGATCCTGATCCAAACGCAGGGAGACCCTGGTCGATTCGGTCCCGGTAAGGGCTGGTAACCGGCTCGCGATAGGGGTAAAGACCGCCCTCATACATCTGCTCGCCCTTCTTGAAATGGGTGGCCTGTTCCAGGGTTTCCACGAAGGGCATGTTGATGTCGTACAGGTTTCCAGCGCTGGCGCGGGGACGGGGGCCCGCTTTGGATACGTGACCGTATAGTTCCCGCCCTATGATACGTTCGGCAGCCCAAACGCAATCGATCAGTTTGTCGATGTCGATACCGGTTGGGATACCCATATCCTCCATCATGTGGAGCAGGTCTTCGGTTGGAGCCATACCGGTTGCTCGACCGTTTCCGCAGTAGGGACAGCCACCAAACCCGCCGATGGTTCCGTCCAACTCAAGGGTATCCTCTGCGCCGAGAACCCGCATTGCGGCATACGCTGAAGCGATCGCCATATTGCGACCGTTGTGCAAGTGCAGACGGAAGTGGTTGATTTCAGGCCAACGTTCCTTTACGCGAGAGATGCTCTCCTCAACCTTGGCCGGAGTGCAATGACTCATGGGGTCGCCCATGGAACAACTCCGCACGTCGATACCGGCTTCCGCCCAAAGTCCATGCTGATACTCGAACAAGGTCATGAGCGTGTCCACCGAGAACTCGCCGAGGAAGTTTGAACCCCAGGACGCGTTGCAGCCAATCCCGGCTTCCTTGATTCCCGCCTCCTGCGCTTGCGCAATAATTTCCGGCCACCGCTCCATCTCCTGCATCTGGCTGCGGTTGGTATTGCGCCTGGCAAAGACATCGCACAGGTGGCAGGAGAGTCGTGGGTACGTGTCCCGTTCTATGGTCAACGGCGGAGAATAGGCGCGGGCCCTTTCGACTCCGCGAGCATTGAGCGCAAGGGCCGTATAGGTGACGCCGGCTTTTGGAGTGAATTTTGTTACGATCTCGTCGATCCGCTCCATCTGGGGCGTCCAACGGGGGCTGACAAACGAACCGACCACAATACTCTGCAGGCCGGTTTCGGACAGCATATCGAGCAGTTCAACCTTGTCATCCACAGAGATGTTGGCGTCCTCGATTTGCATGCCTTCGCGCATGCCTTCTTCTTTATAGTGTACTGTGGGCCATTCTTGTGGCATTGGGAACTCCTTCGGCCTGAGTTTGCTGCGCCACTGAACGGCAAGCAACTTTGGCAAAGTACAAGATGCCGGGATTTTAGGGTTGCGCTGCCGGCATTGTCAAGAAATCGCCCGTCGCGCAAACCGTGGGTACGGCGAATCAGTCAGGCTGGGTGCAGGCTGGCAGACGGCATCGCCCGTAAACCGACGATGCTCTTTTACTCGTTGGAACTCCTGCGATTTGGTCCAATGCCGCGAGCATAGGCGATCAACTTATAAACCAGTTTCGCGGCGGTGAAGCTGTTGGCAGCCGGTCCTTCGTTGGGCGCCAGTTCACAAACATCGAAACCGACAATTTCGCGCTGTTCGGCTACCTGTCGCAGCAGCGTGAGCATATCTAGCCAGCGCATCCCGCCAGGCTCGGGAGTACCAACTGCCGCCATCTCCGACGGGTCCAACGCATCCAGGTCAATGCTTATGTAAACCTTGGGTCCCAGCCCTTCAACCAATTCCGCCACATAGTCGGAATCCGACGGAGGCCAATACCACGTCGCTATTCCGTATTGTCGGATATGGTCCGCTTCTTCCTCGGCCAGTGTCCTGATGCCCACCAACGAAACGGGGCACAGTTCGGAAATACGACGCGCGGCTGAACCGTGCCCCCATCCCGTGCCCTGGTATTCGTCCCGTAGATCCGCGTGGGCGTCGATATAGAGGACTGAGAGGTCCCTGTACCGGTCAACAGATGCCTGGGCCGACCCTATTGCGGCAGAATGGTCGCCTCCCAACACGCCGGTCAATTTCCCCAGGGACTGGAAATGCGAGACTACGCTCCGCACACGGCCGGCCATCGCTTCGGGATCACCTACGTGCGGCTCCAACGGCGGCGTGGTGTGGATGCCCAATTCCGCGACGTCTATGCCCAATTCGAGATCATAGTCTTCCAACGCAGCGGATGCTGTGATGATGGCCGACGGCCCATACCGGGCGCCGCTCCGAAACGATGTTGTGCTGTCGATCGGTACCGGAATCAGGACAGCCGCGGCCGCGCTCAGCGCAGATTGCCCATGCGGTAACGCAAGGAAGTTGGGATGCGTTACCGGAACTGGCGGATTCGTTCCGTGTTGGATCGAATCTTCGGCCAAATCATCACTCGGGCGTGGAACTGCCCACCGCGGACAGAGCGGAACGTTGACGCCTGGTTTCGGTGTTCCCCTGCTCCGAGTCGAGCCATTCCAAACCGCGATCGAGCAACCATGTTTTGACACTCTGCAAATCGAACAGCGCGCTGGCGTCCGTCAACGCCTGTTCATGATCGAACGGTTTGCATGAGAACAGGTCGATGTTGACGTAGTCGCGGTCCGGGAATGTATGCACACTGATGTGGCTCTCGGCGATGATGACGAAACCGGAGATTCCGTTGTCCCTGGGGTTCGGACCATGATACTCGAGGACTTCGGGTTCCGTGATTCGCGTCATCCCGAGGCTGGATGGGTACTCATAAAGGAATGTTCGCAACCGGTCGGTGTCCCACAACATATCAGGGTCGCCACCGAAACCGTCGATGATCAGGTGCATTCTGCTAGCCAGCCCCCGGCGAAAAAATAAGCCCCGTGTCGAGGGGCAACTTCGTCTTGTGGAAATGCGGCGTATAGAATATCATAGCCGCCACGCCAATTCAAAGGCGAAAACCGAACCGTCTCACCGCGGGGCGTCGGGATGGCAATCCGCTTACCCGACGCCATCGTATGTCAAGCGGCAGGGATTGTCACGCTGCGATACAATTTCGGGATCCGGGCGACCTCATGCAAACCGACACGAACGGAAACAACGGTCCCACTGAGGACATCCAATCCGAAAATACGATGATTGAGGTGCGTGATCTGACGCACTACTACGGACCCATGCCGGCGGTTGAAAACGTCAATTTTTCGGTCCGCCGTGGTGAAATTCTGGGATTCCTGGGACCCAACGGCGCGGGCAAAACCACGACGATGCGGATTCTGACCGGCTTCATGCCTCCGACGCGTGGATCCATCACGCTGGATGGGTACGATGTCGTCGAGAAGTCGCTGGAGGTCCGCAAACGGGTGGGTTACCTCCCCGAATCGGTGCCCCTGCACACCGAAATGACCGTTACCAATTATCTGAAGTACATGGGCACATTGCGCCGCATGAACGGCCGCAAGATCCGACGGCGGATCGACGATGTTATCGATGTGTGCCGTTTGGGCGACTACCGGAAGACTATCATCGGCAAACTGTCCAAGGGATTCCGGCAACGTGTGGGCATCGCGCAGGCCATCCTGCACGAGCCTGACGTGCTGGTATTGGATGAGCCGACTATCGGAATCGACCCGATCCAGGTGGTCGAAACGCGAGGCCTGATCCAGGAATTGGGACGGGAACAAACCGTTGTACTGAGCAGTCACATCCTGCCCGAAGTCAGCATGATCTGCGAGCGGGTCCTCATAATCCATGAGGGACATATTGTCGCCGCCGATACCCCCGATAATCTTGCACAGCATTTGCGCGGGGTCGAACAGCTTGAGGTTGAGATTGGCGGCCCTCCGGCCGATGTTCTGCTTACATTGCGGGCAATCGATGGCGCTACCGAGGTTACCCATCACCCCAGGCCGGGCATCAACGCATATCGCATCAAATACCGCGAAGGAATGGACTTGAGGGACGAAATCTCGCGCACCGTGGTTAACAACGAATGGAGCCTGTTGAGCATGCAGGTCAGCAGCATGAGCCTGGAAGAGATATTCCTCAGGCTGACCACAGCTGAAACCGACGAAGAATCAGGATGGGCATAGCATAGAATGCTGACGATTCGCGCAGTTGCGCTCAAAGAGATCCAGATTTATTTCAGCAGCCCGGTGGCCTACATCGTGGCGCTTATCTTTATGGCGCTCAGCGGGTTTTTCTTTGTCCAGGACCTGGGAAACCCGTTTCCCGAAGCGTCTATGAGCAATTTCTTTCAGGGCGCAACATTCCTGTTGATACCGCTGGCGCCGGCGCTGACGATGCGCCTGCTGGCCGAAGAGCAGAAGCTGGGTACGATAGAGTTGCTACTGACCTCTCCCGTGCGTGACTGGGAAGTGATCGTTGGAAAATACCTGGCCAGTCTCGTGTTCCTGTTGTTCCTTCTGGCTCTCACTTCATATTATGTCGTGCTGTTGCTCGTATTTGCGAGCCCTGACCCAGGGCCGATTTACTCTGGATACCTGGGATTGGTTTTGTACGGTATGGCCGCACTGGCGGTGGGGATCCTCACGTCAACCCTGACCAGCAACCAGATCATCGCTGCAGTCGTTGGAACTGGCATCCTCATTGTACTGTACGCGACCGCCTTCATCAGCGAAGTCGTTACCGGCGTGTGGGCCAACGTGTTCAACCAGCTGGGATTCACCAGCCATTTTAACGATTTCGACAGCGGTATCATCGATTCGGCGCACATCGTGTACTTTTTGACGGTAACCGCATTGTTCTTGTTCCTGGCCGTCAGGGCGCTCGAATCGCGCCGCTGGAGGTAAGATGAGCCAGCAGCGCGTTGACGAAACGCCAAGAGATTGGCGCCGACGCCGAGGCAGAGACCGGCAGTCAGGTGATATGGCCGGCGCCTCTGAAATGGGCGATCAACCGGCGCTTCAGGAACAGTCACGCACCCTGTTTTCCTTCATTGAGCCTGTCTTCGACCTGATCGGCATTTTCTACGCGCCGATTCTCATCGCCGGTGTGGTCGGGCTGGTGGCAGGCGCTGTGTTGCTCGCGTTCGTCGGTTCGTTGAAACTATATGGCGCGATAGTCCTGGGCATCGGCGCAGTGCTGGTCCTCGTGGTAGCGGTGTCGTATTTCAGCCAGGTCGTCGCGGCGTTTTTCAGCAGAACCGGGCGTTATGGCGTCAACACCGTAATCATGACAGCCGCTTTTATCGGATTGGTTGTGGTTGCCAACTATGTTGCGTTCGAGAACCACTTCCGTGCCGACACCACCGCGACCAACCAGTTTTCGCTGGCCGACCGCACCAAGGGCTTGCTAGATAGTTTGGATCGCCCGATCAACGTGATCGCCTACTATCCGGATGAAATACCCGATATCGACATGCTGACCCGCCGCGGCAAGGTGGACACCATGCTCAGCGAGTTCGGCAAGCGCAGCGGAAAATTCACGTATGAGTTTTTGGATCCCCAAAAGGAGGCGGACCTGGCGCGCAGTCAAGGTGTGACCGCATACGAAACTCTGGCGGTTTCCGCCGTAGACACCGATATCATCGATCTGGTTCAACCGACCGACGTGGTTTACAGTCGTCTTGAACAGGACCTGTACACTGCGCTCCTGGTGGCCACTGAAACTCAGCAGAAGAAGGTTTATTTCCTGGGCGGGCATGGCGAGCGGGACATCGACCGGGACGCGGAGGATGGATACCTGCACATCCGCCAGGGCCTGGAAGTCGATAACTATGCGGTCGAGCCATTGATCTGGACGCCGTCCAATGAGGAAGTATCGATCCCCGAGGATGCCGCATTGGTTGTGATTGCCGGACCGACCGGTGAACTGCCGCCCGCGCACGCTGAGGCCCTCAACCTTTACATGGCCGGTCAGCGTGCCGATGGAGAACCGCGGCGCGAAGGTGCCCGGTTGATCTTCCTGGCGGAACCGGACACGCACGATTCATTCAGGGCGTTTCTGGCATTTTGGGGAGTGATCGTTACGGACAGTTATATTCGTGACATCGAAGGGTCGCAGCCGAACGCCCCGCGAACCCTTCGGGTGGGTATCTACAACCCACGGGCGCCCAGCGAAATCGTCGCCCCCCGTGGGCAACCATTGAACGTCGTATTCATGCCGGGCGCAGCGGCGCTCGAGCCCATAGTCGAAGAAGCCACGACTCGCGCGACCGTTCCGATAGCGGCTACCACCACCTCGGCTCGCCTTATTGACGACATCGAAAGGACGGAACCCACGCAGAACGATCCAGGCGGCGTCTATTTCCCGGCGCTGTATCTGGATATTGTTGCGCCGGTGGGGGGCGTAGTCCCGACCGAACGGCCGGCAGACAACGAAATCGCCGGCATGGCGGTGTTCGGCGATTCGGATTTCGTTGCCAACAGCAATGTACAACGCGGTTCCAGCGCGGCCCTGTTCCTGAATACCGCCAACTACCTGATGGGGGACTTCTCACTGGTGTCAATACGCGACCGCGAGTTCGTGTATCGGGAATGGAACCTCGACGCCAACGAGTTCAACTTTGTACGGTTCTCCACGTGGCTCCTGCTTCCTGGACTCATGGGGATTATGGCGGTGGTGGTTTGGTGGGTGCGTCGCTAGAGCGGCGACCTTTGCTCGCCGCAGCAATCACCGCAAACGTCAACCTGAAAACGGCTCGGCAATGAACGTTCGGCTTACGATCCTCCTCGTATTCGTCCTCGTCATATTCGGCGCCCTGGCCCTGTACTTCAGGCCATGGGAACGACACACGCCGACAGAGGAAACTCCGTGGGCATGGCGCATCGACGATGATGCAATTGTCCATGTCGAGGTTACTCACAAGGGACAGCCGGGTGAGTCAGCCGAGTGTTCCGATCAAGTTGTGCCGTTCACAGGAGAAGCGGTGTCCATTGTCTATGACAAGGATTTGGGACGGGGCAAATGGTTCATCGTTAACGAAGATGAACGGATTGAGGTTTATCACGACAAATGGGCCGGCACTCCGTTGATCCTGAGCGGGCCGAAGGTGAACCGGGTACTCGCCGGCACCGTAGAAAATCCGGCGCAATACGGCCTTGAACCTCCTGAGACCGTAATCGAGATCACGGAGGAGACGGGACTCACCCATGAATTCTGGCTGGGCAATCTTACTCCTGACGGCGAATTCAGTTACATGACCCTGGCAGAAGACCGCCAATTGTTCACAGTACCTGAAATCTGGGCTCGGGTGGTCAACTGCCTCGCGCTACAACCTCCCTACGTGCCGCCCCCGTTGGATTTGGGCTACTTCTATGACGTTGATTTTCGCGACATTCAAGAACTTGAGGTTACACACGACGGCAAGACCGTAACCTACACGCCCAACCCTCAGGATCGAACCTGGTACGCGAACATCGACGGCGAAGCGACGCCGGTTCGAACGCCCGATTGGTGGGCATTACAGCTCCAATGGTACGGGAAGCCGACCAAACCGGGCGGGCCAGACGCTTTCGGCGGTTGGCACGTGGACGAAAACGGGGCCAGCGATCCCCAATATGGGTTGCAGCCGCCCCAGACAACCGTCAGAGTGAAGACCCACGAGAAATCGTTCGAGTTCTACATCGGCGGCGAGCACATTGAAGTGGACAGGGACGGCGTGCCGATTCTAGATGATTCCGGCAACACGCAGGTCCTGGTGCGTTACGCAGGGCTGCCAGGTGATCCGATTGTTTATGTAATCAACGCGGTGCGCGGCGAACGGACCATTTGCCTGGCGACCGACCCGCCCGTTAGCAGACCATACGACTGCCCCTGAGCCGATCGTGAGGAGGCCATTGTGAACGCAGAAATTATATCCATTGGCACCGAACTGTTGATGGGTGAACTGACTGACACCAACGCTAGTTGGATCGCGAGCCGATTGCCGGCCTTGGGCATCCAGCTGCAATGGGTCAGCATAATCGGGGATGATTTGCCCAAGCTTACCGAAGCCTTCCGGCAGGGAATGGAACGCTCGGACATCATTTTCACCACCGGCGGTTTGGGCCCCACTCAGGATGACCTCACCCGCGAGGCAGTCGCCGCTGCCCTCAATGAGAGTCCGACCGTGTCGGAACCTGAACTGGAAAACCTGCGTCAATGGTTCCGGAATCGCGGCCAGGAAATGCCCGGTCACAACGTGAAACAGGCGCACATCATCCCTTCCGCCGAATTCGTGCCCAACCGGAACGGGACCGCGCCGGGGTGGTGGGCAGAAAAAGATGGCAAGCACATAGTCATCATGCCGGGGCCGCCGGGTGAGAATCGGGCCATGTGGCAGGATGAGATCGATGCCAAACTCCAAACAATGATCGACAACGAGGTTACCATCACCCGAAACATCAAGACCCTTGGTCTTGGCGAAGCGTCGGTGGACGAAATCGTCTCAGAATACTTCGGCCTCGAAAACCCTTATCTTGGCATCTACTCGAAGGCCGACGGAATCCATCTGCGGATCATCGCCCGCGCCATGGACGAGGCGTCGGCCCGCACGATGATAGAGCCGGTGGAAAACGCAATCCATGAACGCCTTGCCCCTTACATCTGGGGTTATGACGATGAGACTCCTGAAATCGCAGTGGGCGTCGCGTTAACAGCAAGAGACATGACGCTGGCAACCATGGAGTCGGTGAGCGGCGGCTTTCTGGCCAATACCATCACCGAATCTCTGGACAGCAGCCGCTGGTATCGCGGTGGAACAGTAGCGTACACCGGCGACGCCATCGTTGCGGCCGGCGTGAGCGCCGGGATCATCGAGGAAAATGGCATTATCAGCCAGGCCACGGCAAACGCCATGGCGATTGCCGCACAACACAATGCCGGATCTGATTTCGGAATCGGGGTTACGGGAGTGTTGGGACCCGAGGAGTTGGAGGGCCACCGGCCCGGGACCATCCACATCGCCATATCCCATGACGGATCCGTCCATGAATTTCCCATGCGCACTCCGCCGAGACGCCTGGTGATCAAGCGGCGTTCGTGCAACACTGCACTGACCGAACTCCGCAAGTTGATCTACGCAGTGTCTCCATAGGTTCTCGGGCGGTCAAAAACACCAGGGGCGGGTTTTGCAACCCGCCCCTTTTTCCTAGCATTTCACGGCGATCATCGAGACATCGTCAGCGTTCGGTACAACATGGGCAATCGCTCAGGCAATGCCCAGATATCGTCCAGCACCTCGTAGTTGAGGTCGCCGCACATCGTCTTGAGATAATCGTGGCCTGCTTTGTCCACGGTAAGACAGAAGGGTGTAATCTCCTTCCGCTTGGCTTCCACCAGTGCCTGGTGGGTGTCATGGACGGCGTATTCCTTCTCCACGCCCTCGCGGCTATAGCCACGGTCCTGCGGTCGCCCGTCGCTGATCAGGAACATGATCTTGGTCGCCGCGTCCTGGTTCTCCAGCTTGGTAATGGCGTGGCGAATCGCCGATCCCATACGAGTGGCATGCAACGGCGTCACTTTGTCAATACGCCGCTTGATCTTGTCGTTGAACTGCTCCTCGATGTCTTTGATCACGTAGAACTCGACATTCTCACGGCCGTAGCCCGAGAACCCATAGATTCCATAGGTGTCGCCGATGGATTCGAGCGCGTTGATCAGCAGGGCGCAGCTTTCGCGCTCCAGGTCGATGATTCGCTTGTAATGCCTGCGGACCAATCCTTCCCGACGACGGCGCAACCACACCATGTATTCCACCGGGTCGTCGGGCGCGTCCCGGTCGTCGACGGAATGCCTCCCTTCGTCGATGGCTTCGGCCGTCGAGGCGGACATATCAAGCAGGAACACAACGGCAACGTCGCGCTCTACCCGGTTGCGGCGCCAATAAATCTTCTCGTCCGGCGGCACGTTCATGCGCAGGTCGGCCCACGCTTCGAGCGCCGAGTTGAGGTCGATGTCTTCGCCGTCGATCAGCCGGTAGGTCTTTCGCCACGTCTCCGGCATGATCAGTTCAAATTGCCGCTTGATGTGTGCCAGCAATGAGGCGTAGTTGCGGAGGGAATCGTTGTAGAAATTGACATCGCCTTCGTCGAGGATCTTTTCCTTTACGATGCACCACCGCGGTTTGTAGTCGTTGGCGCGGAAGTCCCATTCGTCGTACACGAACGTCTTCGGTTCCAGCGCTTCCAACTCGCCGCCGGCGTCGTCGTCGTGAAGAATCGGGCCGTAACCCTTGCCGGGGTCATTGGACGGCGGTGGAACACCGGCCTCCTTCATGATGTTCTGTGCGAACATCGCCATGCTCTGATCGACGTCGCCTTCCTGGGCGTCCAGTTCCAACTCAGCGCTGTCCTGCAGGAGCTGTTCAAGCTCTTCCTGAGTCATGGGTTCGGCATCGCCCATCTGGCTCTGGTCCATTTGGAGCTTGGTGAGAAGTTGGACCATTTCGGGCTTGAAATCGCCGCGGTATTCAACCGGCTCAGGCGATTCGTAAGGGTCTCCTTCGCCCTGTTCGCCCTGCTGCTCATCCATGGCGGCCTGTAGCTTGTCCAGCAGCGCCTGATACTCTTCCTCGGAAAATTCGCCCGGGTCGTCCAGGTCTTCCGGCTGGTATTCGTCCTCAGGCTGCTGCTCGTTTTGCAAGCGCGAGATGATCTCGTAGGCACGCAGGGAGGCTTCCGCAGTATCCTCGATGGACGCTCGGATGGTGCGCAGCCGGTGCATGATTCGCGCGAGCATGCGCGCCTCTTCCCGGTATTCCTGGGGCACTGGCAAATTGTCGAAGCGATCCAGACTCATGTGTACGAGCAACTCGATCAGTGCTTCCTGCAACGGCAGTTCTTCCACCCGTGGCCGTTGACTCAGGGCATCCCTCTGAACGTCCAGCGCAGGGCGCCGTATCCCGGGATAGTCCGTCTTGATCCGGTAATCCAGCCGGCAGTCTTCCAGCACACTGAACAGATCGAACGCCATGCGCCGGTCTTCGAACAGGGCGAGGAAGCGTCCGATGTCGGTGTACACCCGCATCGTACCGGCCTGAGCATCCGCCATCTCGGGAGCGGAAATCACGCTGGCGTCCTGCAATTGGAAGTGGTCGGCAGCAGCGGTGCGGATGGCTTCCAGGCGGGCTTGCGCCGCTTGCTCCATGGGCAGGCGGCGGTCTTCAAACACATTGGCGGGCTGATCAAAGTTGAACTGGAAGCTGCCAAATTCCATGTGGGAGACCTGGTGGGTCGCCACCACTTTGAACCACGCAAAGTTTTGGGATTTGTCATTGTAGTGATCGATCATCGGCGGCAGGTACACTTTCGTTCCGTCGGTGGATGCTGTGTCCTGGTCGACCCATCCGATCTGTCGCCTGACCAGTTCTTCGGTACTCATCACTTCGATGTTTATGCCAGACAAAGCCCGGGTATACAGGCGCATAATGCCCTTGACCCGCTCCAGATCCAGGCTGGACGATAACGTTTCCAGCATGGCTTCCGAGGTGTTGGACTCCACCTTGAAGAACGCGATGCCGCTCTCCGGATTTTCGTTGAGCAATTCGACGCCGTGCTGGTACCACTGGTCCAGCTGGGGCAGCGTGATTCTGTTCAAAACCGGGTCCAGGCTCTTGAGGAACGGAGGCACGGCGTCGGGAGTGGTGGCCAGCAATCCTTCGCACAAATCGAGAATGTGCCCTTGCGAACCCGGTGAAACGTGGGCCAGCGCCTGGGCGCCGTCATACAGGAATCTCGACGTGTCACGAAGCCCCATCTTGGCCAACTTTTCGCCCAACCTCAGGAACCGGCCGGTCTGTCCCTCCTCCACATGCTGCAAGGCCCGTGGAGCCATTTCCAGGCATGCTTTGACCTCGCGCCAACTGGTATCCGTCAAGGCGCGGGACATGGACAGGAACGCCTCGCGTTCACGGCCCATTCCGGGCAGCACGTCCCGGCCCAGCACCAGGCATTCGGCCGCCACGTCGTAGGATTTGTACGACAACGCTTCTATCAGCGAGGCGAATACTTCCACGTCCCAGAACGGCAGATTGCGAACCAGATCGGGGCTGACTTCAAAGAACCTGGCGGCGAGGGTGCTGGACTTCCAGGTTCCCTTGTATAACGAACGGCCCAGCCCGGCCCAGCGTGGAATGTACTGGGGTCGCAGGTTGGTGACTATGGTAGGACTTGCTTTGAAGAAAGCGACGGCCAGCGTCGGCGAATCCTGCGACAGGTAGGTGCCGCAGCGCGCCCACTGCATGAACGACGCGAAGGCCAACGAGCGGGCCACTTCGGGGCTCACACGGTAGTATTCGACCGCCGATTCCCAAGAACGTACAGTTTGCGTCCCGATGGCAACGCCTTCTTTTGCCCAGAGCGCAAGTTCCTCATCGCTGAAGGCCTCGCCCATTGCGTCGGCGACGGCCTCATAGGCTTCGGTTACTGCCGGTGGTAGTTTGGCCAGTTCAGCTAGAAGCTCGCCACTTGCGGTATTAGTCAAGGCTGGAGTCCTCCTTTGTCAGTCCGTCCTCGATGACGTCGAGGAACTGGTCAAGGATCTTGGCGGTTGCACCGTACACCAGGTGCTCCTGGTATCCGTACGAGCGGACCGAAGTGCGCTCGCCATCCTCGATGCGAGAATCCCATCGCCAGTATGTGGGATCGCGCAGAACGCTGATGGGTATTTCGACCACCTCAGCGATTTCATGGCTGCTGGGTTTGAACTCGTAAGGATACGGTATGGTCCCCACAAAGACCTTCACCAGAAAATTGGAACGTGTGACGTTATCGTCCAAGCGGCCCAGGATTGTTACATCACTGGGCTTGATGCCCATTTCCTCATCGGTTTCCCGAAGGGCGGTATCCTCAAAATCCGCGTCCTCGGGATCGCGGGCTCCACCAGGGAACGACATTTCCCCTTTGTGGTGCTCCACCGTCATCGAGCGCTTGTTGAGCAAAACGCAGTGCTCACCGTCTTTCCGGTAGATCAATAGCATTACTGCCGCCGGCATCAGGCCTTCCGGGGCGGCTGTAATCGGGTTGCGGCGCGCCAGGGCGTCGCGTATCAGGTCCAGGGTGATTTCACCCATGCAGCCTCCAGTGGCTACTCAAAGATGGAGTACACCACCTCTTCGATGCTGCGCTGCAGTTCTTCCTCGTCGGTGAGGGTCCAGACGATCGCGACCTGGCAAGCGCGCCGGGCCGGAATGCCCTGCTGAATCAGACGCCCGGCGTAAATCAACAGCCGTGTGCTGGCGCCTTCGGCCAAACCGTGCTCACGCAAGTTGCGGATCTTCTCGCCCAGCCGCGCCAGAGCATGAGCCATTTCGTCGGAGCAACCGCTTTCTTTCGCAACGATTTCCGCTTCCACGTCCACGGGCGGGTAGTCGAATTCGATGGAAATAAAGCGCTGCCGCGTGCTGTGCTTCAGGTCCTTCAAAGCGCTCTGGTAGTGCGGGTTGTAGGAGATGCACAGGAGGAAACGGTCGTCGGCTTCAATGATGTTGCCGGTTTTTTCCACCGGCAAAATCCGGCGATGGTCGGTCAGCGGGTGTATCAACACCGTGGTGTCTTTCCGCGCCTCGACCACTTCGTCAAGGTACAGAATGGCTCCGGCTTTCACCGCGCGGGTCATGGGGCCGTCAATCCAGCGGGTGCCGTTGGCGTCAAGCAGGTAACGTCCTACCAGGTCGCTGGCGGTGAGGTCTTCATGGCAGGCGATGGTTACCAATGGGACTCGGACCTCGCCCTCGCGCAGGTCCTGCGCTTCCTGATTTCGCACCGTAGTGATCGGCCGCCCGAGTTTCCAAGCCATATATTCGACGAACCTGGTCTTGCCGCACCCGGTCGGGCCCTTCAGCAACACCGGGATGTGCTGTTCGTAGGCTGCCTCGAACAGTTCCAGTTCGTCGCTTACCGCACGGTAGTACGGTTCGCTCCGGACCAGGAACTCTTCGATCGCGAACTCCTTGAAACTGGGTTCGTCTTCCATTAGCTCGATGTTTGCTTCAACCATTGCCTCGATTTACCTTTCCTTTCACGCGTGTTTCCCAAAGATCGCTGACCGCGATTCGCAACGCATCCAGGTCGTCTGAATTGTCGACCACCACGTCGGAACGCCGCCTCCGCTCTTCGGCTGGCATCTGTGAGTCGATTCGTTTCCTGGCTTCTTGTTCAGTAAGACCGTTCCGATTGTGCAAACGCTCTATGACCGCATCGGGGGGAGCGTCGGTGGTCCAGACCTCATCTACCAGACTATCCCAACCTGCCTCGAACAAAACTGCGGCTTCGACCACTGCTACCATTTCGCCTGCATCCGCCAGCCGGCGTTTTCTTTCTTCAACCATGCGCGCCATGAGGGGGTGCATGATGGCGTTGAGACGGGCCAATTCGTCAGGGTCAGCGAATACAATGGCGCCCAGCTTCCGCCTGTCAATCTCGCGTTCACCGGTCAAAATGTCCGAACCGAACGCGTCGACGACCAAGCGCCAAGCCTCGGCGTCCGGCGAATAGGCTTCGTGGCCCAACTGATCGGCGTCGATGATCGACGCTCCCAATTGGTTCAGCAATTCGGCAACTACGCTTTTGCCGCTCCCTATGCCGCCCGTAAGCCCGATGGTCAGCATGATTGCCCCAACGTAAAGACTGCCGGCCATTCTAGCAAGGCACGGTGTTGCGGTCAACCGACGCCACCGATGCCACACTGGAAACGACACTCGCCGCAGCGTCGGAAACAGATTGGGTAACGTATTCGGCGGCGACCGTTCAATCGCCCACAAAACCAGTCAGCGGGTCCGTGAAGTTGACCGGATAGTCCATCTCCATGAGCGTGCTGTTCCACAACAATCAAGGAAGCGCCCAGGGCGACGCCTTGCGCAAACACAGCAACCGATTTTCTGCGCCGATCTCACCAGCCATGGGATCTCCGCAACCACCGTGGGCATGGGCACAGACCAGGGAACGGCCAGGTTACAGTTCGATGTAAATTTCGCCGTACCGTTCCACAAACTTTTCCTGGAGATCCGAGAATTTTCCTCGATAAGACCCAGTGTGGATCGGGTCCGTGGTCATGATGACCGCATCTTCCCGATTGTCGGCGTAGTAATTTTTTCGGATACCCATGTGATTGAACCCATACTTTTCGTACAGGTTCTGTGCGATGAAATTGGATACCCTTGCCTCCAGGGTCACCTCTTCCATGCCGTTCTCGTAAGCGGCGCGCACGGTCCCGATTATGAGCAGTTCACCGATCCCCTGGCCCCGCATCGATTCCTTCACCGCAATTTCAGTGATGTGCGCCTGATCTCCCTGGAACCAGATGCCGACGTACCCCGCCAGATCGTCGACGTAGCCTGCCGAGTTTGCGCCTATCACAGACTTTATGCTGCTCACCATCCTTCCCCACATGGAGGCGTCGGGTGGTGCCGAACCGTCGTGCGGCGAACCCGGAATTTCGGTATACGAATCGACATACGCTACCAGGAAACAGCACCGTTTGCTGTTCAATTCACGACGGAACTGCGTGCCTATCCAACCCGGCGAAAACGCTTCCTGCTCGATCTCAACGACCTGCGGGATATCCTCTGAGCGCATGCGGCGCACTGCTACTTCCATATCACAGAGTTCCTGCCCCCGGTTCCCGCGGTTGCTGATCAACCGTTCAGAGGCCTGACCGTACCGTAAATTCCATCGTATCCCGGATCAATTGCCACCTGTCCGAGACGTGCCTTGAGAATCACTCCCACCAGTTCGTCGTTAACAATCGCGCTCAAGTCCCTTTCGGAAGCGCGCAACAGCACGGACAATTCATCGCCAATACAATCGACCAGTGCATTGTACTCCCGCTGAACCGTCTTCGTACCGACACCGACACCCCTGACCGACGCGATAATTTCCTGCAACGGAATAAGCCGCGCAAATGGGGGACGTCCGTCGCCCGACCGGATGAAACCGTCAGGGTCCGGTGAGCGTTGGGCTTCCAGCGGGGTGCCCGCCAGCGACGCGACTCTGTGCAGGACTCCGAGCGTCAATGGTTTTCCGCACACCGGGCATTCGGTGCTATGAGCGGACTCATCGTCCGGTCCGCATACCACGCCGCATTTCCGGTGCCCACTGTAGTGGTATTTGCCCTCTTCGGGGTAAAACTCGACGGTGAATTCAATTCCACCTTCCCGCAAACCGACGGAAAGTCCATTCCACGATGGATCCCCGCGAAACGCGGTCATTTCCCGCCCTAAACGGGGCAAAGAGTGAGCATCGGAGAACGAGACAATAGCGCGATTGTCCAACTCTCTCACGGCGTGATTCATCGTAGGGTCGGAGGACAAACCCGTTTCAACCGCCGTTATTTGTGACGCCAGATCACCGAAACATTCCTGTAAGCTGTCGAATCCGCTTTTCGACCCAAACACGCCATACCATGGCGTCCAGGCGTGAGCCGGCACCACCAGCGCCTTGGGCTGGCAGTCCAGAGCCAGCGCCAACAGATCACGGGCAGACAGACGCACTGTGGGTCGCCCATCGTTGGACAGGTCGCCGAATTTCGATAATCGACCAGCCAGGACTTCTGCGTCATCCAGCGTCGGTACCAACACCAGCATGTGGATTCTGCGCACCTTGCCATCTTGACGGTAAACGCAACTGATCTCTGTACCCGGTACGAATCTGACGCCGGCGAATTCGTACAGACCGTCGTCCCGGTAGGCTAGTTTGTTCCGCAGTTCTTTGCCCCAAACGGGATGCGTGAAATCTCCCGTGGACAGCAGGTCAATCCCCTTTCGCGCAGCCCAAAACGACAGGTTTTCCAGCGTCAACGCGCGACTGCAAGCGAAGGCGTAGGGAGAATGGATATGGAGGTCCGCGACGAACAAAACCGCGAATCAGGGCCGCGTTACGCGGTCAGCAACAGATCTGCGAGTTCGCGTGGCTTTTGCATCCCGACCTGATGCACAGCATCCAGTTCGATCACCGTCGCGTTGGGGATTCGGGCAGCCATGGCGCGCTGGACCGACGGAGATATCAACCGATCGCCACCGAGAACGATGTAGGTGATCGGGCACGGTATCGCATCCCAATCCAAGGAGACTGCCTGGGTCAACATTCGCAACGGCATCGGGCCAAGGTGCCCAACCGTTTCGATTCGTTGCATGGGGTCGAGGCCGCCGCACAGGTATCTGCTCATAACCGAGTTGGGCAACGAAAAATCTCTCCCGGTCAGTTTTCCCAGCAATCCACAGCTTCGCAACGCGGTTCGCGCCGGCATAGGGTATGCAGACAGCGCAGATTTTCCCTGGGCTGGCACAATGCCGGCCACCAGGATAATCCTCTTGGGAGCCATCGGCAGCACGGCTGCCGCCTCCAACGCTATCGTCCCGCCCAGCTCGTGTCCGGCGATTATGTAGTCCGAAAACCCTTCCTGTTCTACCACCCCCGCGATTGCGCGTACCCCCTCTGAGATGTCCACCAACCCGGCGTCCTCGGCTACGTCAGCGCCTTGCCCGGGCATATCCACCGCTCTGACACGGACTGATTGGCGGGGAAGGTACAAGCGCGGTGGATGCTCGTCCGGGGCGGTCATGTGTCCCCAAACCTTGCTCCAACTCCAGGACCCTTGTCCCGCACCATGTACCAACAAATAATCAGTCACTCTGTTCACCCAAATGCAACCCAACCGGGTTATGTGTATCAGGCCATCAATTCGCCAGCGCGGTGTTCAATGCCTGGAGCAACGCGTCGTCCTGCTCGGGAAGAACGGTCCGCGGGTCCAGTCGCACGGTGTCGTCTTCGATGCGGGCGATTACCGGAGTCTGTTGATTCCGCAGCGCCTCCAGCAATGCCTCAGGGCTGCGCGACCCTCCCATCGAAACCGACAATGCAAACGAGTCGAGCGTCTCGCCGGGGAGACTGCCACCCCCGATCGCGGAACGCGCTCGCGACACCGACGCCTCAATGCCGATGACGGCGCCCAGTTGGTCGCGCCAACGCTCAGCCCTGTGGCGCACATCCTCGGCGGTGGTCGAAATCATGCGCCACACCGGGATTTCACGTTCAGCGTCGCCCGTGAGGTAGTGTGTCAGCGTCGCAGTGAGAGAGGCCAGGCTCATTTTGTCTATCCGAACCGCCCGTGCCAGCGGATGCCGCTCCAACCGGGAAACGAGGTCTCTTTTGCCCACAACGATCCCGGCTTGAGGACCGCCAAGCAATTTATCCCCGGAGAAAAATACCAGCCCGACTCCCGCCGCGATCGCCTCTTGCGGCATCGGTTCGTGGGCCAACCCGTAACGTTCGGTGGGGAGCAATGCGCCGCTGCCCACATCGTGGAGCACCGGCACGCCGGTACTCTCGCCCAGTTGAACCAATTCACGCTCATCTACCGCAGCGGTAAAGCCTTCAACACGGAAATTGCTCGCGTGGGCTTTCAGGAACGCGGCGGTGTTTTCGGTAACCGCCTCCGCGTAATCGCGCGCGTATGTGCGGTTGGTAGTTCCCACATCGACAAGGTGGCATCCGCTCTGCCGCAACACATCCGGAATCCGGAATCCACCGCCAATCTCGACCGCTTCGCCGCGGGACACGACCACTTCCCTCCCGGATGCCAGAGCCGACAACCCAAGAAGCAATGCGGACGCGTTGTTGTTGACCACGAGGGCCGCCTCTGCTCCGGTTATTTGCCTGAGCAGCGCCTGCAGATGCGCCTGCCTGGAACCGCGCCGACCGGTCGTCAGGTCAATTTCCAGATCCGAGTAGCCTCTTCCCACAGCGTCCGCCGCTGCCAGCGCGGAATTGCTCAACGGAGCCCGGCCCAGGTTGGTGTGGATAACCACTCCGGTTGCATTGATGAGTCCGCTGGGCGACGGGGACACCAATCCCTCGATTGTCCGCCGCACCTCCTCCGCGATTTCATCAAGGGAGCGCGGTTCGCCGCCGGCGATGACGCCCCGGCGCTCGTCGGCCAGGGTCTCGCGGGTCAAGTCGACGACCCAACCGCGACCATATCGGCCCACCGCGGGCGCCAACGTATCAGTGTTGACGACCTTCTCGACGCTGGGCAGATTGCGCAGAAGTTGACTGGTCATGGCAGTTGACTGGTCATAGCACCAGTTGGTTTGGTTGGGGAGTTCTTGGCGTGCGGGAATTGCCGGGCGTATTTTATCATCAGCGGACGTGCGGTGTTTGGGCGCCGGGTCTGAACGCGAAGCGCCAACGTTTACACTATAATGGTGGCGCCACAGCTCTGGGGTAATCCCGGCGCACTGATTCGGGCACACGGAGGTTGACCAATTGAATCGCAAAATAATCGGTCTATCCATATTGGTCGTGTTCGCCTGTGCCATGGTGTTCGGCGCCGTGGGTTCGGTGATGGAAGTCATCGAAGCGGCATCGGCTACCCAGGAACCTGTTGAGGGCGAATACGTCGCCCGCCTGGCCTCGGAGAACGAGGATGACCCGGCCCTGGCGGCGTTGAAGTACGTTTGCCCATTCCACTGATCGAAAAATCGACTGATCGACAATCGATGCGACGTCGTCTCCGGCTTCGCAGACTCATGCTTCGCAGACCCATTTGGAGAAACAATGACCACGGAAACCGGACTGCCCCCCGAACTGGATGCTCTCAAAACCACCGTGCGCCAGATCGTTCGCGACGAGTGCATACCGTTGGAACCAGAGTACCTGGCGCATCCTCCACAGGAAGGGGAACCGGAAAACGGAGCGCCTCGTGGCGTGCTTGAAACCGTTCCCGGCGTCCTGGGTACGTTGTCATCTGAGCAGTGGGACCGACTCAACAACCTTTCCAAGCAGACCGGCATTTACACTTCATTCGTTCCCGAAGAACACGGCGGGGGCGGAATGGGAGCCCTGGGCCACCTGGTTCTGGAAGAGGAAGTGCATCGGAGTATAGTCCACCTCCCCACCTCGCCGGTGCCGATGTTCATGATCGGCGCATGCACTCCGGAACAGGAACAGAAGTACCTTCAACCTGCTATCAACGGCGATCTGTACTATTCGTTCGGTCAAACGGAGCCGGAGGCAGGCTCCGATCCGGGCGGGATGATGCAGACACGGGCTGTCCGCGACGGCGACGATTGGGTCTTGAACGGGACGAAGATGTTCATTTCGGGGGCTGCATCGGCGGATTTCCTGTTGGTGCAGGCCGTGACCGACCCCGACAAACGTCAGCGCGGCGGCATCACGATGTTCATCATCGACAACCCGACGCCGGGTGTCACATTCGAACCCATCCGCGTGTGGATCGTGCCTACGAAGGCGCAACAGCATTACATTCACCTCGATAACGTGCGCGTTCCCCAAACTCAGGTTTTGGGAGAGGTTGGGGAGGGTTTCAATCTGGGCCAGCAGTGGTTGGTGCATCATGACCGGCTTTTGCGCGGCGCCATGGCTTTGGGCATCCTGACCCGGGCGCTGCAAATGGCAATTGATTGGTCGCAAGAACGGGTGACGTATGGTCGCCCGATTGCGGACCGACAGGCAATCCAATGGATGTTGACTGACGTATATATGGACATCGTCGCGTTGCGCGCGGTGGCTCGCGAAACCGCTGCGCGCGCCGATGCCGGCGAGGACGTGCGGGTGGAGGCCTCGATGGTGAAATACGCCGCCGGAGAGTGGGGTTGGCGGAGCATCGACAAAATAATGCAGATCTTCGGAGGGGTCGGCGAAACGCTCGATATGCCCATACCTCACTGGTACCATATGCTGCGCCATGCGCGCATCGGCGGCGGCACATCTGAAATCCACAAGTTCGTCATGGCCCGCGCCCTGCTCGGCGGACGGGCCGGATTCCAGGGATAGAATTCAACTGATACAGGACGTATGCGCGGGATAGAGAACTTTCTCCGCAACCGTCGAGCCATTAGGAGAACATGATGTCATACAGAAATGCACTGAAATACGGTGCCCCGGCCTTGGGTGTTGCGCTCTTGTTGGTGGCGGCCGCCTGGGTAATCGGGTTGCCGCCGGTCTCTGCGTTGAACGAACGAGTCGACGCTGCCAACCAGGCCCCGCAACCTGCAGACGATCAATTCGTCGCTTCGCCCTACGATGTGGTGCAGGTTTCGGGTGTGGGCAAGGCCACCGGCACACCCGACGTTGCCCGACTATCGCTGAGCGTTTCTGCCACCGCCGATACGGTGGCGGAAGCCAGGACCACTTCCGCTCAATCAGCCGAGGATGTGATAACCGCGTTGACCACCAACGGGGTTGCCTCTGAGGACATTCAAACGAGCCACTTCAATGTCCATGAAGACTACGAATACGGTCCGGAAGGCCGTATGTTTACCGGCTATACGGTCAGCAACGGACTGTCCGTGACTGTTCGCGCTATCGACACGGTCGGAACGGTGATAGACTCCGCCATCACCGCAGGCGGCGACAACATTCGATTCGGAAGTTTGGACTTCCTGATCACCGACACGGCTGATTTGGAGAGAGAGGCGCGGCAAAATGCCGTGGCCAACATGAAAACCCGTGCCGAACAAATCGCTGAATTCTCTGGGCGCGAACTTGGGGACCTGAAAATGGTGAGCGAAACACCGGGCGGGCCCGACCTTTTCGCTCCCGTCCTGGCCTTCGCCGAATCTGCCCGGGGTTCCGCAGATTTCGATACGCCAATCTCAGCCGGCGAGAACACCATCACGGTTTCCGTTCACGGCGTTTACGAACTCCGGCGATAACGTCAGATGGTACTCAGCGATCGAAC
Source organism: uncultured Dehalococcoidia bacterium (assembly GCA_964502995.1). Taxonomy (GTDB): domain Bacteria; phylum Chloroflexota; class Dehalococcoidia; order Lucifugimonadales; family UBA3495; genus Bin87. Next base: position 44,975 of record CAZCZB010000004.1, read on the forward strand.
AATTCGCCGGGAACTCGAGGAACGTCGGATCATAGTCAAGCCAATCGATCCGAACGACATCCAGCCGGCCAGCATCGACCTGCACCTGGACAACCGTTTTTTGGTGTTCTCAAACTCCCGCCGCCCTTACATTGACGTGCGGGAGTCGCAGGCCGACCTCACCGAGGAAGTCGAGATCAACGGCGACGAGCAATTCATCCTGCATCCCGGCGAGTTCGTCCTGGGCGGCACTCTCGAACACATTGAGTTGCCTGACGATCTGGTAGCAAGGTTGGAAGGCAAGAGCAGCCTGGGGCGAATCGGCCTGTTGATTCACAGCACTGCCGGATTCGTTGACCCGGGCTGGAAAGGCCGGTTGACCCTCGAATTGAGCAATGTGGCCCGCTTGCCGATTGCCTTGCGCCAGGGGATGAAAATCGGTCAGATATCGTTTCTCCGTCTGACTGAGCCGGCCGAAAGGCTCTACGGGTCGCCGGAGTTGGGCAGCAAGTACCAGGGCCAGTCCGGTCCGACGGCCAGCAGGTCCCACCAGGACTTCGTCCGCTAGCCGGCCGGCTTGTCGCCAGTGCGATGACTATCAATCCCGCCCCCATGACCAGGGCAATCGATCTGGCCCGCACTGCTCTTGGCAGCACCAGCCCCAATCCGGCCGTCGGCGCCGTTGTCGTGCGGGATGGCGTGATCGTCGGGGAAGGCCACACTCTGCCCGTTGGGCAAGCCCACGCAGAAATCGGGGCGTTGCAACAGGCCGGAGCCTCGGCGCGTGGGGCGACCCTGTATTGCACTCTGGAGCCGTGCTGCCACCACGGGCGAACCCCGCCATGCACCGACGCCATAATCGCGTCCGGGGTTGCGCGGGTGGTCTATGCGGTGCGGGATCCCAACCCGAGAGTAGACGGAGGGGGCGAATCTGCGCTGCGTGCAGCCGGCATTGATGTCGACAACCAAACCGACCCCGATGCTTACGATTTGTACGAAGCTTTCGCCAAGCACATCACGACCGGACGGCCGTTCGTGGTGGCCAAATTTGCCATGAGCCTCGACGGCAAGATCGCTACCCGCACCGGCGCTTCGCAATGGATAACCGGCCCCGAAGCCCGCGGCCGTGTGCAGCAGATGCGCAAAGAAATGGATGCCATCATGGTCGGGATCGGCACCGTTCTAACTGACGATCCTCAGTTGACCGCCAGGGATATCGATGGCGCCGCGCTCCCATCGAATCTGCAGCCGGTTCGCGTGGTGGTGGACAGTAACTGCCGCATTCCCGCTGGCGCGCGGTTGCTTCACCAGCCTGGCCGCACGATCATCGCGACCAGCGGTGACGTTGACATGTCCCGATCATCGGCGTTGGAAGAGTCTGGCGCAACGGTACGGGCCTTCGCCGCCGGCGACGGGCGGGTGAACCTGTCTGAACTGATGACCAGTCTGGGCAGCGAAGGCGTGGTCAGCGTGTTGGTTGAAGGTGGCGGCGGCGTTCTGGGCGCATTGCTCGACGCCGGGCTGATCGACAAGGTATGCGCGTTTGTGGGGCCCATGCTGATCGGCGGCGCCGGCGCCCGCTCACCAATCGAGGGCAACGGCGCAACGGTGATGGCAGACGTTTGTCGGCTGGAACGTACCCGGATGGAACAGATCGGCCCTGATTGGCTCGTGACCGGATATCCGTCTGCAGGAGGAGCCTGATGTTCACTGGAATCGTGGAAGAGGTCGGGAGGGTGTCGAGCCTTACCGATTACCGATTGGTCATAAAGGCGGATAAAGTGCTTTCCGACGTAAAGCTGGGCGACAGCATTGCAGTCAATGGGGCGTGCCTGACTGCCGTGGAATTCGATGCCGATAGCTTTTCCGTAGACCTGGCGCCGGAGACCCTGCGGCGCACGTCCCTGGGGCAGGCGGGCGATGGAGCGGCAGTGAACCTTGAGCGCGCCCTTGCCGCCAACGACCGTATGGGCGGCCACATCGTTCAGGGGCATGTGGACGGCACCGGGGAGATCACAGGTTTGACCCCCGAGGCGGATTGCTTCATCCTGGAAATCGAGGCGCCCGAAGGTCTGGCGCCCTACATCGTGGAGAAGGGGTTCATCGCGGTTGACGGAATCAGCCTCACAGTGGTACAAAAGGACGCACGCCGCTTCACGATTTCGGTCATCCCGTTCACCCTGCAGAACACCAACTTGCACGAACGGAAAGTCGGTGACCTGGTCAACCTGGAAGCGGACATTTTAGCAAAATACGTGGAAAGCCTGTTGGAAGCCCGGTTCCAGTGACTTCCCTTCGGGCATGCGGGACACGACTACACAAGATGCGGTTGGCTAGCATCGAACAGGGTTTAAAAGACCTGAAAGCGGGAAAATTCCTCATCGTAGTGGACGATGAAGACCGCGAAAACGAGGGTGATCTCGTCATGCCGGCGGAGCACGTTACCGCCGAGGCCGTCAACTTCATGGTGACGCATGCCAAGGGCCAACTATGCATGCCCATGTTGGCGGAGCGCCTGGCCGAACTGTACATTCACATGCTGCCAAGCAGGAACTCAGACTCAGAAATGCCCACGGCTTTCACGATGCCGGTGGACTACGCCGTGAACACCAGCACGGGAATCTCCGCCGAGGATCGCGCGGCCACTGTGCAGGCTCTGATTGATCCCGAAGCGATGGCGCAGGATTTCATCCAACCTGGTCACCTGTTCCCCCTTCGTTATCAAGCAGGAGGGGTTTTGGTTCGCCCTGGTCACACCGAGGCGATCATAGACTTGTGCCGGCTGGCCGGTCTCTATCCCGCCGGCGTAGTTTGCGAGATAATGAAGCACGACGGAACGATGGCGCGACTGCCGGACCTGGTGCCCATGGCCAAGGCGTTTTCGCTCAACATCGTGTCGATTGCGGACCTGGCGGAATATCGTCGAAAAAACGATCCTGTCGATCCGAAGAACTAAGATTTCATGTTGAACTGCCGGGCAAAGTCCAGCAGTAAGCCGCCGGTGCCGGCGTTCAATTTTGCACCAATTCACATGCTCCGGAGGAATGATGCCCCTTTGCAGCCTGGACGAGGCTCTTGAAGACCTGACCTCCGGTAAATTCGTGATCGTGGTTGACGACGAAAACCGCGAGAACGAGGGCGACCTGTTTGTCCTGGCGGAACATGCTTCGCCGGACGCCGTCAATTTCATGGTCACTCATGCCAGAGGTTTGGTTTGCATGCCAATGCTGGGTGAACGCCTGAATGAGTTGCAAATTCCGCTCCTGCGAAGCCGGAATTCACCATCGTCCCAGCCGACCGCATTTACAACCTCGGTCGACTTCAAGGGGGGCACATCTACCGGAATATCCGCGTTTGATCGCAGCGCCACCATCCAGGCGTTGATCGATCCCGATTCCCAGCCCTCCGATTTCGTACATCCGGGCCACCTGTTCCCGTTGTGTGCCAACCCGGGCGGAGTGCTGTCGCGCCCCGGCCATACGGAAGCGATAATCGACCTGAGCAAACAGGTCGGTTCGTACCCGGCGGGCGTCATCTGCGAGATCATGAACCCCGACGGGACCATGGCCCGATTGCCTCAACTCGAAACATTCGCTGAACAACATGGACTCAAGATTTTCAGCATCGCGCAGTTGGTCGCCCATCGGCGCATGACCGAAACCCTGGTATCACGAGTCGCTGAAGCGAACCTACCAACGAGACATGGCATCGCTCGCATCATCGGCTATCGCAGCGTTATCGACAGTGGCGAGCACGCCGCGTTGGTAGTCGGAGACTGGGAAGAAGGCGAAGAGGTGTTGGTAAGGGTCCACAGCGAATGTCTGACCGGCGATGCGTTTGGAAGCTTAAAGTGCGATTGCGGCGAACAACTCGACCTGGCCCTTCGCATGATCTTCGAAAACGGTGTGGGCGCCCTGATATATTTGCGGCAGGAAGGGCGCGGCATCGGGTTGCACAACAAGATAAGGGCCTACGCGCTTCAGGACGATGGTATGGACACGATCGAGGCCAACGTGGCCTTGGGGTTCCAGCCGGACGAGCGGAAGTACGATCTGGCCGCTCAAATCATGCGCGATCTTGGGATCACCAGGGTGCGCCTGGTTACCAACAATCCCCACAAGATGGCTGGCATCGGCGGATTGGGCGTCGAAGTATCGGGTAGGGTCAGTATTACCGTGCCTACGAACGAGTCCAACGAGGGTTATATGCGGACCAAACGGGAGAGCATGGGGCATCTTTTGTCACCCATGCAACCGGGCCCTCCCAGATTCAATGATTGATCCTGACCGGACCGCACAACCGCATTGATTTGAATTTGACGGGGCAGGTTATGACACCTGCCCCGTTTTGTTGTTTCAGACAAGGCTCTATCCGTGAACCGTGGTCGCCTGGTTAACCATGGTCGCCAAGTTTGCTCACCAGATACGCCTCGATAAATCCGCTTAATTCTCCGGCCAGCACCGCATCCGTGTTGCCGGTCTGATAGTCAGTCCGGTGGTCCTTTACCGATTTATAGGGATGCAGAACGTAGCTCCTGATCTGGTTCCCCCATTCTGCGGACACCCGCTCACCGCGCAGGGTGGATAATTCCTGCTGCCGCTCTTCCTCACGCCTGGCCAGCAATTTCGCTCGCAGGATGCGCATGGCGTAGTCCCGATTCTGGTGCTGCGACCGTTCCGTTTGGCAGGTAACAACGATCCCCGACGGCACGTGGGTCAGGCGTACTGCCGACGCAACTTTCTGGACGTTCTGGCCGCCGGGTCCGCTCGAACGGAAAAAGTCCATTTTCAGGTCTTCCGGTCGTATTTCGACCTCGGAGTCGTCATCCACAACCGCTGGTAAAACTTCGACGCGGGCGAACGAAGTCTGTCGTCGTCGGGCCGGATCAAACGGTGAGATGCGCACCAACCGATGCACACCTATTTCGGCGTTGAGATATCCAAACGCGTGAGGGCCGCCGATCTCCATGGTGCTGGTTCTCAACCCCGCCTCGTCTCCATACGCAGTGTCCAAAACCTGCAATGACCGGCCGTCCGACCCGGCCCATCCGGCGTACATGCCGGTGAGCATTTCGACCCAATCATGGGAATCGGTCCCACCGGCGCCCGAGTGAATGGTTAGGATCGCCGGCCGGTCATCGTATGGTCCGGACAGGGTCAACTCCATTTCCGCCCTGGTGAGTCGGTTGGCTGTTGTTGCGGCTTCGGCCTCCAGTTCTTCCGCCAGACTCTCGTCTCCGTTTTCGATGGCCAGTTCCGTTAGCTCCAGGAGATCAGCCACCGAAGCCTGCAAACCGCGCCATAGTTCCGTCGAGTGTTGCAGTTTGCCCAACTCTTGCATCTTGCGCTGCGCCGCGTGCGGATCGTCCCAAAACCCGGCTGCGGAAGCCTCGGTTTCGAGTTCAGATATGGATTTTTCCCTGCCAGCGAGGTCAAAGACGCTCCACGACGGCATCCAGTTTGAGAGCCATCTCATTGAGCTGCTGACGCAATTCATCCATGTGTAAAAATCCTCCCGATGTGCGGCGACGTGGCCGCACGGTTGATGCAAGAATTATACATGGCCCAAGAGCGAGAGCCGCTCGTTGAACCCGGAACGGGAACATTCATCGGCTATAATGATTTGGTAATTTGCCAGTCCCACATTCCCCAGGCAGGTAGTGTAAATGCTCGACCACGGAACTCCCGAACACGCAGTTGACGATCCTATCGAATCGTTGCGCCACCGAATGCGGCACTCCGCGGCGCACGTCATGGCCGACGCGGTGCTTCAACTGTTCCCCGAAGCTAAGGTGGGAATAGGCCCGCCCACCGCGGATGGCTTCTACTACGATTTCGAGGTCGAACGCCCGTTTACTCCGGAGGACCTGGAGCGGATCGAGTCTTTGATGATTGAAACCATCAAGTCCAATTCGCCGTTCGTGCGTCAGGAGTTGAGCCGGGAGTCCGCGCAGGCGATGTTTTCCGCCCAACCCTATAAGCAGGAAATCATCGACGATTTGCCGGACGAGACCACGCTGAGCATTTATCGCCACGGTGGGTTCAACGACCTGTGCCAGGGGCCACACGTTGCAAGCACCGGCGACATCACAGCCGTCAAACTCCTGCACACTGCGGGAGCCTATTGGCGCGGCGACGAGAATCGGCCGATGTTGCAGCGCATTTACGGGACTGCCTTTGAGTCCCGGGAGGAGCTTGAATCCCACCTGGAACGACTGGCAGAAGCGGAACGCCGGGACCATCGCACCCTCGGACGTCAGCTGAATCTGTTCACCGTTCACGATGAAATCGGCCCCGGCCTGATTGTCTGGCATCCCAAGGGTGGGGTGATGCGGTCGATCATCGAGGACTATTGGCGGGATATCCACTATGCCCGAAACTACAACATCGTCTATTCGCCCCATATCGGTCGTGCCCGCCTGTGGCAAACCAGCGGCCACCTCGATTTTTACCGGGACAGCATGTATGCGCCGATGGAGATCGACGAGCAGGAATATTTCCTGAAGCCGATGAACTGCCCGTTTCACATCCAGATTTATCGTTCCGCGCTGAGGAGCTATCGCGAATTACCGCTGCGTATCGCTGAGTTGGGCACGGTGTACCGGTATGAGCGCAGCGGGGTACTGCATGGGTTGATGCGCGTCCGCGGGTTCACCCAGGACGATGCGCACATTTTTTGCCTGCCCGACCAGGTCGCGTCGGAGGTGGGAGACGTTCTGGATCTGACGTTTGAGATCATGTCGGCGTTCGGGTTTGAAGACTACGACATTATGTTGTCCACCCGTCCCGAAAAATATGTCGGCGAAACCGATATGTGGGATCACGCCACCGAATCGTTGCGGCAGGCCCTGGTCGAGCGCAATCTTGACTACGGCATAGACGAGGGCGGCGGCGCGTTCTACGGCCCAAAAATCGACATTAAAATCAAGGATGCCCTGGGAAGGGACTGGCAATGCACCACGGTTCAGTTCGACTTCAACCTGCCGGAGCGATTCGGTCTGGTTTACCAGGACGAGCAGGGCAACCGCGTGCAACCGTACATGGTCCACCGCGCTATCCTGGGGTCGCTGGAGCGATTCTTTGGCGTGCTGATCGAGCACTACGCCGGCGCGTTCCCGCTTTGGCTCGCCCCCGTGCAAGCCGTGGTGATACCCATAGCCGATCGCCACAACGATTACGCCGAGCACGTTGCGCGACAACTTCGCGACGCCGGGTTCCGTGTGGAAGTGGATGACCGCAGCGAGCGCATGAACCAAAAAATCCGCCAGGCCCAGTTGCAAAAAACACCGTACATGCTGGTGGTTGGAGATCGCGAAGCCGAAGCCAACGCTGCCGCGGTCCGGAGCCGGGACGGAGACAATCATGGCGCTCTGGAACTGTCCGAAGTGATGGCGATGTTGTCCGCGGAACTGGAGGTAACCCCGGCGGCGCGGTAACTGCAACGCCACGGGATTCAGCCCACCGGCGATGACCACCGCGTCGGGGCAGGTCGTTGACCTGCCCCTACTCGTTGAGCTCGAAACTCAGCTTATGCCCGTCTATTGAGCCAGGTTGCGATATGCTCCGACAAAGTCGGCGCTGCCGCCGTAACCCTTGCGGAAGGCGATAACGCCGGAGCCGTTGAGCCCGATCATTGACGACTGGCTCACGATCTTCAAGTCCTTCAGCATCGAGTCAACCGGTTGGGTTGCGGTCATGTTTGAGTATCCGTTTTCGTTGATGTAACTCTCCAGGCGACCGGCGCCTTCGTTGAAAGAAACCAGGTAGAAATCTACGGTGTCAGCGTTCTCGGTAACGATGGGGGCAAGCGTCCGTAACTCGGCGCGGCAGGTTGGTCACCAGGTCGCGAAATAAAACATGAACACCGGTTTCCCGGACGCTGTCAGATCAGTGGACGAGACACGGGTTCCGTCCGCGCGCTCCATGGCGAATATCGGCGGCATCTCACCAACGTTGGTCCCTTCGGGAGCAGATGGCTCCGAGACGGTTGCCGTCGGCTCTTCCATCGGAGGTTCTGTGGGTGGAACCACAGTGTCGGTGGGTGCGAAGGGAGGAGGCGGAGGTTGGTTTGACGCCGCGGTGGGCTCGGGTGGGTCCGTGGGATCCGGTCCCGCCAAAGTAGGCTCAGTGGTCGCTGGGGAGGTGGTTTCGGCCGCCGCGGGCGGAACCGGTGTATCCGCGGGCGGGGCATCGGTGGCGGCGGCAACCGGATTGACCGGTTGAGTCGTCGACGCCGGCTCGGCGACGGTGGCCGTGGCGGGCATTGGCGGGCTTTCGGAAGTTGCTGTGTCCGATGAAGGCGCCGCAGTCGCCACCGGCGCCGGCGGCGGTTCGGAACCGCAGCCGACCAACCCGAGTAGAACTGTGGCGGCCACCAGGGCCGCCCCGATTGACTTTATTTTCGTCATGTTTGCACTTTTGCGGCGTCAACGACGCCGAAGATCATCCTCATCAACTGGGCAGTTGCAAATCTTGCTGCCTTTGGTCTTTCTGTCGTTGGATCTCCACCCCTTCCGGCACCGCGTGGGGATCGCCCGCGAGCGCCGTGAAGTGAGGCTCCCAGGCGGCGGCGCTCCCCATAACCTGCCGGTGGTAGATCATGCCGTTCCCATTGAGGGCCATCATCGCCATCTGGCGGGTGACCTCAAGGTCAGCCAGCATGGTGCCCACCGGGGCCGCCGGAATCAGGTCGGTGTAACCGCCATCCTCAATGTATTGGGCGATTGTCTCGACGGGCTCGTTGTAAGAAACAACGTAAAAATCTATGTCCGGGTATTTTGATGCGATGGGGTCCAGCGTCCGCAACTCGGCGCGACACTCGGGTCACCAGGTTGCGAACCAAAAGAGGTGCGCCGGACGATCGCCGTCGACGATACTCTTCAGCGTTACATCGGTTCCATCTTCCAGTGTCATTGCGAAAGGCGGCGCCGAATTGCCGACTTCAATGCCCTCTGCGCCACCCCCCGTGCTTGCGGGTGCGCATGAAACCAGCACTGCCAGGGCCAAAGCCGTTGCTGCGAGCAAAGCCAGTGGTATCGGGATCCGTTTAGTGTTAGCCATATCCAATATCTGCATTCGCGCATCTGGTATGCTGACGGCGCGTTGGCAGGATTCTAGCAGACTATCGCTTGCTATTGAATACCCCGGCGTCGCGTGGCCGGATGTCCCAAGGAGCATTGTCCAATGACCAACCGCCTTATCAATGAGACCAGCCCATACCTTTTGCAGCACGCTGAAAATCCCGTGGACTGGTACCCGTGGAGTGAGGAGGCCCTGAGCCGGGCCAGGGGAGAAGACCGCCCCATTCTGCTCAGCATCGGTTATTCCGCGTGCCACTGGTGTCACGTGATGGAACGCGAGTCCTTTGAGAACGAAGACATCGCGGCGTTAATGAACGAACATTTCGTGAACATCAAGGTGGACCGGGAGGAGCGTCCCGACCTCGACGCCGTATACATGGAAGCCGTGCAGATGCTCACCGGGAGCGGAGGTTGGCCCATGACGGTCTTCCTGACTCCGCAGGGCCATCCGTTTTACGGTGGCACTTACTTCCCGCCCGATGACAGGCCGGGGATGCCCGGATTTCCCCGGTTGCTGGCTGCCGCCAGTCAGGCATACCACACCAACAAGGGCGAAATCGACCGTGTTACACGCCAACTGACGGAGCAGATGGGTCGCACCGGCCAAATGCCGCGGGGGTTCACACCCCTGACTACCGAGGTCATGCACAACGCGTACTCACAACTTGCCTCGCAGTTCGATCACCTCAATGGCGGGTTCGGCAACGCCCCCAAGTTTCCGCAGCCCATGACCCCGGAGTTTTTGCTCCGCTACTATCGCCACGGTTTCAACGCGCGCGCGCTGGAAATGGTCGAGCTTACCCTTCAGAAGATGGCCTATGGCGGCATGTACGACCAGGTAGGTGGAGGATTCCATCGATATTCCACCGACGCCTACTGGCTGGTTCCTCATTTCGAAAAGATGCTGTATGACAACGCCCTGCTGGCTCGCCTGTACCTCCACGCGTGGCAGATCACACGCAAGCCGCTTTACCAGCGCATCACGGAGGAAACTCTTGATTACGTGCTGCGCGAGATGACGGATGGGGCAGGTGGGTTTTACTCGGCGCAGGACGCGGACAGCGAGGGCGTTGAGGGCAAGTTTTTCGTCTGGACTCCTGATGAATTGACGATGTTGTTGGGTGATGACGCCGAGTTAATCATGGCCTACTACGGTGTATCGGAACGCGGCAATTTTGAAGGCGCCAACATTCTCAATGTTTCTCGTCCCCTCGATGATTTTGCAGGCGACCGGGGAGTATCCGTTGATGCGGTGGAAGCCGCCATCTCCAGGGCGCGTACCATTCTGCTGGAAGTGCGCGAGCGCCGGATCCACCCGCTGCTGGACGACAAAGTGCTGACGTCGTGGAATGGCTTGATGCTTCGGGCGTTCGCCGAAGCGGGCGCTGCCCTCGGTCGGGAGGACTATATCGACGCCGCTCGCAACAACGCCGCCTTCCTGTTGGACAATATGAGGGACTCCCACGGGCGGCTTCTTCGCACCTGGCGCAACGACGAGGCAAAACTGCTGGGGTATCTCGAAGATTATTCCTGCCTCGTTGACGGTCTGCTGGCGCTCCACGAGGCGACACTGGAAGCGCGCTGGCTCCAGGAAGCCGCGTCGCTGGCCGACGATATGATCGCGCTGTTCTGGGATGAAACGGTGGGCGGATTTTATGACACCGGGACCGACCATGAGCAATTGGTAATTCGCCCCCGGGATGTGTTTGACAATGCGCAGCCGTGCGGGGGTTCCATCGCATCCGACGTGCTGCTCCGGTTGGGGGTCATCACGGGCAACGATGACTATTCGTCGAAGGGTGCGACTCCGCTTCGGGCCATGCAGCAATTGTTTGGGCGCGCTCCCTCAGCCACCGGATATTGGCTGGGCGCTCTGGATTTCTACGTGTCAGTGCCACGCGAAATCGTAATAGTGGGTTCACCGGAGTCGGATAGCGTGCGAGCCATGTTGTCCGAGGTCGGCAGCCGTTTCATGCCCAACCGGGTTATGGTTGGAGTCTCAAACCCATCCGAGCCGCCCCTCAAGGACACCCTTTTGCTGGAACAGCGCGGGATGCAGGACGGATTGCCGACAGCATACGTTTGCGAGCATTATGTCTGCCAACTGCCCGTTACCGATGCTGCGCAGTTGGCCGCGCAACTTGATCGCTAGCACCACTGCCCGATCACCGCCGAACCGCAACAGCGACCGACTAACGCGCCGGCATCAATCCCGCCGCCGCCACCGTCTCCCGATTGACCGTGTCCGGCAGACGGTATCGGGACCAAAGCACCGCGCCTGCCAGCACCAACACACCCGCCATGACGGGCGCCAAACGTATGCCCAGCGGGTTGTCGGGCGAATCACCCAACTGGAGCACTAAACTGAGCAGCAGTGGCGGCAGCGCGTAGGTTACCTTCTCAAAGAAGTTTTGTGTGGAATAGAACATCGCCTCCCTGCGTTCGCCCCGGACCACCGCGTCGTAGTCCGCAATATCGGCGGTGAGTCCTTTGGGAAGCAGGAACACTGCCGCCATCGGCATCCCGGCAACAAATGCGAATATCAACCCCTGCGCCACGAGGTGCTCGGTGTACACCAGTCCCACCAGCGAAAACACCGGGAAAACCAACCCGCTCAGCACAAGGCATATACCGTACAACCGTCGTTTCGTAATCTTACCCGTCAGGAACAATATCCAAATGATGATCCCTGCCAGAATCACGCCACCGATCACGCTCGTGGACAGGAGGCTTGAAGTCGCACCGTCTTTCTCCTGCAACAAGATTCCGACAGCGAAGAACGGGATCCATCCCTGCAACACTCCGGCTCCGGACGTGAACATCACGAACGTAGGCAGGAAAGAAACAAACTGGGTATTTCGCATCGTGTCCTTGATCCCGCGCCAGAACGAGACCTGAGCGGGTTCGATATCCCTTGGCGCGTACTTCCAGACCGCTGCCAGCGAGTTGTAGCGGAACACCAGTGCGATCACAGCGAAAATCGTGCCCGTTACCTTGAAACCGTAAGCGTCCTTGACGAACCCCCCTAGCACCAATCCCAAACCGGCGCCGAACACCGCGAAGAGAAAAATCAGGCTGATCAGGTTCATACGATCGCTTGCCGTGCGAGTGATTTCTGGAACCAGCGCTTCCAGGGCGCCGCTGGACATGGTTGCGGCTACGAAGAAAAGCTCCAGCATCAGCACGAAATAGATCGCGTTCCACCAGGTGCTGCCGTCGGACGGCAAGAACCACACCAATGCAGCAAACAGCGCGTAGAACGGCGTGGCAAAGAGGACGAACGGTATCCGTCGGCCCCAGGGGCTACGGGTGCGGTCGCTCCACCAGCCGATCAGGGGGTCGGTGAAAGCGTCGATGAACCTGCCCGCAAAAATCAGGACGCCGGCCAGAACGCGGGCATCGACCGAAATTCCCAACAATGCTACGTCGGGAACCCTTGCCATGCCTTCCATGGCCGGTGGCACCAGAAAGAACAGCACCCATTGCTGCCGAAAGTACGCAACGGCTTGTAAGCCAACGTGGTCGGCCGTGAAGAATAACTTGCTCACCAACGGCAGGCGCACTGGCGATTGTCCTGGGTCGGTCATTGTCCTCCCTAGCCCACGATGCAACGGCACGCAATTTACCATATCCGGCACGTGGGATTCCGTTTGGACGAAGTCACAGACACATCTGTCGATGCGTATGCACCACGGGCCGTATGATAAGATGAAAACCGCCAACTCCGGGTTGGCGACGACATGGAATCAAACGGTCCCCATCTACCCAAACAGAGGTATCAAATGGCCATATCAGTAGGACAACAAGCTCCGGATTTCACCCTGCACGAAAATCCCGCCACACGGCACAGCCTGAGCGACTACCGCGGACAGAACGTTGTGCTCGCGTTCTTCCCCGGAGCGTTTACAGGGGTATGCACCACGGAGATGTGCGCCTTGCGCGACCGGATCGGCGAGTTCGCCAGCATGAACGCGGTGGTGCTGGGCATCACGGTGGACCCGCCCTTCGCCCAGGCAGCGTGGAAAGCCGCGAACAACGTCGAGTACACATTCCTAAGCGACTATAACCGGGAGGCGGTCAACGCCTATGACGTCGCCTTGCCCGGACTGGCGGGCATGGAGGGCTACGTGGCGGCCAAACGCGCCGTTACCATCGTGGACGCCGAAGGCGTAGTCCGGTACCACTGGGTCGCCGACGTGCCGACCACCGAACCCGACTATGACGAGGTGCGCGCCGCCGTGGCGGCTCTGGGCTAAATGATCTGCGCTCCCGCAGACGAACCCACTGAAAACCCCTCGCGCAATCGAGGGGTTCTTTCTTGCAAGAGATCAGGAGTTCAATCATGGGAATCTATCGCTCCCTCACCACCCTTATGGTTCTGTTCGCATCGAGCATCTGCTTACTGGTGGGCGCGATCAACGGGGCCATGATCGGAGCGCTTTTGGTCAACTCGTTGACCGAGTACTTCACGGCCGGACAAATTACCCGGATGATCCTGTACCTCGCCGCATCCTTGGGGTTTTCGGTAGGAGCAGCCGGCCTGGGCAACATCGCTGTTCCAGCCCTGCCAATGATCTCCTTGGTGGGCGGCGGTTGGCTTGGATTTGCCCTGAGCGGTGAGCAACTGGACCCCATCGTCGCCATCAGAGGCGCAGAAATCTGGCAGGGAATCGGCGTTTCCGACGCGGCGCCTTTCGTTCCGGGCTGGTTAAATGACCGCACCGCCGGGTTTCTTTCCATTACGCTTGGCGCAGTTGCAGCCAGTTATGGCCTCGGCTTATCCGCACGCTTACTAACTTTTTGGATGCTTGAACGATCAATCCGGCGGATGGTCCATGCGGACGGCATGGTGCTGGTGGACGAGTCATACGGCGTTCGCACCTATGTCCACCAGGATACTGATAATCCCACGGTAATCCGGACCAATATCAACCTGGACGATAAGGATAAGGATGACCTGTGAGGCGGCCACTGCCACCTTGAATCAGCCATTGGGCCACGGGTGGTTTGACAGACGCTCTACGACCATTTCCGTCAGTCGTTCGGCATCAACATCCAGGCACACTTCGACGTTCGCTGCCCGTCCGGTCAGGCCATACCAGTCCACCACCGTCTGGCCCCGGGTCAGGTCACTGGCGGCGTCAACCGTCACCGCCAGACGCACGGACATCATCAGCGTGGGATCAATTGCCCACGCCACCGCCGGCACGTCGTTGTATCTCACCGCCTCCCCGTCGGCCAGGCGACCCAGTCGCCGGTACGCGCCACGGGTAAAGGAAGATGCGGACACCAACAGTTGAACCGCCGGGGCGGGACATGCCTCCAGCCGAGCGAATTGTTCGTCCGAAAATCCGCACTGATCGCAAACGTCGAGACCCACCTGCACGATGGATGTGCCTGAATCATAAAGTATCGCCGCCGCTTCAGGGTCTTCGTACAGGTTGGCAGTGGCCACCGGAGAGACGTTTCCGGGTACCCTGACCGCGCCTCCCATCACAATCACCGATTCCAACGCATCGCCGATTTCCGGCGCGAGTTTCAATGCCAGCGCGACGTTGGTCATCCTGCCCAGCGCCAACAGTGCAATTTGACCCGGACTTTCCAACGCACGGCGGGCAATTTCCACCGCGGCCCGTTGTTGAACGTCCGCCGGATTGATTGCGTTTCGAGGAAGACTGACTCCGGCGTCGCCCAATGCGTCGCCGCCGTGGATGTGCGCGGCCCAACCTTCGGTGGGGGGTCGCAGGATTGGGCCCAATGCGCCCGGATACACCGGGATGTCATCGCGTCCTGCCACCGCAAGAATTCGTCGCGCGTTGGCCTCGCATTGAATCATGGAACCGTTGCCGTAGCTGACGGTCAACGCCTCCACGCTCAATTCAGGGCTCGCCAACGCCAGCAGGATCGCTGCAGTATCGTCCACGCCGGGATCGGTATCGATAATCACGCGCTTGGGCATGGTTGTGCGTCCTTTTGACGGTTGCGACGGGTTGAGGCATTATACCGGTCGCACCATTGCCCGGAGGGGGCCAGCAACTGGAGGGAATAACAATGGCGGTCAACGAAGTTCAGGGAGTCATTTCGCGCGCCAGGGGCGCACCTGTGGAACTCACCACGATTCTGGTACCCGATCCCGGTGAAGGCGAAGCGTTGGTCAGGGTGCAGGCGTGCGGCGTGTGCCATACCGATCTCCACTACCGGGAAGGGGCAATCAACGACGATTTCCCGTTCCTGCTCGGCCACGAGGCCGCCGGCGTCGTGGAGAAAGTCGGCGATGGCGTGACCAACGTGCAGCCGGGCGATTTCGTGATCCTGGCATGGCGGGCTCCATGCGGAAATTGCCGGTCTTGTCTGCGAGGACGTCCCTGGTATTGCTTCGCCAGTCGCAACGCCCAGCAGCCGATGACCCTTCCCGACGGCTCCGCATTGTCGCCGGCGCTGGGTATCGGAGCCTTTTGTGAACTCACGTTGGTTGATGCTTTGCAGGCCGTCAAAGTTGACCCGGCGGCCAGTCCGCTCACGGCGGGCCTGATTGGGTGCGGCGTTATGGCCGGTCTGGGTGCGGCGGTGAACACCGGAGGCGTGTCCCGCGGCGATTCCGTCGCGGTGATCGGATGCGGCGGTGTTGGGAACGCGGCCATCGCGGGGTCCCGCCTGGCCGGAGCCCATACCATCATCGCGGTGGATATCGACGACCGAAAGCTGGAGTTGGCCAAAGGGTTGGGCGCGACCCACACCGTCAATTCGTCCCAAACCGATGCCGTGGAGGCCATCCGGGGCATCACCGGCGGCAACGGCGTCAACGTCGCCATTGAAGCCGTAGGCAATCCCGCCACTTATGAGCAGGCGTTTTACGCGCGCGACCTCGCCGGTACGGTTGTGCTTGTCGGCGTCCCCGATCCCACTATGAAAATCGAACTGCCGTTGATTGAGGTGTTCGGTCGTGGCGGTTCCCTGAAATCGTCCTGGTACGGCGACTGCCTGCCAACCCGCGATTTTCCGATGTTCATCGACCTGTACCTGCAAGGCCGATTGGATCTCGACGCTTTCGTCAGCGAGAGCATCGGCATCGGAGACGTGGAGGATGCGTTCGCCAGCATGGGCCGTGGAGAGGTTTTGCGCTCCGTGGTGGTTTTATAGGGGGTATGTTGGCAACTTTCGTACTGGTTCACGGCGCGTGGCACGGCGGATGGTGCTGGTGGAAAACCGCGCCCATCCTGCGCGGCGCAGGGCACGTCGTTTTGGCTCCCAGCCTCACCGGCTTGGGCGACCGTGAACACCTGGCCCGACTGATCCCGCCGGCCATTTTGAACCTGGGCCTGCATGTGCGGGACGTTGTCCAGTTGATGGCAAGCGAGGATCTCACCGATGTCGTGCTGGTCGGGCACGCCTACGCCGGTATGGTTATAACCGGCGTTGCCGAGCTGGTTCCCGAGCGGATCGCCACGCTGGTTTATGTTAATGGCGTCGCCCCTTCCAACGGGGAGGCAATGATCGATCAGTTGGCTGCGGTGCGCGGTCCCGAATTCGTAGCCCGTATCCAACAGCACATCGCTGACGGCGATCCGACGATGCCTGCTCCGACAACTGCCGAGGAAATCAACCGCCGCTGGGCAATCTCCAACCCCGAAGATCAGGCATTCATGCTGCCCCGGCTATCGCCACAACCGACCCTGACTTTCGCCCAACCGGTGCGAATCGCCCATCCCGGATCCGCTTCGTTACGTCGCGAGTTCGTTTTGTGCAGCGAATCGGGGTTCGAATCCGTTGCGGACCGGGCCGCGTCGAACGGCTGGGGAGTTCACCACATCGACACCGGGCACGACCCCATGATCACCGAACCCGAGCAACTGGCCTCCATCCTGTTGCGGATCGCACCTTGATACGCGGCCGCGAACTTCCATCCTTGGTAGGGTTCCAGTCAGTCTGGTAGAATGTCGTCAACACTCTTGGAGCAGAAGCGCAATGCGAATCGCCGGACTTGGGTTACCCGAACTGCTGATAATACTGTTGGTGGTGCTGTTGATATTTGGCGCGTCCCGGCTGCCGGGCGTCGGCTCTGCTCTGGGCAAGGGGATCCGATCGTTCAAAACGTCGGTGACCGGCGAGGATGAGAAACCCACCGCAGAAGCGGCCTCGGACGACAGGGCCCACGGAGATCAGCGGTCATAGATCCCGGCGGAGACAAACAAGCAATCCCAACGGCGTGTGAGTGAATCCACGCCGTTTGCTTTTGTCAATTTACTCGTTGGCGGGATTTGCGTTCAAGGATGCGGACGCGCGGCGTCCTGAAATCCACGCCAACAGCACGCCCAATTCGTAGAGGACGATCAACGGTCCGGCAACGATTGCCTGGTTCAACGGGTCTATTGTGGGCGTGATGGCCGCGGCGATGACGAATGAGGCGACGAGCCACAACCTGCGAAATCGCGCAAACCCCCGGGCGCTAACTATACCCAGTGTGGCGAGAACGAACATCACCAGCGGAGTCTCAAACGCCACGCCCAGCCAGAACAACAGGCGGATCATGATGTTCACCACGTTGCTGATCCTGATAAGAGGTTCCGCAACCTCTCCGCCAAAAGTCAGCAAAAACTTGAGAGCCGGCGGGATCATCACAAAATAACCGAATGCCATACCGCCGGCGAATGCCAACAAAGCGGCGGGCAGGAAAGACAGCAGAATACGTCGTTCTTTCGCCGTCAGGCCGGGCGCAACAAACCGGACCGCGTTGTACAGAATAACCGGAAGCGCCAGCACGAGGCCGCCGAGAAGCGACACCTTGACCGTGGTGGCCAATAACTCGGTAACCTCGGTATATATGATCGAAACGTCGTCTCCCGCGACTTCACGAGCAGGCGTGATGAGGAAGGTCAGGATCTCCTGATAGAAGTAGAAGCAGATAGAAGCGCCGATCAACAACGCGATCAGGCAGATCATCACCCGAGAGCGGAGTTCGCGGAAATGTTCCCGCAACGGCAGCGTTTCAGCCGTCTCCTGCTTGCTCGATCGCAGATAATACACACTGGCCGCTGCCAGCAGAACCGCGATTCCGCCAGCGACCAGAACGAACCGCAAATCCCCGTACTGTTCCCACAGTGCGACTATCTGGTCCATCATCGCTTGGGCGCGGAATCACCGGAGTCGCCCGCGTCCTGGCTTCCTGTTCCGCCATCCGCCGTAGCGTCGAGATGGGTTGGCATCGGCAATGGATCGGCAGGTGGTTGCGTCGGGCCATTGGTACGAGGGTTCCTTTCGGCACGGTTTCCGGCTGAATCCACGTCGCTATCAGACACCGACGCTGCATCCATGATGTCGGTGAACGTGCGACGTGCCTCTCGGGCCATCTTGCCAATGGTTCGAGCGACTTCCATCGTCTTGCCGGGGCCCAGTGCGATGAACGCCACCAGGAAAATCACGACCAACTCCATGGTCCCGATGCCAAAAACGTTCATGCCCTCGCGTCCCTGTTGGTCGCCTCTCCCTCAACGTTCAGTGAACACGGGAGGGTGCAACCTGCCGGCGCCTCC
This sequence comes from uncultured Dehalococcoidia bacterium, assembly GCA_964502995.1. Taxonomy (GTDB): domain Bacteria; phylum Chloroflexota; class Dehalococcoidia; order Lucifugimonadales; family UBA3495; genus Bin87. Next base: position 63,563 of record CAZCZB010000004.1, read on the forward strand.
ATTGTCGCGGCGTCGGGCATTTGGCATCCCATCGAATCCAGGATTTCCACCACACGACAGGCGGGCAGCCCCATGACGTTTGCGTAACAACCGTGCTGCAGTGAGGCGGGTCGGAATTCGTCATCCTGGATCGCGTATGCGCCGGCCTTGTCCATGGGCGTGCCGCTGGCGATGGATGCTTCCATTTCAGCGTCGGTGAAATCCCGCATCAGCACATCTGCGGTGTGTGATTCGGTCAAGCAGCGACGCGTCGCCGCGTCGTACACGGTTATGCCGGTGGTAACGTGGTGGGCGGTGCCGCGTAACCGAGTGAGCATGGCCCTGGCCTCTTCCGCGTCGGCGGGCTTGGCAATGGACTCACCGTCCAGCACCACGGTGCTGTCAGCGGCGATGTAGAACCCCTGGTTGGCGGACTCGGTCGCTGCAACGGCCAGGGCTTTTTCACGAGACAACCGGCGTACCATGCGTTCCGGCGTCTCGTCCGGCTCCGGATCTTCCGGGATGTTGGAAGGCGCAACGCGAAACGTAAACCCCAACCCGCCCAGTAATTCGCGGCGCCGTGGCGATGCGGAAGCCAACACGATCTCCGCGCCTTCCGGCTTCCGGCTCAATGTGGCCACGCATTCCACGTGGTGCGTTTGGGGAAACATGTCCACCGGTTGCAACGAGTCGATGCGGTATCCCTGTGACAACACGGCAAGATCCCGCGCCAATGTGTCAGGGTTGCAGGAAACGTAAGCTATCCTGGCCGGATATGACCGGAGCAACGCGGCCAATACCGCCGGTTGGCAACCGGTGCGCGACGGATCAAGCACCACGGCGTTGGGCGCGATGTCCAAAGACGGCAGCACATCCTCCACCTTGCCCGTGATGAACTCTACGTTGTCTGTCCCGTGTGCATTTTCTTCAGCGTCCGCTATTGCAGCGGTTGATTCCTCGATGCCGATCACCCGTCCGGCGTATGGTGCCAACAGCACTGAAAATGCCCCGACGCCAGCGTAGGCGTCCACGACGGTTTCCGTGCCCGACAGTTCCAGGGATCGGCGCACCAGTCGCGCCAGCATGGCGGCCTGGTCCACGTTCACCTGGAAAAACGAGGGCGACGCAACCCAAAATTCGCGACCATCAACCGATTCTTTGTATCGCTTCTGCCCTGTGACCACAGGAACTTCCGGGCTCGTGAGCGTGGGTTGAATCAGGAAATCACCGGTAGCGTCTGAGGCCCTGATGGACAGCGCCGAAGTCTCGCCACAATTGTCCTGGATGCTGGCCAGCAAATCGTTGACCCGGTCGTTCATCAGCATGCACTCGTCGATGCGAACGAAACGTCTCCGCTCCCGATGGGTGAATCCCAGGGTGCCCGTCTCGCGCCAGATGTTGAATCGGGCGTGGTTCCGGTAGCGAAATTCCCGCGGCGACGGGATCGTACTCAGCACCGGGATTTCGTGGAATCCTCCGATGCGGGACATCGCGTCCGCCACCTTCCATTTTTTGACATCCAATTGGGCATCGTATGAGATGTGCTGCCACTGGCAACCCGTGCATTCGCCGAAATAGCGACATTGAGGCTCGATCCTCTGCTCAGCGCCCGTGATAACATCGACCACCTGGGCCGCCACGTACTTCCGACGGACTGCCACGATTTCCGCGGCAACAGTCTCGCCGGGAATACCACCGAACACGAAAACGTGCCGGCCCTCATGGGTTGCCATGGCCTCGCCCAACCGCCCCCATGATTCAAGGACGAGTTCGACGACATCCCCTCGTTGCAGGTCTGGTACCGGCCCGGGCGTTTCAACCATAGTCATGGCAAACATACTACCACCCTTTGGTTGCACTGTTCCCGCGCTATGCACCCCTCGATTGGGTGGTCGGCAGCCTTTGTTGACCGTCCAAAAGGCCGGGTATAATATTGCCGGCACCAACGCCCCGGAGATGACGTGGAATCGACGACCCATCTGTCGGGCGACAGCGCACAATATTGGAGGATTCGAAATGCCCGAACCGATGGACGTTAACACTGAGAATTGGCAGAGCGCCGTGATGGATTCCGATCTGCCCGTGATGGTGGACTTCTGGGCTGAGTGGTGTGGTCCCTGCAAGATGATCGCCCCGGCCGTGCATGACCTGGCGCTTGAGTATGAAGGCAAGTTGAACGTTGCCAAGTTGGACGTGGACAGCGATCCGGATATCGCCGCCCGCTACGGCATCCGCAGCATTCCTGCGTTGCTGTTTTTCAAGAACGGAGAAGCCGTTGACCAGGTAGTCGGCGCGCAGCCCAAGCCGCAGTTGAAGCGGAAGATCGACGCCGTTCTCGAAAGCTAACCGTTTGCCCGCGGGAGTGGATGGGGCCCGGTGGCTCTTGCGGACTTCAAATCCGTTATGCCTCGTGACGAGCGGGGTAGGTGGGTTCGACTCCCTCGCACTCCCGCCAACTCTTGACGAGTTGGCTGTGATTAGGACCTCGTTGCCCGGCGTTTGACGGGCGACGAGGATTTTTCATCTCTTGGCTTTGATCGAGCATTCCCGGGCGTCTTGGCGTCAGTTGACATCAGGCTGCCTCCACGGTCGGCCGAACTCCGCCATTCGAGTGCGATGCCATTCCGCACCGGCGACGCATCGCAACCTGCCTATCCTGTTACAACTTCAACCTGCGTAAGTTATCCGGCAGACGTCTCCGTGTCCTGAGGGGCATCGTCATGCGTTGCACCGGCTTGGGCGGCCATTTCCTGTTGTAGTTTTTCGGTCCAGTTCTGCAACCAACGGCGGTATTCATCCAGGGCGGGCGGAGCGATGTAGATCACCTCCAGGTCAACCGGAAACTGAACCTGGTGCCGTTCGTTGATAAGCAGCAATGCCGTGCCATCTTCCGGTAGCGTCTTGTCGATCGCCTCGGCGATATATTCATAGCGTCTGCGAGTCGCCTCGCCCAGCCACTCCTGCAACTTATTGGCAACCGCCATGCTCATCAAAGGCTGCATCAGGCACCTTTGCAAGTCCAGGCATTCCGCAAGAGCATCCATTGACTCGACCGGTTCCACCACCGCACTTGCATCGGCCAGGGTTTTCACCAGGGCGTGGCTGGGCTGCCCGGTCGATTCCAGGTACTGGATCGCATCCTGACCACCTGCGGGCAAGTGCTCGTGATACACGAGGGACACGCTGCCCAACGCATTTTGCACTGCCCTCACCTGGACATCCACCTGGGCCCAGTAACGGGCCATGATCTCCAGGCCTTCCTCGGGCATGGCGTCAGCCGGCATGGGCAGGTTGATCAACGGGGCCAATAGCAACTTGCGCTTCCCCTGATAGTTGCCTGCCGGCGGGCGCGTGATCCTGCTTAATTCCTCAGCCATAATCCAGACTCCGTGTATGGTTGGTGGTATGCCGATATGATAGCGCGCATTGGGTAATGGTCGAGACTTGCAAGGACTGTTTCGGATTCAAACGTTCATTCCGGCGTAAGTCCTGGGCGTGTCCCCCACGGTCGGATGGCGAAATCAGGCAAGTTCTCGCGGGTTCCAGTTGGCGGGTGCGGCAACGCTGGGGATTCCCGAGTTCCGGTGGCGCACCGGAGACTTTCGCAGGGATGACGTTGCCGTCCATCCGATACCCCAACAATCCTGAACTATCCCGGGAGCAGCGCCCTCGGGCCACGAGGATGGTCGGAACCGGATTTGTCGAATTGGGGGATTGGCAGGATGAGGAGGATATCGTCGCGTCCAAGTTGACGGCATCCACGGTGAACACGGTGGTCGGGGCCAGGCAGGGACCTCGGGTCCTGAGCGGCATTTGACGGGCAACAATTCGCGAAATTGGCGCCAAGGAGTCACCACGAGTGTTGCTCCAACGCCTGGTCGCGGGAGGCGTTGACCGTCCGCGTCGGGTGGCGATTTCGAGGGTCGGTTGGGGTATGTGCTAGGATACCCGGACAGATTCATTACTGATTGGGTAGCAAGGAGATAGAGACATGGCCGATTCAGCTTTGGGCCTCGACGTCCGTGCGTGCATTTTTGACGTGTTTGGCACCGTTGGGGACTGGCGTTCCAGCATCATTGAACAATGTGCGAACATGGGTCGCATCAAGGGAATCGAGCGGGACTGGGGAGAGTTCGCGGACGCGTGGCGCGGCAAATACCGTCCCTACATGGACAAGGTGCGGAACGGCGAACTGCCGTGGACCAACCTTGACGCGCTGCATCGAATGTCGCTGGACGACGTGCTGGACGAGTTCGAGATCACCGGCTTCAGCGACGAAGAAAAGATGGAAGTGACGTATTTCTGGCACAACCTGCGCCCGTGGGCCGACAGCGTGCCCGGCCTGTACCGCCTCAAGAACAAGTTCATCATTTCGCCCATGTCCAACGGCAACATTGCCCTGATGACGAACATGGCGAAGAACGGCGGGATGCCGTGGGACTGCATCCTGGGGGCCGAGGTGGCACACCACTACAAGCCGGACCCGGAGAGCTACGGGACTGCGGTGAAATTGCTGGGCCTCAAGTCCGAGCAGGTAATGATGGTGGCGGCGCACCAGGGCGACCTGCTGGCATCGGCCAAGGTTGGATTGCGCACCGCGTTCGTGCCGCGACCGCGCGAGCATGGGCCAAACCGGACCCCGGACCCCACTCCCGATCCGTCGTTCAACGTCGTGGCGGAGAACTTTGTCGATCTGGCGGCGAAGTTGGGGGCATAGGGCGACCAATACATCGCCGGACGCGGGGGCAGGTTTGAAACCTGCCCCTACTTTTTGCTTGGTGTGGTTTGGCGAGTCACGAAATTGTGATACAGGATCGGATCGGGCGAATGATCATTTGCTTCTACGCGTGGTGCAATGGACCGCCCGGGTTTGGATGGGGCCTACCCGTACAATTTCGGGTGGTCAGTCAGTGACCGGGGGTTCGAGGCCACAGGCCTCCGCGACGAGTTCGTAGGAACGGATCCGATCTTCGAAATGGTAGCAGATGGTAACAACGCTCAAATCGTTGGTCTGGTAATCCTCGGCGACGGCTTCGAGGCCGGCTTTCACCTGCTCGGGGTTGCCATCTACGCAGTTGCGGATGTATTGCTGTATGAACTGCCATTCGTTGGCCAGGTACTTGTAGCTTGATGCGATTTCGGGCGACGGAATGCCCTTGGCGCGACTGGTTACCGAGCGCAACCGTCCGAGGTTGCGGCTGGAAGCAATGCGTTGCGCATCCTCCTCGGTTTCGGCGCACAGGACCTGGACACCCACATTGACACGAGGTTCCGGCAGGTATTCTGACGGCTCGAAATTCTGGCGGTAGGATTCAACAATCTGCGGGCCGTCAGTGGCGCCCATACCGAAAAAGTGGGCGTAGGCGAAGGATAGGCCCATCTTGGCGGCCATGAAGGCTGACTCATACCGGGAACCCAGGAGCCACACCTGCGGCGCGGTGGCGGGTTCATCCGGTGAGGCCATCACCTCATTGAATGGATGGTCGGCAGGCACAGAATCGCCGAGGTAGTTGATCACGTCGCGCACCTGCTGGGGGAAATGACGAACGTCCTTGGGCATACTGGGGTAGGCGAGCGCGGCGGCGGTGATCTGGTCGCTGCCGGGCGCGCGTCCGATGCCCAGGTCGATCCGGTCGGGGTACAGAGAATCCAGTATCCGGAAAGTTTCCGCGACTTTCAGCGCGCTGTAGTGGGGGAGCATCACACCACCAGAGCCTACCCGGATCGTTGATGTCTGAGCGGCAATCTGGCCGACCATTACCTCCGGGGCAGTGCCGGCGAAATTGGGCAGGTTGTGATGTTCCGCGACCCAATAGCGTTGGTAGCCGAGTTTTTCGGCGGCCTTGGCCAGTTCAATGGTCTCCCGGAGAGCGGTGCCGGCGTTGCTGCCCTCCCGCATCGGTGACTGGTCCACTACGCTCAATTGCAGTTTCTGGCTCAATTTTAGCCCCCGCTGGCGCCTGATATCGCCTTGCACGTGTCCGCTATCAGGCGGTGTGATTTTCTGTATCGCGAATACGCGTCTTGCCGCTGCGGGACAAGCGTTGATATTATAATCGTGTCGGCAGGCGCGCGTGGCGAAGCGTCCCAAGCAACGAATAACCGCGTCTCCCCGAAAGGTGATTAATTTGCTTATCGACAAGTTCACCGGAGCCAAGGCGGGTGGCGACGCAATCCCACTTGGCTCCCGCCCACTGAATGCCAGTGGCAGCAAGTACCTACTTGATCGCGCAGTCAGGTGGGTACTTTTTCTTTTGGCGACCGTTTCGGTAATGACGACCGTGGGAATTGTGTCGGTACTCCTGTTCGAAGGGGTGCGTTTCTTCACATCCGACTTCTACCAGGAAAAGCGAAGCGAGCTGGAAGTTACGAGCGAGGCGGTGGGACCGGAGGGCTCGGAAGTGATCCCGAACGGGCGGACGCCGGGGATCGTGTCGCGCGTTCACGTTCGCTCAACCCCGGAATCTCTGATCTACGTGAGTTGGGACAAGCCGGTGTCCGGGCAGCAGCCGACGGCCTACGAAGTATCCATCCTGCCCAGCTTGGGGCTGAACCTGCGAGACTGCATGAACCTCACGGGCGAGCGCACCTCGTGCGTGATTTCAGATGCCGGGCTTGGGAGGTCCTACAAGGTCACCGTATCGGCGATCGCAGGATCGGACCAGGGAGTGGGCCTGGAAACAGAGTCGTTCCAGGTTCCCGAAACGGTCAAATGGTACCGGTTTTTCACGGACACCAAGTGGCGAACATTGTTGGTTCCGCGTTCATACGGAATCTGGCCGCTGCTGGTGGGCACGCTGATGATTGCGACGTTGGCGATGTTTGTGGCGGTGCCACTGGGGTTGTTGAGCGCGATATTCCTCAGTGAATACGCGCACCCGCGACTGCGGGCGGTAACCAAGCCCATCCTGGAAGTGTTGGCCGGAATCCCGACAGTGGTTTACGGGTTCTTCGCACTGTTCTTCATCACGCCATTGCTGAGGTCGATCAGCGATGAAGTTGGCATCTTCAATGCGCTGTCGGCGGCGATTGTGATGGGCGTGATGATCATTCCGATGGTATCCAGCCTAAGCGAGGATGCGATGCGCGCAGTTCCAAACGCGCTGCGAGAAGGGGCATACGCACTGGGGGCGACGAAGGTGGAAGTGGCCACCAAGGTGGTGGTTCCGGCAGCGCTGTCGGGCATAGCCGCCGCGTTCATATTGGGAATGTCCCGGGCGGTGGGCGAAACCATGATCGTGTTCATCGCGGCCGGACAGAACGAAAAATTGACGTTCAATCCGCTGGACCCGGTGAACACGATGACCGGATTCATGGCGACAACCAATTTCAGCGATAACGCCATACCGGGAACCGGGCAGTTCCAGGCGTTGTTCGCGGTGGGTATCACCCTGTTTGTGATCACCTTGCTGATGAACGTGGCTAGCCAATTCGTGGTCGCCAAATTCCGGGAGGTGTACGAATAATGGCAGCGGAAATCGGGCAGGACTACAACCGCAGACTGAAAACGCGGAAGCGCAACGCGCAAATCTTCTACCTGGTATGTATCGCCGCGGTGGTGGTTGCGATAGTGATGCTGGCTGCGCTTTTGTACAGCGTGATTTCGCAGGCTCTCATCTGGCTGAATCTCGACGGAACTTCGCTCAGCACGCTGTTTCTGGAAGGCCCTTCGAGCAAAGCAGTGAAGTCGGGCCTGTTCCCGGCGATAATCGGGACACTTTGGGTGATGGCGATCTGCGTGTTCGTTTCGTTCACGGTAGGTGTGTCGTCGGCGATGTACCTGGAGGAATACTCCGGCGGCAGCAGGGTCGCGCAGTTGATCCAGACGAACATCCAGAACCTGGCCGCGGTGCCGTCAATCGTGTACGGCATCCTGGGATTGAGTATTTTCGTGGCGCTGTTTGCGTTGGGCAAGAGTACGCTGGCGGCGGGCCTCACGCTGGCCCTGCTGATCATGCCGGTAGTGATCGTGTCGTCGCAGGAAGCAATCAGGGCCGTGCCGCCGTCGATACGCGAAGGGGGATTGGCGCTGGGAGCGACCAAATGGCAGGTGATCTGGCGACTGGTGCTGCCTCAGGCGATGCCCGGCATCCTGACCGGCATCATCCTGGCGGTGAGCCGCGCGATGGGCGAAGCCGCGCCGCTGGTGATCATGGGCGCGTTGTCATTCGTATCATTCGCGCCAGCCAATCCGTTGGACAGGTTCACCGTTTTGCCGATCCAGATTTACGTTTGGATCTCCAAACCTCAGGAGGAGTTCCACCACTTGGCGGCTGCCGGGATCATCGTACTGTTGATAATGCTGCTGGGCATGAACGCATTTGCAATCTTTCTGCGCAACCGACTGCAAAAAAACCAACGGGGGTAGTCCATTATGACCGTGTCTGACGTGGCGACTCGTCCGGCCATCCGGGCCATAGACGTGAGCGTGTACTATGGATCGAACAAGGTGATCGAGGGCGTGTCTATGGACGTGCCGGAGAACGAAATCACGGCGATCATCGGTCCCAGCGGCGCGGGGAAAAGCACGCTGCTGCGGTGCATCAACCGCATGAATGACCTCATCGACGTATTCCGGATGGAGGGCGAGATCTGGTTCGGAGATTTCAACCTCTATGCTCCGGAATCCGACCCGACACAGATCCGTTACCGAATCGGCATGGTGTTTCAGAGGCCGAACCCGTTTCCGAAATCGATCTATGATAATGTAGCATTTGGGCCGAAGATCAACGGTTACAGCGGAACCATGGACGAAATCGTGGAAGAATCCCTGAAGGGGGCGGCGTTGTGGGACGAAGTCAAGGACCGATTGAAGGAATCGGCCCTGGCTCTTTCCGGTGGTCAGCAGCAGCGGCTTTGCATCGCCCGGGCCCTGGCGGTTGAACCCCGCGTGATCCTGATGGACGAACCGTGTTCGGCGCTGGATCCGATAGCGACGTTGGCGATCGAGGAACTGATGCAGGAGTTGAAGCAGACATACAGCATCATCATCGTGACCCACAACATGCAACAGGCGGGTCGCGTGTCGGACAAGACCGCTTTTCTGATGCCCGACGAAAACCGGGTTGCGCACCTGATCGAATTCGGGGACACTCGGACGCTGTTCACCAACCCGGACGACGAGCGCACCGAAGCCTATATCACGGGCCGGTTCGGTTAGCGGCCGCCGCGATGGCCGATCAGACCGGCAAGGAATCACAACGGGAGGCGCGCTGACATGCTACGATCGGATTACGAACGCCATTTGTCAGACCTGCAAACCAGACTTTCCGAGATGGGGCGCCACGTGGAGTGGGCGACGCAGAACGCTCTGAACGCCCTGGCCACCCAGGACATCGCGCTGGCGAAACGGGTGGTGGACGCTGACGACGAACTGGACGAACTGGAAGACGCGCTCGAAAACCAATGCGTCGCGATTCTGGCGACGCAGCAGCCGGCGGCGTCGGATCTGCGAGCGGTGATGTCGGCGGTACACATTGGCGTAGAACTGGAGCGGATGGGAGATTATGCGGAGGGCATAGCGAAAATCTGCATCCGCATTGGGGACCAACCGCTGCTGAAGCCGTTGATCGACATACCGCGCATGTCGGAACTGGCGTTGAACATGCTGGACGATAGCCTGAAAGCATATGTGGAGCGGGACGAGGAACTGGCGAGAGAAACCTGCTCTGCCGACGACGCAATCGACGACCTGTACAATCAGATTTACCGCGAACTGCTGACGTACATGCTGGGCGATCCCCAGACCATCGAGCGCGCGACGTACCTGCTCTGGGTGGCGCACAACCTGGAACGGATCGCAGACCGCGCCACCAACATCGCGGAGCGGGTTTTGTGGCTGGTTTCCGGACACATGGCCGGCACTCGGCCTGAGAACAGGTCGCTGCGTTAGAGTCCCAAAATGCGCGTCCGGCGCCGTTGACAATTCCCGACCGCGACAGTATAGTTTTTGCAAATGCACAGTAACTGCAAATCAACCCGCTTTTGCACCTGTTCTTGTCCCCGTAAAACGGGGGCGACTTTGACCTGATCCAACCAATTTGGCCGCATTTGCTCCCGCCGTTTTTGCCTACAGGCACGGCGGGTTTTTTGTTTTAACCGGAGGAGGGCACCTTGACCAGCCAAACACAGACGCCAAGCCTGGAAGATATCCATGCGTCCAGTTTAAATCTGGCGGAGAACTCTGGCGCGATCATCCCGTTCATGGAGGATGAGATCCAGCGATTCGACGCCGAGGTCGACCGGTTCCGCACCGGCGATCTGGACAACACCGTATTCACGCCGTTCCGTCTGCGCCAGGGGGTTTACGGGCAACGGCAAGCCGACGTGCAGATGATTCGAGTCAAGTTGCCCGGCGGCATCATATCGGCCGAAATGCTAGATTCCTTTGGTGATATAACGGAGCAGTACGCTCCGCTGAAAAAGGGCCATATCACGACCCGCGAGAACATTCAGATTCACCACATCCCTCTGGAGCAGACATCCGAAGTGCTGCGCGAGCTGGGGCGGGTTGGTCTTTCGACTCGCGAAGCGTGCGGAAACACGGTGCGCAACGTGGTGGGTCCGGCCACCGCAGGCGTGAGCGCCGAGGAAGTGTTTGACCCCACGCGGTACCTTACCGCATACGTGCGGTTTGGCGTGCGCCACCCGATTACGCAGAATTTCCCGCGCAAGTTCAAGTCGGCTTTCACCGGCAACGACCGGCGCGACGAAGTGGCCGCGGCCATCCAGGACCTGACGTTCGTGTCCCAGTTCAAGGAAGTGGACGGCGAGCAGCGCAAGGGGTTCAAGGTGTATTGCGGCGGCGGCACTTCCATCATGCCCAGGCTGGCAAAGCCGCTTTACGAATGGGTGTCTGAGGACGATTACCTGCGTGTTGCGCTGGCGGTTTGGACGGTATTCAACAATGCTGACATCCTGCGCAAAAATCGGATGATGGCGCGGCTCAAGGTGCTGATAGACAAGATCGGCCTGGACGAATTCCGCAGCATGGTTGACGCCGAGTTGGCGAACATCGGGCCCATAGACTTCCGCTCCCTCATGGTGGCGGAGGACATTCAGCACGAGGACCCACCGGCACAACCGGCATCGGCCAACTGCGACGACAACAATCCCGAATACCAGGGTTGGCTCGACTCCAACGTGGAGGCGCAGCGGCAGGACGATTACCACGTCATACACATCAAGACGGTGCGAGGCGACCTGTCTCCGGCACAGTTCCACGGCCTGGCTGACATCGTTCGCAAGTACACCGGCGGCAAGGCCAGGACCACTCAGGAGCAGAACATCGTGCTGCGCTGGGTGCCCACGGGATACCTGCATGACGTTTGGGAAGCGCTGAAGGCGCTGGATTTGGCTGAGGCTGGGCACAACCACATCAGCAACGTAGTGTCCTGCCCCGGCACTGACAGCTGCAAGTTGGGCATCACCTCGTCTATGGGGCTGGCCAAGGCTCTTCGCACGGAGATGAAGGGCTGGAACGGTTTGGCGGACGACGCCGGCGTGGGCGACATTCGCATCAAGATGAGCGGCTGCCCCAATGGCTGCGGCCTGCACCACATCGCCAACATCGGGTTCCACGGCGCTGCGGTGAAGGGTGTGGACGGCCAGCAGATACCGTCCTATGAACTGTTCCTCGGCGGCAACTACGGAGACAACCAGGTTGAGGACTCGCGCATTGGCACCCGCGTGCCCAAGGTGAAGGTTCCTGCCAAGCTGGTGCCGTCGGTCCTGAAGGAAATCGTCGCTTACTACAAGGACAACCGGTCCAACGAAACGGAAAGATTCAACGATTTCCTCGACCGCGTGGGTTTGGAGGAACTGACCGGCGTGGCCGCGCGCGCCCAGGAAGTGGGACACGAGGCAGAGGGCGGCGGTGAGATGTACTTCGACTGGGAACGCACCAACCAGTATGTGCTGGAGCGCGGCGAAGGCGAGTGCGCCGTCTAAGGATCTGACGGCAAAGCGATGGCTGCATCGTCCCTGAATGGAAGAGTGCTGGCCTTCGTCGAGGCGAGGATGCCCGACGAAATGGCCAGCCTCATCCGTAGGCATGGGGGTGTTCCCCTGGGCGCTCCGGTACTGCAGGAGCATTACCTGACGGACAGTCCTGAGGTCCGGCGGGCCGTCGAAGACGTGTGCGACGGCCGAGTCGACGTGGCTATCTTTCTTACCGGCGTGGGCGCGGACGCGATGATGGGAATCGCCGATGCCATGGGGCGGCAGGGGGATTTTGAGGCCGGTTTGCGCGAAACGATTGTGGTTGCTCGCAGCCCCAAGCCGGCCCGTATCCTGCGGCGGCACAAGATTCCTATCGCCATCATGCCGCCTGAGCCGTACACATCCGCCGATCTGACGGAGGCCATGGCCGGATTGTCGTTGAACGGCAAGCGCGCGATCTTTCAACGATACGGCGGCCCTGACTCGGCGCTGCCCACCTTCCTGCGGGAACAGGGCGCCGGTTACCAGGAGTTGACGCTTTACGACTGGGGTTTGCCCAACGACGTTGGACCGGTGCTGGAATTGATGGACCGTGTGGAATCCGGTGAGGTGGACGCGTTGGCGTTCACCAGCCGGCCGCAGGTTCCCAACCTTTTGAGCATTGCGGCCGACGCAGGGCGCGAGGACGCGCTGCGACGGTGTCTCGCTGGGCCGGTGGCGGTGGCCTCGGTGGGTCCGGTTTGCACTCGCAAGTTGCTGGAATCGGGTATCAACGTCGACGTTGAGCCGGAACACCCTCACATGGGAAACCTTGTGATGGCGGTGGCGGACTACTTCGCGGATCCCCCGTAGCCCAACATTGAGAGATCACCGGCGGCATGGATCTGGCCGGTCTGCGCGGAAACCCGCAAGTGGGGGAGGCTCAAGTCCGGACACCGAATCGCGCCCGGATGCTTGCCGGATTTAACGACGTTGAATCGCCGGGTACACCGTTCGGCCGCTTATCCACGGGGCAATCCCGGCCCGCAGCAGAAGTAAATCGGCTACGCCGCGGCCGGCCGCCTGCGCGCGGGATAACCACGAGGGTTGTCCCGCGCGCAGGCGGGATTTCCCACGAACTTAGTATTTGAACTCCTCGCGCACGGGGCTGAATATGTCCAGCGCGATGGCTTTTGTTGCCTGGCCTTTGGCGTAGTGTTCAACGTCGCCGGGGATTATGTACATATCACCGGGTTTGAGGACTCGAACCTCGCCGCCGATGCCCATTTCAAGCTCACCTTCCACGATGATGCCGCCCTGCTCGTGCGGGTGCGTGTGCAACGGCACCAGGGCGCCGGCCTCGACCTCCACCAGAGAGAACAGCATCTGGTTGCCCCAGAAGGTGCGAGTGCGGGCGCCCTCGGCGAGTTCCTTGTAGCCGCGGTCTTCGGTTTGGAGGAAGTAATCGCTCATAGCAGAATCTCCTTGGTGTTGGGTCAGTTGAATCCCATGCCCTTTTCTTTCAGGCTGACGAAGCGTCCGCCCTGTCCTATCACCAAATGGTCGAGAACTTCAATATCCAGCAGTTTGCCGGCGGCGACAAGATCACGGGTAACGGCTACATCCTCAGGGCTGGGGGTTGGATCGCCGGAGGGGTGATTGTGTACGACAATGATGGATGGGGCGTTTTCGCGGACCGCAGGCCGAAGCACCTCGGCGGGGCGCACTGCGCTGCTGTTCACCGTTCCGATATAGATGGTGCGCTTTGCGACCACCTGGTTACGCGTGTTTAGGAGCAGAGCCACCAGATGCTCCTGGGTCAACAAGGCCATTTCTGCGGTAACCAGGTTGGCAGCATCCTGCGGGCATCCGATTTGCGCTCGTTCCTCCGGAGCGAGTGACGCGATGCGGCGGCCAAGTTCGAGGGCGGCCAGTATCTCGCAGGATTTGGCGTCGCTCAACCCGCGCTGGCCGGTCAGATCAGCGTATCCGGCGCGCGCCAGACCCGGCAGTCCCTCGAACGCCGCCAGCAGGCGCATGGCGAGATCGATGGCGTTTTCGCCGGCGATTCCAGTGCGGAGCAGGATTGCAACGAGTTCGGCGTTGTTCAGGTAACGGGGACCATGTTCCCGCAGTCGCTCTCGTGGCCGCTCCTGGGCGGGCAATTGCTGGATGGTGGGTCGGTAGGAGACATTGGGACCCGTGGCGGATTTCCCGCACGACTGATCATCGGAGGGTCCGGATTCCTGTGATCGAGGATTCGCCGTTTGATCAGTCGATTCGGCTTCGACGCCGGCGAGTATTCTTTCCAGCTCGGCGCGAAAATCATCCACCGCGGATGTTTCGGCTGGTGACCCGGCAATGACCATCTCTTGCTCCAGAACTGTGTGATTCGTCGAGCAGTTTAGCCGGGCCGGAGGGTCGGGTGCTACCGTCAACTGTCAGCAATTCGTGCACGCGAGGCCGCCAATACGGATTAAAGACCACCAGGCAGGAACTCCGCGGCATTCAGGTCGTCGATGGCGGCGAGGGTTCGTTGCAGGAATACCGGCGCCAATTGTTGACTGCGTTCATTGGTCAAGTCCAACTGGGCGCCGGCGATGACCAGCACGCGGAAGCACCCCAGCATGTTCCGCCGGTAGGTGCGCCAGCACTCCTCCAAGGTGAACATGCGCGGATTCATGGCGGCAATGATTTCGTGGTATTGCCGGATGGCGTCGCGTTCGATTTCGCGGCGCATTTCCGTGGAAATGCTGCACGAGAGGAAGTAGGCGATGTCATACAGGCCGCTGCCTATGTTACTTACCTGCCAATCCACAAGGGCAACATCGAGGTCGTTAGCCGAGTCGAAGAACATGTTGTCGAGGCGGAAATCACCATGCACAAAAGTTTGCGGCCCATCGGCGACAATCATGGAGTGTTCGACGAGGTGGACGCCGTAGGCTTCGGCGAGTCGCCGCATGGAATCGGGGAACTGGTCGCCGAAGAGTTCCAACACCCTCGGGAGGCTTGCCTGGTACACGGCCTGCATGATGCCGTGTCGTTCCGGCGTTGTAGGCTGGTAAACCTCTGATACCGGTGGTTGGTCAACACGGCCCCAAAAACGACCGTGCAGGCGCGCGGCGGCTTGAACCGCAGCCATCGCCTGACGCTCACTTGCGCCCTGGATCTGGTCGGCTGCGGTCAGGTGCCCCAAGTCTTCCAGCACCAGGACGAAGTTGTGCGTATCAGCGTCGAAATCGCCGTACAGCAAATCAGGCGAGCGCACCGGCGCGACCGAAGAGAGGAATCTGTAGAATGCAAACTCGCGTTGATAGAGCCCGAACCGGCGGGCAGTCAGACGCGTGTTGTCGTCGGCGCTGGGGATTTTTACGATGACGGTTGCCGGCGCGGCGTCCGTTGGCTCGTCATAGGTGAGGGTGCATCGCAGGAGTGTTCCCACCATGCCCACACCGGCGCCGATTTGTTGGACACTCACGTCGCGGATTTTAGGGACGTGGCAATTGCCACCGGCTACCAGGGCCCGCCGGAGCCATTCGGCTGTAAGTTCGTTTATGTGTTGGGGGATGTCAGGTGGATTTTTCATGATTCCTTTGTATGGCCGGGAACGAGTGTATGGTCGGAAACGTGCGGTAATGGTGAACTAAAGGGGCGAATTATCATCCGCCCCTGCTTTTGGCAACATATTCGTTGATCAAATGGGTTAATCGAAACGGAACTTGGAGAAGGTACCTTCCTCCTTGGTGATGAATTCCAGCAGGGCGGGACGGCCGTCGGCGTTGGCCTGCATGGCTCGCTGCATGGCCGGCTTGATCTCATCGGGCGTGGTGATTTGTTCGGCGTATGCGCCCAACGCCACCGCCACTTGGTAGAAATCGCCGCTGAGATCCTTGAGGCCGTACCGTTCTACTGCCGTCGGAATGCGGCTGTCCGGGTAGATGGCCATGGTGGAGTTATTCATCACTACGGTGGTAATGGGGATGTTGGCGCGGACGGCGGTTTCGACGTCGAGGCCAACCATGCCGAAAGCGGCATCACCCATGAAGTTTATGACCATCTTTTCGGGGGCGGCCATCTTGGCGCCCATGGCGAGACCAAGGCTGTAACCGAGTTGGGTGGACTTGCCCCACCCTATGAAACTGCGGGGAGCGCGCGCCTCCCAGAACGGCGACACCTGCTCGCGGGGGCTGCCCGACTCGTGGGTCACGATGGTGTTGTCGAGGTCGACCGTGTGCATGATGTCCCACACCACGCGGTAGGGATTCAAAGGCACCTCGTCGCTGGTCAGACGGGGGAGCCACTCGGCCATCCACGCCTCGCGGCTGGCTGTGATCTCGTTGGCGAGGTCCTGGTTGGTGGCGCGCTGCTGTGCGCCCTGTGCCTTCAACTCGTCGATGAACTGGCGCAGGGCCAACTTGGCGTCGCCCAGCACCGGATATTCCGTGTGGTAGTCCTTGTTTATGTCACCGTCGCCGTTGGTGAGGTGGATCAACGTCTTGCCCGAGGGAATCGGCACGGTGAAGCTGCTCTTGGTGAAGCTGACGCCGACGCCGAAAATCACGTCGCAATTGCTGAGGAATCGATGGACCGGCCCGGTCTGGCTGGAACCGCCCACGCCGAGCGACAGGGGATGGTTCTCGGGGAACGCGCTCTTGCCCTCCAGCGTGGTCAAAACGGGGATTTGCAGGAACTCGGCCAGTTCCATCAGCTCGTCGGTTGCCTCGGCGTACAGGACGCCCTGTCCGGCCATGATCACCGGGCGCTGGGCGCCCATGAAGCCGCGCGCGGCGCGGGTAACGGCGGCAGGGTCGGCGGCCACGCGCATGGGCAACGGCGGGATGTAGTCGAAGTTTTCCTCGCTGATCTGGTCGGATACCAGATCGGACGGGATTTCGAGAAGGACAGGGCCGGGCTTGCCGGAGCGCAACTTGGTGAAAGCCTGGCGGAACAGTTCGGGCACGCGGTCGGCAAAGTTGACGTGGGCCGACCACTTGGTGATGGAATCGTAGGCCTGCACCGGGTGGAAGTTGGGCTCAACACCGATCCGGTTCCGGGCAACTCCGGCAGGGAGAACCAGTATGGGTACAGAGTCGGCGTAGGCCTGGGCGACGCCGCCAAAAGCGTTCTCGGCTCCGGGGCCGTTCTGGGCCAGGAAAATACCGGTCTTGTTGCCGTTGTTGATGCGGGAGAATCCGTCGGCCATGTGGACGCCGGTGCGCTCCTGACGGCAGACAACCGGACGGATGCCGGCGATGGCGCAGGCTTCAATCAGGGGATTGGACGGCATGACGGCGATCCAGTCGACACCCTCCATCTTCAATACGTTTGCTACAGCGGTGACTCCGTCCACGGTTCAGTTCCTCCAGGTTGGTGTTTTGGATCGATGCCCAGGTTGGGCATGATGGGTTTTTCGATTCGAGCGAGCGGCCGTGCGTTCCCCGACCGACGGCACACGGGTTCAGGCGAGGTTGGACAGGAATTTGTCCATCGCGCCGTTGAATTCTTCGGGTTTTTCGACCATGGGGAAATGACCGGCCTGCTTCATCTTTATCAGTTGAGAGCCCGGCACGGCCCGATGGATTTCCTCTTCGTAGTCGCCGGTCGCCAACGGGTCGTCGACCCCCTGGATCAGCAGGAGCGGGGTTTCAAGTTCGTGAATGCGATCACGGACATCAAAGCGGTCAATGACTACCAGATCGCGGTGCTGGGCCACCGGGCCAACCTCGCGGTGCTTCTGGAGCAGCCGGGCGCGAAGGTCGGGTTCGATGAAGTGCATGATGCCGTCCATCATGCCCAGCCATTTCTGGTACGTGTCGGCGTCTGCGGCAGCGTCAAGGCGGAATTGCAGATCCTGCGGGCGTCGGGTTTTGGGGCGCATTGCAATCGTCATCAGAACCAAGCCGCTGACTTCGTCGGGATAGTCCAGCGCATATTGCAGGGCGACGCACGCGCCTAGGGTGAATCCGCTGAGGACCAGGTCCTGGTTGTGGCCCTGCGCATGGAGCCAGCCGCGCAGCCAGTCCGTGTATCTCTCCACGCTGCTGCACGGCGTTCCGTTCAGGTGCCCGGGCAGGTGTGGCGCCAGGCTTCCCGGGTAGTGTTCCAGTTGGTTGACGTAGGAATCGGCGCATCCGCCGGCGCCAGGGCCGTGAATGAAAACGATCTGCGTCATGGGTACCTCGTGGAAGTTGGAGTTGCAGGCATTCTAGGGGCGACGGTTTGGCGGGTCAAGGAACGGATTTTGGGTTGGCATGGCTGTACACGATTGTCGCCGTTCAACCAAGATGACGGATGATGCCCGCCACCTCACGCGCCCGACCAGCCCGTGGCGCGGTCGGGAGTTATCCGGATTACCGGATTATGGTCGATGTCCATAGTGCGGTATTGGGGATACTTGGACCGCAGGAGGGAGATGGCGGCGGCCTGTTGGGCCCCCGTTTCGATCAGTTCGGCGTGTCCGTGGATCAGGAGATACCAGAGACGGGACCAGTCCGTTTCGTAGTGATCGATAACCATCGAGACGCGGTTGTTTTCCAGGATGTTGCGCACACGACGCAGGTTCCTGAGTTGGGCCGTTTTGGGCTTCGCGTCCAATACCGTGTAGATGTCGGCGCCGTCGCAGGCGAAGCAGAACGGTATGACGTGGGGACGGCCGGAAGCGTCGGCGGTGGCCAGGTGACCAATGGGAGTCCGGTTGAGCAGTTCCACCTGGGCGTCGGACAAAACCGGCCGGTCGCCAGCGCGGGTCATGGCTGAACCACACCGCGCAGTTGGTTCATGGTGAGGGGCAATTGACCCACAAGATCGCTGGCCACAACGCCGGCGGGTCCCAGGCGTTCACTGACCGCTTGTGCCGCTTTGCCGTGGAGGTATGCGCCCAGGGTGGCAGCATCGTATGGAGCGAGTCTCTGGGCCATCAGCCCGCCGATTATTCCGGTGAGCACATCGCCGGTGCCGCCGGCGGCGAGGGCAGGGTTCGCGAAGGGAATGACGCTTTGCCGTCCGGCGGCATCGGATGCGACGGTGTGTGCGCCCTTGAGCAGGACTGTCTGGTTCCATTGCCGGGCGGATTCGAGGGCGGTGGACAACCGGTCGGTTTGGACGTCTGCGGTGAGCAGACCGGAGAGGGTGGACATTTCGCCCGGGTGCGGCGTGAGCACCGATGCGGCGTTGAGTCGGGAAGGCCAATCGGCGCAGGACGCCAGATTGTTCAGGCCATCGGCATCGATTACCACGGGAGGAAGCGGATTCCCGCCGTCGCGAGATTTGCGGCCAGAAGGTGACTCGCCGGCCTGACTGGACAACAGCAGGCGTTCGATGAACGCGATGGTACCGGGCGACCAGCCCAGGCCGCAGCCGACGGCCAGCGCGGAGTAGCCTGAGACACGCTGGCCGATCAGGTCGGCGGCCGAGGCGTGGATACGGCCATCCGGACCCTCGGGCAGGGGCAGGTGGATGGTTTCGGTCAGTTTGGACGCGACGATGGGATAGACCGACGATGGGGTCGCCAGGGTAACCAGGCCAGCGCCGATGCGGTGAGCAGCGGTGGCGGCGAGAACCGCCGCGCCAACGAAATTGCGCGAACCGGCCACGATAAGCAGGTGCCCGTAGGTTCCCTTATGCGAATCGAGGGGACGCGGCGGCAGGAGTTCGGCGGCGGTGGGATCGGACATCCAACGGATGGGCAGGTCAAACTCGGCATAAGCGTCAGGGTGTAATCCGATGCTCAATACCTCAATGCGGCCGGCCAGACCGGCGCCCGGAAAGTTGGCGACACCAATTTTCGGACAACAAAGAGCGAGGGTTATATCGGCCGCGATGGTACGCTCGTCGGCTGCGCCGGTGTCCGGGTTGACTCCGGTGGGGAGGTCGATGGCGACGATTGATGTCGCCGGGGTGTCCCGGCGGTGGAGATTCACGCAGTCCGCAATGTCGGCAACCGTATCTTGCAACGGCCGGTAGCGACCGGCGCCGAGAACAGCGTCCACGACAACGGTCGATCGGGACAACCATGATCGCAGAGTACCGAAATCAGGGTCGTTCTCGGCCGAAGCGACGGGAACTCCGTACCGAGAGGCCGATAGCATCTTGGGGTCTTCCGCCGGTCGGCCCCGTGCGATGTAGCACAGGGCATCCGCGCCCCACCGTTGTAGATGGCGTGCGATAACCAGGCCATCTGCCCCGTTGTTGCCGGGGCCAATCAGCAGCAATACGGAACGACCCGCCGCGCCGCCCATGTGGTCGCGAATATAGCGCGCGCACGCCAGGCCGGCGTTTTCCATCAGTGTGTCGGTGCTCACGCCCAATCGTTCCGATGCGGCTTCGAGCGCCTGCATCCCGGCGACGCTTACAACCTTGATGTTTTGCTTCGACATTCTCTTTTTGCGAATTAACGGGACCGTCGGTTTCCCTGCTCGTCCAAAACTGCGGGCCTGCGGGCCCACACCCGGCGATGCGGTATCGGATCTAATCGGCGCGAGGCGCGATCGGGTCGCCCCACAGCGTGGCTTCGGCGGCCTGCCGCGATTCGTCGGTGTCGGGCCGGGAGGCGACGGCGACCACCATCGCGTATTCCCGGGAATGGGAGAGGCTGATTGCAATCTCGGTGACTCCCAACCGTTCGGCTCTGGCGCGGGCGCGACCATGGAGACGGGCGCTGGGCGCACCGCTGGGGGCGCGGACGACTTCCACGTCGCGCCAACCCACACCCCGGAATCCGGTGCCCAGCGACTTCATCACCGCTTCCTTGGCGGCGAAACGGGCGGCGAGATTGGGAGCGCGGCCCCGGCAATAGGAAATTTCGCCCGGGGTGAAGACCCGCCTCAGGAACCGTTCGCCGTAACGTCCCAGCACAGTGGCGACGCGTTCGATTTCGATGAAATCCACGCCCGTAGTGAGCAATTTGCGTCGCTCCTGTCGATTCCGGTCGGCGACCGGAGGGGTTATTCCCCGGTATGGCAGTCGATATTCAGGTCGCGCAGTATGTGCGAAACGGAGTACCGACGGTTGAGCACGTAGAAGTGAATCCCGGGCACGCCGTTGGCCCACAGGTCTTCCGCCTGCCTGGTGGCGTGCTCGACGCCGATTTCCCGAACGGCGCGGTTGTCCTCGGCGTGGCGCTCCAACCGTTCGTCCAAATCAGCAGGTATGCTCGCGCCGCACAGGGAGGTGAACCTGCGAATCTGCGGAGTGCTGAGGATAGGCAGGACGCCCGGGATGATGGGCACGGTGATGCCGGCGGCGGCGGCGCGTTCCTGGAAATCGTAGAAATAGGCGTTGTCGTAGAACAGTTGGGTCACCAGGAAGTCTGCGCCAAGGTCCTGCTTCATGCGGGCGTAGGCGACGTCGGATTGCAAGCTTTCGGACTCTGTGTGTCCTTCGGGGTAACAGGCGCCCGCGATTCCGAAATCGAAATGATCCTGGATATGGGAGATCAGATCGGTAGCGTGGGGGAACTCGTCCGGGCCGGGCCCGTCGGTGGCCGCGTCCGCCGGCCGGTCGCCGCGAAGGGCGATGATGTTGTCGATGCCGGCGGCCTGCAACCGCTGGAGTACGCCATGGACTTCGCTCTTGGTCTGGGCCACGCAGGTCAGGTGCGCCATGACCTCCATCGGCGTTTCCACTTCGAGCCTCGTGGTGATCTCCTCCGTGAAAGCGCGGGTACCGCCGCCGGCTCCATAGGTCACCGATACGAAATCGGGATTGAACTGTTGCAGTCCGGTTGCTACGTCGATCACACCCTGCACGCCATCGGCTTCGCGTGGCGGGAAAAATTCGAAAGATATGGTGCGTCGGTCATTTAAAATTTCCTTGATTTTCAAACCGTCATCCTTGGGGTTGTGTCTCTGATTCAGAACGCCGGCTGCCGTTTTTCCTTGAACGCCTGGATCCCCTCGCGCGGGTGAGGCGAGGTACCGAACAGGTGGGTGAACGTCGCTCCTTCCAGAGCGATTCCGTCGCGCAGCGGGATGTCCTGGCTGGCTTTCGCCAGGGATTTCATCAGCGCGAGCCCTTCGCGACTCTTGGATCTCAAACCGGAGAGCAGGGTTTCCAGTTCGGCGTCAAGAGATTCTGTTGGCACTGCGCGCAGGGCAAGACCCCATTCCACGGCTTCTTTGCCAGACAGCCATCGGCCGGTGGTCAGCAGTTCCATGGCGCGGGGCATGCCCACCCGTCGCGGAAGCCGCTGGGTGGAGCCGCCGCCTGGAATGAGGCCGAAATTGGCGTGCTGGTCACCGATGCGGGCGTCCTCGGCGACGACGGCCATGTCGCAGGCCATCATCAACTCCATTCCGCCGGCCAGGGCGTAGCCATGCACCACCGCAATGGTCGGCATTGGCAACTCCTCCAGCCCACAGAGGACCGAGTTCAGGTTGCGCACGTATTCGGGCAACAGGGACAGTTCGTCCAGCGCCTTATCGAAGTAAAGGAGGTCGGCTCCGGCGCAAAAACCACGCCCGGCGCCTCGCACGACCAGCGCCTTCATAGAGCGGTCAGCAACGGCTTTGGCCGTGGCGTCAGCGAACTCGTCGAGGAGTTCCGGGCTGAGGGCGTTGAGCGCGTCGGGGCGGTTCAGTTCGATGGTGGCTACACGGTCCTCCAGGGACAGTGTAAGATTGGAATACGGCATTCAGCGCTCCGTTGAGTGCGTATCCGCGGATACCATCCGCGTGTCCCATACTATACCAGACGCTCTATTGTTGTTGATGTTGATGGCGCAAACTGCCCGTATCGCGCTCCGGATCCAGCCCAACGCGTCCCGATCCGAAGTATTGGGATGGCATGGCGACGCGGTGAGGGTGCGAGTATCGGCCCCACCCGTGGGCGGCAAAGCAAACGCTGCGATGATTGACGCGCTGGCCCGTTTCCTGGGAGTCAACAAGAGGGACATTCACATCGTGCGCGGCCACGGTTCTCGTGATAAGGTTGTGCAGGTGTCTGGAATGTGCAGCGAGGAATTGCGTCGGCGTTTGGGCGAACCGGGCGTTGGGTAGGCTCCGGCCGTTCCTGAACCTATTTCTTGCCGGATGTGCCGGGAGAGTTCTATGCAAGAGAATTTTCGCAACTTCAGTTGGATTTTGCAGGGTTCGCTGGCGGGTTCAATGGGACCCACCGAGCGGCGCCACCTGATTTATTGGGAGCAGAGAGACATCACTGCGGTGGTGCGCATGGAGGAAAACACAATCTCTACCGAACCGTGGGGGTTCACGGAGTTGTTCGAGCCGATTGTGGATTTTGGCGCTCCATCCATGGAGCAACTGGACCGGATAGTGCAGTTTGTCGAGCAGCAGATCGAGACGTGGGAGCGCCCAACGGTCGTTACCTGCGCGGCGGGCATCGGGAGAACGGGAACGGTGCTCGCGGCATACCTGGTGAACACCGGCTACGAACCTGACGAAGCGATTGACTACATCCGTCAATTGAGGCCCGGCAGCATCCAAACGCCCGAACAGGAAGACGCGGTGCGCCAGTACGCGGACTTCGTGAGGGAGCGCAACGCGAACCGGCCAAGACGATACCGGTAGGCTGTACCGGCGATGGGGTCTGCCATTTCTGCAGTTGGGTAAATCAAGCTTGCCACCAGCCGATTTGCGGGAGAATTAGCGAGATTGCCGTCCGTGACCAGGTTTGCCGGACTATGACATGATCGAAAACTGCCGGCAGACGGCACGGGAATGAAGCAAAAAGGGGTTGGCGCCGGTTGCGCCAACCCCTTTCGCGTGGCCGGGGCGCGAGATTTACGCGGTGAGCAGTTCCTGGTCAGGGATCGAAACGGAATGCTCGACGGCGACATGCGTAATCGGGACCAGCGCAGCCGGATTGATCTCGCGGCTGCACTGGAGGCACTGGTGGTAGGGTCCATAAACGTCGCGGACCAACCGGACGTCGCCGCCGCAGTGGGGGCAGCCACGCAGTTGGACCCTGCGCCGGCGGCCGCCCCTGGCTAATCGTTCGATGTTGATTTGGTTTTCCATCATGTCGCTCCTAATGGATGTTATTGGCAAGGAACAAGGGAGATTTGATGGGTGTTGCTAATCGTACCGATACGGTCGTTTTTCGTTGGGGATACTGGGCTGATTGCAAAAAAGAAGCGGCCTCGGAGACAATTCCGAGGCCGCTGCCTGCGGGTTGTCTTTCAAACTGATGGTCAGACGACCATTCGCTCCGTATGTTCAGCCGGCTTGGCTGGCGCGTTTATGGTCGCCGGTTGGATGGTGGGCTGGGTCACTCCGCGAAACTCGCGTCCGCACTGGGCGCACTGGTGATAGACTCCGAATGTATCCCGGTTACGGCATACGTCGCCGCCACAGCGGGGACACGCCTTGCGCAATAGGGACTTGCGAGTTTTGATCTGCGTCTGCATTTTCCTCGTACCTGCTCTTGTTACGTTACCTTGGTCGCGTTGTGGTTTTCATTTTATCGCCACCGCATTACCGGAGTATTACAGCCAAAGCGGTAAAAACGTTGGAAACAGAATATCATGGTTACGGTTTTCGTAACAAGGGGGTTAAATGACGAATTTCACAAATCCGTTGAACATTCCGGATGCGGTGCTGGCATCGGTGTATCGCGAGGCGCGGAGCGCTTTCCCGGCCGAGTGTTGCGGGTGGCTGACCGGACCCGTGGACGGCGACGGGGTTGATACCATCCGCCCGGCGGTCAACGCGCAGGACGCCGGCGGGCATCCGACGGTATCGGACCGAACTGCGGAGAGGGCTTATGTACTGAATTCGTCGGACCTCCTGGCTCTGAACGGCAGTTTGGATTCGGTTGCGCCGGCAAGAATCATTTACCATTCGCATCCCAACGGTCAGGCGTATTTTTCCGAAACCGACCGAACGGTTGCAACCAGCCCTTGGGGCGACGGCCCGGCCTATCCGGTGCAGCAGCTGGTTGTCGGAATCGACGGAGAGAATGTGGTCGAGGCGGCTCTGTTCGGATGGGACGATGATGCAGGGGGATTCGTGGAACTGGCCCGGTTCCCCGGAGCCGCAATCTGAGTCGTGCGGCGAATCGGCAGCGCCGGTCCGAAAAGCGTAGATTACTGCGGCGTCGCGGAACCGGAGACGCCGAATCCTCTGCTTACGACCGAGGTTGGGGTTGGCTGAGCATTAGATTCCCGGGGAGCGCGGGTTCTTTTGTCATTTGAACTCGCCGGTTACTTGAACTCGCCGGTTACTTCACTCAGGTTGAAGGCGCTCCCAAAAGGGCCACCCAAACGGACCCGGCCACGGTGACCAACAGCATCAGCGCCAGGGCACCCATGATCACGGGTTGAGGCAACCGGTTGCGGCCCCACAGCAGCAGGCCGCCCCACACTATCAATCCCACCGCAATGATGCCGGCGATGTAGTGTTCCAACTCGGAACTGTTGACCACCACGCCCTTGCGGTAAAAAAAGTCGGCGTAGGCCAGGATCGTTATGTTGAACACGCAACTGCCGTAAACTCCGGCGAAACCGAGATCAGCGGCTCCCAGGCGCGCCGCCGCGGTGGTTGCCGATATTTCGGGCATGCTGGTGACCAGCGCGACGGCCAGGATTCCCAACACACCGGAGGATACGCCGGTAACGTGGGCGATGCGGTCAACGCTCTGGGCCAGCAGGATTCCTGAGATGATCACTCCCACCGACACGAGGATGAACATTATCCAGGCGCGTCGGAGCGTCATACCCGCGTCTTCGTTCTCATCGCCATGATCCCCGGTGGGCCGGCGGTTGTACACGAACCACATGCCGACCAGGTACACAACCAGCACAATGATGGACGACAGACCGACCTGCCAAACCTGCACGCCACTCTTGAACAGAGAGAAAAGAACCGCCAGGGCGGTCAGCAAGGACGCCAGGAGAATCAGATAGCCCTGCTCCGGCGCCACACGCTGCAGGAAACGCCGACCACCAAAAACAAGGGCAACCATGCCCAACGTGAGCATGTTGATCATGTTGGAGCCGAACACGTCGCCCAGGGCCAACTGGGGATTATCGATACGGACGGCGGTAATGTTGTTGGACACCTCGGGGAGAGAGGTCGCCAGGGCAACCAGAATGCTGCCTACGAAAAGACGCCCCCATCCGGTCAGGGTCGCCAGCGCATCGCCGTACTTGGCGAGGTAGGTGCCGAGGTACACCACGAACACCGCGCTGGCCAGGAAAACGATGATGGCGACGGGCAGGCCGACGCCGGAAAGAACGTTGAACACGTTGGCGTTACCGGTTGCCTTAACCGATGGCTGCCACGATGAGATCACCCATCGCTACAGTGCTGGTTGCGGTGTCGCCTTCCGTTGCTATGTCGGCGGTACGGTAGCCCTGTTCCAGCACGGTCTGCACGGCGCGGTCCACGGCCGCGGCTTCTTCCGTAAGTCCCAGCGAGTAGCGCAGCATCATGGCGGCGCTGAGAATGGAGCCACACGGATTGGCAATGCCCTGGCCGGCGATGTCCGGCGCCGTGCCGTGGATGGGTTCGTAGAATCCGGGCGTGGTGGCGCCGGCCTGTGGCACTCCGGAGAGGCTCGCCGACGGCAAAAGTCCCATGGACGCAGCCAGGATAGCGGCCTCGTCGGTAAGAATGTCGCCGAAGGTGTTTTCCGCGACGATCACGTCGTAGGACGCGGGACGCAGCACTATCTGCATGGCGCAGGCATCAACCAGCGCGTGTTCCAGTTCAACGTCGGGGTAGTCGTTGGCCAGGCGGGTCGCGGTGGCGCGCCACAGCCGGGACGTTTCCAGGACGTTGGCCTTGTCCACCGAGGTCAACTTTTTGCGTCGGCCGCGGGCAAGTTCAAACCCGACCCGCAGGACGCGCTCGATTTCGGACTCGGAGTAGCGCATCGTGTCCACGCCGACGATGCCCTGGGGCGTTTCGGTCCGGCCCTTGGGCTGGGCGTAGTAGAGGCCCCCCGTAAGTTCCCGGACAACCACCATGTCGACGCCCTCTAGGACGTGGGGCTTGAGCACGCTGGATCCGGTCAGTTCGGGATACACCTTGACGGGCCGGATGTTGGCGAACACGTTGAGGTGGGCGCGCAGGGCCAGCAGACCATCCTCCGGACGCGTGGGAGCCGACGGGTCGTCCCACTTCGGTCCCCCGACCGCGCCGAACAGCACGGCGTCGGCGGACGTGGCGAGGTCGCGCACTCCGTCGGTGAGAGGAGTTCCGTGCCGGTCAATCGAGATGCCGCCGACGTCGCCGTATTCGAGCGCGAAGTTGTGCCCGAAGGCACGGCCAACAGCCTGGAGGGTTTTGACTCCCTCTGCCGTTACTTCGGGACCGATGCCGTCGCCACCAAGCACGGCGATATTGAAATCCATGGAGTAATGCTCCTGCGAAACAATCGTGGGGATAGCGCGCGAAAGGCCGCAATTGGCCGTCGGGTAGTATAGCCTACGGTTAGTTGGGTATCAAACGGCAGCGACCGAACGGCAATGAAACCGGCGGGTGTCGCCAACGCCGGACTGTGCGCCAACGCTTCCGTCATCCATTTGGGTGAGGGCCTGGGTGGGCTCCGAGCGGCAATGCGGGCAACGATTATCGCCTTGGATGCACGGACCATGGATTCCGGCACGCCCCGGGAGTATCTGCAAGTTTCGGAAGGATGGCGGTTGCTTGACCAGGCGGCGTGTGGATAAACCAAAGAACCTCCGCCAGCCAGGGCAACCACAAGGGTTTCCCTCGCGTCCAAACGGTTATTTTTTCGAGAATAGCGGCTGGGCCCAAGAGGCACCCACGTCGGCGCGGGGATGACCACTGACGTCAGGCGGACAGAACATCCTCCACACACTCCCGTGAGAGCGGTTTACGTTGACATACAAGTGGGCAATTTGTACACTTCGGACATCAGCCAATTCGTGCTGGCGCGTTCGCGCGCGCCACGATAAGGAGGCCTTCGCGAGATGACCACCACGAACAAAAGCCGGTCGCTGGTTGTAATCCAACTGGCCGGCGCCAACGACCCGTTGAACACGGTAATCCCCTATAACAACGGCCTGTATTACGACTTTAGGCCCAACGTTGGCATCCCCACCGACCAGGTGATTCCGATCAACGGCGAGTTGGGATTCAACCCGAACATGGCGCCGATCAAGTCGCTTTGGGATGAGGGCAAAGTCGCCATCGTCAACGGGATTGGATATCCGAACCCGAACCGTTCGCACTTCCGCAGCATGGACATCTGGCACACCTGCGAGCCGGAAAAGGTCGCCACGGAAGGCTGGCTCGGCCGCGTCATCCGCGACCTGGACCCACAGGGCCAGAACGTGATCACGGGCGTGAACTTCGGCCGTGGCCTCCCCCGCTCAATGGGCGCGCCGGGCGTTCCGGTGGCTTCCGTGGGCAACCTTGAAACCTATGGTCTCTTCCCCGACGTTGAGGAAGAGCGCATCCGAGGACTGTGCCTGGACGCCTTCGGCAAGATGTACGGGGGCACGATTCAGGACGCGGTGATGGACTACCTGGGGCAGACCGGACGCGACGCGCTGAAGGGCGCGGATATCCTGCGAACGGCGCCCGAGCAGTATTCGTCCTCGGTGGAATACGCTGACAACCCCATCGCGCAGGCGTTGAAAAACGCGGCGCAGGTGATGACGGCGGATCTGGGCACCCGCATCTACTACACCCAACACGGCAGTTTCGACACGCACGGCGACGAGGTCAAGGTGCAGGGCGGCCTGTGGAACCAGGTGTCCGGCGCGGTGAGCGACTTCATGGCCGACCTTGAGGAACACGGCAGGGCTGACGACGCCATCGTGCTGATCTGGACCGAATTCGGCCGCCGCATCCGGGACAACGGGTCCGGAACCGACCACGGATCGGGCGGTACCGCGTTCATCGTCGGTAACAGCGTGAACGGCGGATTCTACGGCGAATACCCGTCTCTGGCCGAGCGCGACCAGTT
This sequence comes from uncultured Dehalococcoidia bacterium, assembly GCA_964502995.1. Taxonomy (GTDB): domain Bacteria; phylum Chloroflexota; class Dehalococcoidia; order Lucifugimonadales; family UBA3495; genus Bin87. The sequence continues at coordinate 92,357 of CAZCZB010000004.1, forward strand.
GGACGGCGACCTGCACTTTAACAACGATTTCCGCTCGACTTATTCGACCATCGCCGACCAATGGCTGGGCCTGGATGCTGTGCCGATCGTAAACGGCCAGTTCGAGCAGTGGGACTTCATCCGCAACTAGGCGGTGACGGTTCCCAATCCATTGAAAGACGAAATGGAGGCAACCATGAGCAATGCCGACATTGCCCTGATGGCTCACCTGATGCGCCGGGCCGGTTTCGGCGCCAGCCGCGACGAACTGGACCGGAGGGTCGCCCAGGGTTACGAGAACGTGGTGGAAGGACTGCTGAACCCCGGCAGTTCCAACGCGATGCCCGACGATCTGATCCGTCGGTTCCACGTTGACATGGCCGAGATGCGGGAGTTGAACAGCGCAGGAGCGTACTGGATCTACCGCATGGTGACCACGGACAATCCGCTGGAAGAGAAGATGGCGCTGTTCTGGCACAGCCTTTTCGCCACCGGCTATTCCAAGCTCAACCAGGCGCGGTCGTTGATGAATCAGATCGACACGTTCCGCCGCCATTCGATGGGCTCGTTCCATACCCTGCTGGTCGAACTGTCTAAGGATCCGGCCATGATCATCTGGCTGGACAACAACGACAACCACAAGGGCGACATCAACGAAAACTACGGACGGGAGTTGCTGGAACTGTTCTCCATGGGCATCGGCAACTATACCGAGGACGACGTGAAGGAATGCGCCCGGGCGTTCACCGGCTGGACGCTGGGCAACGCCGAATACATGTCGACTCGCGCCAGCCGCGACTCCATCTGGCCGTACAGCCGGATTGCGTGGCACTTCGAGTACCGCGACCATGACCACGACGATGGTGAAAAGACGTTCCTCGGTCACACCGGCAACTTCAACGGCGAGGACATCATCGACATCATCGTACAGCAGGAGGCTTCGGCGCGCTTCATCTGCACGCGGTTGTTCCAGTTCTTCGCCGCCGATGAGGTTGACGAGGCTGGGGAAGCCGTGATCACCGACATGATGGCGACCTACTTCGACTCCAAGTACGAGATACGATCCGTGCTTCGCACCCTGTTCAACTCGGACTACTTCAAAGGCGACGGCGCGCGGTTCGCTCGCGTCAAGGGGCCGGTGGAGTTGGTCGTGGGCGCGGTGCGGCTGGCCGGTACCTACCGTGAGCCGACCTTCGGCGCTGATCAACTTGCTCGCTACACCCTCTACATGGGCCAGGGGATTTTCCAGCCGCCCAGCGTGGAAGGCTGGCATGAAGGCTCCGAATGGATCGACAGCGGCGCGCTGGTGGAACGGGTCAACTTCGTTGGGAAGGAACTGGGCGACCCCAGGAATCCCGGCGTCAAGGCGCTGATCGACCGCATGTCCACCGAGGTGGACGGGCCGCTGTCCGGCGCAGACCAGGTGGATGCCTGCGCGGACCTGCTGGGTCCGATCGTGCTGTCCGATTCCACCCGGACCTCGCTGAGCGAGTTTGCCGGCGAGCAGGGCGACGCCGACCTGCGAGAAGGATCCCGCACCGAGGCGGACGACCAGCGGATCGCCAACCTGCTCCGGTTGCTGACGGCAACGCGGGAGTATCAACTGGCCTGATGCCCCGCCGCCGCGAATAACCACGACAATGACCACGTAGGGGCGAATGATCATTCGCCCCTATAAACCAAACAGGAGTGGCTGTTATGACTACCGCCGTTGCCGCCGGGCCGGTGGAATATCTGAAGACCATCGGGTTGACTACCAACCAGAGCGGTCGGGGATTCACCAATCCGTACGACTGCGCCTTCACGTCGGACGGAAAAATCCTTTTCCTCAACAGGTGCGACACCGTGAGGGCGTCGCTGGTGCGCATCGGGATGATGAACTGGGAAGAGGACTTCCTGGGCGAGTTCAGCCGCGGTTACGGCAGGGGCGACGGCCAGTGGATCTTCCCCGTCGCGATGGCGGTGGACAGGGATACGGTGGTGTACGTTACCGATGAGCAGCAGCACCGGATCACCGCGCTGGACACCGACGCCAATTTCGTGCGCCAGTGGGGTGAACAGGGAACCAACGCCGGACAGTTGAACGGGCCGGCGGGTATCGCGTTGTCCGCCGACGGTACGCTGTACGTGGTGGAACAGGGCAACAACCGGGTGCAGCGGTTCACCACGACCGGCGAATCGCTGGGCATGTGGGGAGAGGCGGGCGATGGCCCTGGCCAGTTCAACATGCCATGGGGCATCGGTCTGGACACATCCGGCAACGTGTATGTGGCGGATTGGCGCAACGACCGGGTGCAGAAATTTACCGCAGACGGGCAGTTCATTGCGTCTTTCGGTTCGTCAGGAACCGGCGAAGGGCAGTTTAGCCGGCCCTCCGGCGTCTGCGTGGACTCCGACAGCTATATCTACGTGTCCGACTGGGGGAATGAGAGGGTGCAAATTTTGGACCCGGACGGCGGCTTCGTTCAGTTGCTTCGAGGTCAGGCCACGCTGTCCAAGTGGGCGCAGGACTTCATGTCGGTGAACCCCGACGAGAGCAACACTCGGGATATGTCGAACCTGACGCCCGAATTGCCGGCGCACCTGGACACTCCGTATCTCATCTCCTCTCAAACGGAGCCCTATTTCTGGGGCCCCGTGTCCGTCCGTCTGGATTGGGAGGAACGGTTGTACGTGGTGGAATCAAACCGGCACCGCATCCAGGTGTACCAGCGACGCAAGGACTGATCGAAAGTGGCTAGCCCCGGATTTCTCGATGAGCTTCGAGCCATCGTAGGCGATGATTATGTAATCGACCACCGAGAAGATCTGCTGGTCTACGAATACGATGGCTCCGTTGACCGCTCGATGCCCCGGGCGGTCGTTTTGCCGGCCAACACCGACGAGGTGAGCCGGGTGATGGCATTGGCCCATCGAGAGGGCGTGACGGTCGTCGGCAGAGGAAGCGGAACGGGACTGAGCGGCGGAGCCATCACGCCACCTGATGGCTTGCAGATCGCTTTTCCACGCATGAACCGTATCCTGGAAGTGGACACGGTGAACCGCACCGCCCTGGTCGAGCCAGGGGTCATCAACCTGGACCTGGACAACCATGTCCGCACATTCGGGATGCGCTACGCTCCCGACCCGTCCAGCCAGCGCGCCTGCAGCCTGGGCGGCAACATCGCTGAGAACGCCGGCGGGCCGCACTGTCTGGCATACGGCGCGACCACCAACCACGTTATCGGCATGGAAGTGGTGCTGGAAGACGGGGAGGTGGTTTACCTGGGCAGCCAGGCCAGGGAAGCGGCGGGATACGATCTGCGCGGCGCATTTGTCGGCTCGGAGGGCACCTTTGGCATCGCGACTCAGATACTGGTGCGGCTGCTGCCTACGCCGGAAAGCGTCAAGACGTTCCTTGGGATATTCCCTGATATTGACTCCGCGTGTACGGCGGTCTCGGCGGTTATCGGATACGGAATCGTGCCCGCCGCGCTGGAGATGATCGACGCTTTGAGCATCAGGGCGGTGCAGAATGTTACCGATGCGGGATACCCTAACGACGCGGGCGCCGTGCTGCTCATCGAACTGGAAGGGCTGAACGAAGAGGTGGAAGAGGCAACGGCCGAGGTCGAATCGGCGCTGTGGGACACCGGCGCGTCGGACGTGCGCATCGCGGAAGATGATACCGAGCGCGAACGGTTATGGGTGGGCCGCAAGACGGCGTTCGGAGCGTTCGGCACCATCGCGCCCAACTACTACCTGGTTGACGGCGTCGTCCCGCGCACGCGGCTGACACAGATGCTCCGCAAGGTCTCAGAAGTGAGCGAACGATACAACATCACCATCGCCAACGTGTTCCACGCCGGGGACGGCAACCTGCACCCGTGCATGCTGTTTGACGGCAGGGAACCGGGCGTTATGGAAAGCGCCATGGCGGCGGCCGCCGAGTTGATGGAGGAATGCGCGGCTCTGGGCGGCACACTCAGCGGGGAGCATGGCATCGGACTGGAGAAAAAGGAGTTCATGCCGCTGGTGTACACCGACGACGACATGGCAGCCATGCAAAAGGTGCGGGAAGCCTTTGCGCCCCACAACCGGCTGAATCCCGGCAAGATCTTTCCCGACGGGAGCTACTACAGGCCATCTCCGCATCCGGCCGCCCACACTGCGGGCCTGTACGCATAGCCAATGCCGGCGCTGTCGGATACACTAGCATCAGCCGCCGAGCAACTGACGCGCCTGATTGGACCGGAAGCGGTGGCCGACGCCGAGGCCGTTAACGATTACGCAATCGGAGCATTCCTGCCGACTGCGGTCGCGCTGCCCTCCGAATCGGCTCAGGTGTCGGAAATCCTGCGATGGGCGCAGTCCAGCGGTGTCGCCGTGTATCCCGTTGGAGGCCGGACACTGGGGCAACTGGGCAACGTACCCACGAGGGCGGGCGTCGCGCTGGATCTGACGGGGCTGAACAAACTGATGGACTTTCAGTCTGCCGACCTCACCGTGCGAATGGAAGCGGGCATGACCGTTTCGCGATTGGACGCCACGCTGGCGCAGGACGGCAAAATCGTGCCGCTGGGCGCGCCGCTGGCCGACCGCGCCACCATCGGCGGCACGTTGGCGACCGGCATCAGCGGCCCCCTGCGGGCGACTTACGGCCTGCCCCGGGACTGGTTGATCGGCGTGGGAGTCATCGCGGCGGACGGCGGCGCGACCAAAGCCGGCGGACAGGTGGTCAAAAACGTCACCGGCTATGACCTCAACCGACTTTACACCGGTTCGCTGGGAACGCTGGGGATCATCGTGGAAGCCACGTTCAAAATCACGCCCCGACCCACGGAATGGGCCGCCGTGATTGCGGCTTTCGAGAGCGACGCCGCCGCGCTGGCCGCGTGCCGAAATCTGCTGGATCAACCCATCGCTCCTCAGGCGCTCCACGTTCTAAATCCGTCGGCGGCGCGACGCCTGGGCAACCCCGACATACCCGCCGGATACGGGCCGGTGGCGGTGGCGACGATATGCGGGCGTCCGTCATCAGTTCGCCGGAGGGCGCAGGACACGGCGGAGACGTGGCTGGACGCCGCGAGCGCGCTGCACATCTCAGGAAACGAAGCGACCGCATTGTGCGACGCAATCGGGGATATGCCGTTCGAGCCTGAGGGAGGGCCATCAGTAAGCGTGCGGGTGAACGCACCGCCGCAAGGAATCGGAGCGCTGTTGGAACTGGGCAACTCGCACGCTCTTGGCGAGGATACCGGGATCATAGCGGACGCGGGTTTCGGTGGTGGTCGCGTGCTATGCTGGCAGGAGATTGGGGAGGACGATGTCGAACAAGCGGTGGAACGGATACGAAATATCCAGGCGTGCGCCGAGCAGTTGGGCGGAGATACCGTGGTAGAAACCTGCCCCGACGACGTGAAATCGCGCATGGATGTCTGGGGACCGGCGCCATCCGGCATGGCCATCATGCGGCGCATCAAGGAGCAGTTTGATCCCAACAACGTGCTCAACCCCGGGCGTTTCATCGGAGGACTGTGATGGCCGTTGAGCGGGAGCAACGCGATGACGGCGTTCAACACCTGGGCGGCGGGATAGACGCTGGACACGGGTTCCCATACGGCCAACCGTTTGAGGGATCGTTGAACGATGGCCCCGGGTTTGTCGGGCAGGACGCGCCCGCCGAATCGGACCTGTATCGCTGCGTCCACTGCGGTTTGTGTCTGAGCGCCTGCCCGACTTATGTGGAAACCCGGTTGGAGACGGAGTCACCCCGCGGCCGCATTGCCCTGATGAAAGCGGTGCATGAGGGGCGCACCGGCATCAGCGAACGGCTGGTATCTCACTGGGAACTGTGCCTGCAATGCCGGGCGTGTGAAGCGGTGTGCCCGTCGGGAGTCCCCTACGGCCGGTTGATGGAACACACGCGGGCGCAGGTGCAGGATAACAACCTGCAAAGTCCCGAATTGAACCGGCTCTCAAGGATGTTCCTGCGGGCCGCGTTGCCCCACAACGGAAGGCTGCGGCTGGCAGGACACATGATGAGGATGTACCAGCGTTGGGGATTGCAGGGCTTGGTCAGGAAATCGGGTGTCTTGAAAGCGCTGCCCGGCAATCTGGGGGCGATGGAAGCGCAAATGCCGGTGATGGGCGACCGCTTTTTCGCATCGCGCCGGCGAGCGTTTCCGGCGCAGGGCGAAAGGCGGGCCACCGTTGGGCTGCTGACCGGTTGCGTGATGCCATTGATGCAATCGGAGACGATGCGGGCGACGGTTCGCGTTTTGCAGCGAAACGGATGCGACGTGGTGACTCCAATGGATCAGGGCTGCTGCGGGGCGTTGAACCTCCACGCCGGCGACCTGAACCTGGGCCGGGAAATGGCGAAACGCAACATCGACGCGTTTCGCCGCGCAGAGGTCGATGTGATCGTGACCGCTTCGGCAGGTTGCGGTTCATCGATGAAAGAGTACGCCGACCTGTTGGAAAACGACCACGGATATCGCGACATGGCCCGCGAGTTCTCAGAGAATACGAGGGACGTCACGGAGTTTCTTGCCGGGTTGCCCCTGGACCCGCCAGCGCGCGAACTGCCGTGGCGCGTCACCATGCAGGATCCGTGCCACCTGGCTCACGCTCAGCGCATCACGGAGGCCCCGCGCCGGGTGTTGCGCAGTATTCCCGGGTTGCAATTCACCGAAATGGCGGAATCGTCGCTGTGCTGCGGATCGGCCGGATTTTACTCGCTGATTCAGCAGGATATGTCCCGACGTTTACAGCGACGCAAGATCGGCAATGCGTTGGCCACGGAGGCCGAGGTTATCGCATCGGCCAATCCGGGCTGCATGGCGCAACTGGAGCAGGGACTGCGGGACGCGGGTTCGGACGTGCGGGTGATGCACGTGGTGGAGATTCTCGACGCAGCGTACCAGCGCGAAGGCTGATGGGTTGCAGAACCAACGGCTCTGCGGTTTCCGGCGATCCGGGTTGCGGCAGGGGCGGACAGGGGAATTCAGCCGTCGAAGTCGCCGTCCTGCCACCTTTCCGGTTTCCTGCTTGCTCAGGAATAACGGTTCACCAGGCGACTACCTCGTAGATGTTTCATCGCAGGTCCGGCGCCAGGCGCGATGGTTGAAAAACCGATGGCCCATCCTTTGCGGATGGGCCATTATTTGAGCCAGGTATGTGGGCGGAGAACTATGCGGCGCCGTCGTTGGCGAAGGTGCGTTGGGCAGCGGCGACACTGGCGCCGTAGGCGACTTCGTAGCCCTCGTCGGCCAGGATGACCTCCAACGCGGACAGGACGGACAGCACGCTGGATTCGCGCGCGCCCTCGCCCATCATGCCGATGCGCCAGACTCGGTTGCGGAATTCGCCGAGACCGCCGCTGACCTCGATGTTGTACTCATTGAGCAGGCGGCTGCGGACGGTCGCTTCGTCAATTCCCTCGGGAGACTCCACGACCGTGATGGGGTTGAGCTGGTAGTCGTCAGCGGTGGCGAGCTTGAGCCCCATGGCGGAGATCCCGGCGCGAAGGCCGGCGGCCACGTGTGCATGACGGGCATGCCGAGCGTCGACACCTTCTTCCATCATCATGCGCAGGGATTCGCGCATGGCGTAGGTCATGGTGATTGGGCTGGTATGGTGATAAACGCGCTGGGTCTCGTTCCAATACTCGGCAACGCCCTGCAGGTTGAAATAAAAGCTTTCGACCGGCGTGGTGCGCTTGTTGATGACGTCCATGGCCCGCTCGCCGAAACTGACCGGGGCAAGACCCGGAGGCGCGCCCAGGCATTTCTGGCTGGCGCTGTAGCAGACGTCGATGTCCCAGTCGTCCACCTGGACGTCGTGGCTGCCCAGTGAGGTCACGGCATCGACCACGACCAGCGCGCCGTGGCGGTGGGCCATGTCGATTGCGTCCTGCAACGGGGTGATCGCGCCGGTGGAAGTCTCGGCGTGAACCAGTCCAACCATCTTGGCGCCCGGGTTGGCGTTCAGCGCATCCTCCAGGGCGTTCAGGTCGGCGGGTTGCCCCCAGGGGGAATCAACCATGATGGTGTTTGCGCCGCAACGCTGGGCAATATCGGCCAGGCGCACGCCGAAGTAGCCGTTGCGGCATACGATGGCGGTATCGCCGCGTTCAATGACGTTGACGCACGCCGTTTCCATGGCGCCGGTTCCGGTCGCCGATATGGGCATGGTCACGTTGTTCTTGGTGTGAAAAACCTGGCGCAGCATCTCGCACACTTCGTCCATGATCTGGAAAAAGAGCGGGTCGAGGTGCCCCACCACTGGTTGGGTCATGGCCCGCAGCACGCGGGGATGGACCGTGCAGGGCCCGGCGCCCAGCAACAATCGATTGGGGGCTTCAAATTCGTCGAAGTAAGACTCTTTCACTGTGATCTCCGGTTGGCAAACTCTTTTCTGGTCTGGTGGAAGGTGGACTGCGCATGTTCAACCACCGCGGTGGTTAGATCATTGGGTCGCCGGGGCGATGTCTCCTTAGTGTCAATTGGGATGATTCACCCGTTGCCCATGGCTGGGTCGGATCATCATGAGCGTGCCCGGTCGTCATCCCTGCAATTGACAATCGCACTTTAGAGGACTGCCGAGGCTCCGCCGTCGATGTTGATGGCGACGCCGGTGAGATAGCTGGCACGGTCGGACGCCAGGAACGCGATGACGTCCCCGGCTTCGGAACCCTCTCCGACGCGTCCCAACGGCACGCCACGACCGGCGGCCAACTGGTTGTAGAAATCGTCCATGTCGAGGTCGGGCTCGTTGATGATGCGCGCATCGTAACGGCGCTGGTGCTGGCCGCTCTTGATCAGGCCGATGCACACGGTGTTGACCAGGATATTGTCGGATGCCAGATCCTTGGACAATCCCTTGGTGATGGCGATGCCGGCCGCCCGGGAAATGGACGTGGGCATGGAATTGGCGCCGGGGGTGCGGCCACCCAGATTGGTAACATTGATGATGCGGCCGCCTCCGACTTTCCGCATCTCCGGGATGGACGCGCGGATCAGGCGAACCGCGCCCCAGACCTTCAACTCGAAGTCGAACTCCCAGTCGTCATCGCTGACGTCCTCGAAACCCTTGGCCATGGACGTGCCGGCGTTGTTGACGAGGATGTCCAGCCGTCCGTATTTCTCGATGGCGGTGTTAACGACGTTGGCAGCGGTGTCCTTGCCGGTTACATCGGCAGCCAACGGAAGCACCTCGACTTCGGTCGCGGTGCGGATCTCATCGGCCGCGGCGTCCAGAACTTCCTGGCGACGGGCCACTATGATTACGTTGGCCCCTTCACCGGCCATGCGGAGGGCGGCCGCTTTGCCGATTCCCTCGCTGCCGCCGGTAACAATAGCTACCTTGCCGTCCAATCCCATCTCCATCGCTCGCCTCCTTGGCTTGCCCGGAGTGTGACGGTATCCGGGCACGTTCGTGTCGATTACCGCCGCCGATTATAGCACAGAGTGCGGGTGTCGTTACGGCCCGTCCGGGCCGGCCAGCCCCCAGGAGTCGGGGTGGGTGCAGGTGTCCAACATGCCCCGCAACGCATCCACCTCGGCGGTGGTGACGGTCAATTGCCACCGATTCTTCACCGAGACCCAGTCTGCAGCGTATTTGCACCACCCGGCTCGCTCGTCGGGTCGCCACGCATCGGGCGGCTGCTTGCCCTTGGTCCGGTTCACCGACGCGCTGGTGGCCTGGAGGCTGGCCGGAATGGACAGATCGTTGGCGTAAGCGCGGCGGCGTTCGCGGTCCCATCGCCAACCCCCGGATTGGTGGGCGTGGCCCAGGGGGACGTGGTGGTCAATGTCCACGTCCGAGGCATCGGTGAACCACTCGCCCGTCCACGGACCCAGCCAACGGCCGTCGGTGACGCGGCAATCGTCGGGCGTCGCAAAAGCCACCGAATCCCGGCTTTCTTCGATCAGCACCTCCGCGCGCGTATTCTGACAATCGCCGTCGGCGTCCCGCCAGTGGGGCCACTCCGAGCGAACGTATTCGGTTTGGCTGCCGCGTGGCGCGATTTTCAGGTCGTCCAGAATGACCAGTATCGCTGCGACATCTGCCGGTGGGGATTGCGCGGCGGTAGCCGTTGTCGAATCAACGGGATGCTCGCGGGTTATCAGTGTGGCCGCATCATCGGCTGCGCGCCGGATTGATTTGACGGCGGAAGTACCGGAACCACAGGCAACCGCCAACACGGCGGCTGCGATCAACAGCGCCAGAATGCCGAGGTACGCGACGCGCACCGTAATCAGATACCGATGCCTTCGCGCTCCGCGATTTGCGGCACGTCCTTGTCGCCGCGACCGCTGAGACAGACTACGATTATGTCATCCGACGGCATGTCGGCGGCCATCCGGCTAACGTGATAGATCGCGTGCGCCGATTCCAGGGCCGGTATGATTCCCTCGGTGCGGCACAGGAGGCGGAACCCCTCCAGCGCCTCGTCGTCAGTAACCGCGAGGTATTCGGCGCGGCCGGTGGCCTTGAGCCAACTGTGTTCCGGGCCAACACCGGGGTAGTCCAGGCCGGCCGAGATGCTGTGGGCTTCCTGAATCTGACCGTTTGGGTCCTGCAAGAGGTAGGACATGGAGCCGTGGAGGACGCCGGGACGGCCGGCAGACAGGGTGGCGGAGTGCTTGCCCGATTCCACACCTTCGCCCGCCGCTTCAATTCCAACCAGGCGCACGTCGGAATCGTTGATGAACTCATAGAACGTGCCGATGGCATTGCTGCCGCCGCCGACGCAGGCGGCCACCGCGCTGGGCAACCGGCCCTCGGCCGCCAGGATCTGCTCCCGCGCTTCTCGTCCGATCACGGATTGGAAATCGCGGACCAGCATGGGGTATGGATGCGGGCCGACGACGCTGCCGATCAGGTAGTGGGTGGTTTCAACGTTGGTAACCCAGTCGCGTATCGCTTCGTTGATGGCGTCCTTCAGGGTGCGAGTGCCGGACTCTACAGCAATGACTTCGGCTCCCAAAAGGCGCATACGGTACACGTTGAGAGCCTGGCGAACGGTGTCCTCGGCTCCCATGTACACGATGCACTGCAGGCCGAGCATGGCGCATACGGTAGCGGTGGCGACCCCGTGCTGGCCCGCGCCCGTTTCGGCGATGATCCGCTTCTTGCCCATGCGTTGGGCCAGGAGACACTGGCCGAGGGCGTTGTTGATCTTGTGGGCGCCGGTGTGGGCCAGGTCCTCGCGCTTGAGGTAGATGCGCGCGCCGCCGCAATGGTCGGTAAGGTTTTCGGCGTAGTACAGCGCGGTGGGTCGGCCGGCGTAGTTGCGCATCAGGTGGTCCAGTTGTTCCGCGAATCCGGCGTCGTCCTGCGCGGCGCGGTAGGAGGCTTCAAGCTCAATCAGCGCTGCCATGACAGTTTCGGGGACGAACTTGCCGCCGAAATCGCCAAATCGACCCCGGTCATCGGGGAGTTTCGTCTGCGATGCAACCACCATGTTCAACAATTCCTCTGCCGGTCAGGAGATGTTCTTTGCAATGGACACGAACCGCCGGATCTTGTCGGCGTCCTTCTCGCCATCGGTTTCCACTCCGCTGGACACGTCCACACCCCAGGGTTCCACTTCGGATATCGCCGCTTCCAGGTTTGACGGCGTAAGCCCGCCGGCAATCATGAAATTCCGGCCGTCTGCGGCCAATCTGGCCGCGATGGACCAGTCGAATGTTTCGCCAGTTCCACCGTGCCAACCGATGACGTGGCTGTCCAGGGTCACGAAACAGCCGGCCGCATAGTATGCGTCCACCTGCTGTTTCAATACGGCCGCCGCGTCGTAGTCGACATTGTTGGGCACGTGGATCACCTTGATGACGCTGGCCAGTTCCTGGACGGAGCGGCAGTACTCGATGCTCTCTTCGCCGCACAGTTGGGCCACGTCGACACCGGTGGCGGTGATGATTTCGCGCACTTCTTCCAGGGGTTGGTCCCCGAACAGGCCCACCGTTCGCGGCGCCGTCGGGGTGAAACGGCTGAGGCGATCGGTGATAGCGCGCGCCGCCGCCGCATCCACGAAGCGCCTTCGCCCGGGAACAAAAACCAATCCAACAAAGTCCGCGCCGGCGTCGGCGGCCGCCACAGCGTCGTCCAACCGGCGTATCCCGCAAATTTTGACGAGGGGAGGAGGCATGGTCGTTACCTCCCGGCCATGGCCGCAACGCCGGTCAGCGAGCGGACCTTCGCGGCCGTGTCGGATGCGGTCACCAACGCCTCGCCCACCAGCACCGCGTTCACGCCGCAGGGTTCCAGCCGGGACAGATCTTCCGGCGTGCTGATTCCGCTTTCACTGACAATCACCTTGTCGGCAGGAATGCGGCGGGATAATGATTCAGTGGTAGCCAGATCGGTGACGAATGTATGCAGGTCGCGGTTGTTGATCCCGATCACCTGCGCGCCAGCTTCGACGGCGATTGCGATCTGATCCGCATCGTGGGTTTCCACGAGCGGGGTCATTCCCAAAGCAGCGCCCACCTCGATCAACTCAGAAATCTGGGTTGGCGACAGGATATCCACGATCAGCAGGTAGGTATCCGCGCCAATGGCCCGCGCTTCGTACACCTGGTACGGATCGAACAAAAAGTCCTTGCGGAGAACCGGCGCGCTACCTGACGCGCCACTTTCCTTAACGGCGGTCAGATGGGCGGTCTCACCGAGAAAATGGCCGTCGGTGATCACAGAGATCGCCGCCGCTCCGTTGGAGGCGTAAGTGGCCGCAAGTTCCGTCGGCTGAAAATCCTCCCGCAGAAGGCCTTTGGAAGGCGAAGCTTTCTTTACCTCGGCGATCAGGCTGATTCCATCTCCGCTCAGCGCCTTAACGAAATCCAACGCCGGCGGACGGTTCGCAATGGTTTGCCGCAATACCGAAACAGGCGTGGCAGCCTTTGAGACGGCCAGTTCCTCACGTTTCTTGGCGACAATACGGTCCAATATACTGGGCATCAATGCGCCTCCTTCAGTCGGTATTATCGGCCAATTGTTGAGTCAGGGCGATCATGGCGTCCAGCTTCTCCGCGGCCTTGCCGTCTGAGATGGATGCACGGGCGATTGCGATTCCCTCAAGCAGGGTCGCGGCCACATCACCTGCCACCAGCGCCGCGCCGCTATTCAGAATCACCGCATCGGCGATGGGCCCGTCCTGGCCGGACAGGATGCGGCGCATGGTGGCCGCGTTCGTCTCGGGGTCTCCGCCTCGCAGGTCGTCGGGCGTGGCATGGGGCAGCCCCATTTCACCGGGGCGCACTACGTAGGGGCGGATTTCGCCATCCAGGACTTCCCAGCCCGCGGTATCACTGCCCAGCGAAAGTTCGTCCATGCCATCGTCGCTGTGGACGATGATTGCGTGATGAGTGCCAAACAGGCGGAGCGCCTCGGCCATCTTGGACGCGACCTCCGGGTAACCGACACCGATGAGTTGGCAGGGCACGCCGGCCGGATTGGTCATGGGGCCAAGCACGTTGAATACGGTGCGGATACCGATTTCGCGGCGCACGGGGGCGGCGTAGCGCATCGCCGGATGATAAGCGGGCGCGAACATGAAACCGATGCCAATCTCCTTCAGGCAGCGTTCCACGGCATCCGGAGGCAGGTCGATGCGCACTCCCAAAGCCTCCAGCACGTCGGCGCTGCCACAATCGCCGGACGCGGCGCGGTTGCCGTGCTTGGCAACGGTGAGTCCTGCGCCGGCCACCACAAAGGCGGCGGCGGTGGAGATGTTGAAGGTGCCCTTGCGGTCGCCACCCGTGCCACAGGTATCGATGGCGGTTCCGTCAACCCGGACTTGGAGGGACTTTTCCCGCATTACGGTTGCGAAACCGGCGATTTCCTCAGGGGTTTCGCCCTTGAGCGACAGGGCGGTGAGGTAGGAACCCAACTGTGCCGGCGTCGCTTCGCCTTCCATGACTTCGCGCATAACCTCGATGGCGTCGTTCATGGAGAGGGATTCGCCGGCGGTGGCGGCCGATATGGCTTCGCGGATCATCAGGCACCGTGGTTGGGTTAGAATGTGCCGCAATTATACCAGCACGCCCAATCGCCCGGCGGTGAATAAGACGGCGCCGGTCAAGTGTCGAGGGAGCCAATGCGCGTAGATGTTCACACCCACGTTTGGCCGGAGCGCATCGCCAATGCCGTGGCCGAAAACATGGAGCAGGACCTGGGTTTCGTGCCCATTGCCGCCAATACGGTTGAAGGAATCAAGGCGCACATGCGAGACTCGGGGGTGGACAAGTCAATCGTGCTGGGCCTGGCGGCACGTGCCGACCAGGTGCGCCGGGCCAACGAATGGCTGATCTCGATCGCCGACGACATGCTGGAGCCCTTCGGAGCGGTCCATCCTGATCTGCCTGACAAGGGAGGAGAGATCCGGTTTCTGCGGGAAAACGGCGTCAAGGGTATCAAAATGCACCCGGTGATCAACGGGTTCTACCCGGACGATCCTCAATGGTTCCCGGTGTACGAAGAGTTGGGCGAGGACATGACGCTGGCGATTCACGCGGGCAGGTTGCCGCACCAGGGAAGCGACGCGCCTCAGTTCGCGGCGCCCGAACGGATCGCCAACGTAGTGCGGCAGTTTCCCAAGTTGAAGGTGATCGCGCTGCACCTGGGCGGGTTCTACATGCTGGACGAGGCGGAGCGGTCGCTGATGGGCCACGAGAACGTGCTGGTTGACACCACGTGGCCGCCATCGATTCGGGAAATTACGGCCGACACGCTGACCGAGATTATCGGGAAGCACGGCGCCCACAAGGTTTGTTTTGGCACCGACTATCCGCTGGTGGACATGGGCAGCGAGTCGAACTACCTGGCGTCGCTGCCCCTGACGTCCGGACAGGTGGAAGGGATTCTGGGGGAGAACGCCCGGAGGTTTATCGGGCTGTAAGCGCGCAGGCTGATCCTGCGATCAGCCCGGCTCTTTCCGGTTAGCGCGATTGCGCCCGGCCTTGCCGGCCAAGGTCCAGTCCCCACTGTGGCGCCAGACTTTGAACTCCCGGTTTCGCCGGAACGACGAACCTGACGCGAATTCAGCGACCCAGGAATTCCGCGGACCTGCCTGCCTTCGCATCAACTCTCGGTTGAAACGCCGGAAACGTCCAGCGCGTGCAGCACGAAGGCGTATTCCTCGGCCACTTCCCTGATGCGCTCGAACCTCCCGGATGCGCCGGCGTGCCCGGAGTCCATGTGGATCTTCATCAACAGGGGGTTGGCGTCGGTCTTGGTGGCCCGAAGCCTGGCGACCCATTTGGCAGGTTCCCAGTAGGTTACGCGCGGGTCGCTGATGCCCCCGGTGACGAACATGGGCGGATAGTTCTGGACCTGCACGTTGTCGTAGGGCGAATAGGTGGCCATGTACTGGTAATAATCAACTTCATTGGGATTGCCCCATTCGTTGTATTCCATGGTGGTGAGCGGCAGGGAATCGTCCAGCATGGTGTTCAGGACATCTACGAATGGGACGTGCGCCACCACGCAGCCGAACAGGTCTGGCCGCGCGTTGACCACCGCGCCCATCAGCATACCGCCGGCGCTCCCTCCGGCGGCCGCAATGCGTCCCGCCGACGTGTAGCCGTGGGCAATCAGATGCTCGGCGCAGTCGATGAAATCGTTGAACGTGTTGCGCTTCTGCAGCAGTTTGCCGTTTTCATACCAGTCCCAGCCCATCTCCATGCCGCCGCGAATGTGGGCGATGGCGAACACGAACCCGCGATCCACCAGGCTGAGCGCGGAAACGCTGAAACTGGCCTCCATGGTGAGTCCGTAACTGCCGTACCCGTAGAGATAAAGAGGAGCGCTGCCATCTACCGGCGTATCTTTGAGCATCAACAGGCTGATTGGGACAGGCGTGCCGTCGCGAGCGGTGGCCCAGATACGCCGGGTTTCGTATCGACCCGAGTCGTAACCTGAGGGAATTTCCTGCTGCTTGCGAAGATCGCGGCTGCGGGTGTCCATGTCGTAGTCATACACCGCGGACGGGGTTTTCATGGAGGTATAGGAAAACCTGAGCGAGGACGTATCGAACTCCCGTCCCCCACGGGGCGACATGGCGAAGTCGTCCTCATCGACGCCGGCGATCAAGTGAGTCTCGCCGTCGGACAGCCTTTGAACCATCACCTGCGGCAAACCGTCCTGACGGCAGGCCACCACCAGATGGTCGCGGTAAGCGTCGATGCCGGACAACGGGCGGCCGGCCTCATGGGGCATGTATTCGCTCCAATTGTCCCACCCCGGTTGATCGATGGGAGCGGTGGACAGCATGAAATCGCGGGCTGCGTTGCCGTTGTGGCGGATGAAGAATCGGTCCCCGTGATCGACGACGTCGTACTCGAAATCGGGAGCGCGGGGCTCGACCAGCGTGAGTTCGGCGTCCGGGTTGTCTGCGTCCAGGAAACGCCACTCAGCCATATTGTTGCCGCCGGCGACCACGTATATGAAACGCCCGCTGTTGGACTTGCCAACTCCAACGAAGAACCGGGGATCCTCCTCGTGGTACACCAGCACGTCGTTGGAGGGATCATCGCCAAGGGTGTGTCGATACACGCTGACCGGGCGGTGGTGTTCGTCCAGCACGGAATAGTAGAAGGTTCGGTTGTCATTGGCCCATTCCAGGCTGTAATAGGTGTTTGGAATGGTGTCCGCCAGGGTGTCGCCCGTCGCCAGGTCAAGGATATTGACCGTGTACTGCTCGGAGCCGTCGAAATCGACGCTGTAAGCGATGAGGCGGTGGTCCGGGCTGTTCTCGAATACTGCGACGCGGGTGTACTCTTGGCCTTCCGCCAGGAGGTTCACGTTCAGCAGAACCTGCTCGTCGGCGTCCTCGCTGCCAAGTTTGCGGCAGTAGATGGGATATTGGTCGCCCTCCTGATAGCGGACGTAGTAGAAGTAATCGCCGTCTTTCTCTGGGACTGTGTTGTCATCCTCCTTGATACGGCCGCGTATCTCGCCGTAGATGGCAGTCTGCAAATCCTGGAGCGGCGCGAAAAAGGTTTCGGTGTAGGAGTTTTCGGCGCGGAGGTACTCCATCGTAGCCGGATCATCCTGGTCTCGGAGCCAGTGCCACGGGTCGGACCGGGTATCTCCGTGCATCGTGACGGCGTGCGGCCGCCTGGGGGCGATTGGAGCCGGTGGCAGGGGATTACCTGAGGGCATTGGAAACTCCAGAGGGTGAATACGGTGATCAGACGCTTTCGACTGGTTCGGCGCGTACGGAATCGGCGGCAGAAAATATGGCTTCCATTTCCTCGGTGAGGTAACGTCGGCAAGCGCCCGGGCGCAGGCGGGCAATCAGGCTGCCCATCCACCCGCCATACTCGCTGCGCAGGGTAAGATGGGCGCAGCCTGAGTCATCATTGGTGTAACCAACGTCCCGTTCGTCGCAGGGGCGCAATTCATAGGAGAACTCTGCCCAGAACCCGGGGCCCGACGTGCGGTGAGCCAGGGCGCCGGGCTTCTGCGCTGCGGTGACGATGCTGGTGAACTTGTCCCTGCCGATCTGGAGCAGGATGCGATTGCCCGGCCTGGGCTCCTCACCGTCAGGGAGATCGGCGCGCCGGTAGCGGCTGTTGTGGATGGTCCGACTGGGAAAATCCACCACGGCATCCCACGCGGTCATGGGGTCGCAGGGCATGATTTTTTCTAACTCAAAGGCTGGCATTGTGGTTTCCGTTGTTGATCCCGCGCTTGGTGTCGTTGCCAATTGGCGCGGGCGGCGAGTCGAGCAGCAAACACCATTGATATCGGGGCGTTTGCCCGCCGAGTCGTTCAATTGACCCGGCTGAAGATTTGTGCAATTGTAACGCAAGGCACACAGAAAACGGACCGTATGGCAGGAACGCATTATGGCCATTGGAGCCCTAAATGGTTTGAAAGTTCTGGACTTCACCCACTATGTCGCCGGTCCGTATTGCACCAAACTGCTGGCCGATTACGGGGCTGACGTAGTCAAGGTTGAACCGCCGGCGGGCGATGGGGCGAGGCGTATCGGGCCGTTTCCCGGAGACGAGCCCCACGACGAAAAGAGCGGCCTTTTCCTCCACCTGAATACCAACAAGCGCGGAGTGGTGATCGATCTCAAAGACCCCGCCGCGCGGGAAATCATCGACAGGTTGGCGGCGTGGGCCGACGTGATTGTGGAAAACTTCCGACCCGACGTGGCGGACCGCCTGGGAATCGGCTACGAGAGACTGTCGTCAATCAACCCGGCGCTGGTGTACACCAGCATATCCAACTTCGGTCAGACCGGGCCATACCGTCATTACAAGGCTTCCGAGATCGTGTTCTACGGCATGGGCGGCGAGATGCACTCAACGGGGTTGGCCGACCGGGAACCGCTGAAACTGGGCGGCAACGTGGGTTTGTACCAGGCTGGCGCGGTAGCCGCCGTGGCCACCATGGGCGCGACGCTAGCGGGTTCTTTCATCGTGGATGACGATGAACCCATCGGCCAACACATCGACCTCGCGATCCTTGAAACGCAATTGGGCTCGGTTGACCGCAGATCCAGCGCGCTGCTGGCGCACCAGTACACGGGAGAGCTGAGCCAACGGCCCGCATCGGGCGGGTCCGGCGGTTATCCCAACGCCGTGTATCCGTGCGCCGATGGCTACTTCCAGATCAACGGGAGCCGGATGTATTTCCCGCGCGCGGTGGCGATGCTGGGGAGTCCTCCTGAGTTGCAGACTGACCGGTGGAAAGACCCGGCGGCGCAAGGCAACTCCGCCATGCAGGACGAGTTTGAATCGGAACACTTTCTCCCTTGGCTCCTGCCATTGACGCGTGGCGAGGCGTGGCAGGCGGCGCAGGAGAACCGCGTGCTGTCCGGCCCCATCAACACAATGGCCGATCTGGACGTCGATCCATCATTCAATGGCAGGGGTGTTTTTGTTGAGGGCGAGCATCCTGTGGCCGGAAAACTACGCTACGGCGGGCGTCCGTTCATCATGAATGAATCCCCCTGGGAGTTGCGGCGTACCGCTCCGCTGCTGGGGCAACACACGGCGGAGGTCCTGTCAGAATTGGGTTACGGGACCGGCGCTGTGGCAGCATTGGCCGACAGCGGGACGATCAAGATCAGTAAAGGCGCGACCCCATGACACCGATGGGTCGATTGCCGCTGAAAGGACTGAGGGTCCTGGAAATCACCGTAGTTTGGGCGGGTCCGTACTGCGGATCGTTCCTTGCCGACCTTGGCGCCGAGGTAATCCGCGTGGAGTCCGCCAACGCATTCGTGCCGTTGACCCGGGGCGCCGGAGCGCGACTCACCCAGGCGACCATCGACAACCTGCCGCTGTATTCCGGCGGAACTCCGGGGCGAGTTGCCGGGGAGCGTCCGTTCAACCGCTCACCCATGTTCAACTCCCACGCGCGGAACAAGCGAAGCATGACGGTGAACCTGCTGGAGCCGGGCGGGCGGGAAATCTTTGACCGTCTGGTAGCAATCAGCGACGTTTTTATCGAGAACAACCCCACCGAAACCATGGAAAAGCTGGGCATCTCTTACGAGTCGCTAAAGGCCGTCAAGGACGACATCATCATGGTCCGGATGCCCGCTTACGGCAGCACCGGCCCCTATCGCGATTTCCGGGCCCACGGTGTCCATATTGAGGGCGTGGTTGGCCACACGGTGCTCCGCGGATATGAGGACACCGACGCGTCGTACAACACGACCGTATTGATGTCTGACGCGGCGGCGGGAGCGCAGGGCGCGTTTGCGGCATTGACCGCACTGCATCACCGAAAGCGCACCGGAAAAGGGCAGTTGGTGGAGTTGGGCCAGGCGGAGAACGTCTTCTCGTATCTTGGCGAATACTACATGGATTACCGGATGAACGGCAGGACGCACGGTCCGACCGGCAACCGACACCCGCGGGCGCTGCAGAATTGCTACCCATGCGCGGGGGAGAATCGTTGGGTGAACATCACCGTGTACGACTATCAGCAATGGCGGGCGTTGTGCGAAGTGATCGGGGCGCAGGATTTGGCCGCAGACGATGGGTTGGCCAGCGCGGAGGCGCGACACGCACGCCAGGATGAGATAGACGCCCGAATCACGGCCTGGACAAAGACTCAAACGCCCAATGACGCCATGAACACGCTGCAGGCGGCCGGCATCCCGGCCGGCGCGGTAATGAACCAGGCCGACGCTTTCGCCGACCCTCACATCGAGAGCCGCGGATTCTTTGAGGAAGCGTCACAGGAGGACTGCGGGACGCACCTGTATCCCGGAGTGCCGTACAAGTTGTCGGAAACGCCCCTCAGCATACGGAGGGGGCCGGTGATGTTCGGGCAGGACAACGAGTACGTGTACCGGGAGTTGCTGGGGTATTCGGCGGAAGAATACGCGGCGTTCGAGGCGTCAGAGCACGTGGCAACCAACTACGCAGAGGGTGTCGGGTAGCCTGTAACCGTCTCCGGTTGCCGGGCGTGAGCGGACGATCAACCGGCATTGTCGGTTATCCGAGAGATATTAAATCTTCGGCCCGACATGGAATGGCGTTTCAATGCCCGCCCGCCCGGCCGCCAAAGCCCCGTTTCCAAAGTTCTGATGTGGCGAATCCAAGCGCATACTGAACCAGCCAGCGGACCGGGCCATGGTTCGACACGCCACCGTGAGCGGAAAGGGATGGCCGGACGAGATGGATGGTTTTGGAACGGGTTTGGGCAGTCGGAGCGTGTTCTCTACAAATTGACGGGGCGGTGTTACGATAAGTCTATTCCCTATTGAGGTTTTTGATATGCCCACCCAACGCATTGGCCTTCACGCCGGAGCGCCCAACGCCGACGCGTCGCTGGACCTGATGAGGCGGGCCGAGGCCGCCGGGGTTCACGCGGCCTGGCTGACCACCGGAGGCACCGGGCTGGACGCTCTGACGCTCTTCGCCGCCGGCGCCGTGCAGACCGACAGCATCGTATTTGGCACGTCCATCGTCCCCACGTATCCGCGCCATCCCATTGTTGTGGCGCAGCAGGCGCAGGTGATTGACCAACTGGCCCCGGGGCGTCTTCGAATCGGTGTCGGCCCCAGCCACCGGCCGCCCATGCGCTCCATGTTCGGGTTCGAGCTGCGTAGGCCGCTCACCAACCTGCGCGAGTACCTGCAAATCCTGCGGGCGTTGCTCCAGGAAGGCACGGTCGATTTCGACGGCCGGGAATACACGGCGCACGCCAGCATCCCCAACCCGATCAACGTGCCGGTGATGGCGTCGGCGTTGCAGGAAGGCTCGTTTGAGTTGTGCGGAGCGGAAGCCGACGGCGCCATCAGTTGGGTCAGTCCGGCCGTGTACCTGCGGGATAGCGCGCTGCCGGCGATGCGCCGGGGATCGGACCAGGCCGGACGCGAGACGCCGCCGCTGATCGCCCACGCGCCCGTGTGCATCAGCACCGACGCAGACGCGACCCGTGTCGCGGTGCAGCAACAGCTTTCCAACTACCCTCGTCTGCCCTACTACCAGCAGATGTGGGCGGCCGCCGGCCATCCCGAGGCGGCGGAAGAGACGTGGAGCGACGGCATGATCGAGTCCACGGTGCTCACCGGCGACGCGGACACCGTAGGCGAAAAGATGACGGCCATGCTGGACATGGGGATCAGCGAGTTGCTGGTCACTCCCGTTAGGGCCGGGGACGACCCGGCCGCGGATATGGACGCAACCATAGAGTTGCTGGGTAAAGTCGCTCGATCACTGTAATCGGGGAGGCGTGCCATGAAACTCGGCCTGTTCAACATGCCGCTGCATCCGCCCGGGCGGGTGCATGCAGATACCTACGATGAGGACCTTGAACTCATGGCATTAGCCGACGAGTTGGGGTACGCCGAAGCATGGATTGGCGAGCATTTCACCACCGAGTGGGAGAACATGCCCTCGCCCGAGCTGTTCATCGCCCGCGCGCTTGGGGTCACCAAGAACCTGGTTATGGGCACCGGCGTTTCGCTGCTGGCGTTCCACGACCCGGTCATGGTCGCCCACCGCATGGCGATGCTGGACCATCTGGCGCGGGGACGGTTTTTCTTCGGCATCGGGTCGGGCGGCGTGCCCACGGATTCCGAGCTTTTCGACATGGACCGTCATTCGGGTCAACAACGCAACGTGATGCGAGAGGCAGCGGAACTGATCGTCGCTATGTGGACGTCGGAAACCGGCGACGGGTTCCACTATCAGGGCGAACATTTCGACGTCAAACTGCCCAACGCCCGACCGGAGATGGGTTGTGCGTATCACATGCGTCCGTACCAGAAACCGCACCCGCCGATCGCGGTGGCCGGAAGCAGCCCGTCCTCCCAGACCCTGGAGGTCGCCGGGGAACTGGGCTGGTGGCCGATGAGCACTTTCTTTCTCCACGCGTCGAATCTGCCCTTGCACTGGGAGGCCTACGCCAAGGGGGCGAAAACCGCCGGCCGAAAGGTGTCGCGGAGCCAGTGGCGCATCGCCCGCGAGGTGTTTGTGGGCGAATCGACGCAGCAGGCAATTGACGACGTGATGAACGGGCCGCCGTCGCATACGTTCACCAATTATTTCCTGCCGCTGCTGGGCCAGGGATTGCGCGGGCTCGACGGCATCAGAACGCATCCCGATCTGCCGGATTCGGCGCTCACACCCGAGTACATGGTGGAGAACTTCTGGATCGTGGGCGACCCGGACGAGTGCGCGCGCCAGATACGAGCGCTGCACGAAGATACCGGCGGATTCGGCACACTGCTGATCCTGTGCCACGACTGGGGCGAGAACCGGCCGAAAGGGCTGCGTTCACTGGAGCTGTTGGCCAAGGAAGTGTTGCCCCAACTGGACAACCTGAAACCATTGGACTGACCTTGACTCGACCAAAGCAAGGCACGGAGGAGTTATGTTCATCGCGACCAATCGCATCAAAGTGAAGACCGGGTATGGAGACACGCTGGAGCACATGTTCAAGGCGCGGGGAGCCGTGCAGGATCATGAGGGGTTTGTCAGCTTCGAGCTTTGGAAAATGAACAAAACCCCGGATCATGAGGAGTTCCTGGTGGTGACTCATTGGACGGCCGAGGAGCATCACAACACGTGGACGCGCAGCGATGCGTTCCGCTCGGCGCACGCCGGCGGGCCGCCTGACTTCCTCTTGGGCCCCGGCGAGTTTCATACCTACGAGGTCGTCCACCGGTTGGAGGCTTCGGGCGCGGTGGCCGCAGATTAACGACGGTCTCGCCAGTCCGTAAGATCAATGGGCCCCGGCGTTGCCGGGGCCCGTTTTTTCGGCGGCGGCTATTTCGGCCGCGAATAGCCCGCAAGAATAACGGCGCGGCGTGGGCTATTGCAGATCAGGTTTTGCCGGTCCCGGTATCAGGGGATGGAAAACTGATATATTGAGCCCGATTGCCCCTATCCAAACTCCAAGGAGGATGTGCATGGACCCGCTGGAATCCTCGCTGTTGACGGAGCAATTCGGCCCGCTGCAGGGCGTGCGCATTTTGTCCACCGGAACCATAGTGGCCGAACCAATGGCCGCCGCATGGGCGGCGGAAATGGGCGCCGAAGTGATCCACATAGAACGTCCCGGGAGCGGCGAAGACTGGCGGCACGCGGAATTTCCAATAGTGGGGCCGGATGGGGAACTGATCGCGAGTTCATGGGTGCAGGATCACCGCAATATGTACCACACCACCCTGGATTTCAGCACTCCCGAGGGTAGCGAGATCTTTTTGACGTTGGCGAAGCGGTCAGATATCTGGATGGAGAGTTCCAAGGCACGCACGTACGACAAATGGGGACTTGACGATGCAACAGTGCTGGCCGTCAACCCGGCGATAGTGATCTGCCACATTTCGGGATATGGCCAGGAGGGCGATCCGGATTACGTGGCGAGGGCATCGTACGATTTCACGGCGCAGGCATTCGGCGGATTGCTGAATCTGATGGGCAATCCTGAGCCGGACCCGCCAACCCGCGCGGTTCCGTGGACGGCCGATTACATCACCGCGCTGTTCTGCCTGTGGTCATCGCTGGCCGGGTACATTCACGCTCAACGGACTGGGCAGGGCCAGGTGATCGATCTGGCGCAGTTCGAAGCGGTCCACCGCATCCTGTCCGGCACCATGGTTGCCTACAACGAATTGGGCCTGGTGCGGGAACGCGCGGGCAACAAGGCCGGCAATGCCCAGCCGTGGGATACGTTCCAGGCCAAGGATGGTTGGGTTGTGATCGCCGCAGTCGGCCCGGTTGTCTATTCCAGGGTGTGCCGCGTGTTGGGTCTGGACCCGGAGGAAGAGAAATGGATGATCGCCCGCCGCGAGGTCAATTCGCCTGAGGGGATCGAATTTGACGCCATCCTGCGCGGGTGGGTGGAAGATCGGGAGGTTGACGAAGTGGTGCGCGTTTTCAACGAAGCGCAGGTTGGGTGCAGCCGGATCATGAACGCCCGGGAAATGGACGAGCATCCACACTACCGCAGCCGGGGTGTCCACGTGGAGTGGGAGGATCAGCAGTTGGGCCGAAAGGTCAAAGGCGTCGGGATAATCCCCAGATTTTCGGAGACGCCGGGTGAAATCTGGCGCGGCTCAGTGCCGGTTGGTTATGACAACGACCTGGTTTACGGGGAACTGCTGGGAATGGCGCCGGACAAGTTGCAGGATCTTTCCACGCGGGGCGTGATTTAACGCTGCAGAGGATTGCGCCAATGAAAAAGCCCCGGCGAAACCGGGGCGTAATTTTCATTTTTGGTAGCGGGGGTTGGACTCGAACCAACGACCTTCGGGTTATGAGCCCGACGAGCTGCCACTGCTCCACCCCGCATCGTTTTTTGGGTTTAGGCACTGTCCGCCACCGGCGAATCTTTGCACCACCCAGCATCGTCGATTAAGAACAACTGAAATAGGAAGTTTGAACCTGGTTGTCGAGAACCGAGCCAGAAGAATTAGAAGCTCCTGGCGTGGGTCAAATCTCTCGACTGGTTAGTACCGGTTTGCTGAAGCTGTTACCAGCCTTACACATCCGGCCTATCAAGCAGCTAGTCTCGCTGCAGTCTTACCCCCGAACTGAATCGGGGAGGGAGGCCTTATCTTGGGGGATGCTTCGCGCTTAGATGCCTTCAGCGCTTATCGCTGCCAGACAT
>CAZCZB010000005.1:0-104624 GCA_964502995.1 uncultured Dehalococcoidia bacterium
GCTCCAAACTCCATCGCCTCTATCCCTATCATTCCTAGATTGATCCGGTACTAGTTCGTTACAATCTAACCATGGGGCTATTCTGGACCCGCCCTCAGCGGTTTGTTCCTTTGGACGGAAATTCTAGAAATTACCTCAATAACTGGTTGAACGTCCCGTTGCCTAGAAACGTCCCGTCAGGGTCTGATTATTTGGCGTTGTGCGACCTACTGTTAGATCTTTTCCAGAATGATTCCTTCCCCGTCCATTCGTTTCCCGAACTTTCGTGGGCTGCATATCAACGGAACCCGGTTGCTCCTTCCCGATTCGACCCTGCGCCAGACTCGCAAATCGAACCGGTTCCGTCTCCCGTACCCATCCCACCGTTACAAACCTACACCATCGACGGTATCATCGCAGACGGCTGCTTCCTCGACCGCGCAACCCTCGAAAAGATGGTGGAACGGCTGCGCACCAAGAGGAACATCATCCTGCAAGGCCCGCCCGGAGCCGGCAAGACATGGCTCTCCAAACGACTTGCTTATGCGCTGCTCGGGTCCAGAGACGATACCAAAATCAGGCACATGCAGTTCCACCCCAACCTGTCCTACGAGGACTTCGTGCGAGGATACCTTCCGCAGGGCGACGGCAAACTGGCCTTGGTGGATGGCCCGTTTCTGGAACTGTGCGACACCGCTCGGCAGGATCCCCATGGCCAGTACGTCATGGTCATCGAGGAAATAAACCGCGGCAACCCCGCCTCGATTTTTGGCGAACTTCTCACGTTGCTGGAAGCCGACAAACGGGATGAAAACAATGCGCTGCGGTTGGCTTATACCAAAGACGACGAGGATCCCTTCCACATCCCGCCCAACCTCTACGTCATCGGCACCATGAACCTCGCCGACCGCTCGCTAGCCATCGTCGATTTCGCCCTGCGTCGACGCTTTGCCTTCTTCGACCTCGAACCGACCCTGAACAACACGTGGCGCAGTTGGGTCAGCGACGAAACGGGCATCCCCACTGGCTTTCTTGATGACATTGCCCGAAAAATCCACGCTCTCAACAACAGGATCGAGAACGACCCCAACCTCGGGGAACAATTCCGCATCGGCCACAGCCATGTTACGCCGGCGCCCGGCACGACCATCGACAACCCAACGCAATGGTTCACGGATGTGATCGAATCCGAAATCGCTCCCCTGTTACGAGACTATTGGTTTGATAGTCCCGCGACCGCCCGTGAAGAAATTGACAAATTGCTGAGCGGCCTGTGACTCCTGACACCGACACCCATGTGACCGTTGCATCCATCGGCAAGATACCCGTTCGCAACATCTGGTTCCTCCTCCTGTATGCCTATCGCCTGTACCGGGAGTTGCCGGACTCCCGACGGGTCATGCTGGAAGATATGCCGGACGACCTTCCCGCTTTGGTGGCGGAGATCCTTGCAAACGCGGTCCAACGCCGATTGCGTCGCAGCCTGTCGTCGGGTTACCAGAGGCGGCACGACATCCTCAACCGCGTTCGTGGGCGCATCGACCTGCTTTCAACAGAGCGTCGCCAACTGCTGCAACGGGCAAAGGTTTCCTGCCGGTACGATGAGTTGACCGTGGACACTCTCCGCAACCGATACGTGAGAGAGGCGCTCAAAACTATCGCTGGCCCGGTGAGCGGCCGGAACCCGGAGTTGGGGCGACGCTGTCGAGACCTTGCGCGCCGCCTGGAAATGGCGGGCGCCACCGGCTACCTGGATCCCGTACGGATTGAGAGGGGCAGCGTGTTGAACAACATGGGGTGGTCCGATGCTCCCGAAAGGCGGATGCTGATGGCTGCCTGGTTGGCCCTCAACCTCGTTCTTCCCACTGAGCAAACCGGATCCGGGCTGCTGCCAATCGTCGATCGTCGGGAAACCCGGGGATGGCAGTTGTACGAGCAAGCCGTGGCAGGGTTCTACGAAGCAACGCTTACCACCCAGGGCTGGAGGGTAACCTCGCAAAGCCCAATCGAGTGGCCTTTGGGAAACAATAACGAACGGGCCAGTTCTCTGGTTCCCCGAATGGTGCGCGACATCGTCTTGGATAGGACCGCCCCGTCCCGCCCGTATGCCGACCTACGGATCGTAATCGACACCAAATTCACGTCGATCGTGTCTGCCGGCCAGCATGGAAACGAAACGTTCAAGAGCGGAAACATCTACCAGATCTACGCCTACCTCCGCTCCCAGGAAAACCCCGCTGACCCTTTATCGCTCGACTCCCGCGGCGTTCTGCTCTACCCGTCGCTGGGCGCAGACTATGACGAAACGGCCACCATCCAGGGCCACCGCATCCGCTTTGCCACCGTTAATCTGGCCGCCGATAGCCCCACCATCCGCTGCCAACTGCTGCGGGTGGTGAACGACTGGGAGAAACCTGCTAGCTGAACCTCGGCGGCGCTTCGTCGTCGTCGGTGTCGTAGGTGTCATCGCGGAGGCTGCGGCGTCTGGAGCGGGGGTTGCGCCGGGGTGGGTCCTGCGTGGCGTCGTCGGCGCCCGTTTCCGCCTGTGGTTCCGCCTGCGGCTCGGACGTATCCGTCACCGTGGACTCGATCACGTCGGGCGCGGCGTCGCCGTCTTCGCCGTCCTCGCTGGGAGGCGGCGCGTACTGCGGGTTGTCCCGCCAGAAGTCCTTCACCGCCTGATCCAGGTAACGGTGCAGTTCCTCGGGTTCGCGCACCTGAAGCGGCACGCGGCGGCGATTCACCGTATAGACACGCAGCGGGTCGCCCATGAATCCGCGATCCAGCACCACCTCGCGGATGTCGCTGAAATGGATGGTGCGCTGGCGCGGCGTGCCGAACATGATGATCAGCGCATCGGAATACACGCGGTACTGGCGCGGCGAGGTCAGCCAGGAATAGGCGCCAACGCCGAGACCAACCAGCACCAACAGCAGGGCGCTGTTCCGATTGGTGGATTGCGTGGAGGATTCGCCGCCTTCGGCGGCTGGCGCCGACCCGTCCGCCGGCGCGGCGGACTCGCTGGCGGGCCGCGGATTGCACACGGCGCTCAGCGGGTCGAATCCGATGTATTGCAGGACACCCAGAGCCACCACCGCAACCGCCAGAATCAGGGTCAGGTTGAATCGTACTCTACTGGGAGCCCAATATATCAGTGTGGTGTCGGGCTGCTGCATACTGTTGTTGCACCTGTTATATGGTGGGTGGACGCCGGCGCGCGACGAAAAGCCGCCGGCGCGCCGGATATCTTACCATACGGCGTTTGCTTGACCGTGGCGTGTTGTGGTGCCAGAATTGACGATCGAGCACGAACACAATCGATACGCAGCATACAGGAGGCCGTGGCCATGCTGATTTGCAAGTTTCGCACGGGCGACCGGGTAGCCCATGGAATCGTTGACGGAGACACCGTACTGGAAGTGCAGGGCGGCCTCTTTGACGGCCTCAAAGAATCCGGCAGCCGTTACGCGCTGAGTTCGGTGAAACTCCTGCCCCCGGTGGTGCCGCCGACCTTTTACGCCGCCGGAATCAACTTCCCCGAGCACGTGACCTGGGCGGCCCAAATGCGCGGCGAGGAGCCCAACCTGCCCAAGAAGGCCGACGTCGGTTACCGCGCGGTCAACGCCCTCACCGGACACGGCGACCCGATCATCGTCCCCGCCGACGCCACCGAGGAACTGCAGTACGAGGGCGAAGTGGTGGTCGTCATCGGCAAGGAGTGCCGCAACGTGAGCCAGGACGAAGCGCTGGACTACGTTTTCGGCTACACCATCGGCAACGACGTGAGCGAACGGTACTGGCAGCGCAACGACCGCACCATGTGGCGGGCCAAGAATACCGACACGTTCAAGCCCATGGGCCCCTGGGTCGCCACCGACGTTGACCCCGACTCCCTGCACGTCACCATCCAGGTCAACGAGCGCGTGGTTGGCGAATACGACCTGAACACGGCCATCTTCGGCGTCCGCGAGTACATCAGCGACATGAGCAAGTACCTCACGCTGGTGCCAGGCGACGTCCTGTGGATGGGCACCGACGGCGCGACCGAGAACATGAAGGACGGGGACGTGTGCGACGTAACCGTCACCGACATCGGAACGCTCAGCAATCCGGTGGTCTGGGCCAAATAGGTTGGAGTCCGGAGGCGTTCTCCGGACCGCTTCGATCATGGCAAGCTCCGGCGGTCAACCGCGGTGTCCCCGTTGCAGCGCGGCGTATTCGCCGGAGCACCGTTTCTGCGGCGCCTGCGGGTTTGAATTCACCGCCGCTCCGGCGGTTCCGCAGGCCGAAACACGGCCCGCGCCCGAACCCGAACGGCGCCCTCCGCGGGAGATGGATCGTCTGGCCGGCGCTCCCTACGATCTCTCAACGAACGCCGGCGCGCCGGCCGCCGACCAGTTGGCCGGCGCGGTCCCCTACTACATACCGCCCAACCGCATCATATTGCTCACCGTTCTGAGCGCCGGCATGTACCTCTTCTACTGGATGTATGTCACGTGGCGGCACTACCGGGACCACACCGGCCAGGTAGCCTACCCGGTGTTCCACGCGCTGACGCTCATGGTGCCGGTGTACCAGTATTTCCGTCTGCACGCGCACATGCGGGCATACCAGGAATTGATGGAGGCCCGCGGCGTTCCCAGCACCTTGAGTCCGGCCCGATCAGTAGCCGTGTACTTCGGCGTGTTCCTGCTGGGGATGGCGTCAATCATGATGCCGTCGGAAGCCCCTCTGACGCTTTCGCAGCAGGCCGCTTACGTGACAATCACCGTGTTCCAGTCCACGTTCCTCGCCTGGATGATGTGGCGAGCCCAAACCAACCTGAACCGGTTGTGGCAACACGACCTGGGCACGCGCCTCGGCGGGATGCCGGTGGGCGTTGTCGAGATCGTTATAACGCTCGTGGGGTTCGTCTTCGGCTGGGGAATGCTGGCCATTATAGTGATCGATCCCACGCTGATTCCAACCGAGATTTCCCCGGAATCCGCAGTTGGCCCATAATTGGGAGATACTCAATAACATGAAACGCAGCGTGATTGATCTGCATTCAATCACCTCCATAAATCCGCAATCTTGCACCGAGTTGCCGTACCCGGTCGAGCCCAGGCTACAAAATAACTGAATAAGGACGGCATGTCGTCATGATCTGGGTAATCGTGGTATTCGGCGTGTATTTCGCCATGCTGATCGCGATTGCGGTTGCCGGGATGCGCCGGATGCGCAATATGTCGGAGTACGTGCTGGGCGGCAGACGACTCAGCAGCATCACCGCCGCCCTCAGCGCCGGTTCATCCACCACCAGCGCGTGGACCATGCTGGCCCTGCCGGCCCTGGCGTTCACCAACGGCGCCGTGGAAATCTGGGTGCCCGTTGCCATCGTCGTCGGCGTATGGCTGAGCTGGACGTTCATCGCCGGCCGACTGCGCCGCTACACCATCGCTGCGGGCGACGTGCTGACCATCCCGGAATTCCTGGAGGTAAGGTTCGGAGACCGCACCGGCATTTTGCGGACGGCTGCCGCCCTCATCACCATCCTGTTCGTCGTGTTTTACGTCAGCTCCGGACTGGTCGGCGGCGCGAAATTGCTGGACACCATATTCGGGCTCGAATACGTTACCAGCGTGGTGATCACGCTGGTCGCCATTGCGTCCTACACCATGATCGGCGGATTCATGGCGGTGTCGCGCACCGACGTTACCCAGGCGCTCCTGATGCTGGTGAGCCTGTTCATCATGGTGGTCGCGCTAACCGGCTGGACCGAAAATCCTCTCCTGCACATCACCACCATATCGTCAGACTGGCTCAACCCGTTCAACACGCCGGACGGTCTGCCGGTGGCCCTGCCCGTGATTCTGTCGATGGCCGGTTGGGCCGTGGGCGGTTTGGGCGCGCAGCGAATCCTGCAACGGTTCATGGCGTTGCAGCGCGATGACCAGGTGGCCAAGAGCCGCCGCCTGTCGGTGGCGTGGATTTCGGCGGTTTTCCTGCTGGCCGTCCTGCTGGGCGTGGTGGCCCGTCCCGCGCTGGCGGAGGTCGGGATGCTGGGCGAGGCCGCCGACCCCGAGCGCGTCTATCTGGTGATGTCCGAGGTGTTCTTCCACCCGGTCGTGACCGGCGTGCTGCTGACGGCGGTTATCGCGGCGGTAATGAGCACCGCCGACTCCCAGTTGCTGCTGGCGTCCGCCGTCGCCACCGACGACCTGCCTTTCATAAAGGACGTTACCTACCGCATATCGGGCAACGCCCGCGTCTGGCTGGGCCGCGGCCTGCTGGTGGCCATCGGGGTGGTGTCGGCGCTGGTGTCCATCTACTACCCCGGATCCATATCCAACCTGGTCAGCTATGCGTGGGGAGGCATGGGCGCAGCCTTCGGGCCGGTTACCCTGCTCGCGCTCTACTGGCGCAGATTCAACGCCTGGGGCGCGGCGGCGTCAATCGTCGCCGGAACCGTTGCGGCATCGATGTGGGCGCTGCTGAGCGGCGGCCCATCGGGGATTTGGGACATTCAACCCGCGACGCCGGGGTTTGTGATCGCGACGGTGGCCGCCGTCGTGGTGGCCGGTCTGACTCCGCAGCCAATGGCGGACGTGGTGCGACTGTTCGACCAGGTCAACTCCAACGTTCCCAACCCGGTCCCGAGTCCGGCAGCGAGCGCCTGACTAGCGACCTCCCAGGGCTACCTGGACCATGCGTTTCTCAAGGGCCAGCGCCATTTCGGTGGTCACGTTGGTGCGTTCATGCTCACCGATGACGCCCACAAACGCCACGCCGAGCAGTCGGCCAACGCGGAAGTCGATCACCGTGGACGACAGCAGGCCGGCCGGCCCGCCCTGTAAAACGCGCAATCCCACGGCTTCGTCATAGAATCCGTGGGCATCAACCCGATCAACGGAGATGATCTGCTGGCCGGAACCGACGCTTTCGCCAACGTTTTCCTCGAAGTCCTTGACGAATATGTCGGCCATCCAGCCGGACACCTGCTCGGGGTTCTGGAACAGGTGGACGACCGTCGCCCCAACAAAGTTCACCCCGCTGGAGGGAGAAACGTCTGCCGTGGGTACGAACTCCCGCATGAATCCACCGATGCGCCCGGCGTTACGAAAGCGGTCGGCCGTGCTGCCCTTGAATCCGTTCTCGGCCATTTCGGCGTTGTCCAGCGGACCGGATCGCGCCAGCTGATAGCCGGCCAGATCATCGGGCAGGTCAGCGGAGTCGAGGGTCATGTATTCGAGATCGGCTTCGCCAACGCGAAGTGTAGCGGTCCACAGCGGATTGGATGACACGGCGGGGTTCCTCCGAACGCAGAATGGGTAGGGGCGAATGATCATTCGCCCCTACGGGTTGGTGTGTGGTTACGCAGCGACCATGGGATATACGTGCCGTCCGCGTGACATTTCGACGGGTACGTCGGTGCGCGTCCACTCGTTGCCGCCGTCGTTGCTGCAATAGACGTGGCCGTCGCGGTCGCAGCAGTACACGTTGCTGGGAGCGTTCCGGTCGATGGCGATCTGGAACATGCGGGCCGGGGCGACCTCGCCCAGGTCAACGCGCTCCCAGGTTTCGCCGGCGTCAGTGGAGCGCACCAATACGCCCGCGTCCACGGTGCCCGCCGGAGCGCTGCCGCCGCCGGCTCCCGCGGCCAGGTACATCTTGTTGGGATCGGTGGGATCCACAACCAGGTCGCGGCAGTAGCTGCCGCCCTCGAACATTTCCTCGATGGGCACGAACTCCCAGTCCTTGCCCCGCTCGCGGCTGCGGAACATCGCCAACTGGGTGATGATGTACACCAGTCCGGGAGACTTGGGGTTCACCTGGACGCCGTGCAGGTCAACCGGACCCAGGCGGGTGTAGTGCCCGTCGGTGATGCACGACCAGTTGTCGCCGCCGTCTCGGGACGCAATCAGGCCGCCGACTTCGATGGCGCCGTAAACGTCGTCGGGATACGCGGGGTCGATGCTGATGCCGATGACGCGCTTGCAGATTTCGTAGGGGTTCATGGTGATGTGCGGATGCGCCATTCCCTTGGTGTTCATCTGCTTCCAGGTGTTGCCGCCGTCGTTGGACCGGCAGACCCGACCCTCGTCATAGCCGGCGAACATGATGGAGGAGTCGTTGGGGTGAACGGCCAGCGACCAGACATCGCCGCTGAGGGTGTCGGTGCGATGCCAGTTGTCGCCCCGGTCGTCCGTGCGGTACACGCCGTCCTGGGTGCCGGCGAAGACCGTGGCGGGGTTATCGGGATGCGTCACCAGCGCCCGAACCTGGGGGTTCTCGGGCAGGCCGTTCTCGATGGACACCCATTCCGACTGACCCTCGGTGAGGCGATACATCCCACCCTCGCCCAGCGGAGTGCCTTCCGCGCCGATGATGAGCGCGCTTTCGCCGGCGAGGCCGACGTAAACGTTGGTGTTGTGTGCTGCAATGGTCATGGTTGTTTCTCCTGCGCATGCGCCTGAAGTGAGGTTTTGGAGATTGTTGGCGGTACACGCCGCCTTGTCAAGGGTTGGCGGGTTACGGCAAGGCTTTTCGATTATTGCCATACTGACCGGTATTCCGCTCATGGTGCGAAACGTCCGCCTTTGGCGGGAGCCTGCCGTAGGCCCGCCCGTGGAGGGTCGAACCATGAACCCCATCCTTCGACAAGCTCAGGATGAGCGGGTAGGCGGAGCGATAATCGAAAGGCCCTGGGTTACGGCCACATAATCCAGCCGGTGCGGTCGGTTCGGGCGCGGAACAGGTGGCCGCCGCCGGTGGTAACGTACAGCGTGCGCATATCGGCGTCCCCGAAGCAGCAGTTGGTGGGCCGGTCCACCCGCATCAGGTGTGTCTCCAGCACACGACCCTCCGGCGAGAACACGTAGATCATGGGTCCGGGACCGGCGGCTTCCCAGCCGGCGCAGACGATGATGTTGCCGTCCACGTCCAGGGTCATGCCGTCCACGCCGCGCTGCACCCCCTGGCTGCCCTGCCCGCGCAGGTCGCCGTCCGCCGCGCCGCCGTCGATTCCAAAGGTGTGCAGCGTCTTGTATTCGCCCAGCGACCCGTCGTCGTTGATGGGATAGGCGCGCAGTTCGCGGCGGCGGTCCGCGCCGTAGTCGCTCTGGGCAATGTACAGGGTGCGCTGGTCGCGGCTGATCAGGATGCCGTTGGGTCGCGAAATATCGGTGGTGGCGCGCACCAGGTCCCACTGGTCGTTGCCCCTGGGATCCAGGCGCAGCACCGACATGTGGTCCAATTCCTGGGGCCCGCTGTCGCCGATGCCGGAGTATGGATCGGTGAACCAGATGCGGCCAGACTTGTCCACCACCAGGTCGTTGGGGTTGTTGTGCCGCATGCCGTCCAGCAGGTGCGGCATAGATGTGGCCGTGTTGGTGGCGGCGTCGAAGCGGGCGATGCGGCGACGACCCTGCTGGCAGCCGAAGAGGTTGCCTTGGGCGTCGAAGCACAGCCCATTGGTGTTGAACGATTCAACGAAATGCTCGCTGACCTCGCCGGTCTTGGGGTCGTAGCGCAGGATCTGAGAGGCTGGGATGTGCGTGAACAGCAGGGCTTCGCCATCCCAAACCGGCCCCTCGGTGGTCCCTCCATACGGGCCGGCGACCAGTTCAAAGTTCCAGGACATATCGGTTGCACCTCCGTTGCTGGTGGGCGCAGTTTAGCACGGCCAACGGGCGGAGGACGGGACATTGACTGACCTGGCGGGCCGCAATAACATCAATACGCGATTACAATCCGAACGGAGAGGGACAATGGGCACATTCCACGTTGACGTTGACATCGGTGTCGGCCACCCAATGGGCGGCGACTTCCTGCCGGTATCCGCGCTGGTGGACACGGGCTCCACTCATTCCGTGATGCCGGAATCTTTTCTGGCGTCCTTGAGCCTTACGCCGTTGCAACGCCGCACTTACCGAATTGCGGATGGCAACTTCATTCAACGCGATGTCGCAGAAGCGCGATTTCGCATCAACAAGGAGGAGCGCACCTGCACCGTAATTTTCGGGGCCGAAGGGCAGTATCTGCTGGGAGCAACCACGCTGGAAGTCTTTGACTTGATGGTTGACCCCACGCAGCCGAATCCCAGCCTGGTTTCCATTGACGAGTTTCATATCTGACCCGCAACGGCGCAGCGGACAAAAGCATAGGGGCGAATGATCATTCGCCCCTACGTCGTTTCGCCGTACCGTCCTGCGGTTAGCGGCCCCGCAACCGGGGGTCCAGGGTGTCGCGCAGCGCGTCGCCCAGGAAGTTGATGGCGAACACCACCACCGAGATGGCGACGCCGGGGAACACGGCCAGCCACCAGGCGATCCGGATTTCCTCCGTGCCGCGGGTCAGCATGCCGCCCCAGGTCGGGATGTCCGGCGGGACGCCCACGCCCAGGAAGGACAGGGACGCTTCAATGATGATGGCGAATCCCAGGGTGATGGTTCCCAGCACAATGTAGCTGGCGATCACGTTGGGCAGGACGTGCTTGAGCATGATCCGGATCGAGCCGGCGCCGATAGCCTGCGCTGCCAGGGTGTAGTCCAGTTCCTTGATGCTCAGCACCTGGGAACGGATCACCCTGATGGTGCCTGGTAACAGAATCACCAGCAACGCGATTATCACGTTGTTGGCAGAGCCTCCAAGGACGGCCACCAGACCCAGCGCCAGAATGATCGGCGGGAACGCCATCATAGCGTCCACCACGCGCTGAATTGCCAGGTCGATGGCTCCGCCGATGTAGGCGCTGACGATCCCGATGAGGGCGCCCAGCGTTACGCCGATTCCCACGCTGAGCAGGCCCACGTAGATCGAGATCTGGGAACCTGCTATCAGACGGCTGAATTCATCCCGTCCCAGATGGTCGCTGCCCAGCCATGCCCCGGGTTGCGGCGGCAGGTACTTTTCCTCGTGGGCGCGAACGTCCAGAGGATCGTGCGGCAGCACCCCGGGGACCGCGTAAGAGATCCCGGCGGCCAGGATGGTGACCAGGATGATAACGGCGCTGGCCGCACCCAACGGTTTGGATTTTGCGAAGTTGACCAGTTTCTGCAGCCGCGTTTGACGTGGCCGCATATCCAGCATTTGGGACTCGGAATCGGCGACAGCCAGACCCTGCCCGGTGTTGGTTGTAGTCATTCAGGTATTTCTCCGTAGTCGCTTCCGGTAAGTTGGGTGGTGTCTAGGCGTACCGGATGCGCGGGTCCAGCAGTCCGTAGAGCAGGTCAACCAGCAGGTTGATGATCACGATGGACACCGCAATGACGATGATGATGGCCTGGATGGTCGGGAAGTCCCGCTGGAACACGGTTTCGATCAGCAGTGTTCCGATGCCTGGGACCTTGAAGATGCTCTCGATGATGACCGTACCGCCGAACAACCGGCCAAACTGCCAGCCGGAGATCGTCAGGATCGGCAGCACCGCGTTCTTCAGGCCGTGGCGCACCAGCACGATGCGTTCCGCCAGACCCTTGGCCCGGGCCGTCCGCATGTAGTCTTCGCGGATGATTTCCATCATGGAGGATCGAGTTACCCGCGCGATGAAGGCCATATCGTAGAAGCCCAGAGCCAGCGCCGGCAGGAACATCTGCTGGATGTTCTTCCACGGGTCGTCCCACAGGTCCGCGTATCCAAGCGGCGGCAGCCAGTTGAACCCGCGTGAGAGGACCAGCACCACCAGGAGTCCGGCGAAGAACGTGGGAATGGAAATACCCACCAACGCGATTATCCTGCAGAAGTAGTCGATGATGCTGTCCGGTTTGATGGCGGAAACCACCCCCAGCGGCACGGCAAGCGCAACGGCGATAATGATCGCCAGCACCGCCAGTTCCAGGGTGCGGAAGATGCGATCGCCGACCAGTTTGGTTACGGGTTGTCCGGACCTCCAGATGGAGGTGCCCAGGTCACCCTGGAGCAGGCCGCCGATCCAGTCGACGTATTGCACCACGATGGGGCGATCGGTTCCCAACTGCTTGCGCAGGTCTTCCAATTCCTCCTGGGTGAAGGACGCGTCGCCCTCGCTCAGAATCACCAGGGCCGGATCGCCGGGCAACAACCGCATCACCGTGAATACGATGATGGAAACCAGCAGCACCGTGGGAATAATCAGCGCGATGCGTTTCAATGCGTACTGTCGCATAAACTTTATCCCCTGCTAATACACAACGTAGGGGCGAATGATTATTCGCCCCTACGGTTCGCGGTCAAAACCGGATGCCTAGCGGTCCAGCCACAGGTCTTCGTGCTTGAACTGGTACTGCACGGTGGAAGGAGCGTTGAACCCCTTCACGTCCTGGTGAACCAGCCAGAACAGCTGACCCAACTGCAGGGTTACCCAGTGGTTGTCCTCGAAGCTGTGGAGCCAGAGCTCGGCTTCCTTGTTGATTTCGCGGCGGGCGTCCGGGTCCAGCTCGACCTTCTGAGCTTCGAACCAGTCGTCGACCAGCGAATTTGACCAGTCAGTGTAGTTGCGGGTGCCGCCCTTGCGGTACACGCCACCGTACACGGCGTCGGCGTCGAACACTACCATGCCCTCACCCTGGCAGCTGATTTCCCAGTCGCCGGAGGAGTCCGCGGAGCGAGACGTGCCGTACTTGGCATACCCGGCTGCGCTGGGCAGGGTCTCGATGTCGCCGGTGATGCCCAGGGCATCCTGCAACTGCTGTTTCACAACCTGGCACTGGTCGGGATAGTTGCCGACCTGGCGCACGGTGTACTGGACCTCGAAGCCTTCGCCAACGCCGGCCTCGGCCATCAGCGCGCGGGCATCAGCCAGGTCCTGCTGACCCTCGGGGGTATCCTTCGGACGGATGCCGGCCCAGTTGGTGCATTCTTCGTTGGGGTGGGCGAGGCCCATCAGCGGGCAGTAGCTGCCGCCGGAGTTGTCGAACACGCGCTCGTCAATTTCCTGGCGGTCAACCGCGAGGTTGATGGCCTGTCGAACCTTGTGGTCCTGGAACTGCGGCTTCTTGATGTTGAGCATCAGGCCCCAGTTGGTGCCGGCGGCGATGGGATGCGCCACGTACTCGCCGTTGGTGCTCTTTTCCAGGTCGAAGTACTGGGTGGGGGACAGGTTGGTGAACCCACCATTGGCCATGTCCAGTCCGCCAGCTTCAAACTGGGCGATCAGGCGGTCCTTGGCCTGACCGGTGAAGATGTAATGCTCAATCCGGTCAACGTACGGACGGCCTTCCTTGAAGTAGTCAGGGTTCTTGTTGACCTTGTAGAAGTCGCCAACCTGGTACTCTTCGAGGATGTACGGGCCGGAGGTGGTGCCGGATTCGATGATATTCTCGCCCAGGTTCAGGTGGCAGGGATTGGCCGCGTCGCGAACGGCGCAGTTGGGATCGGCGTCCAGCAGGTGGCCGGGGAGAACCTTTGCGTAGTCAATGGCCAGGAACTTGATGAAGGCGCCCGACGCGAACTGGAGGTTGAACTCCACGGTCTTGTCGTCGACCGCGCGCAGCACGGCGTCCTGGTTGGAGGGCGTGCAGTCGCCGGCGTCCTTGTTCACAACTTCCATTTGGACGGTGTAGTTGCGCCAGAGACCGGAGCGGCCCGCGCCGTTGCACGGGTTGGCGTAACGCGAGTGCGTGCTGATGATGTCGGCAGAGGTGATCTCGGTGCCGTCAGTCCACTGCATGTCGTCGCGCAGGTAGAACGTGTAGGTCAGACCGTCGGAGCTGACGTCCCAGGACTCGGCGAGGTCGCCGGTAATGGCGTTGGTGTCCACCGTGTCGTACTGCACGATCTGGTTGTACAGCTGCGAGTACGAAATCACGCTGGAAAGGGAAGACGAACCCAACGGATCCCAGTCCTTGGTGTCGGCATATGCGGACATCAACAGGGTCCCGCCGTACTTGGCGCCGGCGCTGGGGGTCGGCGTGGCAACAACACGGGGCGTCGCGGTGGGAGCCGGGGTGTTGGTGGGCCGGGCCGTCGCACCCATCGCTTCCGGGATGGGAGTGTTGGTAGGCGCCATGGCCTGTGGGGCCGTGGTAGCCGCGGCCTGCTGGGGATCAGCAGTAGTCGAGGTCTCAGCCGGAGTGGATTCTTCCGCTCCGCCGCAGGCAATGCCGACCATCAGGGCGACCACGCCGGCCATAACCAGCAGTGTGCGCAGCGACAATCGGCCAACTATAGATGGCTTCATATTCTCTTACCCTCCAAACGTCAATGCGACGACAGTTCTACTGCATACCGGCCCGTTTCAGATTACGAGTCCGCACAGTGATATAAATCTCCCGGATTGCACAATTGTGAAATTGCCCACAATCCGCGAGATATTCCGGAAATGTTAGCCGAGCAATATCAGCCTGTCAATAGCCGCCAACGAAATCGTAAACCCTGCGACGAAAAACGCGCAGAAACTATCAATCATCGCCCCAAAATGCCATGTTTGCTTACCAGATTCACAATCCAACGGTTGGTCAACGGCACATTTCGGACATCGCTCTCAATGCGTGCCGCACGCCCTCAAAGTACCCCGAGTTCAGGACAGCCAACGGCGACGCACCGAAACAACCCACCGCGCGTTTATCGGCATGACGGCGAATCCTGCCAAAATCGCTGCGGGAGATTGGGCGGGAGGGTTTCCGACGGGGAGGTCGCCTCCGGGCGGAGGTCGCCTCGGGTCGGAAACCCGGAGCAACTCCTTCAGTGCGCGGCGCGGCCCTGGAATTCGCGCTCAGTGGTCGCAGCCTCCACCGCCTGGTATTCGGGCAGGCTGATAAGCGCCTCCACCTCGGCCCGGCGAGCCGCCACGTCTGCGGCGCCGATGCCGATGTGCCCGGTATCGCGCAGGCTGGTGTACACCCTTTGCAGGCCCTCCAGCGCCGCGATGGCCGGCGTGGTGGCGTAGATGATCACCTTGTAGCCCAGTTCTTCGTATTCCTCCACCGTGATGTCGTCGGTGCCGGCAATGACCAGCAACGGAACATCTGGCACGCCGGCGCGGAATGTTGCCAGATCCTCGCGCTGCCGCACGCCGCGCGGCATCACCACGTCCACGCCCAGGTCGCGCAGGGCGTTGCCGCGACGGATTGCGTCGTCCATGTCGCCTTCAACGGCGGTAAAGGAATCAGTGCGGCCGATGATGAGGAAATTGGGGTCGCTGCGGGCCTCCAGGGCATAGCGCATCTTTTCCAGGAACTCGTCCATGGGAATGACGTGCTCCAGGCCGGCGTGATACGAGGCGCGCTTGGGAAACACCTGGTCCTCGATGTGGATGCCGCAGATTCCGGACCGCTCGAAGGTTCGCACGGTGTGCATGGTATGGACCGGGTCGCCATAGCCGGCCCCGGCGTCGCAGAGGACGGGCAGCGGCACGGACTTAGCGACGCGCTCGGCCACCTCCACCTGCTCGGTGAGGGTCATCAACGGCTCGGTGACCGCAAGGTGCGCGCCGCTCATGTAGCCGCCGACATACACGGTGTCGAATCCCAGGGACTGCACCAGCCGGGCCGACATGGGGTCGTATGCGCCGGGCGCGACAATAGTTTCGCCGGCCACCAGGCGCGACTTAAGGTTGGATCGTAGTGTCATTGAATTTACCTCACTGTGTTGCCGTCGATGGATGGCGATCGTATGGATCAGAGCAGGCGCAAGAATTCCTCCACGTCAGTCCCGCTTGCCTGATGATCACGCACTACGTGCCTCGATCTGATTCGCGGTGGTCCGGAACCACCAACTGCGCGAAGGGCCGATCTCTCTTCAGAATAATGAGGTGGCTCCCTGCTGTCGCCTGGTGCAAAACTCTACCTTCGAAGGTTCTCTCGTTGAGGATTCACGCCGGGGCGGGGTCGAGTGAGCCACTCTTTGCACCCTAATCCGCCGGTATCAGCGGCATCACCTCGCGGGCGAACCGCTCCATCAACTCCTGTTGTTGTTGGGCGCTCTCTGCGGGGAAACTGAAAATGAAGTGCTGCACGCCGAGGTCCTGGTACTGGCGCAGGTCGGCGGCGATTTGTTCGGGCCGGCCCGACACCATCCGCCGGTCGTCGCCCGGTTCGTCCACGAACACGCAGTCGGTGCTGAATACCAGGTCCACCGCATCATCGGCGCGTCCGGCCCGGGCGCTGACTCGGCGCAGGCGGGCGACCTTTTCCGCCAGTTCCTCGGGTTCCAGGCCCGCCGGTGGACGCAGACCGATGGGCATCCAGCCGTCCCCCAGGGTGGCGGCGCGGCGGATGGCCGGGTTGGTATGTCCGCCGATCCAGATGGGCGGGTGCGGCTTTTGCACCGGCTTGGGCAGGAATCCCGCGCCGCTGATGTCGTAGTGCTTGCCGTGAAACTCGGGTGTGTCCGACGTCCACAATTCCTTGAATATCTGGATGTACTCGTCCGTAACCTCGCCGCGTTGGGCGTAGGTGTCCAGCCCCATGGCCTGGAACTCCTCCTCCATCCAGCCCACTCCGGCGCCCAGGATCAGCCGGCCGCCGCTCAGCACGTCCAGCGTCGCCAGGATCTTGGCAGTCAGCACGGGGTTGCGGTAGGGCAGGATCAGTACGTGGGTGCCCAGCCTGAC
Organism: uncultured Dehalococcoidia bacterium; assembly: GCA_964502995.1. Classification (GTDB taxonomy): domain Bacteria; phylum Chloroflexota; class Dehalococcoidia; order Lucifugimonadales; family UBA3495; genus Bin87. The sequence continues at coordinate 16,490 of CAZCZB010000005.1, forward strand.
GCGCGTGGTGCAGCCGGCCAGGAAGTTCAGCGCGGCCAGCGGCTCGAAGTAGGTGTTGTCCCTCTGGAACGGGGCAACGCCGTCGGCGGCGTATGGATAGAAGGATGAGACTTCGTGGGGGATGATGATGTGGTCGCTGACCCAAACGTGGTCGAAAGACAGGTCTTCCGCGCGCTGCGCCAGGCTGCGCAGGTTGTCGGGAGACGCCATCGCGCCCCGGCTGGGCAGCGAGCAACCGAAAGTCACCGGCATCGGATAGCCTCCATGTGCGAGTTGTGGGTTGGGGACACCAACGGGCACGATGCTATACTACCCAAAGTGCTGCCGCAAGCAACGGCCCGCCGCAGAGGAACCATGCCGCCCCGGATACGCCGCGAGACCCCGGAACGCCGGGATGCTCGCATCCAGAAACATTTGGCGCAGGCCAAGGATTATTGGTCCAAGTGGCCTGACCACCTGGCCGACGGCGATGTATGCCAAGCGGGCGAAAAAGGTTGGGGAACGGTCGCACAAATGGCAAAAGCAGTCGCCACGTTGCGCGAGTGGGATCACTACGACCACGTCGCCGTCCAGGAGGCGCTGGTCGCTCTTGCCGGCGAACTTCCGGCTCAAGCCGAGCAGATTTATCGCGGGAAAGGCGCGGCCGAACGATTGCACGGGAATTTTTACGAAGTCTACATGACCTCAGATGAGGCCGCGTTTGCCCTGGCAGACCTGCCGCCGTTGCTTGAGATTTTGTGGGTGCAACTACCCAGCGAAGCCAGGCCAAGCGAAACGTTCGCCGAGTGGGCGGGAAGCGATCCACGGTGAGCCCATGACACCTTTACCCAACACCAACTCCCCCAATCGCGTCGTCGTCGCCATGAGCGGCGGCGTGGATTCTTCGGTGGCCGCGCTGCTGCTCCACCGGCAGGGATACGACGTCATCGGCGTCACGATGAAACTGTACGACATCGACATGGACGACCTGCCCGACTATTACCGCGGCTGCTGCACCATCGACGACGTTGAGGACGCCCGCGCGGTATGCCGCATCCTGGGCGTGCCCCACTACGTGCTTAACGTCCAGCGCGAGTTTCGCTCCTTCGTGATCGACTACTTCCAGCGGGAGTACGAAAGGGGACGGACTCCGCACCCCTGCATCGCCTGCAACGACAAGATCAAGTTCAGCTTCCTGGCCCAGCGGGCGCAGATGATGGACGCCAGCCACGTCGCCACCGGCCACTATGCGCGCATCGAACCGGATGGCTCCGGCGGGTTTGCCCTGCGTCGGGGCGTGGACGCAGACAAGGACCAGTCCTACGTCCTGTTCGGTATGCGGCAGTACCAACTCTCCGCCACGCTGATGCCCGTGGGCCAATATCCCAAGCCCGAGATTCGACAACTGGCGCTGGACGCCGGGTTCCCCAACGCCGAAAAGCCGGACAGCCAGGACATCTGCTTCATACCCAGCGGCGATTACCGCGAGTTTCTGCGCCAACGCGCCGATGATGCGCCCGGCGATATAGTGGACGACACGGGCAACGTTCTGGGCCGGCACGACGGCATACAGTATTTCACCGTCGGCCAGCGGCGCGGTCTGGGTCTGTCGGGAGGGTCGCCCAAATTCGTCATCCGCCTGGAACCGGACACCCGCCGCGTGGTGGTGGGTTCCGAGCAGGGGTTGTACCACGACACCCTGTACGCAGAGCCGGTGTCATGGGTATCGGGTGTGGCTCCGCCGCCGGAAACTCCGGTTGCCGTTAAAATACGGTACAAGTTCGCCGAAGCGCCGGCGACGGTCACAGCCGTCGGTGGCGGAGCGCTGGTGCGATTCGAGGAACCGCAACGGGCCATCACCCCTGGCCAGGCCGCCGTTTTCTACCAGGGCGATACCGTCCTGGGAGGCGGACCGATCGTGGGGCACGAACGCCCGCACCCTGAATCGGTGAATAACGCGCTGACGGTCAATGCCTGACCTCTCCCTGGAAGCCGCGTTTCGTTCCGACGGCTATCATCTAATCGCCGGTGTGGACGAGGCGGGCCGGGGGCCATTGGCAGGGCCGGTAACCGCCGCCGCAGTCATCCTGCCTCCCGACGCCGCCGGCAGCGAGGATTGGCTTGGTGGAATCGACGACAGCAAGCGGCTCACACCCGGGCGCAGGGACGCCGCCGCTGAGTTGATCCGATCCAACGCCCTGGCCTGGGCGGTGCGACACATCGACCCCGACGAGATTGATCGTGTGGGAATCGGCCGCGCCGTGCTGGACGCCATGCTATCCGCCGTCGCAGGATTGAATATCCAACCGGATGCGCTGCTGCTCGACTGGGTGCCCATCAAGCAGTGTCCCCTGCCCTACCAGACCGTCGTGAAGGGTGATTCCAAATCCCTGTCCATCGCCGCCGCCAGCATCCTGGCCAAGGTATCCCGCGACCGCCGGATGATGCAGGCCGAGGCTGCCTATCCCGGTTACGGGTTCTCCAGGCACAAGGGGTACGCGACCGCCCAACACCTGCAATGCCTGTCCGAGATGGGTCCAACCCCGATCCACCGGCGTTCTTTCCGCCCGTTACGTCAGGACAGGCTGCTGCCAGATGCCAATGTCCGGTGATGCGGATGCGCCGGTTCCCACGGCTCAACAGATCGGCGACATCGGCGAGCGGTTGGCCCGCACGCACCTGGAGTCGAAGGGCTACTCCATCCTCGCCACAAACTACCGGTGCCGGTGGGGCGAGATCGATCTTATTGCGCGGCATGGTTCCGCCCTGGTGTTCGTCGAAGTTCGCACGCGCCGCGGCTCAGCGTATGGATCGCCCGAAGAATCCGTCACCCAATCCAAAGCCCAACGGCTCATGCTCTCGGCGCAGCATTACATTGACAGCGCAGCGGAGCGTCCCGACGAAGTCGAATGGCGCATCGATGTGGTCGCCATCCAACTCGGACCCGGTCGGCGCGTTGTTAGCGTCCGCCACCTGGAAAACGTCGTGGCGGGTTGACTGCCAGCGAATGCTATAATCCAGGCTGGCATCGCCGCATGAATTGCCGCGTCGCAGGCCGATTATGACCACCAAACCCACACCGAAATCCATGCGCTCCGGCAAGCCTTCGCGTCTTACGCCATTGCCGGATCCCCCGCTGCCGCCCGACATGCAGGAACAGTTCCCCTATATCAGTCGCGCATATCTCCTCCTGGAAGACCATTTCGCCTCCCGACCCGACGCATTCGTCGGCGGCGAGGGCTACCTCTGTTACGACCCCAGGGAGATCCCGCGCGCACCCAAACCCGACTGCATGGTTGCCCTGGGCGTCGAGATTCCGCCGGATGAGATAACGGATTCCAACGGGTACGCGATCAGCGAGATCGGCAAACCGCCGGATTTCGTGCTGGAAGTTGCATCCAAAAGCACGGGTCGCCGCGATTACATGGAAAAGCGCGACATCTACGCAGGTTTCGGCGTGCAGGAGTATTGGCGGTTCGATCACACCGGCGGTGATTACCACAACGCCGCACTGGCCGGAGACCGCCTTGTCAACGGGCAGTACGAATCGGTTTCCGTGGAGCAGGAGGCGGACGGAGTGCTGCGAGGATACAGCGAGGTATTGGATCTGGAGTTGCACTGGTTCGACGGCCGTTTGCGCTTCTGGGACCCGCAAACCGCCGCATACCTGCCCGAACTCACCGAAGCCAAGCAGCAGCGAGACGCCGCCGTATCCCAACGAGACGCCGCCATCTCCCAGCGCGACGCCGCTGAAACCCGCGTGCGCGAACTGGAAGCGGAATTGCGCCGGTTACAACCGGAAAACTGACCGGCCTTCATTAAACCGACCGGCCTTCATTGCCTTGTCAAATCCATCGCCAGAATCAGGATTCACCGAATTATCAGTTTACAGAGCTGTAGTCATACTCAGCGCCATCTACTGCATCTTGATAATCCCTGAATCCCGAAAATCCTGATTCTGACGATTCATCGTTGCCGGTAAGGACTTTGAAAATACTCTGCCGGCCTTCTCATCCCGGTTGACTGCGCCAACTGGTGATACTAGACTATTTTGCGCTTGTTAATCGGCCAATCAGTTCATTCGAGCGTCTGCGATCCATTTGATATGCCCATCGATCTCACCGAACATATCCGCACCATTCCCAACTTCCCGATCCACGGGGTGCAGTTTAAAGACATCACCTCCCTGTTGCTGTCGCCGGAGGCTTTCGGGGAAGCGATTGACCGCATGGTGAAGGAGGCGAGCAAGCGGAATCTCGACAGCCTGGCTGCCGTCGACTCCCGCGGGTTCTTGTTCGCCGCGCCCATGGCGGACCGGATGAAACTGCCACTGATTCTGGTCAGGAAGGCGGGCAAGCTTCCCGGCGAAACCATCGACTACGAGTACACGCTGGAATACGGCAGCAACACCCTGGAAATCCACTCAGGCGACGTGCATACGGGCGACCGCGTGTTGATAGTCGACGATCTTCTCGCCACCGGCGGGAGCATCCAGGCCGCCGCCAATCTGGTGAAAAACGCGGGCGGTATCCCTGCCGGCGTCGGTGTGGTAATAGAACTGATCGGACTGGGCGGACGCGAAAACCTGTCCGAATATGATCTCTTTTCATTGGTAACCTTTGAGGTGGACGAATAACCTCCGCCGGCGCCGTCGGCGGTGATGACCAACGCAAGTTCTCAGGAGGAAATCCGGAATGGCAGACAAAGCAACCATCGGCAACGTAGAAGTTACCGCCGTCATCGACATGGTTCCCCCGCCGCGGGAACCTTCCGCAATGTTCCCAGACGTTCCCGCTGACGCCTGGGCCAACTACCAGGACACCCTGGAAGACGGGCAGCTCCAGCTCTATTACGGTGTCTTTCTGCTCAAGACGTCCGAGCATGTGATACTGGTGGACACCGGCATGGGCCCCGGCCCGCATCCCGACCGGGGCAACGTCACCGGCAACCTCTACGAGGAACTGCGCCCCCACCTGGAGTCCAACGTCGGCGTGAACAACACCAACGTCGGCCCCAGCGACTCCGTCAACTACGTGATCCATACCCACCTGCACGGCGACCACGTCGGCTGGAACCTGCGGTACTCCGGCGGGATGCCGGCCCCCAACTTCCGCCGCGCCCGTTACGTAATGTCCCGCCCCGACTACGATTACTTCACGTCGGAGCAGGGTCGCCAGATGTACCCTTACATCGACCGCCAGGTGATGCCGCTGCGCCGCCTGCGTCTCCAGCAGATACTGGAAGAGCCGGAACACACCATCAGCGATGAGATCTCCATCGCGCCGGCGCCCGGCCATACTCCCGGCCACCAGGTCGTGCTGATCAACTCCAATGGCCAGCGCGGCGTCGTGATGGGCGACGTGCTGCACACCATCGCGCAGGTATCCGAGCCCGACTGGTGCGCCGGCGTCGACACCGACAAGGCCGAGTCCGCCGCCTCGCGCGCGCGCCTGTTGGACGCCGCCGAAGAAGGCGACTGGATCATCTGCGCCGGACACTTCCCGCCCGGCAAGCAGATCGGCAAGATCGCCCGCGCCGACGGCAAACGGGTCTGGCAACCGCTGTAGGAAACCGATCCAACCACGCAACACCGTAGGGGGCGGGTTTAAAACCCGCCCCCAAAACGGAATGGACGGATCCACCATGACGCAACTTCGCAACCTGCTGGAACGCATTGAACAGGGCTCGGGCCCTTCTCTTGGGTTTGGGGCTGCGCAATCCGGCCGTCTGCCAGGAATGGCCCTCATCGCCCGCTGCTCCGGCGATCTGGACGCCGCGTTTGCTGCTGCCCTCGACTCGGCCGACGCCCTGGTGGTTGCGACGCCGGGAGGTTCACCCGACGGCCTTCCAGATATGGGTGGGCGCATCTGGGGAGGCGGCGGCGTGCCGCTGACGCCGGAGAAAGTTGCGCTGTGGCAGGATGCCGGCGCAGATTTCATGATCTCTCCGCCTGCGGGCGCGTTGGTGGACGCCGTCAACGTCGCTCAACCGGGCATGACACACGGCATGCGCATTCCCGACGACCCGGACGACAACGCCTGGCGCGTCCTCGCCGCCGCTCCCGTGGATTTCCTGGTGCTGGACAAGTCGTCCATGACCGGGCCGTGGACGTTCGCGGACCTGGCGCAGGTTGCCGATGCCGTCGGTCGCACCGAAAAGTACCAGTTCGTGAGGCTGGGCCTCCGACCGTCCATCAACGAGTTGACGGCTTTGCGACAGGCCGGGACGGTGGCCGTGGTTGTTGAGGCCAATGAACTTGGGGCTGATGAAATGGCCGGACTGAAAGCCGACCTGATGGCCCTTCCCCGCGCGCAGCCGGCCGGCCGGCGGCGGATGCAGCCGGCCATGGAAAGCCAGACCACGTGATTCTCCAGAGCCTCGACCTGCTCCGACAGGATCCGGTCTCGTTCTTCCTGGTTATCGGCATCGGGTTGGCCGGACTGATCATCGGGTTCACCGTACACGAATTCAGCCACGCTCTGACCTCGCACATTGAGGGAGACGACACGGCCCGCCGGATGGGCCGCCTCACCTTCAACCCCGTCAAGCACATCGACCTGCTGGGGTTCCTGCTGCTGCTGGTCGTGGGATTCGGATGGGCCAAGCCGGTGCAGGTCAACCCCTACAACCTGCGGCATGGCCGGCTGGGAATGTCCCTGGTGGCCTTCGCCGGCCCGTTGTCGAATTTCGTGCTGGCGTTCCTGTTGGGGCTGGTATTCCGGTTCGGGTTGCTGCCCATAGTCACCGATACTCGGTTCATCTCCGGCATTGAGCAGATACTGGGGTTCGCAGCCTTCCTCGCCATCTTCTTCAACCTGATCCTGGGCATCTTCAACCTCATACCCCTACCGCCGCTGGATGGCAGCAAGGTTCTCGGCGGTCTGCTGCCCCGTGCGCTTTACGAACCCTACGTCCACTTCGAGCGGTACGGTTGGATACCGCTGATGGTGTTGATTGGCGCAAACCTGTTCCTGAGTTACGCCTTCAACATCAACATCCTGGGCAGGATACTCCTGCCGCCGGCCCTTTTCCTGTTCCGCCTCGCCACCGGCCTGGGCTGATAAACGGAACCGGCTCAACTGCCGGTGAATCGTCGCCCCGGTTGGCGACGCGCCCTGCGCCCGGGCGGCGGCCAATCGTCCGCCTTCCCCTGGCGGCCCGAACGGGCGCCGGAACCGAAATGCGCGATCCCCCGTGACGATTGGCGCAAACCCTTTTTGCTGACACCGGGGGCGTGGCGCCCGGAATGTATGTTCTGATACGGTATGGGTCATGTACGCTTCCACAGGATGCTTGCTGGTGACTCATCTGCCGGTGAAGGCGGAGTTGGCACGGCGACCCGACCTGATCGACCGCCAGGTGATTATTTCGTCCGGAGGGTCCGGTCATCGTTTCGTGCTTGATGCGTCTTTCGAGGCACAGGCCGCGGGAGTAAGGGCCGGCCAGAAACTCACCGAGGCGCTGTCCAACTGCCATGACGCGGTGACCCTGACGGTTGACGACCAATACCTTGAGGAAACGGACGGCGCGCTTCTGGACGCGCTCTTTGGGGCGGTTGATCGTGTGCAGCCGGCAGACTGCGGCACGTTCCATATCGACCTGACGGGACTAGCCCCCATGTACGGCGGCGAGGACTCGATGGCATCTGCCATCCTCTCGGCGATTGATGGAGCGTGGCAGCCCAGGCTGGGGCTGGCCGTCGGCAAGTTTCCGGCGTTCTGCGCGGCGGCCTCGGCCAAGCCGGGGGAGTGGTTCAAGGCGCCGGCGAACGCGGCCCGGTGGCTCGCGTCGTGGCCGCTGCCGTGGCTGCCCCTGGAGCCGGACTCTGCGACGCGTCTGCGCGGATTTGGCGTCGCCACCCTGGGCGACGTAGCAGCCATGTCCGCTGACCAACTGACGGACTTTCTTGGCGGCGATGGTCGTCGCATCTGGAGCCTGGCGCGCGGCGTGGACCCGGACCCGGTGGTTCCCATATCGCCGCAGGAGGTATTCACCGAACGGTTGGAGTTTCCCTTTCCGGTGGATACCGTATCCGGCTGGGAGGCCGGGGTGCGCGTGCTGACCGAACGGGTCTGGAACTGCCCGGGCCGGCAGGGCCGCGGCATCACGGACGTGCGGTTGATTGGCGAACTGACCACCGGCGGCGCGTGGCATTTTCAGCGGACGCTGCGCGAGCCGGCACCGTCAGCCGAGCGGCTGTGCGCCGCAACACTGGCCGCTCTCAACGCGCAGGATTCCCGCGGACGCGGCCGATGGCCCGAGTCCGCGCTGGTTGAGCTTTCTCTGACCGCATCCGGTTTGACTCCGCTGCGCGGACGGCAGACCACCCTGTGGACCGGAACCAAACGCGAGGATTCGCCCCCTGCTGTTCAGGGAGTGGAGTCGCCGGTGGCGTTGTCTCCACAGTCGCCATTGCCGGAACGTCGCTGGGCCCTCGGTTCGGAACTCCGGCCGCTTGGACAGGCACAGATAACGAGCGTGCTGGTACACGACGACTTTCCACAAACCGTCAATGAGCAGCAGGTGTGGAAGGTGGTAGATCTGTGGGAGGTTGACACCGACTGGTGGACATCGGAGCCGGCGCGAAGGCGTTACTGGCAGGTGCTGCTGTCCCGGGGCGGCATGCGCACCGTGTACTGCGACCTGACCACCGGAGAGTGGCGCCGGCAGGGTTACTGACGTGTCTCCGGACTTTGTGGAACTGTGCGCCCATTCCTGGTTCTCCTTTGGCGCGGGGGCTTCGTCGGTGGCCGAACTGGTTGCCCGCGCTGCCGAATACGGCCACCCGGCCCTTGGCCTGACCGACGTGAGCAATTTCTGCGGAAGCCTGGAGTTCGCGCAGGAGTGCCGGTCTGCCGGTATCCAGTCAATGGTGGGCGTTGAACTCCGCGTGCGGGAGGGCGGCGCTGCCGGCCCGGTTACTTTCATCGCCGAAACCGGCGCCGGCTACTCCAACCTGTGCCGGATGGTGTCGCTGGCGCATATCACCGGCGGGCGCACCGCGCCGGAACTGGACGTCAGGTTCCTGGACGCGCACAGCGATGGAGTAATCGCGCTGCTGGGCGCGCCGGATGGCCTGCTGTCAGCCGACATAGCCGCCGGCCGGTGGAGCATTGCCGAGGAACGCGTGCGGACCTATTGCAACCGGTTCGGAGCCGGCGCAGTGTTCCTCCTCTTGCAGCAGCATCTGGCCCACGGCGACACCGTCCGCAACCGCAGAATGGCCGAACTTTCCCGGCGGTGCGGCATTGGCGTGGTCGCCTCCAACGCTCCCTGGTATCACGACGCGAGCCGGGCGAGGCTGCACGATGCGCTCACGGCCATGCGTCTCAACGCATCTCTCAGCGAGGCGCGGCCACACCTCAAGGTCAACGCCAACTACGACCTGCTGCCGCCCGGCGCCGCGCAGGTCAGGCTGCGCCGCTACCCCAAGGCCCTGGCCGCCTCTCTTGCCATCGCCGAACGCTGCTCGGATTTCAACCTGCTTGATTTCGTGGCCGGACGCTATCGCTTTCCCGACATACCCACGCCGCCGGGTTATGACTCCCAATCGTGGCTGGAACGGCTCTGCCGGGAGTCGGCTCAGCGGCGCTACGGGAGCATTGACCGGCAGGTCAGGGACCGGCTCGATGAGGAATTCGCGCTGATCCGTCGCCATGGCCTGGCCGGGTTTTTCCTCGTATATCACCGCATCGTTGAACTGGCGCGGGAGTGCATGCTGGACCTGGGCTACGGCCACCTGGAAACACCGTTGGAATGGCTGCCGCCCGGCCGGGGCCGGGGTTCCTCGGTGTCAATGCTGGTTGGGTATCTCATTGGCCTGTCCCATGTGGACCCGCTGGCCTACGGACTGGCGCTCGACCGGTTCCTGTCGGCCGACAGCGCATCGGTGCCGGACATCGACCTGGACTTTCCCCGGGACATTCGAGAGCGGCTCATCCTGCGCATCATCGAGGAATGGGGTTGGGATCACGCCGTTCTCACCGGCATGTATCCCACCTACAAGGCTCGCGGCGTGGTGAGGGATCTGGGGAAAGCCCTGGGCCTGGCCGCCGCCGAGGTGGGAGCATTCGCGCGTCGCATTGAGTCCAACTCGGTATCAGAGTTGCCGCTGCTGCCGGGTTACCTGGAACTGGCCGGTCGTCCGGGCTGGGACATTCTGTTCAGCCTGGCCGGTTCCCTGCAGGGCTTTCCAAAGAGCCTGGCGCAGCACCCGGGAGGGATGCTGATCAGCTCCACGCCCCTTACCGATTTCGTGCCGGTGCAGCCGGCCGCCATCGAGGGACGCTACATCGGCCAATGGGACAAGGACATCGCGGACGATGCCGGCATGGTCAAGATCGACCTGCTCGCCCTGGGCGCGTTGTCCCAACTCCAGCAGGCGGTGGGACTGGTGCGAACCCGCACCGGCACGGAACCGGACCTGAGCCGCATCAACTACCGGGACCCCGAGGTGTTCAACGATCTCGGCCGGGGCGACACCACCGGCGTGTTCCAGGTCGAATCCGCCGCCCAGATGCAGACCATCGTGCGGATGCGTCCCGAGAACATCTACGAGCTTGCCCTGGAGATCGCGGCGGTTCGGCCCGGCGTGGGCGCGCACGATGGCATTGCCGAGTTTCTGCGTCGTCGCAAGGGAATGCCCTGGACATACGACCATCCATTGGAACGGCACGCGCTGGAACGCTCCATGGGCGTGATCCTGTTTCAGGACCAGGTGGTGCAGTTGGGCATGGACGTGGGAGGTTTCACCGCCGCCGAAGCGGACCGGATGCGCCGGGCCTTCGCGCGCCGCAATGGTCAGGCATTGGTGGCAGAGTACCGGGAGCGGTTCATCAGGGGCGCGTGGGAACGCGGCGTATCCCGTGACGCGGCGGAAACCGTCTTCGGAAAGTTCAATCCCCACTACATGTTCCCAGAGGGTCATGCCCTGGCCTTCGCCTTCACCGCTTACCAGATGGCCTGGCTGCGCCGCTACCATCCGTTGGAGTTTTACGTGGGACTGTTCAACGAGCAGCCCATGGGCTTCTGGGACCTGGACACGCTGAAGCAGGACGCCCGCCGCCTGGGCATCCGTGTCGCCCACCCCGACGTGAACCGCTCCGACCTGCTCTGCACCGCCGAGGGAGATAGCACCCTTCGGCTGGGGCTGAGCTTCGTGAAAGGCCTCGATGCCCGATTGGGTGAGATTCTGCTGAGGGCCAGGTCCAGCGGAAAGTTCAAGGATCTGTCCGACCTGCTGGCGCGTTCGGGGCTGTCGCGGGAGGCTTTGGAAAACCTGGCACGGGCCGGCGCTTTGGACAACTTGCCGGGCATAGGAGACCGCCGGCAGGCGTTGTGGCAACTGGGAGTCGGGTACACGCCCGGAGTGCGGCGAGGGCAGCTTGCCCTGGCATTGCCGTCCCCACCGGCTCCGACGATGTTCGCCGACCAGACCCGCGCCGAGCGGGTGCTGGACGAATACGCCCTGCTGGGCCTGTGCCCCGACGGGCACGTGATGGAACTGGCCCGCAATTTCCTGGGACCGGAGGTGCTGACCAGCGACAGCCTCCAGGCCGCCCGCGATGGTGACGTGGTGCGGGTGGCCGGCCGGGTCGTCCGGCGTCAGCGCCCGCTGGCTCGCGCGGTGTTTCTGACCCTTGAGGACGAATGGGGCCTGATCCCGGTGGCGGTATGGGAAGGCCGGTGGGAGGCGCTAAAGCACGTCCTGAAGAAACCGCTGGTGGTCATCGAAGGCGAGGTGTCCCGTCGCGACAACACCCTGAACGTCATGGCCGAACGGGCGTGGCCGTTGTCAGTCTCATTCGACGACCGGCGACGCCGGCAGGACTGGCGGTAGGCGTCCAGGACTTCACGCAATGGGCCGGGGCCTTTCCAAAGTCTCCACACTTTCCGCTCATGGTGAGCCCGTCGAACCACCAGTTTCGTCCTTCGACAGGCTCAGGACGAGCGGACACAAGAAGATTATGCAACTTTGGAAAGGCCCTGGCAATGGGCGCATGGTTTTCGCCCGTGAATCGTCGCTTGAGTTTCCACACCGCAGGAACGGGTTGAGGCAGCCAACGGCGCCGCCCCACCCAAGCGAACCATCCCGGTTCGGCACCAAAAAAAACCGGCTGGGGATACTGGCCCCAGCCGGTCGAACTTTCATCGCGTCGCAACCTGATTGGCTGCGCGGTTCGTTCCATACGCAACGATGCTACGGGCGCAGCGGTATCGGGCGGTTCTCCTGGTTCTCGGCGATCTGGTCGGTGTCCCACAACTTGGCGAAGTTGTAGGCGCGTGGGCAGTGGCCGTAGGATTCCTCGACGTTGATGATGATGCCCTGCAGGTGCTTGGCGTTGTCGTCAGTCCAGTAGAGCGAAAGCTCGACCTTCTGCCGCTCCAGTTCTTCCTTGTCCACGATGGACACGGTGCCGTTCACGCGAACCGTATCGTTGACGCCGGGGATCATGAACAGCAGCCCGACGTGAGGGTTGGCGTCCATGTTCTGGTAGGACTGGAACAGGCGGTTGCCCGCCACGTCCGGCAACAGCAGCCGGGTGTTGTCGATCACCTTGACGAACCCGGGCTTGCCGCCCTTGGGCGACGCGTCGCAGTTGCCGTCGGGGTCTGCGGACGCCATGACCACGAAGGGCGAGGCTTCGATAAACTTCTGGACGAACTCCGACATCTCGCCCTTCACCTTGAACTTGGCGCGCGCGCTCATTTCACCGAACTGGTCGTTGAACCGGCTGGCTTCCTGTTCAATGGTGCAGAGATCGTCGGCTGCGACGGTGGTAGTCATGGCTGGTACCCTCCCGGCGTTTACGTATTCGACTTGATGGCGCACAGAATACCCGATTTGCGCCGGCTGCGCCACCGGAATTAAGTTACTATGGCTGCAAATCATACGGGAGCCGTCCTGAACATGACCGCAACCGCCATTGGCGCTTCCAACATAACCACCGCTGACCTCGCCGCCGCCGTGCCCTCCATGAACGGCGAATTGCGCCTGCCCGGACTCAACGACACGGTCAACATCTGGCGCGACCGTCTCGGCATTCCGCACATCCGCGCCGCCAACGAGCATGACGCCTGGTTTGCCCAGGGATTCGCCACCGCCCAGGATCGCCTGTGGGCCATGGAATTCGACCGGCTGCGCGCCGTGGGCCGATGGGCCGAGGCCGCCGGCGATTCCGTCGCAGGGCAGGATATGCAGATGCGACGGCTCCGCCTCGAGGACGCCGCCCGCGCCGATTACGAGGCCGCCGGCCCTCGCGCAAAGGCGATGCTCGACGCCTACTCCGCCGGCGTCAACGCGTTCATAAACAGCGACGCGCCGCTGCCTGTTGAATATGCCATCACCGGCATCGCGCCCGAGCCGTGGGAACCGTGGCACGGCCTGGCCATCTACAAGGTGCGCCACATTTTCATGGGCGTCTTTGAGAGCAAGGCTTGGCGCGCCCGGCTGGTCAAGGAACTGGGAGCAGAGCGCGCCGCTGAACTGTTCCCGTCCTACCCGCCCGGCCAGCCCGTGATCATTCCCACCGGCGCGGATTACGACGGCCCCGTGGACGTTGGCCTGCAGGAGATGCTGGATGCAGCCTCTGATCTCAACCTGATCGGCGAAACCGACAGCGGCTCCAACTCGTGGGTGATTTCAGGATCGCGCACCGCCACCGGAGGCCCAATCCTAGCCGGCGACAGCCACCGGGGTCTGGACACACCCAGCGTGTACTACCAGAACCACGTCGCCTGCGATGCCTTCGACGTGATCGGCGTGTCTTTCGCCGGCCTGCCCGCCTTCCCCCATTTCGGACACAACGGCGGGGTCGCCTGGTGCGTCACCCATACCGCCGCCGACTACCAGGATCTGTACATTGAGAGGTTCAACGACGCCGATCCGTCCCTCTACCAGCACGGCGACCTGTGGTTCAACGCCGACGTGCGCGACGAGGTTATCCGCGTGCGGGACGGCGAGGATGTTCACATTCGCACCTGGGCGACGCGACACGGCCCGGTGGTTGCCGGCGACCCGTTGACCGGCTACGGGCTGGCCCTGCGCTACACCGCCAGCGACGGCCCCGACCCGTGGACCGACATTCTGTGCAGCATGCTGGATGCCCGCACCGTGCCGGAACTTGCCGACGCAATGGAGGGCTGGGTTGACCCCGTCAACAATTTCATGATGGCCGACTCCGAGGGCAACATCGGCTACCAGTGCCGGGGCGAAATCCCGCGCCGGCCCGGTGATGCGCCGGCGCCGTTGCCCTTCGCGGGCTGGGACGGCCGGCACGAATGGCAGGGCAGCATCCCCTTTGACGAAATGCCGCGCAACATCAACCCGCCGGAGGGGTACATCGCCACCGCCAACAACCGGCCCGTCGAAGCGGATTACCCCTACTACATCTCGATGGATTTCGCCCCCGGCTACCGGGCCATGCGCGTGAGCCAAGGCATCAACACCATCAAGAACCCGTCGGCCAACGACATGGGCCGCATCCACGCCGAACGGCTTTCGATTCCGGCGCAGACCTACGTCGCCGCCCTGTCGAAACTTGCCGAGCCGTCGGACTCCACCGAGGCGTCCGCCCTGCGCCGGCTGTGCGCATGGTCGGGCAGCATGGATGTGGACGCCGTTGAGCCCACCATCTACAGCGCGATGCGCGACGCCCTGATGTGGCGTCTCCTCAAGCACAACCTTGGTGAAAGGCTGGCCGCGCTGGCGTGGGAGCCTGTGGATCGCGGCCGCGGGGTATTCTTCAACCGGTTCCGCAATCTGGTGACCGACGCCATCGCTGAGGATGACACTGCGTTGCTGCCAGATGGCGAAACCTGGGCCGGCGCGTTGGGCGCAGCCCTTTCGGAGGGGGTGCGCGTACTAACCCACAAGCTCGGCCCGGACATCGAGGGTTGGCCCTGGAGCCAGGTGCATCGCACCCGGCCGCAGCATCCATTGTCGATGGTGATGCCCGAACTCAGCGACCGGTTGGATCCGCCGCGTATCGCCACCGGAGGCGATGGCGACACGCCGTGGGCCGGTGCCTATTCGCCGGCGGACTTTGCCGCAGTTGGGGGAATGTCGGTGTTCCGATACGCCTACGACCCCATGGACTGGGAGCGTTCCCTTTGGGCCGTGCCGCTGGGAGCGTCCGGCCACTCGGCCAGCCCACACTTCGCCGATCAGGCCGAAATGTGGAGCCAGGTTCGCATGGCCCCCATGCTGTACGGCTGGGACCGCATCGCCGCCAACGCGAAGACGAAGCAGGTGTTGCTGGCGCGATGATGGTAAACTGACACTACCACTCCGCGAGAGGAAGCAAAAATGGCCCTTCGACCAGTCCCATTGGAAGACCTGAGCTTTCCCGCCAAGGTACTGCTATTGGGAGCCGGGATCGTGTTTGTCTGTACCGCGTCCTTGGTCGCCTGCTTGTTTCTAACGGGGTTGAGCCCATTCGGACAAGCTGTAGCATCCTTGAGCAGCGAGGCCGGAATCTTTGCGTTATCAGCCGGCGTCGTGTTATTTGCCTTCTTGCTAGGAAGCGCGGTATGGGCATTCTGGCGTCAAGGATTGAAGCCTTGGGGCTGGTCGGGTGATTAGAGGTGTTTTGCGGGAGGCCTTGGTGGCCTTGGGTTGGGCATGGTTCAGCGCTTACACCTTGTTGGGTGTGCTGATCATGCTCACGCCATTGTTGGGATTGGACTTGCCAGCATCGATTCAATCTGGCCGCGGCTCCGCTTTGCAATTCGTCGCGGCTATCATCGCACTCGCGGCAATAGTCCCGGCACTATTGAAAGACCCAAATTGGCTGGCGATCAGCGCCACATCTGTTGCAACAGTTTTCGGCATTGTTGGCACGTGGCTCGTTTTCGCTGTTCATAACCCATTTTGGGCAGTTATTATTTTCGGATTCACATTTGTAGCTTTCTATGCCACAGGCGCTTATCTATTATTCGTCTCGTTGATCTCGTTGGTGAGGCTTAGTCGGGGTCCATAACTAATCATCCCGCAGGTGCGGCGCCACTCGCTCTGCGAACAGTTCCAGGTTGGCGACGCCGTCGGACAGCGGCATCCCCGGCCACATCATGCGGAAGCAGCCGTGGGACATACCCAACTCGCGGTAGCGTGAAAGTTCCTCCACCACCTCGTCGGGGCTGCCGATGACGAAGCGGTCGCGGGCCAGGTCCTCGAAGGGTTCGCGGAAGTTTTCGTCACCCGGAAGCGCCTTGTCCTGGCCCCACTGGGCGTAGGCTTCGTACTTGCCGCCAAGGTACGGCTCGGCCAGGGAGTATGCCTCCTCGTGGGTTCGCCCCACGAACACCTCTCGACCCAACGGCAGGCGCTCCGGCGCGCCGGAGTCAGCCGCGCCCGCAGCTTCGTGGTACATTTCCACCTGCTGGCTGATGGTCTCAAACTTGGCGTGGGGATTCACGTACCACGTATAGCCCATGCGAGCCGCCCGCGTGATGGCAGCATCGCTGTTGGCGGCAACCCACACCGGCGGATTGGGCTGCTGCACGGGTCGCAGCATCAGTTGGGCATCCCGTAGCTGGAAATACTGACCCTCAAAGTCAACGCGCTCGCCCGACCACAGGAGGCGCATTGCCTCCAGGCACTCCAGGTAGCGGCTCACCCGAGTCCGCCGGGGCACGCCGAAATTGTCGTACTCCTCGTCCCGGTAGCCCAGCGCCGCCGACAGCGTGAAGTTGCCGCCGGTGATCACGTCCATCGTGGCTACGCGCTCGGCAAGGTCCACGGGATGATGCAGCGGCACCAGCATGGTCGCCACCAGGCCCATGCCTTTGGCCTCAGCGGAAATGCGGGCCAGCAGCGGCATGGTCTGCAGCTGCTGGTACGGATCGGTCAGGTAGTGCTGGCCCTGATAGACCATGTCGAACCCGAGGTCCCGCGCCGCGCCCACGTAGGTGCAGATGTCGGCGAAGGCCTGTTGCATATCCGCGCCAGCGGGCTGCTGGGCGATGGCCGAAAGAGAGACTCCAAACTTCATAATTTCTCCTGCCGGTGATCCGGACGGTTGCGATGCCGGATTATTGGTCTGAAACTGACGAGATCTCGGCGGAATCGTCGTCACCCACGAAATGCACGGCGGCGCTGCGTTGACGCTCTTTCCATGCTTCGAACTCTGCGTTGGCTTCGGCACGGGCGCGTGCCTCGCCTTCTGCTGCGCCGTCGGTCCTGCCCTGCGCCCTGCCGATCTCGATTCCGGCTTCACGCTGGGCGTTCAGCAGCGGTTTCAAAAGGGTTTCCAACAGAGCCATGATGCGATTGCCTCCGATGTGGGAGATTGCCAAAACGGCCAGCGCCACCGCCGGGTCAATTTGTGTTGCGCTGACCATCCTCTCCAGAATACTCGCAGTGGTCAACAGATGCCGCACATGCGCCCGGTCGGTGTCGCGTAGAGCGTGGGCGCGGCCATCACGAACTCTGCCGCAGTCGCGGCCGGTGGTACAGTGCGCGGAACTTACCAACGCGACGAATAACGTCGCAGTGGCGTTAATATAGCATCGCCAAGCGACCGGGCCATGTTCACAGGCGTTCGCCCGGCGATGCTGCGGTATCCGTTAGCCGGTCAATTGGTTGCCCAGCAGGTCGATGGCGGCCTGTACGGCTCCGTGCTTGGTGGCGTCGCGGTCGCCGCCGACGCGAATCTCGATGGCAACGTCCTCGCCGTCCTTCACCGCCAGGCCAATCCAGAAGGTGCCGATGGGCAGCCCGCTGCGTCCGGCGGCAGGGCCGGTGACCCCGGTGGTGGACAGGGCATAGTCGGTTCCGGTCAATTCCAGCGCGCCGCGTGCCATGGCGATGGCCATTTCACGGCTGACGCTGCCGGCGGTTTCGTACAACTCCTCGGGCACGCCAAGGATCTTTTCCTTCAACCCGCCGGTGTAGGCCACCACTCCGCCGGGGAAGAACCGGGACGCTCCCGGTATGGTGCCCAGAGTGTAGCCCAAAAGGCCGTTGGTGCAGGCTTCGGCTACGGATACCGTCTGGTGTCGTTCCAGCAGAATTTCTGCGACTTTGCTGACTTCCACGATGATCTCCTCTCTAATCCATGGGGGCACGGCGATGGGTGGCGGCCGGGGCGGAGCGGGACAACCTACACATCCATCATTTTGTCCGGAGTCATCAACTCCATGAACTCGATGCGGTTGCTTTCCACCAGCGGGCGAATCTGTCCACCGACTTCCATCGCGGCCGCGGGCAGTTGGTGTCCGCCGCGCATGGGCGACATCAGAGCCTCGTCGGTCCATTCAAGAATGACCACGTCGGTTTCGCCCGGGCAGGTCGCGCCGTTGAAATAGACCTTGAACTCGCTGCGCTGGCCGGCGTCGTGGTAAATCTGCGCCTGCTTCTGCAACAGGCTGGCGACACGACGGGCCTCGCCGGGCTTGGTCTTGAAGATTCTCCTCAGTACGTACATGGTGGTATTCATCTCCTCTTGTTGTGGCGTTCGCTTTGATTGAGTCAATCGCTTTACGCCGGTTCATGCCGTCGGGTCGTAGCTGTTGACCAGGGTAGCCATACGGTTCACAAAGCGGTGGACGACAGGCCGGTCAGCCGCGATTTCGTAGTCCTCCATCTCATCGTGAAGAAAATTCTCGTGGAACTTTTCGGCAGCGAGAAATCCGGCCGCTAACAACGGATCCTGGTATTCCGCTTCCAATCGAGTCACTGCGCTCTTGGTGGCGCGGTGGCTGCGGAACTGCCAACCCCGCTGCTTGGCGGCGGCAACGACGACCTGAGTAGCCGCGCCATAGAGTTTTTCCGAACCCTGCCGGCGGTGGCCGGCGTCGAATTCAACGTCAGAGTGCGCTAGGAATTCTAAAGCCTGAGCGACACATTCGGCGGCGGTTTTTTCTCCGGTGGTGGACATCGCCTTCCCTCATACTGACAGCCATGCGTATCGGCTACCAGTATGGTATTAGGGATCAACCTTCGGCGCAACGCTGGATAGTTCCGGTTGTTTCCGCAGCAACGCCAAAAACTCCCGGTTGCCCGCGTCCCCGGTGATGGGAGAGTCAATGGTGTCCAGGAGGACGACATCCTCCCTGTCGTTCAGCCAGTCCTGCACGCGGGAGAGGATGTCCGCTCTCAGCGCGTCGTCGCGGATTATCCCGCCCTTGCCGACCTCCCCTTTTTGCGCCTCAAACTGCGGCTTGACCAGCACGACCCCGCAGCCGTCCGGACGCAGCCAGCCCAGAGGCTCCGGCAGCGCCATGGTCAATGAGATGAACGAAACGTCCGCCACCAGCAGGTCCACGGATTCCGGGAGGTCGAAGGGATAACGCGCGTTGACCTTTTCCATGCACACAACGCGAGGATCGCTGCGAAGCTTGTAGTGCAATTGCCCGTGTCCAACGTCCACCGCGTACACCCGCGCCGCGCCCCGCTGCAGCAGACAATCGGTGAACCCGCCCGTGGACGCGCCCACGTCCAACGCCGTGATGCCGTCCAGTTCGATCCCATATTCGTCGGCCCAGGTATCCAGCGCGTGGGCCAGTTTGACGCCGCCGCGGCTGACATAGGGCAGCCTTTCCCGCAATTCCAGAGGGGTATCGGCGCTCAGGAACGTTCCGGCCTTCTGCACCGGGCCGCCAGGGCCGATCACCGCGCCCGCCATTATGAGCGCCTGCGCCTGCTCCCGGCTTTCCACCAGCCCCCGCTCGACCAGCAGCACGTCGGCCCGCTTTCGGCCCGCCCGCCGCGTTGATTCCGGCTGATGCGAGGCTGTCATGGACGGTTGGCTACTCCCCAATGAATTGGGGCCGCCGCTTCTCCAGGAAAGCCCGGAATCCCTCGTGGTAGTCGCGGGTGTCGAACTGCGTGAGCGGCAAATCGGCTTCCTCTGGGGTCAGGTTCAGGGACGGTTTCGCCAGCACCTGATTCATGGTTTTCTTGTTGACCGCGTGGGACAGGGGCGCCAGGTTGGCGATGTCGGATGCCAACTTGTAGGTAACCTCTTCCAGGTTGTCGGATGGCACCACCTGGTTCACCAGCCCGATGCGCAATGCCTCGTCGGTGTCCAGCAGGCGGCCGGACAACAGGATGTACATGGCGTTGCCCTTGCCCACCAGGTTCACCAACCCATACATCTCCCGGTGGCCGATGGTGATGCCGAGGCGCGCCACGGGAATCCCCATCCGGCTGCCCTCTGCGGCAATGCGCAGGTCGGTTGCGACGGCCAACTCGCACCCGCCGCCGGCCGCGAACCCGCGGATCATCGAGATCACCGGGGTTCCGATCTCCGCCACAGTTTCCAGCAGGCCGTCCACGGCGCGGTTGTAGGTGCGCCCCCTGGTGGAATCGCTGCGATACTCGTCGAAGTCGCTAATGTCCGCTCCGGCAGAGAACGCCTCGCCGCCAGCGCCGGCAATCACGATGCACCGCACGTTGCGGTCAGCGTCCAATTCCCGCATCAATTCGGCCAACCGCGTCCACATGGTGAACGATATGGCGTTTCGCTGGGCGGGCCGGTTGATGGTTACGGTTGCAACGGATTCCTCCTGGCGCAACAGGATGTAACCATCGGGGTCAACTGGCCGGTCGGACACTCCGGCGTCCAGGACAGAAATCGATTCGGGCATCGAACGGGACTCCAGGAAAAGATTGCAATGCAAAGGATAACACAGCCACCATAGAAGACCGTTTTCATACAAAATGATACCAACGTGTGTTTGACACATGTCCTGTCCCGATTCAGAATGACTCCCAGACGAAGAGCGTGCATACAAAAGTTGCAAACTGGAGTGCCTGAGTGAGCGACTACGAATACGATCTGGTGGTAATCGGTTCCGGACCCGGTGGTCAGAGGGCGGCCATCCAGGCTGCCAAGCTGAACAAAAAGGTGGCAGTACTGGAGCGGTTGCCCATGCTTGGCGGCGTTGACGTCAATACCGGCACCGCCAGCAAGACCATGCGAGAGGCGGTGCTGCACCTCACCGGATTCCGCGAGCGCAAGATTTACGGTGAATCCTATTCTGTGAAGCAGAACATCACCATGAGCGATCTCATGGTGCGCACCGGATACGTGATGCAGCAGCAGGTCGATATGCTGCGCGTCCACTTCCTCGGCAACCGGGTCGACATGATCCATGCCGAAGGATCGTTCGTTGACCGGCACACCATCAAGCTCACCTTCCCCGACGAGCAGTTGGACCGAACCATCACCACCGACAAGGTGATAATCGCTGTTGGCTCGTTTTCAACCACCCCACCCGTGGTTCAGGCAGACGGGCGGCTCATCTTCGTCAGCGACGACGTGCTGAACCTGCCCGACATTCCGCGCACCTTGACCATCGTGGGAGGCGGGGCCATCGGCCTGGAGTATTGCAGCACCTTCGCCGCCCTAGGCGTCCGCGTTACCCTGGTGGACCGCAACTCGCGCCTGCTCCGGTTCGCCGACGACGAAATCGTGGACGCGCTGGTGTACCACCTGCGGCAGAACGGTGTGACGCTGCGGCTCAACGAGAACGTGAACGACATCGAGTACATACGGGAACGGCGCGGCGTCGGTGTCCGCACCCACCTGGACAGCGGCAAGCAAATCGTCAGCGACGCCGTGATGTACTGTGTGGGACGGACCGGGGACACCGGCGCCCTCAACCTGGAGGCGGCCGGCCTGGAGGCCGACTCTCGCGGGCGTATCTCGGTGGACGACAACTATCAGACCGCCGCGCCGGGCATCTACGCGGTGGGCGGCGTCATAGGGTTCCCGGATCTGACCTCCACCTCTCGAATGCAGGGCCGCCTGGCCGCGTGCCACGCCTTTGATGCGCCCACTAACCCGTTCCCGAACCTGCTCCCCTACACCGTCCGGACGATTCCCGAAGTGGCCATGGTGGGCCGGACCGAAGGCGAGCTCACCGACTCCGGCATCTCCTACGAGGTCGGCAGGGCCAACTACCAGGAAACCATGAGCAGCGTGATGCAGGGCGACAACGCCGGCATCCTGAAGCTCATTTTCGACACCGAGACCCGCAAGCTGCTGGGTGTCCACATCATTGGCGAGGACGCATCGGAATTGATACACATCGGCCAGGCCGTGATGGCGTTCGACGGCACCATCGACTATTTCACCGAAGTGGTGACAAGCTACCCCAGCCTGGCAGAGTGCTATCTGACGGCGGCGCTCAACGGGATCAACCGCCTGGAACTCTGAATCCCACTCGAACCAACACGGCACGTACCGTCCCACAAAACGATCATCATCACGGCGTCCCACCACCCGCAAGGTGTACGAGCTGCCGATGCGCTCATCAGGTAGCAGGAGCTTGCACAGCATCCTTCGAGTTCTGCAAATTTTTGCTGATGCCAACCACGGCCGCCGCCGCGGGCCCTGTTTGGTCCGTAGCATGGCAATTGCCTATCACATCATTCGTTTCGGGCCGGAATATCCACCGACCGCTGTCCCATGGAATGTCCCCACTGCCACCTGGACGCCGTTGAATCGGCAGTTTTTTGCAACCACTGCGGGACGCTGATGCCGGCATATTGTCCCCATTGCGGGGCAGCCAATCCTATGGACAGTCGGTTTTGCCACCAGTGCGGCGACACGTTGGCGGCCGAAACCTCCCTCGCCGGGCGCAAGCGAGGCCGCAACCGAAACCTCGGTATCCGAAATATCGGGGCCGATCTGAAAATACTCTCCGCGGACATGGCGGCCTACGCTGCGCCTCTGGTCAGGAAGTCCATCGCGGCAACCGCCCGAGGCATCATAAACGCGGCTGCATTTTCGGCAAGCCAGATATGGAAAGTAAGTCAGCTTGCCGGTCGCGGAATGGCCCTCGCAGCCTCTGTATCGGCGCAGCGAATAAGATCACTGGTCAAAAGGTTCAATTCTCGACCACAGGCGCGGGAGCAACTGCGGCCATCCGAGCCGCCTCGGCCGTCCGAACCACCGCGACCACCCGAGCCGTCTCGACCATCCGAACCACCGCGACCATCCGAGCCGCCTCTACCGTCCGAACCACTGCGACCATCCGAGCCGCCTCTACCGTCCGAACCACTGCGGCCATCCGAGCCGTCTCGGCCGTCCGAACTACTTTGGGTGCCGGAGTCGATGCGGGTTCCCGAACCAACACCCGCGATCGAAACGCTGCGCCCCGATGTGGATTCAATCAGTTTAGAAAAGCCCGCTGCGCCGGTCCACTCAGTAATCTGTCCGCGCTGCCGCCAGGTGAGTGAGCCAGGCGCTTTGTTTTGTTATTCCTGCGGGTTGCCATTGGACGAAGAAACGCCAGCCGTTACCTCGGGAACCCCGGTTGCAGGCCAGCGTGCGGGATTCTGGATCCGATTTGGCGCCTGAGTCATAGATTTCGTGGTTCTGGGAACGGTGGGATTCACGATGCTAGCCGTTTGGTTGGGGCTTGAGGAATCTCTCAACGATGCAACCATAGGCTACTGGGCGTATCTGATTAACTTGCTGATTGGCGCGGCATACTACACGGGGTCGGTTTCGATTTGGTCAACCACCATAGGCAAACGCGTATTTGGCCTGTACATTCTGCGCGCGGACGGTACCAGGATCGGGGTTGGCCGGGCGTTCGCCAGATTTCTTGCCGGTTTTGTGTCCGCCCTGTACCTGGGCATTGGATATTTGATGATAGGTCTGCGAAGAGATAAACGCGGTCTGCACGATCTGATCTGTGATACGGCGGTGGTGCGCGGGCGTCCTCAGCGGGGTTGATTTGAACCTGCTCATATTCCCCTTGCTCGCGTTCACGCCGGGGATATTCTGGCTCTGGTTATTCGCACGCCGAAAGGTCTATCGTCCCGGACCGCGCCGGCTGTTGATATTCACGTTTCTCCTGGGCATGGCCGTAACTATTCCCGCCGGGTTTATCGAGTATTGGTTCCTGGACGAATCGTTGACGTCAGACTCGGCCGATCTCGCATCGGTCGCCGTGGCGATGTTGTTTGTCGTGGGGCCGGTTGAGGAAACCTGCAAGTTTCTGGCCGTGCGGGCGCTTGCCTACCGCTCGATGTATTTCGATGAACCTGCGGATGCGTTGGTGTACTGCGCTGCAGCCAGCCTGGGTTTCGCTTCTCTGGAAAACCTCGTGTACATCGCGAGTTTCGGCCCCGCAGTGATGATCGGTCGCGCACCCCTCAGCACGTTGGGGCACCTGGTTTTCGGGAGTTTCTGGGGCTATGCGCTGAGCCGACAGATTCGGAGCGGACGCCGCAGCAGGCTCCGGTTGTTGGCGGGGATCTGCCTGGCATCGCTGGTTCACGGCTTGTTCAACGTGTCTGTGTTCGTGCTGATTCCATTGGCCATTGGGTTGGTTGCCCTGGGCGCATTGTGGACGGCCCAACGGTTTGGCTGGGCACGGAGGGTCTCGCCATTCCGTTACCGGCGGAACTATCCGAACATGCCCTGCCCCAACTGCCACCAAAACATAAGAATCGTGAGCCGTTTTTGCCAGTTCTGTGGGTTGCCGGTTTCACTGCCGCCGGCCCGACTTGTCTGCGGCTATTGTTCCAATCCAAACCGGCCTGATGCGAGGTTCTGCACGCGCTGCGGCGACCAACTGCTACGATGATATCTACGCATTGCCAGCGTTGCGGTTGCTTGTATAATGGCCCGCGTCGGCTTTTCGTCGACGCAAACCCTGCTGGGAGCCATTCCCGATGAAGAACAAGGTCTATACCGATTTTGATTCCGCCGTCGCCGACATGAAGGACGGCATGACTTTTATGTCACCCGGCTTCGGCAACGTGGGTCTCGCCCGCAACCTGCTGGCCGCCGTCCACCGCCTGGGCGTCAAGGAACTCACCGGCATCTCCAACAACGCGGGCTCGCTGGACGACCGCGTTGACGTGGGTACGCTCATCGAGGCCGGCCAGGTCAAGAAGATGATCTGCGCCTTCACCGCGCCCACTCACCCGTCGCAGATCACCCCGTTCGTCCAGATGTACAACGACGACCTGCTGGACGCCGAACTGGTGCCCCAGGGCACCCTGGCCGAGCGGATGCGCGCGGCCGCGGCCGGCATTGGCGCGTTCTACACCCCCGCCAGCGTGGGCACCGAGTTGGCCGAGGGCAAGGAACACCGCGAGATCAACGGGCGCACCTACGTGCTGGAATTCCCGCTGCCCGCCGATTTCGCCCTCATACGCGCCTACCGCGCCGACACCTTCGGCAATCTGCAATTCCGGCTGACCCAGCGCAACTTCAACCCGATCATGGCCATGGCCGCCGACATCACCGTGGTGGAGGTGGAGGACAGCATCGTGGAGCCGGGAGAAATCGACCCCGACTGCGTCCACGTGCCCGGCGTTTATGTTGACCGCCTGGTCAAAATTCCCGAGGACGGCATCTGGGACTGACCCGCTGTCACCACGTAGGGGCGAATAATCAACCGCCCTTACCCTGCCGCCAGGACCCGTAGGCGAAAACCAAAGGAGCCCGACCAATGACTACCGCCGACAAACCGCGCCTTTCCCGGCAGACCATGTGCGACCGCCTGGCCATGGAGTTCCAGGACGGCTGGATCGTGAACCTGGGCGTGGGTATGCCCACACTGTGCTCCAACTACCTGGAGTGCGAGCCGGACAAGGAGATCATTTTCCACTCCGAAAACGGTGTGATCGGTTTCGGCCCGCTGGCTCCCGCCGGCGAGGAAGACAGGCACCTGGTCAACGCCGGCGGTCAGAACGTTGTCGCGCTGCCCGGCATGGCAATCGTCCACCACGCCGATTCGTTCGGCCTGATCCGCAAGGGGATGGTGGACGTTACGGTTATGGGCGCCTACGAGGTATCCGAGAACGGCGACTTCGCCAACTGGCGCATACCCGTGCGAAAAGGCGGCGGAATCGGCGGCGCGATGGATCTGGCGGCGTGCGCCAAACGGGTGTTCATCGCCATGGAGCACAACCAGCGCAACGGCGCGCCCCGCGTGCTCAAGACCTGCAACCTGCCCATCACGGCCCCGGGAGCGGTCAAACTGCTGGCCACCGACCTTGGCCTCTTCGAGATTACCGAAGCAGGGTTCGTGCTCAAAGAACACGCTCCCGGCTGGTCTCCAGAGGACATCCAGGAGCAAACCGAGGCCCAACTGATCATCGCCGACGACCTGCGAGAGATACGGGTGCGACCGGAGTAACGGCATCGCCATCGCAACGAAAACGGGCGGCCAGGGATGGCCGCCCGTATTTCATTGTGCAGGGAACCACCGCTGCAATGTGTTCCTGAATTTTTGGAACGCGCGGTCCTGGCAACGATTGAGGCTAACGCGGCGGGCGAGGTCGGCGAATAACTTGGCGGATATATGCCCTCTCTGCCTGTTCAATGCAGCGTCGATTGCTGCCTTGGGGTCTTCAGGTTTCAATTCGCCAACCCGCAAAAATCCCTCTGTTTCGAACCAATCCTTGATAGGCATACTTTGCGACCAGCGCACCACGTTCTGAATGTCGCGGTAAGTTGCGCCGAAAATCCACGTCTCCAATTCCGGCGCAATAACAATGAACGCAACTGAGTCGGGAGTCCACCCCACTCTGTAGTACTGCTGCTCGAGGTTCTGTTCAATATCGTCCGGTGCGATATTGCTGGCACCACAGCCGTCGAAGTCGAACACGACCATCATTCTGCGATAATTTGCGCGTAAAGGGTTGAGCAATTTTTCTGAGGCGGTCAAGCAACCGGGATCGCTGTCAGGATGGCGTATGACGTCGACATCAATGTCAGATATCTGCAGAGAAGACTGACGGTACCGCAATAGGGTTTCCACGGCAATTCGGATATGTGTGTCCGCGGTCAGGACCAATAGATCTTTAATTGCCGGATTCCTGATCACGCGAGTATCCCTGATGCGTAAAAAGTGCCCAAATCGACTTGATACTGCCAGTTTTGCAAGCGGGGGTGCGACTCTCCATGGACTATATCAACCAACCCATCCTCAGTTTTGCTGAAGCACATCAAATCCCTGGGTTTTGCGATGGCAACAAACTGTGGCGAATGGGTTGCCAACATCATTTGGGCATTGTACACCGAAGACAGCGAGTCAAACGCGGCTTGCAAACCTCCTGGATGAATACCATTTTCTGGTTCCTCGATCATGTACAAGCCATAAGTTTCCGGCATATATGCTAACAAGGTGAGTGCCAGTAACCTCAGGGTTCCATCAGAAACTTTCCAGGACGGCACTTCCAGGTTGTTGCTGTATTTCACCATCAAGTATTTGTGGCCATCATCGCTGCGGTGTTCCACTCGCACCGATTCAAACCCATCCAACGCGAATTGGATGTGCCCCATCCAATCGGCTGCACGGTCAGGGTTTTGTTTTATCAGCGCGTCGGCTACCCACGGCACGTTGGAACCATCGGGAAGGAAATCTCTTCCTGCACCAGGCGGACTTGCTTGCCGCATGCGTTCACTGTTTAACGATAACGCAGTCATCCCATCTCTGAGGTAAGCCAATATACGGGTAGTCACAGGATATTCGTCGACGGTGTCGGGCAGTATCGACATCGCAGAGCGTTCCGCACCCAAGTTGAACGCGGCACGCCAACCTTCAGCGCCAGTTTTTTGGACGGTTTCGGGGTAATATCTGCTGCGACCATTCCGGCTCTTTCCAAAAATGGTGCGCCTACCACGGCCTCCACGTTGAACCATGGTTGACACTGGCGCCAAAGGCTCTGGAAAAAAGTTCAACTGCCTGCCCCTGAAAGGTAACCCAGGAAGTAAAGCCCCTCTTTCTTCCTCGATACCTATTCGCATTGTTTCCGGGTTCATGCCTACCGCCAGTGTATATCTGAACGACTTGTAACCCCGGTCAGATGGTAACAACGCTCGAACCTCGTCCGGCAGGCCAAACTCCAGCGCGATCTCAAACCGCTGCTCCTCTGGATCGTCGGGCCGGCCCCATACCAGATCGGCAAAGTTCGAGGTGCGTTTCCTCCAGGCTGCCTCCACTCCATCCCGCACCACGTCGGACACGAACTTGATGGCATCCATCAGCGTGCTTTTGCCGCTGGCGTTGGGGCCAATGAGCACGTGAAAGCGGTCCATCGGCACATCTACGTACCGCAGGCAACCGTAGTTGAGCACTTGTATGCGGTTGATGATCATTGGATGCCTTCACGTGCATCGGTAGCGGTGGGAGTGAAGTGCCCTACCCGAAATACCCCTGACCTCCGTTGACGTGCAGGGTTTGGCCGGTTACGAACCCGCCGTCGTCGGTGCAGAGGAACGTGATGGCCGACGCGATCTCCTCCGGCTTGCCCTGGCGTCCCAGCGGGATGCCCGACGAATCGGGCACGCGGCCGGCGTACCACTCCGGATTGGCGCGGGACGTGTCGATGCTGCCGGGAGCGATCACGTTGACCCTGATGTTGTGGGGCGCGAACTCCGAGGCCAGGGCACGGGCCATGCCCACCAGCCCCATCTTGGCCGCCGATACGTGCGCCCGCAGCGGACTGCCCCGGAACGCGCCGTCCCCGGTGAGGAAAACGATGCGCCCGAAGTTGTTGGCGACCATCTGCTCAATGACGCCCCGCGTCGTGTAGAAGGAACCGTCCAGCACCACGCCCCGCACGTGCTCCCAATCCTCCAGCGTAAGCTCGGTGAACGGCTTGTGAGGGCGAATGGCCGCGTTGTTCACCAGGATGTCGATGCGCCCGAAGGTGGACATGGCCGCGTCTATCATGGCGTCAACCTGTTCCTTGCTGGACACGTCTGCGATCACCGGCAGCGCCTTGACTCCCAATTCCTCCACCGCGGCGGCGGTAGCCTCTGCCTCATCGTGGTTGCTGCGCGCGTTGACCACGATGTTCGCTCCCTCCGATGCCATCATCAACGCCGTCGATCGCCCGATGTTGCGTCCCGACCCGGTAATCAATGCCACTCTGCCGTCCAATTTGCCCATTATCACGTCTCCTTGATCAGTCGTATATCGAGGTCGATTCAGGGCGGACGCGCGATGATGTGACGGCGCAATTGCCCCGGTTGGTTGACGCATTATAGCGCAGGAAATCGGCCGCCCGGATATACTATTTCCATGCGCCACCTAAGTATCCTGATCTCGCTTCTGCTGCTGGGAGCCGTATTGGCGTGCAACGGCGACCCTGAAATCAGCGCGGAGTCGGCGCGGGCGACGATTGAGGCCGCCGTTTCTGACCTCAACCGGAACGTGGCGCCGGAAGACACCCGCACGCCGACGCCGGCAGTCCGCTACACCCCGTCTGATTTGCCCACCGCGACACCGTCTCCGGAGCCTGTCGCCCAGCCCACCGCCGGCGGCCGTGACTTTCGGACACTCACCAACGCGGCATACCTGGAGCAATCTGTGCCGCAGTCTGCGGACGCCATAAAGGCCCTGCCCTGGATCGCCGACGGAATCGCCGATGCAGAACTGGAAACTGCCGAACACCTGACGCAACTCGCCGCATTCCAGCCGACGGCGTTCTGGACCCTGGTGGCCATTCCCTGGCTGCAGGACGACGTTACGAAACCGGAAGCGTCCGCGATTACAAGCGCCGTGATAATTTCCCAGCGCGACGAGGCGACAGCGGCGTTGTTGTTCAGCCTGGCCTGGGTTTCCGACGAAATCACCGACACCGAGGATGAACTGGTCGCAAACATCGCCCGAATCTCCCAGTCGGACCCGGCCGGCGCGGCCCAGATCGTGGCCATGCCGTTCCTGCAGACCATAGAGGCCCGCGATATTGCGGCTCTCGGTTCGTTGCAGCAGTTGGCCTATCTCAACCCGGGTGTGTTCCGGTACGTTCTCGAACACCCCACCCTGAGCGGCGGAATCACCCACGACTGGGCTACCATCGTCGCCACTATGCACGGCGTCAGCCGGACCAATCCGGGCCTGATCGACGTGCTACTGGATGTCAATCGAGTCGGCGTGGAATCACGCACGATTGACCTGCCGTTGTCGGGTCCCGTGGAAATGACCATCATCCGCACCGGCCCGGGCGCGCGGCGCAGCATGGACCTGCTGGAAACGGCGGTGCGCAATTCCGAGCAGTTCATGGCCGCGCCGATGCCCATGGGCCACGTCATCGTGCTATTCGAGCTTGCCGTTGCGGGATCGTCGGCCGGCACCAACTTTGGCTCCAGCATTTCCATCCGTCCCAAGTTCGACGTTGACGATGATAGCCATGAGGCCCAGACGGCCGGCCACATCATCGCCCACGAGGTTGCCCACTACTACTGGAACCACAACGCCGACTGGGTCGATGAAGGAGCGGCTGAACTGATCGCCTCCGCGTCCGAGTATGCCCGCGTTGGCCGGGCTCTGGAGGCCATCAACTATCCTTGCGGATACGCGCCGAACATCGCGGCGCTGGAAGCCCTGAACGCCCAGCGAGAATCGGGCGCATTCACCTGCAATTACTCCATGGGCGAACGCATCTTACTGGATCTCTATCGCACCCTTGGGGATACCGACTTCAGGGAGGGCTTCCGCACGCTGTATGGATTGTCCGCTGTCGAGGACGACGCCGACGACTTTCCGGGAACGGCGGTCGGCATCAATGAGGTCCGCGCCGCCTTCCGGCAGGCCAGCGGCAACGCTGCTGTGGACACATCGGTCGCCCGCTGGTTCGACGGCAGCGCGCCTTACGACGTGTCCACCCTGGACACCGGGGGCGTAGACTCGATATTGCCCGATATTCAGGGGCGCATAGACCGTGCCTTCATCAGTTTCACCGAGGACGGCCAGCCGGTCGACCAGTTTTCGGCCAGTGATTTCACCGGTCCGGTGCTGCTGCACCTGCAATACTCGTTCCAGGCCCTGACCGCTCCGTCAACTGTTCACCTCCAGATCGTGGAATCTTACCAGGACGGGTTCACATTCCGGCGTCGCGATTCGACCATCAACGCGCGGCCGGGATTCCAGGGCGGCACTCAATGGCTGCAGGTTGGGCCGGCCCTGGGCGGGCGCTGGGCGCCGGGTTGGCACCAGGTCCAGGTGTATGAAAGCGGCCGCAAGGTGGCAGAGGTGCAGTACACGGTGACGCCGTAAGAACCAGCGGTCGAGTTTCCTGTCTATCCGTACCGGAGTGGTGTGGTGATAAGGCGGACACTCAAAATCGTAGGGGCGAATAATTATTCGCCCCTACCCGTTGCAACGACACAGCCGAAGTTGATCCGGTGTTCCACTGTAGGGGCGGGTTTGAAACCTGCCCCTACGCCGGCCGGAGATTCAAAGGACCCGCTACCCGAGCAGCCGGTTCAGACCGGAATGCCGCGCCGGGTCCAGGTCGCGCCCCGCCAACGCGGGATGGTCGGGGCCGTAGCGGTGGCACCGGAAGGTGGCGTTGGTGTATTCCATGCCGCCCGCGCCGCCGGCCGCATCGCTGTGCATGAAGAACGGGTTGATGTACTCCCAGACCACCTCGCCCCGGGGCGTTACTTCGAACATTCGGCCCGGCGCGCCCTCGCATATCAGAGTGTTGCCATTGGGCTGACGCTCCGCGCTGCTGATGTTGTAGCTGTAGAAGGAAATCGCCGGCTCGCCCCGGTACTGCCAGTGGATCTCGTTGGTGGCCGGGTCAACCTCAACGATGCGCGAGTGGCTGGCGCCTCTCCGGTGGCCGCCGTTGTCGAATATCAGCACGCGCCCGTTTTCCTGCCAGGTGGGATGATGCTGGTGGTAAATCTCGCCCGGCCCCCACTTCCACTTGAACGCTCCGGATTGCCGGTCAACAATGCCCACCGTGCTGGTCAGCCGGTAGCTCACCAGCAGGTCGCCATTCGGCGTCACGTTCAGGCAGTTCTGATGGGTCCATTCCCGCCGGGCCTCCAACGGGCAGATCACGTCCTCCGCCACGTCGAGATGCTCCCAGGAACGCCACTCCCAGACGGTGTTGCCGTCCGGCGTTACTTCCCGCACCACGTCGCCCAGCATACCGGGAGCGAAATCAACGTCGAAACCACCCTGCACCTGGGCTTCCAGACCGTCGGGCAGCGGCTCCCACAGCAGCAGCAGCGTGTTGCCGTTGTCCAACCGCTCATAGTCGTGATGCAGCGTGGGGTCGCGGTACGACCAAACCACGTTGCTGTCCCAGTCCAGCTCGATGATGCTGGCGGACGAGCCGCCCACAGTCTCGATGCCGCCGGCGTCCCTGGGCGGCATGGTGCGGCAGAGCAGGTTGCCGTTGTCCAGCAGATAGGAGTAGTGGATGCCCTCCTCGGAATGCCAACGATGGACAACGTTGCCGTGCATATCGATCAGGTAGGCGTCCTTGCCGCCGCGAGTGGTGGAAAACAGCGTATATCCCAGTTGGCACGCCGTCGGTGTGTAGTGGATCAACCCCACCGGATGATGAATCGACCAACCCATTGCAACCCCCTCCAATCACAAAGTTGGCGGATTATAGCAGGGGCGCATCGCATTCCGTTTTCGGTTCGACCCGCACCGGGGAGCGAACCGGCCGTTCACCCATACCTGCAATCTTGCTCCGCTTTGGCTGGCCGTTTGGTATCCTGCCCGCT
The DNA here is from genome assembly GCA_964502995.1 of uncultured Dehalococcoidia bacterium. Classification (GTDB taxonomy): domain Bacteria; phylum Chloroflexota; class Dehalococcoidia; order Lucifugimonadales; family UBA3495; genus Bin87. The sequence continues at coordinate 48,919 of CAZCZB010000005.1, forward strand.
GTGTGGATTTTGCTTGCCATCTGCAGCGCGGCCTCGCTGGGCTTCGCCAACATTGCGCACAAGCGGCTGTTGGACAACTACCTGGCCGGCGTCAGCGTCCTGGGCGCCGGCTCGATTCTGACCCGCCTCACGTCGGCGGCCATCGTGTTGGCGGTGGTGGGATGGCCCACGGAAGCGCCGTTGCAGGCGGTAGCCGTCGGATTGCTGTCGGGAATCAGCCTGGGCGCCGGCCTGCTCCTGTTGTTCCTGGGACTGAAACTGGGCGAGGCGTCCCGGGCCGTCGCCATCAGCCAGACCAATCCCATACTGGTGGCCATCCTGGCCCTGGTGGCGCTGGGCGAACACGTGGGCCCCTGGCAGTGGACGGCCATCGCGCTGGTGGTTCTGGGAGCCATCCTGGTATCGGTCGAAGGCCTGGGCCGCCGCCTGTTCCGGTTGACGCCGGGGTTGACGGCGTTGGTGGGCAGTTCCGTCGGGCTGGGCATGTCCTTTTTCCTGTCCAAACTGGTTCTGCAAGACCTGACGCCGTGGGAAGTTTTCGCCATGCAGGAACTGGGCATGGTGCCGGTGTTCGCGGTGTTCGGGCACCCGACGAACTGGCGCAAGTTGTACCGGGGCCTGCGTTCGTGGTCCGCGCTGACCACGTTCGTGGTGGGTGAGGGGATATTGCCCCAGTTGGCGATCCTGCTGTTCGTCTGGTCGTTTGCCTTTGGCCCGGTATCCCTGGCGTCGGCCGTACTGGCGACGCGGCCCATGTTCGTGTTCGTGGCGGGATCGCTGTTGAGTTGGCGGCGGCTGGGCCTGCTGCAGGAGTCGCTGGGAACTCAGGCGCTGGCGGCCAAATTCATTGCCATTGTCATGATCGTGGCCGGCACAATTCTGCTGGCGGCGCTCTGAAACGGACGCAACGCGCGGATCCCGGTACCGGGCAGGACGCGCCGGCCATCGCCGCGGCGGGACTGAAGCAAGCCCCGCCCACCGGTCGCGGCGCTTGCGTAATCACCTACTGATCAGAAGTTGGGGGCGAATAATCATTCGCCCCCGGTTGTGCAGTCCTGTGAATGTGGCCCGGGGCTAACCTTCCGGCGCCTCGTGGGACCAGGTGAAACCCTGGTCGGGCTCGTCGATCAGCCTCCACTGGGGCAGCTTGATGTCGCCTTCGACCGGCTGGAAAGCGACCTCTACCCTCTTGCCGATGCCGACGTTCGCCTCCTTCTCCATATTGAAGTCGGCATCCACCAGGTTTCCGGTGATGCGCAGTCCGTCGAACTCGGTGGGCTGCCCACGCTGCTCGTCCAGTTCCACCAGCACGATGGCGAAGGGCGTGAGATCGCGGAAGCTGGGGATAACGGTGTGGGCCACCACCTGGTATGAGTAGATGGTGCCCTTGCCCGACACCTGCTGCCACTCCCAGTTGATGGACGTACACCACGGACACGCCGGCCCCGGCTCGCCGCGCAGCAGCCCGCAGTCGGCGCACTTCTTGACCACCAGGCGACCCTCGCCGGCGGCCTCAAAGTATCCCTTGTACTCGGAATCGTTCTCGGGGATGCTCAGTGTGATGCCCCGGTAGTTGTAATTTGCCATTTGTGGTTCTCCAACCCTCCCGCTCGTCCTGAGCCTGTCGAAGGACATCTCAGTCACACTGGATCATGGTTCGACAGGCTCACCATGAGCGGGCTGTAATGATCTTTGCAATCTCCACGGCGTCTAGTTGAGCACGTTGCCCATGATGAGCGAACTGCCGACGGCCGGCGTGCCCCAACCCATGTTCATGCTGATCCTGGCGTCCCGCACCTGCCGGCAGCCGCCCTCGTTGTAGTCGTAAGAGTGGTCGCCTTCCAGCGCGCCGGGGCAATAGTCGTCAACGGTGCCGCGCAGTTGCCGCACGTTCTCGATGACCATGTTCATGCCGTGGGTGTAGCCCTCGCACAGGTGGCCGCCGCTCAGGTTGTTGGGACGCTTGCCGCCCAGGTTGATAATGCCGCTGGTAACGTAGTCCTTGCCCTCGCCCTTCTCGCACCAGCCATAGTCCTCGAACTGCAGCAATACGGTGTAGGTGAAGGCGTCGTAGCATCCGGTGATGTCCACGTCTTCGTGCTTCACGCCGGCCAGTTCAAAGACGCGGGGGCCAACGTAGTGACCGGCCACGCGGGTGATGGGACCGTGCTGGTAGTGGAAATCGCCGCCGGGCTTGGTGCCGCGACCCTGCACGCCCTTGATGTAGATGGGCTTGTGCTTGAGGTCCCTGGCCCGCTCGGCGGAGGTGACGATCACACAGGTGGCGTTATCGGTCTCAAGGCAGCAGTCCAGCAGGTGCGCCACCGGGCGGATGATCCAGCGCGAGTTCATCACGTCGTCCACGGTGACCCGGTGCTTCATCAGCGCCTTGGGGTTGTTGGAGGCATGATTCGAGTGTGCGACCTTGATGGCAGCCAGGTCCTCGCTCTTCACGCCATACTCGGCCATGTGGCGGGTGAACGTGTACGAGAACTGCTGCACCGCGCTGATCAGGCCATAGGGGCGCTTCATCAGGTCCAGCCCGCCGATGGGAGCGGATGCCCGCGCGCCGGTGCCGCCGATGCGCACGTTGGAGTAGCCGTTCATGGAGCGGAAGATGGCGACCACGTCGCACATGCCCGCCTCGATCGCGCCGATGGCCAGGCCGACCAGCGCCTCGGTGGACGAGCCTCCCCCGGAGCAGTCCATGTAGAAGTTGGGGCGGATGCCCAGGTCGTACTGGATGGACGTGGAGGGTGTGGAGTCACCGCCGTGGTAACTGAGCATCCCGTCCACCTGGTCGGGAGTCAGGCCGGCGTCATTCATGGCATTGCGGATGGCCTCTGCGCCCAATGCGCGGGTGGTTCGGCCGGAGGCGCGGCTGTACTCGGTCTCGCCGACGCCTACGATGCAGTATTTGTCTCGCGGGTTACCCGCCATATCGTTCCCTCCGATTGGTGGTTCTGGAATCGAGCGCCGGCGCATCCGCCCGGCCCCGTGAGGCACGCTAACACGGGCAGAACAGGGATTCAAGCGGTATCCCGTTCGTCAAACTCCTCCGGCTCTCCGGCGTCGGGCGGCGTCACAACCACAACCTCAACGCCCTTGTCTTCAGCCAATTGACGATATGCGGGAGATACAGAGTAACCGGCAACCACTGCCATGGTGGCATGGCTGGTCAGCTTTTCCAACAACCGCGCCCGGTCTGCGGCGCGCATGATGTCCCGTTCACCAATTCCTGAGGATACTTCCACCGCTAACCGGGTTTCCTGACGCGTATCCCGGTCAATGCCGCGCACTGCCACGTCGAGGGCCATCAAAGATCTCCGGTCGCTATCGGTAAAGAAACCGGCGTCGATGGCATCGTCGATCTGGTCGGCCAGGACTGATTTATCAATCACCCGAATACGCCGGAGCAGGTGGCCGAAAAGGCCGGCAGCGTTGTCCCGGAATCTACGCTCGGCTTCGTCGCCAAGCAGCCGATTCCGATGTCTCTCGTGACGCTCCAACCGGTGGTCAATGCGTCTCAGCCAATTGGTATGCTCCTCCAGAAGCTTGGTATGCCCTTCCAGAAGCTTGGTATGCTCCTCCAGAAGCTTGGTATGCCCTTCCAGAAGCCGGCTGTGGTTTTCCAGCGTAACAGCCTGCGCCTGCACTCCCGCTATCAGCGCGCGGACCTGGGCCGGCATCTGCCGGAACTCCTCGTCCAGGATCTGCTGCCGCAATCGCTCCCGGTATTCCGGGTTTCGCTCCAACAGAGCCATCAGATCGTCGAAAGTGATGATTTCCTCGGTGGCCATGCTGACGTTTCCCTGCGTCCGTTTAAACTATCAGGTATAAACCACCTGCATGGCCTGCCGGACGTTATCCATGGTTTCCTGGGCGATGGCCCGCTCGCGCTCGGTGCCTGCTTTCAGGACGTCGCGCACGTAGTCGGGGTGTTCCTCGTACCAGGCCCGCCGCTCGCGGATCGGTTCCAGGAAACGGTTGATGGCGGCGGTGAGTGTGTCCTTCACCTCTCCGTCGCTGACCGTGCCGGCGGTGTATCGTTCCTTCAGTTCCGCCACCTCGTCCTGGTTGTCGTTGAAGGCGTCGTGGTACAGGAACGCCGGGTTGTATTCCACCACGCCGGGATCGGTGGCGCGGAGCCTGGGGTTTTCGCCGGTAATGTCGGACACCATGCGCCGCACCCGTCGCTGCACCGTTTCGGGGTCGTCGGCCAGGTAGATGGTGTTGTTCAGGCTCTTGCTCATCTTGGCCTGTCCGTCGGTTCCGACGAGACGGGGCACCCGGCCAACGCGGGCGCGCGGAACCGGAAACACCTCGCCGTACAGCCGGTTGAACCGACGGGCGACGTTCCGCGTGTACTCGATATGCGGCACCTGGTCCTCGCCCACCGGCACCAGGTGCGCCTTGGGCAGCAGAATGTCCGCCGCCTGGCTGATGGGGTAGTTGAAGAACCCCAGGGTGATGGACTGGTTTTCGGACTCAAGCTGTTCCGTTTCCGCGCGCAGGGTCGGATTCTTCTGGTGCTGGTTGAGCGGCATCAGCATCGAGAAGTACATGGTCAGTTCGGCGTGTTCGGGCACGTAACTCTGGATGACGAAGGCCGATTTCTCAGGGTCCAGACCCACGGCCAGCCAGTCGGTGGCGACCTCAATCACCGAGCGCTGGATCAGGCCGATGTCGTCCAGATGGTCGCCCATGGCCTGGTAGTCTGCAATCAGAAAGAAGCACTCGTACTCGTTTTCCAACTGGAGCCAGTTCTCCAGCGCGCCGAGATAGTGCCCAAGATGCAGTTGCCCGGTGGGGCGCATGCCGGTGAGAATGCGTTGCTGGTCAGCCATGTTCCGGAACCCTCACTAATAGTCCAATCAAATTTGAGATTGCTACGACGACAACCTGAAAGCCACAGAAAGCAGAATTCCGGCGATCCCGAGCCAGAACCAGGAAACGGTTCGATACAAAACCTTCAGGAAAAACCTCGATGTGTTGATGGCTTCGGTTCGTTCTGCCAACTCGTGAAACACTGCTCCCGCGAATCCAATTCCCACTACGAAAACGACATAGACCAGCGCCACGCTCACGTAACGCTGCCTTGTCGCCAATGAAGCCAGGTTGCAATTACGGCAGCTGCGACACCCACCAATATGATTGCGCCAATCGGCGCCAACCACTGATATTGGTACTCGCAAGCAGATACCGTATATGGTGGCGCGGTGCAGATATGGTTCAGGAAAAACTCCTTCATGTGGGTTCCTCCTTCGCTGGCAGTCTGGCCAATGCACACACCCGGCTAAAGGTGTCAGCGTCAGGCCTGCCGCGTGATTGATGATGGGTTGCCAGATATTTTAGCAGTTTGTCAGTTGCAGTTGCCTTACGCTCACCCGCAGCAATTCTGTCGAACGGTGCGGCATTGCAGCGTCGTGCGCCCTCTCAATACCGGGGCGCAGACGCAGCCGATGAAGCGTGCTGTTGCCATTAATCTTCTTCGCCGATGGTTCCCGCCAGGGCTCTGGCCCGTCGTATTGCCGCATCCGGCAGGGATTCTCGCGCCTGCTGGCGGAGCTTCAAATGTTCGAGGATATTGTCCGTGGCCGCAGCTTTGCACTCGCCGCACGTCAGTTTCCCGGAGCGGCATCGTTCCTGAAGCTCGGTGTACGCCCCCGGCTCCAAAGTGGCGTGAAAAGCGTGCAGGCTCGACACGCTGCATACTCGCGGGTCGGGATTTCCTCCCAGTTCCCGCTGTTCCGTCAGCGTCTGCCGACCGCCCGTGTACGCCCTCAAAATACGTCGCCGAACGTCCTCGGTCGTGTCGTTGTAGGCGATACGTCCCTGGGGCACCGCATTGGTCATCACGTCCACCGCGCTTCCCGTGCTCGGATCGTCGTAGGTGGTCAGGCCGCGCATTGGTCGCAGGTACAGCGCAGACGGCTTGATGAATCCGAACTTCTCGGCAATGTTTCGCGCCATGCGCACGTACACGTCGCCGCCAATGCTGTCGATGACCAACGTGCGGCAGGGCCCCGCCATTTCCGGCTGCTGGACGTGCAAAATCGAGGCCAGCCGCAGCAGGGGCAGGAAGGTATCGGTCACGCTGGTACTCAACCGCAATCCCAACGCGGAGTTCAACGTGCTCAATGGAATGGCCTCGCCCAACTTGAACGCGGTCTCCACCACCGCGGGGCGTTCCAGTTCCATGTTTGCGTCCGTCTGATGCAAGTCCAGGCCCGCCGCCGCCAAGGTCAACAGCCGCTCAGTCGCGTTCGCCCGGGCGGTTTCGCGCGAATTCGGATCGCCGTGGAAACCAAGCGAAACCTCGGCGCCCAATGAGTTAAAGTACAGCAGCAGGTTCCCCAGGGCCATTTCTCCCAGGTGCATCGGTCCTTCCGTGGACATGGTTGCTATCACTTTGCACCGTTGGCCGTCCTCCAACGCCTGCATGAAGAGGTCAGCGTCCCGGCTGCCCACAACCTGCCCGGTCAGAATGTAGGGATGCGGCTCCTCGAACCATTGCGCAAACCTGCTTTGCTGCTCAGGGTAGGCCTCGTTGAGTCCGGTGACCCGCAGTTCTTTGATCAGTTCATTCTCGCGGGCCAGTGGTTGGTCGCCGGTACGCACCACCAGCGACGGGATGGCCATGTCGGCCTCCTCGGTGCGCGTCTCCGGTGAATCGGCGTCGAGAATCTGGCCGTGCAGTCGGATCAGGCGTTGGGCGATGTCGTTTAGCGTGCGCTCCTGCACCTCGCGGGCGTTGGACAACAGCAGACGAGCGATGTCCTCGGCGGTTTCCGCCGACAGGCCCAACTGCCTCGCCTTGCGCCTCGCGCCGATGAAAAGGTTTTCCTCCACGGCGGGCTTGTGGATGGTGTCGCTCTCCAGGTACTTTTCGGCCGCCACGTTGCGAGATGCCTCGATGCGGTCGTGGGTCAACTCCAGGATGCGCTCGTGGCTGCCCGCGATGATGGCGCGCTGCTGTCCCCGGTACTCAGCGTAGGGAAGGCCTCCACCCGGCATCTGAGAACGGACCAGCGCAGGATCTTCGCCCTCCAGCAGTCGCTCCACGCCGCGCCGCAGGGTTGCGATCTCCGACAGGCGGCGCCAGTCAGGAGGAACCAGCGCGCCCGGTTGGCTGTCCAGCCACTGTGCCAGCCTGGGCATCCGCTCGTCATACATTGCTCGCGCCGCCGGTAATTCCAGCCGTTCGCGCATATCCAGCGCGGGCGCGAGGCACTGCATGCGGTACGCGGCCAGATGGTTCTCGCGGGCCCGTCCGGGCGAGGGAACTTCCTTGATGCGGTCGGAGTGGTGTTCCACGGTGGTCAGGTCAAGGAGCGCCGCGTGCCAAAGACACCTCGCGTTCGCGTCATCGGTGGAACCGTCCCACGCGCCCGATACCGCGGCGCGCACCGATGCGACAAAAGCATCGGGCGCCCCCGACCCGCGCAGCCAGGCTTCGGCAATGGCCGCCGATGTGTCGGCGCGGCGCGGGTCGTCGGGTGAACCTGCCAGGTAAAACAGGGCGGCAGCGTTGACTGCGGAGAAATCCACCGCCGCGTCACCGGCTTCGGCCAGTTCACCGGCGGTGGCGGCGATTCTGCGGGCCGCCGGCAATCCGTCGGCATCGCGATGGCTCGCGTAAATAGCCGGCAGCGAGTTGGCGAGCCGGTGGGCGTCAGGCGTGTACTGCTGGGCAGTGGTCATTGCCGGTATCAGAGCAACGATAGATTCGGATTGCCACATAATACCAGCAATGTCGGCGGCGGGACGATGCCCGCTGTGCCAACTAGGAATCGAGTCGTTGCAGGAACCGGGCGATGGCCTCGTTGCACGCCTCCGGTTGTTCCAGCGTAACGAAGTGGCCCGAGTTGGGAACCACCACGACCTCGGCATCCGGCAGCTCGCGGCCCAGGTATTCGGCGTAGCGCACGGGCGTCATGACATCGTCGGCGCCGACAATGACCAGCGACGGTATGGCAATTTCCTTCACCCGTTCCATCACGTCGAACTTGTCGCAGCAGACCAGATCGTTGTGCTCTACCATTGGGCCGGATCGCAGGGCACGCTCGGCCAACTGAGGGGCCAGGTCGCGGTTGATCGCCTCATAGTAGCCGGGGGCTTCGGATCGCCACTGGGCGTCGTCCAGACAGCGAGTCAGGTAGTCGGGATGCACGCGAAGGCGGGCGCCGGTGCCGATCAGCACCAGGCCGGCCAGATCCTCAGGGAAGCGCAGCGCATAGTCCAGCACGATTGCCCCGCCCATCGAGTGCCCGAAAAGCACGAACGGCGCGTAACCCCGGGCTGTGGCGTACTCGCGAACCCAGTCCACGTAGCCGCCGATGGTATCCCGAGGTTCGCCGTCGGGGTGGCCGGGCAGATTCACCGCGTCGGCGTCGTCGAAAGCCCGTGTCTGGTAGTGGTAGGTGAGTTCGTTCTGGCCGGAGCCGTGAACCATGACGAGTTGCATTAAAGTGTCCTGTCGGGTGATTGGGTTGGGGTTTACTTCTTCGGCATCGCTGGCGGCGGGTCGTCGTCGTCCAGCAATTCCGGGTTGGCAGCGATCCGGCGTTCCAGCCACGCCTGCCACCGGGCTGATTCTTCCGCGCGACCTTCGTCCTTGCCCTTGCCCAGGCCTTCAGCCAGGGCTTCCTCGCGTATCAGGTCCATGGCCCTTTGCTTGAGCGTTTGGAACATGATCGCAACTCCTTTGACTATCCAGCCGCTTATCGTAGAAGCCCAGGGCAAGCCGGGCAAAACCCGGATATCCTCACCAGGTTTGCCGCCGTATCCCTGCCCTCCCGCGCTCCCCAATAACTCAGTACCAGAGAAGCCAAAGCGATGCAGACTACGGCTTCGTCTGCGACGCCGATTCGGTCCTGAACGAGGCCGCTGACGGGTATTTTCCAACCGTCCGGCCAGGCTTCCAACCGTGGCAGGGACAGCGCGGTGGCGTATAACGCCAACAGCAATATCAACCACCGCGCGCCATGCGCAACCGTCCGCAGCGCCGCGGCCTTCAAGCCGGCTGGGGAGCGGAGACTTCCCATACGCCAGACGGTCGCTATTGTATCTTATCGGACGGTTACAGCAGCGTCCCCTGCTCGTTCATCGGCGTTTCCGGATCGTCGTCTTCATCCTCAACCGTGTCGTCAGACAGTTCCGCCTGATCCAACTCAGTTTCTTCATCCTCGTCGTACTGGCTATCGGCGACAGCCGCCACCGCTTCGGCCTGTTCCAGCACGGAATTGGCGTCAGCCTCCGCGCCGTTCTGACGGGTGGGGTCGCCCTGGCTGTAATCGTTGGCGCGGAAACAGTAGATGGACACCACGCTGTCGTCACCGCCGCGCTCGCGCCAGATGATGACGCCCTTGGTCTGGCGTGTGTTGACCACCTTGACCTCGGCCAGGTTTATTCGCACCACCTGGCCCTGCGCCGAGATGATGAACACCTCGTGCCCTTCTTCCTCGTTCATTTCCGCTGAGTTGACAACCTTGGCGTCCACCACCGGGCCGGTGGGCTTGTCGCCCTGGTCAACGGCAAAGGTCTTGACGCCCATGCCTCCGCGGTTGGTCTCCCGATACACGGCCTCGCCCTTGCTGTTGTACAGGGGCGTGGCTTTGCCGTAGCCCTTTTCGCTCACCACCAGCAGGTACTCGTCCTCGGGGTTGTTGACCACGTCCATGGCCACCACCCGGTCGCGTCCGTTGAATTCGTCCTTGAACTTCATGCCGATTACGCCCGTCGCATTGCGGTTCCGTTCCGGTATGCTGCTCACCGGGCACAGCAGGGCCTGACCCTGTTCGGTGACCAGTACGATGGAGGCATCGCTGGACACGGGACGCACCGCAATCATCTCGTCGCCGTCCTGTATCTTCATGGCGATCAGGCCGGATTTGCGCAGGTTTTTCAGCTGGCCGGGCCTCAGGGCATTCACGCGCCCGTTGCGCGTGGCAAAGATGTACAGGCTGTTGTATTCGTCCCTGCTGGCGGGCAACATGGTCTGCACCTGCTCACCCGGTTGCAGCGGAATCAGGTTCACCAGCAAGGTGCCCCGGGCCGTTCGCCCAGTGTCGTTGGGAGTTTCGTACACGTTGAGCGGATACACGCGCCCCTTGTTGGTGAAAAACAGCAGTTGGTCGTGGGTATTGACCACGGCGATCTGCATCACCGCGTCGTCGTCGCGGTTATTGGCGCCGCGCACGCCCTTGCCGCCGCGCTTCTGGGTGCGGTACGTGTTGATGGGCACGCGCTTGATGTAGCCTCGCTGGCTCAGGGAGACGACCACGTCCTCCTGAACGATGAACTGCTCGATGGACTGCTCCTCCAACTCCTGCGCGATGATCTCGGTGCGACGCGCGTTGGCGTGCTTGCGCTTCACCTCGCGGGTTTCCCGCTTGATCTCGTTGCTAATCTTCTGCGGGTTCTGGAGCAGGTCTTCCAGTTCGGCGATGGTCGCCAGCAGGTCGTTGTACTCCTCGTCCAGCCGCTGCCGTTCCAGCGCGGCCAGGCGACGCAATTGCATATCCAGGATGGCCTGCGCCTGAATTTCGGTCAGGTCAAATTCCTGCACCAGGTTGTTGCGCGCCGTTTCCACGTCCTGGCTGTTGCGGATGGTCTCGATGATGGCGTCGATGGCGTCCAGCGCCTTGAGCAGACCCTCCACGATGTGGGCGCGGTCGCGGGCGCGGCCCAGCTGGTACTCGGTGCGGCGCCGGATGACGTCCTCACGGTGCAGGACGAAGTAGCGAATCAGGTCCTTGAGCGACAGTTCCTGGGGCTGTCCGTCCACCAGCGCCAGCATGATGGCGTTGAAGGAAGAGCGCAGGGCCGTGCGCTTGTACAGGTTGTTGAGAATCACCGTGGCCTGCGCGTTCCGCGACAACTCGATAACCACTCGGATGCCCCGGCGGTCCGACTCGTCGCGGATTTCCGTGATGCCCACCAGAGTCTTGTCGCGCACCAGTCCGGCGATCTTTTCCACCAGGTTCGCCTTGTTGACCTGGAAAGGCAGTTCGCTGACGATGATACGCTGCCGGTTGTTGCGCATCTCCTCAATCTCGGTGACGGCCTCCATCACGACGCGGCCGCGCCCGGTGGCGTACATATCGCGGATGCCGGAGATGCCGCGGATGCGTCCGTGGGTGGGGAAATCCGGCCCCGGCACGATGGCCATCAGTTGGTCAACGTCGCAGTTGGGATGGTCAATGACGTGGCAAACGGCGTCGCAGATTTCGCCAAGGTTGTGCGGCGGCATGTTGGTTGCCATGCCCACCGCGATGCCGGACGAACCGTTGACCAGCAGGTTGGGCATCCGGGCCGGCAGAACCTGGGGTTCCCGGATCGAGTCGTCGAAGTTGTCGGTGAAATCGACGGTCTGCTGGTCAATATCCGCCAGCATCTCGTCGGCGATGGCGGTGAGGCGAGCCTCGGTGTAGCGCATGGCCGCCGGCGGGTCGCCGTCGATGCTGCCGAAGTTGCCCTGTCCGTCGATCAGAGGCGCGCGCATCGAGAACGGCTGCGCCATTCTCACCAGCGCGTCATACACGGAACCGTCGCCGTGGGGGTGGAACTTGCCCAGCACTTCGCCGACGATACGGGCGCTCTTGCGGTACTGGCTGCCCGGGCGGATGCCCATGTCGTGCATGGCGTACAGGATCCGGCGCTGCACCGGCTTGAGTCCGTCGCGCGCGTCGGGCAGCGCGCGGGACACGATGACCGACATCGCATAGGACAGATACGACTCGCGCATCTCGTCTTCGATGGGTCGGGGAGTGAAATCACCGCCGGTCTGTGGTGGGGGTGGGGGCGCTGTGGTCATGGTTGGCTATCTCCTGTGGCGGTGAAATCTTCGGCCCGCTCCACCAATCCCAGAAAGAGGTTGTTGAAACTGGCCGGCACTTCGTCGGCGCGCTCGGGCAAAAACTGGACTGCGATCACCCAGCTGTGTTCCTTGCTCTCCAGACCTTCAATTACACCATCGTCAAGCTGGTAGGCGATGGACATGAGCCGTTGGGCGCGTTGGGATTCCTTCAGGGCCAGGCGGCGGTTCCACGCGCCGTTGTTGACTCGGAACATTCCGGCGCTGCCCACGATGGCAGCCATTTTGGATCCCGGCGAAAGGTATATCTGACGTCGGGCCGGCCGGCCCGACGCATCATCGTATTCTTCGTTGTATGGCGATTCCGAGGCGGCAGGTCGTCCGCCGCCGAAACCGGAGTTGAGGAGGTACATGCCCCGCCCGGTCAGCAGGGTTGGCATATCCGCGGCCATGGCCGCTTCGAGCAACGCCAACGCGCCGTCGCTGGGGCCGTCGGCGTCGAATCCGGTGTCGGGGACAAGGAGGCCGCCGGCTCCCGACAGTTCATCAGGGCCCGACGTTGGGGTAACTACACTTACTCGACCGCCGGCCGCCTCAACCGCGCGGATGCCTGGATCTGGATGGTGGCCGTTGCGGTGAGTGGCCAGTATGGCAATGGTCGGCAAAACAACTTCAGAGACTTGAAAATAGTATTTGTATTATACTAAAAATTGTCACATTATGCCAATTGTTTCGTGTGCAAACTTTCGTCGTCTTTCATTGATCATCAGCCCCATGATACTCTGTCAACGGCCGAATGGAGGCCAAATGGCGATGACTACCGGCAGTACCCCGGCTTCACAGCAAGTCGCTAATTCAGTGGAGGACGAGGGGACCTTCCAGGTTCTCGTCTCGTACTATGACGGTGAAGATTTCAACGGCGACTGGCGCTGGGGAGCCGACTGTCCGGCAGTGGGCTGCGCTACCGATGGCCGAACTCGCGAGGAAGCGCTGGAGATGATCAAAGACGCAATTCAGTGCCACTTATCGGAATACCCTCCGGGCCAATTTCCGTTGCGTTCCGGCGACGCTGTGGCTGAAGCTTGCGCCGAGTACCAAGCCGAAGGGTGGGGAGAGTACGCGTTGGATTGGGTATCAATTTCCGGCCCCAACCCGTATCGTTAGATTTCAGGGCGTGTCGATAGCGAATGCCGAGACAACCTAACCGGGCTGACCGGTGCGCGCTTGGGTTGCGGCTGGGTTTGTGTTCGTTCCCGGTAGCGGCCGCGGCGGCCACGACAAGTGGCGGAATAGTCCATACGTCGTTTCGGTGCCGCGCCATAGCAGCGACATTCGCCCTGGGACGTTCGCCAGTATCCGTCGGCAGGCCGGCGTTTGGTCAACTGCCAAGTTCTGGTAGTACGCAGACGGGATGCGCAGGCCCGAACCGGACTGAGCGAAATGACTGTTCTCCGCTCATAGTCCATGGGTTGTAACCCCATCCTCCTCCACCATTCGCGCCACCTGCCGGCCCATTCGCACCGAGTAGTTGGTTCCCCTGTCTTCCGGGTAGATCTGCGTGGTGTTCGCCAGGTACAGCGACTTGATTGGCGTTCGGTGGTCAGGAATCCGCTGACCGTAGTTGACCCCGATGATGGGCTGCGCGCCGTCCACCCGGTGGTGATGGTATTCCACGATCCAGTCGCGTGAGAATTCGGGATTCAACTGTCTCAGGTGGGGCAGGAACTCCTCAAGCAGATCCGCCGGTTCCTTGCGGTAAAGCTCGCTGTTGCGGTCGGGGTAGTTGGTGAAATAGACGATGTGGTTCCCGCCATAAAGTTCCTTGTCGATCATGTTGGTATGCTCGATCACCCCCACGAACGGCAGCGAGCGGTCTGCGACGTTCAACCAATACTTGGACGTGAGGGGCCGGTCCAGCACCAGGATCATCAACACGGCGGACAGATACTCCGCCGATTCCAGCACGCTGCGGTAGTCGGCCGGCAACTCCGGCGCCAGGCGCGTGAACACGTAGGACGGCGTCGTGGCGATCACCGCGTCGTACTCGTGGTCCCGCTCGTCTCCGCCGTGGGGCGCGGCGGTGAACCCGGTGGCCCTGCCTTGCTCAACGTTGATGCGACGCACGCCAACGCCCGTGTGAACCCGACCGCCCTGCTGTTCCACGCGCTCGCCGCACACGTCGAACACCGTGCCGAAACTGCACATCGGGTAACCCAGCCGTTCCTTCTGCATCCGCTTCCGCGACGCCACCCGCAGGTAAATCTTGCCCCAGAGCCACGTCATGCTCACCTTGTCATAGTGGTCTCCGAACTTGCCCCGCAGCATCGGCTCCCAGATCACGCGATAGGCCGCGTCGCCCATGTGCTTGCGGGTCCATTCCGCCGCGGTGACGTTTTCGTATTTGCGCCAGTTGCTCGTCTTTTGCAGCAGGAAAGTCCAGAGACCCAGACGGATGCGCTGTGTGAAAGGCAGCGGGGTGAATCGCAGCAGGTCCATGGGCGTCGCAAAGTCCCAGATGCGCCCGCCGTGGAAGAAGCCGACCCTGGACTCCAGCCATTGCATGGAATCGCCCAGGCCCAATTCTTCGATGAGTTCCACCATGTCGGTATCGCTCACGAACAGATGATGATAGCCGCGCTCAAGCTGCCCGCCGCCGACATCGAAGGTGGACGCCTGGCCTCCGAGAAACGGCGCCGCCTCAAATACCTCGGCGAAATGGCCCCGCTTGGTCAACTCGTAGGCGGCAGCCAGGCCGGCCGCTCCGCCGCCAATTATCCCTACGCGCATGGGTCAGTCATCCTCCACAGCGCGCACGCTGCCAACTTTAGGCGTGGGTTTGTCGTTTGGGTCGTTTGGCTGCGCATCCGAATCCGGTATGGTGGCGAGGCCGCGCAACGACACGTTGTGCCAGAGCAGCAGCCCGAGTCCGGCCAGGTTCACCGGCAGCCACAGCGCCAGCAGGTGTACCGCCACCGAGTAAGATGCCGCCGTCGCCGCGCCCACCGCCAGCCCGACGAGCGTTTGCTGAGCCACAACCTCAAAGGCTCCGATGCCGCCGATGGATGCGGGTATCGCTGTGACCAGGTTGGAGGTCACGGTCACCAGCAGGACCGCCAGCGCCAGGAACCAGAAGGACGCGAAGTAGGCGTCCAGGTTGAACGAGTACGCCACGATGAGATATACGCCCGCCTCTGCTACCCAGATCGGCAGCGACGCAACGAACAGCATGACGTGCTTGCGCGGTGAGTTCAGCGCGGCCAATCCCTCAACGAACCCGACGATCAGGTCTGACGCCAATGGTCGGAATCTGGCCGGCAGTATCGCGGTGAGTTTGATCAGCCAGTTGACCGTTCGTGAACTGCACGCCAGCGCGGTCAGAATCACCAGCGCAGTTGCGAAGCTGATCAGCACTCCCACCATCAACACGATGGCGGTGGACTGATAGGCAAGGCTCGCCTCGCTGAACAGGCCGGCGGCCAGCAGGATAGGCGCGGCGAAGGCGCCCAACGCCAGCAGCGTCATGCCGTCATAGAGTCGTTCTACGCTCAGGGTCGCGATTGACGCCGGCACGCTGACCTCACGCTCTCGCTGCGACAGGTACACCGCGCGCACCAACTCGCCGATACGCGCCGGCAGCACGTTGTTGGCCATGTATCCGATGATGATGACCGGATACAGCCGTTTCGCGGGTATCCTGGCGATGGGCGAAAGCAGATACTGCCACCGCAGCGCGCGGAACCATTGGCCGATGAAATACAGCACGATGGCCGGAGCGAGATACAGGTAGTTGGCCGTGCGGAGGGCGTGCCAAAGCTCCTCCGTGTCCACAAACCACACCAATAAGGCCAGCGTGACCACGCTGACCAGCACCCCAGCCCAGAACCGCCAGTTGCCCAGAAAATAGCTCATGCGCGACGGTTTCGCCCGATGATGCGGTCGGTGCGTCCCATCACGTCAATGGCCGGCGACTGCGCAGAGCATGTATCACGTCGGTCACGCATCGACGCTGCCGTTGGCGGGGGCGTCGTGGGTGTTGGAGAAACCCACCAGCGACGAATCGCCCACTTCCAGCGTCTGCCGGCCCGTGAGCGTGCGGACGCGCCATAGGGCCTCTTCCCGAATGACGTAGGCACGCGGCGATTCCTCCAAAGCAACCTCAAGCCTGGGCAATACGTTCGCCACCTCAGCTATGATTTCGGTGATTTCCGGTGGGCTCATCTCGTTGTCGTAGAAATTGCGATGCCCGTTGTCCGCTGCAATGTATGCGCTGGCAACCGCAATTTCGCTGTATTCCGCGTCCAGTTGTCTGGCGATGTGCCCGACGGTGCGGTGGCTGCCGAGGTTCATCCAGCCCCGCTGCTGGCCGTGAGCCTTTAGCATCTGGGCCAACGCGCCCCAGACCTTTTCGGTGGCCTGCAGACGGTCGCCGTTGTCCAGTTCCTCGCGCGCCTGCTGAATCAGACGCCGGCTGATCTGCACGCGGTCGTCCACCGAGGCTTCTCCGGGTTCGGGTAGGGTTGTCGTGGTCATGGTAAGTTGTTCCGCGCGCGATGTTCACGCATCGACGCTGCCGTTGGCCGGCGCATCGTGGGTGTTTGAGAATCCCACCGGCGATGAATCTCCCACTTCCAGCGTCTGCCTACCCGTGAGCGTTCGGACGCGCCACCGCTGGTCAACATCGGCGATGGTGAAGGGCCGGGGCGGTTGCCTTAACGCAAGTTCGAGTCGAGGCAATACGTCGCCCACCACGCTCAAAATCCCTTCGATTTCCGGTGGGCTCATTTCATTGTCGTAAAAGTTCCTATGGCCGTTGTCAGCTGCGATATAAGCCCTGACCACGGAAATTTCGTCATACTCGATGTCGAGATGCTGGGCAATGTGCCCGACGGTGCGGTGGCTGCCGAGGTTCATCCACCCCCGCTGCTGGCCGTGGGCCTTTAGCATCTGGGCCAACGCGCCCCACACCTTTTCGGTGGCCTGCAGACGGTCGCCGTTGTCCAGTTCCTCGCGCGCCTGCTGAATCAGACGCCGGCTGATCTGCACGCGGTCGTCCACCGAGGCCTCTCCGGGTTCGGGCAATGTCAGGGCAGTGGTCAATGCACTATCTTCAAAATCGTCATCAATTGCGTGTGTACTGGTAATACTCGGCCCGGTACCAGTCGGTCTCCTGGCGGCGCGTTACCAGGTATTCGATGGCCTGTTGCCATTTTTGCCGGTCGGTGGCGGTGTCGGTGAAGAAATCCACGTCAGCCGTCAACTGCTCCCATATCCCCGTTTCCTCGCGATTTTCGCCCGGCCGGCGGTAGGTTTCAGGATACCATAGCAGGTTGCGAAGGGGCCCCTCGCGTTCGTAGTCGGCAGCCTCCTCCGCTTCCACGGCGTGGGCAATCTCGGCCATGTACACCGCAGGGCCGGTGTCCTGGCCCACCTTGCGGCATTCTTCCGAATCGCCATCGGCGTTGGCGGCGCAGAAGTGATCAAACCAGAGTGTACCGTCCTCCGTTTCGCCGCGCACGTACCATTGGAACGGATACCACATGTCGTAGTCCACCTTGACCGATGCGTGCTGCTCACCGACCAACGGGCCGCCTTTCAGTTCGGTGTACGAGTCGATCAGGTCGGCGGAACCCTGGGCATACGCCAGTATCTCCAGCCTGGAGTCGTCGTAAACATAGGCGGCGCGCCCGGCCGACACCGTGCCGAAAACCAGCAGTATCGCCGCGATGCCCAACGCCGCAACCCTGGCCCCGGAAGGCTGAACCCGCACCAGCCACGCAATCCCGACGGCCAACGGCAGCAGAATCAACCCGGCCAACCAGAACGGGAGATTGCCGGCGTCCCCGCGAGCCGCGAGCCAGGCCGCCCAGACCGCCAGCAACAACCACATGGGCGCCAAGACGAGGAGCCCGGCCACGCGCCACCGTTCGGTTATCTCCGTGGGCCACCGGATGCCGTCCATCGTATGGCCGATTAACATGCCTGCCGCCAGCGCCAGCGGGACGGTGATGTTGACCAGCAGCCACGGCATTTTCTCGGCGGCGATTGTGTACATCACCAGCGATGCGATGACCCACCCGGCCAGTACCAGACCGAAGGGTTCGCGCCGCCGTATCAACCAGACCACCGCGACCAGCCCGAATACAAGCGCGATCAGTTCGTACACGGTCAACCCGACGGCGTAGTAGTACCAGGGCTGGTTGCCCCGGGCCACGTCCTGCTGCGCCAGCCAGTATCCGAGGCTCTGCCACGCGCCGGTGAAGACGCCGGGCCAGTTGGTGAAGAACGTGGTGTAGAGCGTTGACCAGATGGCGTAGAACAGAAAGGCGCACAGCACCCAGATGCCGCCGCCCCACGCGACGCCCACCGCGCCGCCCACGGTCAGCAGCAGGAGCAACGCCAGCACGGGAACGATGTAGTTCACCGCTACCTTGCCGGTTTCCAGATCCGCGACCGGCGCCGCTGACGGCAGCAGTTCCGCCGCGATGCCCAGGCCGTCGCCGAATGCCGTCAGCCACAGCCAGGTCCCGATTGCGGTGGCGCCCAGCAGCAGCATCATTCGCCGCCAGTTGCGCAGAGCCTCGGGAGCAACGAATGACATCGCGCCGCCCAGGAGCATCAGGCCGCCGCCGATGGCGCAGTCGATGTACGCGCCGCTCATTCCGGCATCGGGAAGCATCCCCTCGACGGGTCCCGCGACGACGACCGCCACCGCCGCCGCCGCGCAAGTTGCCGCCACGCCGACGGCGGCCAGATCAAGCGGCCCGCGGACGCGCCACCCGAAGCGCGCGAGTCCGGCAAACACCGCCAGCGCTCCGGCCAGCGCGACCAGGTGCATCCAGGTCGGCGCATCCCATACGGGCAGGGAC
Source organism: uncultured Dehalococcoidia bacterium (assembly GCA_964502995.1). Taxonomy (GTDB): domain Bacteria; phylum Chloroflexota; class Dehalococcoidia; order Lucifugimonadales; family UBA3495; genus Bin87. The sequence continues at coordinate 67,603 of CAZCZB010000005.1, forward strand.
ACGAACGGCGCTTCCCAGACCGGGGCGCCGGTTTCCCCGGTCGATCCGCTGTCTTCGGCCGCCAGCGTCAACCCCAGCGGTTTCTGGATCACCGAAATGGCCGCCGCCGCCTGGGGCAGCGTCAGCGTGGCCATCAGCACGAAGAATCCCGCCGCGCCGCCCATGTTGGCGAGGGCGGATCGCCGGCGCACCACGTTCCAGACCGCGCGCCATCCCAATGCCAACGCTGCCAGCCCCATGAACAGAATCACGAAGTAGGCTGTTTCCTTGGACGCCAGCATCAACGCCGTCACCGTCGCCGCGCCGACGAGATACCGCGCCCGGCTGCTCTGCGTATATCGCCAAAGGAATATGAGCAGCAGCGCCGCCCACACCACCATCAGAATGTCGTTGCGTCCGAATCGGCTGAAGTATAGCAACGACGGCGACAAAGCCAGTATCACCGCCGCGCACAGGGCGCCCTTGTCGCCAATCTCTCGCCGCATGAAGTAGGGCAGCCCCACCATCGCGACGCCAAACAGCGCGTAGGGCAGTCGCGCCACGAAATCGGTATCTCCAAGTACCTTGATGAATACCGCCACCATCTCGATCTGCAGCGGGCCGTGCATCCACGGCGAGTGCAGGAACTCGACGCCCCGCGCCAGTTTCCAGGCGTAATGGAGGTGGATGGCCTCGTCGTAGTGCATGACGCGCCCGTCCAGTTCCCACAGGCGCATCACCGCGGCCACCAGCGCCACCAACACGAAAGCCCATTCCAGGCGACCCAGTCGGGGGCGTCGCCACAGGGACGGGCTCATCGCGTCCGAAACGCGGGAGCGGACGGTGTGCAGGGCGTAAAACACTGTACGGGTTACGTAGGCAACTGGCCGCGCGGATTGAGCGTCAGCGCGACATTAGTGGAGTCAAAATCGCCAGCGATTATACCCGCCTTCGCTCAACCCGTTTGATTCGGCTGCATCCTGCGCAGGGAAATCAAAGCATCCTCTTCGTTTGCGCGACAGTAGCGTGTGCGCCCGAAGCGGGCGGGAATCCAGTCCTCGCAATTGTTGTGTCATGCTGCGGTTCGTTCCCCATTCTGTGAATGGGCTGGTGATTCCGCAGGAGGGCAGGACGATTGCCAACCTGCCCGTACACCCTAGCCGAGGATGGTATCGGAGTCTCCGGCCGCCGTCGCCGCCTCAATCGCACGATCAAGATTGCGACGACTGGCCTGCGTAGATGGGTGTTCGGGACCCAGGACATCGCCCCGGTCGCCGGTGTTGCGCCGGTGCAGCGCTTCCGCTTCCCCATACCGTCCGGCTACGTGCAGGGCGTTGCCTAGGCTGCCACGGCTGCGCAGAGTATCGGGGTGGTCTTCTCCCAGAACCGCGGCCCGCGCTTCAAACAACTCCCGAAACATTGCGATGGCGACGGCGGTATGGCCCGCTGCGTAGTGGCAGTTGGCCAGGCTGCTGCGATACCGGAGAGTCTGCGGATGGTCGCTCCCATGCTCCTCCACGCTGCCCGCAACGGTGACGGCGAACCGGCGCAGGGCTTCGTCGTAGTTTCCCGCCGCACGATGGGCGTGGGCAAGCCGGTGCTGGGCGGCCAGCAATCGTTGCGGATTGTTGGCGGAATCGGACTGGGCAGATTCCAACTCTGCCAATCGCTGTCGAATTCTGTCTGTCAAAACTGGCGGCACGCTCATGAGGCATCACGGATAATCGGTATCATGCGCAACATTGTGGCATCCTGGCGGACTGGAAGCAATTCGACGGCGCGGTCCACGAAAGCCCATTCGCGCCCGGAAATTCATCAGAATCAGGATTTACATGACGTGCAGATTCACATGATCGGCATGGCTGACCTGTGCAACCGTCCCAATCCCGAAAATCCGATAATCCCAAAAATCCTGATTCTGACAAGTCCCCCGAAAACGCGATGCCCGCCGGGTCGCCGGGTCGCCCCCGCGCTCTGATAGAATGACGCCGGCCGGCTCGCGCAATGATCCGGCGCAGACGGATTGTGACAGGAGATCATTGAACATGGCAAAAGTAGGATTTATCGGCCTGGGCACCATGGGCGCCAGCATGGCCTACAACTGCCTCAGCGGCGGAAACGACATGGTCGTTCACGACATCCGGCGCGAGGCCGCCACCCAGCATCTAGAAGCCGGCGCAACCTGGGCCGACACCCCCCGCGAGGTTGCCGAGTCCACCGACGTGGTGTTCACGTCCCTGCCCGGGCCGGTGGAAGTGGAGGCGGTGTCGCTGGGCGAGGACGGCATAATGTCCGGCATGTCGGCGGGCAAGACCTATTTTGACCTGAGCACCAGTTCGCCCACCCTCATCCGGCAAATCCACGACCGTGTCGCGCCCCAGGGCATCAACGTGCTGGACGCTCCGGTCAGCGGCGGCCCGGCCGGCGCAGCCAGCGGACGCCTGGCCATCTGGGTCGGCGGCGACAAGGACGTGTTCGACCAGCACAAGGCCGTGCTGGACTCCATCGGCGACGCCGCCTACTACGTGGGCCCCATCGGCAGCGGCTCCGTCGCCAAGCTGGTCCACAACTGCGCGGGATACATTGTGCAGACCGCGCTGGCCGAGGTGTTCACCATGGGCATCAAGGCCGGCGTGGATCCTTTGGCCCTGTGGCTTGCCGTCCGCAAGGGCGCCGGCGGACGCCGGGGCATGTTCGAAGGGCTGGCCCAGCACTTCCTGATCAACGACTACGATCCGCCGGACTTCGCCCTGCGCCTCGCCCGCAAGGACGTTGACCTCGCCGTGGCGGTGGGTCGCGAGTTCGACGTTCCCATGAAACTCGCCAACACCACCCTGGCCGAAATGACCGAGGCGCTCAACCGCGGTTGGGCCGGCCGCGACTCCCGCGTGGCAATGCTGCTTCAGCAGGAGCGCGCCGGAATCGAGTTCGAGGTTGACCCCGAGGATTTGCGGCGCGCGTTGGAGGAGCAGGGCGGTTAACGCTGTGGGTGGCCGGAAGCAACACTGCACGGAGTGAGTCTCCATCGAAAATAGGGGCGGGTTTGAAACCCGCCCCGACCGTTATCGGCAACGTACCTCTTGGCCCGCGCTGACGCGGAACGCGTCTCTAGGCAGATATTGATTCCGCCGGACGTGGGCGGAACTTCAGGCTCCAGAAATGCACCACGCCGATGGATACAAAGATGCCCACGCAGTACCAGATTATTCCCCACGACACGTTGAACAACGCTTTGGCCAAAACGATCGAGGAGACGTAGGCGAACGCGAGTGTGAGAGTGGTGCTGCGGGTGCGCCACAGGACGGCCATGGTGGGCAGCGCGACGAGCAATACGGGGCCGGTCAATACCGCGAAGGTTACGCCCAGAGCGGACGCCGCGCCGCGTCCTCCGTGGAACCGGAGCCAAACCGGCCAAACGTGTCCGGCGATGGCGGCAGCCCCGCTCAGCATCGCCGGTCCGGATATCGTGTCCCACGATCCGAGCAGGGAGTTTATCAACATCACCGGGGCCGCGCCCTTGGCGATGTCCACGATGCCAACGAATATGCCCCAGCGGGCTCCGAGAACTCGGCCAACGTTGGCCGCGCCGGCGTTCCCGTCGCCGGACAGCCTGATGTCGGCAACCTGCCTACCGACCCGTTGAGTAACCAGATGAGCGGTTGGCAGGCTGCCCAGCAAGTAGCCCAGCAGGATGGCAGCGCCGGACAGCCAAACCATTTGTCACCTTTCCGTCAGGCTGGCACCAGATTGCCGGTTTTGACCTGCGTACACCAGTGCCGGTACTTGGGGTTGTTGCCCACCACGATATCGAAGTACATTCGCTGCAATTCGCTGGTGATGGGGCCGGGCTCTCCGTTGCCAATGGGACGGCAGTCCAGTTCGACCACGGGAGTGAGGTGCGCCGCAGTTCCGCTGAGGAACACCTCGTCGGCCAGGTACAGCTCGCTGCGGTCGATGGTGCGCATGTCGATTTCCAGGCCGAGTTCAGCGCTGGCAAGCTGCATTACCGTGTCGCGGGTGATGCCGCCCAGCGCGTTGTCCTCCAGGCCCGGCGTATAGACGCGGCCGTTCTTCACCATGAAGAGGTTTTCGCCGGAGCCTTCGGATACATGGCCGTCGTGGTTCAGCAGGATGGCCTCGTCGAATCCGCTCAGCGTGGCCTCGGTCTTGGCAAGGATGCTGTTGACGTAGATTCCGCACGCCTTGATACGCGCCGGGATCATCGGATCATCGACCCGCCGCCACGATGACGTGCAGCAGCGAAGGCGGTCGCTTCCCAGGTAGTTGCCGAACGGGACGGTGATCAGCGTGAAGTCGGCGGCCAGGTCCTGCAACTTCAGGTTCGCCACCAGTTCCTCGCTCTTGTAGGCCAGCGGTCGGATGTAAATGTCGCTGACGTGCCGGTTGCGCTCAACCAACTGGGTGGTGATGTCGCACAACTCGTCGGCGGTGTATGGGATGTCCAGCATCAGGATCCGGCAGCCGTCCAGCAGGCGAACGTAATGCTCACGCATCCGGAATATATTGATGGATTCCTGTTCCTGGTTCCAGTTGCCGCGGATGCCTTCGAAAACGCCGGTGCCGTAGTGCAGGGCATGGGTCATTACGCTTACCTTGGCCTCGCTTACCGGTACGAACTGGCCGCGGAAGAACACCTGCAGTTCGTCGGCGTTGAAGGTAGCCTGGCCGTTGGTAGTGGCGTTGGTAGTCACGTAATGCCCCCTTTGAGCAAAGATTCGGTTCATTATAGCGTTGACACCGCCGAGTTGCCAATTGCGCAAGCGGTCGCAAACTTGCAAAGTTCAGCAGATCGCCGGGAATCGAATCCGTCATGCAACCGCGTTTTCGCCGCACCCCAGGATTCCTGCGGACGAGTCAACAACATCGTGCGAACAGAAACGATCGGCGATGCCTGGCGAGAAGCGCGAAATTGAGACCCCTATATGTCGGAATCACCGGTGGATACCGCAGGATATTGGCAACATTCCAAAAATTGCCAAAATCGGCATTGGGGTTATGTCTCGCGACTTCTCCTTTGTTTGATATAAAAAAGTAGCCACAAGGAGCGCTGGCTGCTCGCCTGTTGTGACCAACAACGTGCCTGCGCTCCGCACTATACAAAACACGCCTGACCGAGCGCTGCATAGCTGGCAGGGCGAGGAAGGAATCTTAAATGCCTGATCAATTTTCGGACGAACTCACCCAACGACTGCGCAAAGCCGAGGAAGCCGCCGCATACGTAGAACGGCTGGAATCCCTGGCGTCAGAGGCGCCCGCGTTGCGCGAACGGGTCACTCTGCTGCAACGGATGCAGGAACGCGAACAGCACCGCGACGATGCGCTCGAACGTGCCCAAACCGCGTTGGCCGCAGCAAACGAGGCCCAGGGAAACCTTCCTGAAATCATCGCCAGCGCGGCCAACCTGGTGAACCAGTTGGCGATAACCCTGCGCGAGATCGATACCTACGTGCGCGAAGCCACCACTTCTCTCAGTGTGGTTGACCGCATGGACTACGAGGACGAAATGGAGCGGGTTACTGAACCAATAGGTGGCGAGGACGATGAAACCGCCCGCGACCCGCAGTCTGCTCGCATGATCATAGCGGCGCGCCACGGGTCCACCCGCGTCCGGCAGATGATTGACCAAATGTCTCCGGGATTCGAGGTGTTCGCCGGCTGCGATCTGGACGCCGTGCCCATGCGCCGCGAACTGACCACCATGATCATGGCCCAATTGGCCTCGGAAGTGGAATCCAGCCGACCCCAGCAGCGCCGGGCTGCGCCTCCGCCTCCTCCACCGCCGCAGACGTTCGATCCCGCGCCGGCGGTCTCCCAGCAATCCTCCGCCGACAGCGATCCCTTCGCATAACCCGCAACACACAACCGGCGAATCCACGGGGCCGATGCCGAGTCGGCCCCTTTTCTTTGCCCGGCACACCGCAGGCCGCCACTGCAGCATTCTCGCTGGACGGTCGTTATCCACAATCCCGTGGTGGCGCGCATCTTTCCGGTCCCGGCGGGATTGCGGCCGCGCCGACGCCGCGCGTCGTGAATCCTCCCTCAATCCCGCCTGTGGCCGGATATTGGCGATGGATGAAAGGGGTTCATGGTTCGACAGGATCACCAATAGATAGATACTGGCAAGTGCGCCAATAACGGACTGCTGGTGAGTGCGCCAACGACAGCGAGGACCTGCCTCCGTCGCCGTCGCCCGTTTCCCGTCCCATCCGGGTATGGTATCCTTCCTGCGCTTGGCCTCAACGGGGCCAGGCATAGATTTGCGCAGAGATAACCGCACTGGCATAACGGCCTGCCCAACATCAGCCGTGGTGATCGCAGATTCCTGATCCGTGCGGGTCGTGTTTGCTTTGATAGTCGTAGAAACAGCGCCACCGCATGGTCTCAGGGGCGGGCATGAAACCCGCCCCTGCCAACGCCGGCGCGCGCGCCTCGTGGCCTGATGCGGAACATTGGTCTGCTGCTCTGGTTGTTGCCGCGACGGATTCGTTCGGCGTGGGGTCTGCTGGCCGTAACCGCATTCGGCGTCCTGGCCGCCGTTACCATCATGGCGCTGGGCGCGATGTATTCGCAGGCCCTGGCCGAAGCCGGCCTGCGTCACTCGCTGGCGGTTGCCTCTCCTTCGGTGATCAACACCCAGGTTGTCGTTCGCAACCGTCCCATGTCTCCCGAGGACTATACCGCCCTGCGCGGCAAGATCGAGGGCATCATCGACGCCGATGTGGACTACCTGGTGCGGGACAGCAACCGGTACGCCAGGATGCTGCCATCCCTTCCTCTTACCCGCGACGGCATGCCCTATGGAATCTCGGACGCGCCGCTGGGCCGGCCGTTCTTTGTAACCCGTTTCACCGAGCATACCCGGCTGGTGGAGGGCAAGTGGCCGTCGGACGGAGTGGCGATGGACCCGTCGGGCTGCGCCGATGTCGGCGGGTGCCCGAGCATCGAAGGCGTGCTGGGAGTGGATACCCTGCGCTTGCTGGGCTGGGACGTGGGACAGAGAACCTGGATGGTGGTGTTCGAAGGGGACGAGTCCGAGCCACCCGAGTTCATCGCCGTGGACATCGTCGGCAGCGTGGAGCCCATCGACCCCCGGGCAGAATACTGGATGGGAGCCACCGACTATTTCCGCATCGGCGATTGGGACAATCAGCCCGTCGCGCCCATCTACGTTACCGAAAACGCTTATTTCAACGGCATTGGACAGCCTCATCCCACGCTGGTGGGAGACTACGGCTGGCTCCTGTACCTGCAGACAGACACGATCACCGCCAGCACGGTGCAGAAAACCAGGGACGACCTGACTGCACTGGAAATCGACGTCAACAACGAACTGCCCCGCTCCTACGTTCTGACGGGACTTGAAAACAGCCGAGGCACCGGACTGCTGGCCTCATATCAACGTGAGTTGACGCTGGCTCGCGCGCCGTTGTTCCTGTTCATATCGCTGGTGGTCGTGGTGATCCTGTACTTCCTGGCGTTGGCGGTGGGACTGTTGGCCGGGGCCCGTTCGGCGGAATCGTCCATGCTGCGCAGCCGGGGCGCCAGCGTGGGACAGGTGGGCGGCCTGCTGGCGGTGGGAGAAGGGGTCATCGTCGTCATTGCGACGGCCATCGGCCCGCTGATTGCCTGGGGCATCGGCAGCCTTTTTCTCATCGGCTCCATAGACCCGGCATCGCGGGCAGGCGTGGGCGAGGTCCCGCTGGACGTGACCCTGTCGTGGCAAATGTACGCCATGGGCGCGGTGGGCGGCCTGCTGAGCCTGGCGGTGCTAACCATCGCCGGCGGCAGCCTGGCCCGCCTGGGCATTCTGGACTTCCTGCGCGCCCGCGCCCGCCCGCCGTCGGCCCCGTGGATGCAGCGGTACTACATCGACGTGCTGGTAGTGGTCGCGCTGGGGGTGCTCATCTGGCAGATCCGCCAGCGCGGCGGATTCGTCGAGGGCGAATTGGCCGGGCGCGGCCCGGCGCTGGACCCATCCCTTCTGCTCGCGCCTTCGGCGGCGCTTTTGGCGCTGGCATTCGTGATGCTGCGCGCGCTGCCGTGGGTCATGGTGGCTACGTCATGGGTTGCCCAGAGATCCGCGCCGGCGTGGGTTTCATTGTCCCTGCGACAGATGGCCCGCCGTCCGCTGCCCTACGCGTCGCTCACGGTGGTGGTGACCATGGCCGCCGCGCTGGGAGTGTTCGCGGGGTCCTTCCAGACTACGCTGGCCCGCAGCGAGGCCGATCAGGCCAGCCATCGCGTCGGCGGCGACATGGTGCTGGCGGGGGCCAAATTCCAGGGCAGTACCGAAGAGACGCGCATCGCACGCCTGCACGACATCGAGGGAGTGGAGGACTTTTCCGCCGTCATACGAAAATCCGTCGGCTTTCTTGACGGGGGAACACAGCGGGGAGTCGTGCTGGGCGTCGACCCGATCACAATGCCCCAGGCCTCATGGTGGCGCGACGATTTCGTCGAAGGAGAACCCGCGCCGCTGGACACCGTTCTCGCGCCCCTGCGGCGCACCTTGACTCCGGAGGCCGCCGGCGTCGAGTTGCCGCCCGGCACCGAGCAGGTCAGCATCAGGGTCAGGCGCGACGACGGAGTCCAGGCCGGAGCCGCCGTGCCGCTGCCCAGTTACCGGCTGTGGGTCCGCATCGGCAATCAGCGCGGATTCTACCGCACGCTGGAAATGGGAACGCTGGCTCCCCAGTTCGGACAGGACGATGCGTGGCAGCACCTCACGGGCGTGATGCCCGACGAGAGCACGACCGCCTCCGCCGAGGACCAGTGGCGCGTGGTTGCGGTGTACATATCGGGCGATACCTTCTCGCGCACTCCACCCGGCGGCCTTTCCTTTGATAACATTGTCGCCCTCGGGCGCACTCTGCCGCCGGACGGACAGCTTGTTGAAGGCTTTGAGGAGGTGGGCGCTTGGACGGCGCTGCCCCAAGGCGGCAACGCGCCCGACCGCACCGAGAGATCCGCCGAGGCCGCCTACGCCGGCGATGCCGGCCTGGCCGTGCGCTGGGAAGAACCGTTGGGCCGCTCACCGCGCGGCATCGTCATACCGCCGGGTCAACTGCCACTGCCCTCCGTTGCCAATGCGGGATTCGAGGTGGGGCAGTCGGTGCGAATCACCGTCGACGGCTACGTCGTGCCCACGCGAGTGACGAGTGTTGTCAAACATTATCCCACCATGGACGACGGCCGGCCTTTCGTTGTCGTTTCCGTGCATGAACTGAGGGCGTGGCTTGACCAGGCTCCGGGGGCGCAACCCATTACGCCCGGCGAATGGTGGTTCGACATCGCCGACGACCCGGGTCTGGACCGGACGGCAGTGGCTGCCGAAATCCTTGACGTGGGCTATCGGCTCTCGTTCTTGCGCGACCGGGACCACGCCGTGGACCTGGCGACCCGCAACCCCCTGGCCGGCGGAGCGTGGGATGCGCTGACCGGCATCGGGCTGGCGGCGTTGGCGTTGGCGGTCGGGCTTGCCCTGTGCGCTCAGGCCGCCGTGGCCGTGCGCGAGCAGCGGGTGGATATGTCGGTGGGCTCCGCGCTTGGCCTGCCCAGGTGGCAGCGATTCGCCGGCCTGGCGCTGGAACGAATCCTCGTCGGCGCGCTGGGGATAATCATTGGCGGTCTGGCCGGATGGGGCCTGGCCCGCTGGACGTTGGGCGAACTGGCCAGCAATGCCTCCGGCGGTTCGGTCACTCCCCCGTTGGTTTTCGTCGCTCAGGGGCCCTGGCTGGCCGCGACCTTCATTTGCCTTGATATTGCGGCGGCGGCGGCCATCGCGCTGGCAGGAACCATAGCGAGCCGTCTGCGTCCGCCCGAAGTGCTGCGGGAGACCGAGTGATGACCGCCATCCTGAACCTTGGCTATGTTCTCGCGCGGCGGCGGCTCATGTCATCGTTCCGCATCGAGTTGACGGTGCTGCTCGGCGTCACGCTGGCCGTGGTGCTGCTTGCCAGCGCGGTGGTGTTCAACGACCTGCTGGCCGAAACCGCGCTGCGCCGCGCTCTGGGCGAGGCAGACTCCGGCAGTGTCAACATGTGGGTGCGCGTGTTCAACGACCTGGACGACCCCCGCACCGCCACGTCCGCCAGCGACCGTTACCTCAACTCCCAGTGGTTCGTTGGCCAGCGGGTGCTGCCGCCGTTGGGCGACGCCATCGAGGCGGTTTCGTTCCAGGTTGAAACATCCACGTTCTATTTCTCAGGACGGCCCAACCTGGACCAACCGGATGACGTGCGCCCACGCGGGCGCATCCAGTACCTGTCCGGGGTGCAGGAGGAAAAGGGTAGGCTGGTGCAGGGGCGGTGGCCTGCAATGCCCGCCGACGGCGGATGGGACGATGCCACCGGAGACACTGAAAACATCGTGATCGAGGTGGCAGTTGACAGCCAGGGCTTCGAGTTCCTGGACATCCCGCTGGGCGAAGGATTCCAGATCGTGCCGGCCACCGGCGGCGACGGGCAGCCCTTGACACAGGTCGTCGTGGTCGGCGTTATCGAACCGGTGGACCGCGAGGACGAATACTGGTATCGCCGGGACAAACTGCTCTCCTACCATGATGACCAGTGGACGCTGGTGCCGCTGTTCGTCTCGGAGGACACCCTGCGCCGTCAGGTTGGCCGGCGGTATCCCGGCATTTACACCAGTTCCGCGTGGTTCCTCCAGTTGGACCGCACCGGCCTGCCCGCCAAGCAGGTGGACGAGTTCCAGGTGGCGCTGAGACAGGTGCGTCGCGACGTGTCCAACCATTTGCCCAACGGCAGCACATCCACGGGCCTGGCCCGCATTTTGGAGGACCACGAGGAAAGGTTGCTGCTGGCGCGCATCCCGCTGTTCCTGATGGTGTTCCTGGTCACCGGCATCCTGGCCTACTACCTGACCATCACCGCCGGCATGGTGATACGCGCCCGGGCCGGCGAGATCGCGATGCTCAAAAGCAGGGGCGCAACCACGTTCCAGATCGGGATACTCACCCTGGTGGAAGGGTTGCTGCTGGCGGTGCCGGCGCTGATCGTAGGGGTGTTGCTGTCTCCGTTGCTGGCTAAAGGTCTGGGCGGACTGGTCTTCGATTCAGCGTCGGGAGGCGCTCCGGTGTCGTTGTCCTGGCAGGCGTTCGGCATGGGCGCGGCCGGCGCAGCGCTGGCGGTGCTGGTGCTGTCGCTGGCGACCCTGGCGGCGGCAGGGAAAAGCATCGTGGAGTTCCGGCAGGCCGGCGCGCGCCCGGCCCGCACACCCTTCATTCATCGCTACTATCTGGATTTCCTGGGGCTCGCTATCATCGCGTTCCTGTGGTGGCAGATATCCAGCCGGGGCACGGTGCTGACCCGCAGCCTGGGCGGTAGAGATCTTGAAATCGACTTCGCCCTGATGCTCGGCCCGGCCCTGGGCCTGATCGCGCTGGGTTTGCTGGTGATGCGATTCTTCCCGCTGCTGATGGGCCTGCTCGCCCGACTGGTGGGTCCGGTGGGCCCCGGATGGCTCGTACAAGGACTGCGACGCATTGCCCGCGACCCGATCGCGCCCGGCAGCCTGGTGGCCCTGCTGATGCTGGCAACCGCGCTGGGCGTGGTCGGCAGCGCGTTTTCGGCCACCCTGACCAAGAGCCTTGACGACCGCATCCGTTACGAAACCGGCGCCGACATCCGCATCCAACACGACGGCGGGCGGATTCCCCGCGCGTTCACCGGCGCATCTAGGATATTGACCGATTCGGCGGAGGTGTTGCGCACCGAGGGCAGCCTGCTCACCGAGGGGTTCGGTTCCCAGCGCGTATCGGTGCTGGCCGTGGAGTCCGACCGCCTGGCCGACGTATCCTGGTGGCGCGAGGATTTCGGCGACGGCGACACGCTCCCCGAACTGATGGCGGCCATCGCGCCCACGCATCAAAACCAGGATGGACTGCAGCTTCCCGAAGGCGCCACCGGCCTCTCCATGTGGGCCCGCAGCGGTGGCCTGCCCAACCGGTTGGTAAACGTCATTGCCCGCTTGCGCGACAATTCCGGCCGCTACTACGACGTTCCCATGGGCGACGTGACGGGCGGTGATTGGGTGCATCTGAATGGTACGGTTGCCCTGCGTCTGGGTCGGACGGGGCGGCCCACCGACGACGAGCAGAGGCCCCGGATCGACCAACCCCCGCTCACCCTGATCAATTTGCAAATCGTCGGAAGGACCGGCGGCGACCGCCCCGGCATCATGTTCATCGACGGGTTGACCGCGCACACTCCGCGGGGCGATGTAGTGATTTCGCCGTTCGACACTGCCGACGGGTGGAACTCCATCGAGGACTATGTCCGGCCCGGACTGTACTCGCTGGAAACCAGCCGCGCCGTATCCCAAACGGGCGGCGAAGGTTCCACGGTGTTCAGTTGGTCGCCGGGCGGCATCGGCGCGCCCGGGCTGCATCCCGGCGCGTCGCCGCCGCCGATGCCCGTTGTCGTCAGCCCGGAGATACTGGACGAAACCGGCTCGGAGATTGGAGATCAGATCAGTTTGGGGTTGTCCACGTTCGCGCTGCCAGTGGTGATCGCCGGAGTGACCGACTTCTTCCCGACGGTTGATCCACGCGAACAGCCCTTCTTCATCGCGGATCTCGCCACCTTCGTGGAGTACTCGAACATCCATAGCCGCAGGGTCTTTGGGGGAGCCAACGAGCTATGGATCGACCGGGATATCGCCCCCAGTGATCTGGCATCCGCGCTGGCGGCGACCGAGTCGGCTACCAACCGTATCGGCGAGCTTGGCTTGAACACGGGCGACATCATCATCACCGAGGAGGAAGCGGAACTGCGTGGTCAGCAGCCATTGGCAAACGCCGGATGGGGCGGCCTGCTGGTGATTATGTTCCTGGCGTTGGCGCTGGCCAGCGCGTCGGGCATTGCCCTGTTCTGCTGGCTCGACACCCGGGAGCGGCAAACCGAGTTCGCGCTGCTGCGAACGCTGGGGAGCAGTCGCGGCCAACTCAACGGCGTGGTCTGGTTCAACCTGGCCATCGTCGTGATTGCCGGCGTGGCGGTTGGCACGTGGGCCGGCGCGCAGATCGGGGCGGCCCTGCTGCCGGTGCTGGAAGTGGCCGAGGGCGGAGTGCGAGCAACGCCGCCCCTGACCTTCGAAACCGACTGGCGGATGCTGGCCCTGGCCTACGCCGTGCTGGCGACGGTGAGTATCGTCACCGTGTTCTGGCTCGCCTACGTTACCGGACGGTTGGAAGTGCAGCGGGTGCTGCGCGCCGGCGAGGGCGGCTGACGCCGGGGCGCTGGCTGATCCTACGAGATATCTGCGCCGTTCCTGTTGCGCAGTTCGGCAATGGCGCTGGTCAACTCGGCAATCGTCGCCATCATTGCTTGACGCTCTTCGGCGGCTTGGCGACGCTCCTCCCGCATTTCGTGACGTTCCTCGCGCATTTCGTTTAGTAGCGCCTCGATGCGCTCGTCTGCCCGTTTTCTTTCCTCGTCGGCCCGCCGGTTGGCTTCCTCAGTACGCTCTCGTTCTCTGCTGAGCATGATAGCGTTGATACCTCCCGTCAGAGTGGTGGCTCCCAGCCATGCTCCGGTACACCGGGACGTTACGTCAACATTGATGAGGCTGGCCGCCGTGCTCGGATTGCACAATCCGATGGCTGCATTATCAACTGGTACAGGGCACTTTGGTAAAATACCACACCAGCCACGTCAAACCGGCCAGAACGCCCCCCAACATCACCGGCCCGCGCCAGAAATCGGCGTCGTAACCGAATACGTCCCAAAAGCGGCGGACACCGCCAAACACCGCCATTTACACCAGCCCCAGGCTCCGGCACATTTCCAGCATCGCCTTGGCGGTTTCCTCGTGGGCCACGTCCACCATGTCGCCGGCGTAGGTTACGGCGGCGGTGCCCTGGCGGCGGCTCTCTTCCATCGCGTCCAGCAGTCCCTGCCAGAAGGCGATTTCCTCGGGTGTGGGCGTGAAAATTTCGTTGACGATGGGCACGTGTGACGGGTGAATCAGGTGCATTCCTGTGTAGCCCAGCGCCTTGAGGTTGTTCGCCCAGTAGCGCAGCCCGTCGAGATCGCGGATGTCGAACCACCCGCCGCTGATGGGCCACTGGATGCCGGCGGCACGGCTGTCGATCAGCACCTTGCTCCGAAGGAACAGCGTTTCCTTGCCCTCCAGCGTCCAGCGGTATCCGACGCTGCGGGCGGTGTCGCCGCCCTTGCCGCCGCTGCCGCCCATGTGGGACACACGGTCCGACGCCATGGCGATGTCGTATGCAGACCGTATGCCCGACGCGGTTTCCAGGCCGGGGTCGATACAAACGGTGTTCAGGTCCATGCCCGCCTTGCGCTCGAAGTAGCGCAGCAACACGTCGGCCTCAACCACGTCCGCCGGAGTCTCCACCTTGGGAAGCAGTATTCCGTACAGACCGGGACGTGTAACCGCCTCCAGGTCGAATCCGGTCAGGCCCGTTTCCAAGCGGTTGACCCGCACGAACAGCGTTTGGCCGCGTTCGGCCAACTCGTCGATCATCCGGCCAACCAACGGGCGCGCGGCATCCTTGTCGTACTCAGGCACCGAGTCTTCCAGGTCCAGGATGAGCGCGTCCGCCCCATACTGAGGAGCCTTGCGCATCCAGTCCTCCTTGTTGCCGGGAACGAACATCACGGAGCGCAGGGGTTTGGTGGTGATTCGGGCCATGTTAGAGCCTCCTGTTGCAGGACAAATGCTAATTGGATGCCGCCAGCGCCGGGCGAGCCTGGGCAACCACGGCCACACCGTTGGACACGATTGAGGCGACGGCCGCCCAGTATAACGCCACTCAGCGTGGCTTGCTAAAACGGTCGCCCAGTGAATTCAGGGCCGTCCGTTTGTCTGTCCGTGTTCCCAAACCCGGACTGTCCTTTGAGGCTGGCGCAGGGGGTCGGAAGGGAACGCGCCGGGCCACAGCCGCCGGACGCGGCGACGCAACGGTCATCCCTGTTGCAATGGCCACAGGAGTCCCCAAGCGTCCGGAATATGCTCGTTGGAGGCGTCCTCTCCGTGCCACAATTGCACGAGATTTCGCCATCCCGTTTTTGCCAGCGCGAATCCGTACACCGTAACGCCCGGGTTGCGTTCGACTATAGCGGTGGCCGCCATGGACAGGGTTTTGCCGGTGGCGACGAGATCATCCACGATGATAACGATGTCGGCGTCCAGCGGTTCGGCACGATACTCGGCGTGTTCCACCAGCAGCATCCGGAACTCCGGGTCAAGCCGGCCACGTCCGGTGGGCAAATGCGACTTTTTGGACAGGACACCGGGAACGAATCGGCAACCGGTAGCGTCAGCGCAGCGCCGGGCAATCTGTGACAAGGCGCCGTTCTCCGCTGCGCGGGTTTCTCCGGACCGCATGGCGGAGACGAACGCGACGCGGCCGGTATCCCGCCCCAGGCCATTCACCAACAATTGCGCGGCGGCTTCCATCAGATTGCTTGCGCCCGTAACCGATGCCGGACCCTCGTCGAACTTGAAAGCCGTGAACCGCTGCGTCCATGGATCCTCGGGGGTATCTTCCAAGCGATAACCCAACGTGTAGGCCGCAGCCAATCCGTCACAATAGGTCAGCTCATCAAACCGGAGCAGCCCATAACAAAGGGTTGCTACGTCGCTCATTGCTCCATCCAGAAACCGGAATCGCCCGGGTGCGGGCGAGTCAGATTACACCAGTTTCACGCAACTTGCGCAAATCGTGAGCGGTAACATTGCACAGTTCAGCCAGCACTTGTGCATTGTGCATCCCAAGGGATGGTGCTCCGGGAACATCCGGCAGCGGCTGCCCGTCGAACAATACCGGGAAGCCGGCAACAACCTCATCGACCTCACCATCGAATGCCGCGTTGCGCATGGGACGCAGCGCGCCGCGGTCCCGGAAGTGTTGGTCAGCAAGGATCTCCGGGACTGTTCGCACAGGAGCGCAGGGGACATCGCCGGCCGACAGGCACTCCAACGCCTCGGCCCGCGACATTTTGCCGATTCGCTTTTGCACTTCGGCGCGCGCGCCTTCGGCGTTCTCCGAGCGCACCTGGTAGCGCGCGAACCGTTCGTCCTCGATCAGTTCCGGCATGGCAATGGCATTGCACAGCCGTCGCCACTGGTCGTCGCTGGCAGCGGTGATGATTATTGCCCCGTCGCTGGCCTGGTACTGCCCGGTTGGCCCGCTGCGGCTGTTGTTGCCAGTGCGCAAAGGGATGCCAGCGGCCATGTCTTCTTCGAGATTTTCCATGAGCATCAACGACGTCAGGGTATCCATCATCGACACGTCGAGATACGACCCCTTGCCGGTGCGTTCCTTTTCGCGCAGCGCGGCCAGGATCGCCGTGGACGCGAACATGGGCGTGACCAGATCGCCGATGTAGAATCCGACGCGAGTTGGCGGACCGTCGGGCTCGCCGTTGATGTCCATGAGGCCGCTCATTCCCTGGATTTGAGGGTCGTGAGCCGGTTGATGCGAGTAGGGTCCCGTCTGGCCGTACCCGGAGATGCTGGCGTAGATGACGCCCGGGTTCACGGCCGACACATCATCGTAACCAAGACCAAGCCGGGTCATGGAGCCGGGCGCGAGGTTTTCCAGCACGATGTCGGACTGGCGGGCCATCTCCAGGAACAGCTCACGGCCTCTGGGGTTTTTCAGGTCCAGCGTAACGCTCTTGACGCCCTGGCTGCGCTTGAGGAATCGGGTGGCGATGTGCTTTTCGGATCGTTGTTCGGACTGGATGCCGTCGGGCCCGGCGAAGGGCCCGTTGCCGCGCACCGGATCGCCCCGCCCGGGAATTTCAATCTTGATCACATCGGCGCCCAAACGGGCCAGCGTCATGCTCAAAAACGGGCCGGCCAGGAACACCGTAACGGCAAGAACCCTCAGATCAGCAAGCGGTCGCATATCAACCTCCCAGCGCGGCAACCTCAAAGCAGGTATGGGTTACCGGCGCGCCAACGATTGCGAGGCGGATTATACACGGCGGGGGACTGCATTATTGGGACGGATGGCTCTGCACGGTCGCCGGCGCGAGAACCGACGGGACTGGATGCCACACGCACCGGACATTCGGGGATTGGACGATGAGGGCCGCAGCGAGACCGTTTCCTGTCGCGTCCCGTTTCCGATACACTGCCACAATCCATAGTTCGCAACCCTCAGGATTTATTCACATG
The DNA here is from genome assembly GCA_964502995.1 of uncultured Dehalococcoidia bacterium. Classification (GTDB taxonomy): domain Bacteria; phylum Chloroflexota; class Dehalococcoidia; order Lucifugimonadales; family UBA3495; genus Bin87. The sequence goes on from CAZCZB010000005.1 coordinate 84,775, forward strand.
TGCCGCAGCATCAAAACGCTTCGCCGCCCCGACGAACCCGCCTCCGATGACGAGGTATATGCGGCGGCGTTGCAGTTCGTCCGCAAGATCAGCGGCTACCGGCAGCCCTCCCGCGCCAACGCGCCGGCCTTCGACCAGGCGGTGGTTGATGTGGCCCGTTCCGCCCGGGCCCTGCTGGATTCGTTGCAGACTCCGGCGGGTCGGTGACGCCATGCTGGATTTGACGCCGGCGGAGGCCAGCCGCATCTGCATGGACGAGTGCCGCGCCATGTGCTGCCGCGGGCCGTTGATCCTGCGGTTGGGACCCGACGAGGTGGCCGGATTTTACCGGTCGGCCGAGAGTCTGGGAGCGACCGCTTCCATCAAACCAACCGCAGACGGCGGCGGCAATCTGCTGTTTCTCGATCATCCAGGCGAATGCTGCCCCATGCTGAACCAGAACACCTACGGCTGTCGCATCTACGACGAACGACCGAGGGTATGCCGGGAGTTTCCCCGCAAACCTGAACCCGGCTGCGCCATCTCCGGCTGGGTTGACGAGGGGTGATCGGAACCCGTTGGCGGCGTCGCCGAGGAAACTCTTTGGACGCGGCCCAGCCCGCCCATGGTTCGACAGGCTCACCATGAGCGGGCTGGCTAGTTCCTAGCGCGAGCGGACTGGCTTCGTATGACGTGCGGTTTCCGAGTGCTGATACCGCCGGTTCCCGGCGCGACCTGACTGGTCGGTTCCCGGCGCGAGCGGGCTGTGCAACCGGCGACGATGTTGCCTCGCCGGTCGATCAACCTGTGGTGAAACGGGCCGCTTCCTCCGAGCCTCCGGTGGCGTCGCCCTCGCTGTAGGAGTGGGCGCCCGCTCCGGCCAGCGCGCCGCCCTGCACGATGAGGTATTCCTCGCGAATGGGTCGGCCGTCGAACCAGCATTCCAGGATCTCGCGGACGCCGGCGGCATACCGCGCCTGCGCTGACAGGGATGTACCCGACGTGTGCGGCGTCATGGCGTGGTTGGGCATGGATCGCCACGGGTGGTCGTTGGGCGCGGGCTGGGGGAACCAGACGTCGCCGGCGTATCCGGCCAGTTGACCGCTCTCCAACGCTCTCACGATTGCCTCGCGGTTGCAGATCTTGCCCCGGGCGGTGTTGACGATATATGAGCCGCGCTTCATCTTGCCGATCAGTTCGTCGTTGAACATGTCCTCGGTCTCAGGGTGCAGCGGGCAGTGGATGCTCACCACGTCGCACACGCTGACCAGCGACTCGACCGTGGGGTGGAAGGTCGCGCCGAGTTCGGCTTCCACGTCGGCGGGCAGGCGGTGGCGGTCGGTGTAGTGCAGGTTGACGTCAAAGGGCTTCATCCGCTTGAGAACCGCCTGCCCGATGCGTCCGGCGGCCACCACGCCCACGTCCATGCCCTCGATGTCGTAGGAGCGTGAGGCGGCATCGGCGATGTTCCAGCCACCGCGCATGACCCAGCCGTACTGCGGGATGTAGTCGCGGACCAGCGCCAGCATCTGCATCACGGCGTGCTCGGCGACGCTGATGCTGTTGCACCAGGTTACCTCGGCCACCGTTATGCCACGGTCGATGGCGGCCTGGAGATCAACGTGGTCGGACCCGATGCCGGCGGTGATGGCGATTTTCAGGTTGCGCGCTTTTTCGATTCGCTCTGCCGTCAGGTAAGCCGGCCAGAAGGGTTGTGAAATCACCACGTCGGCATCCACCAATTCGCGCTCGAACACCGAATCGGAACTGTCCTTGTCGGCGGTGACGATGTATTCGTGGCCTCGCGATTTCAGGAAATCCGACAGGCCCAGCCCTCCCGACACCGAGCCCAGCAGGTGGCCGGGCGTGAAGTCGATGGACGCGGGTGAGGGCAGCGTTTGCCCGTCGGGATATTGGGTGAGGGTTGGGATGCCCGCGCGGGCGTAGTCGGGCGGGAATCCCGCCACGGGATCGTCGTAGAGTACGCAAAGGACCTTATGACCGGAATTGGAACTCATCGCTAACCTCCTTGGCGGTGCCCATCATCCGAAGCTTCGGAGCGTTTTGAAAGTTCGCCTAATGTAACGCCAAGAACCCGCACGCGCAATGCGCAGGCGCATACCCAGGGCCTTTCGATTATTGCCACACCGACCGGTATTCCGCTCATGGTGCGAAACGTCCGCCTTTGGCGGGAGCCTGCCGTAGGCCCGCCCGTGGAGGGTCGAACCATGAACCCCATCCTTCGACAAGCTCCCGCCACGGGCGGACGTTTCGCAGGATGAGCGGGTAGGCGGGGCGATAATCGAAAGGCCCTGCGCATACCCAAGTGCGATTGACACCATCAGGCACGCAAGATCGTCGGGCCGGCACCAAGGTTGCGGGATTCAAGGGATGAACCCGTTGGGGCAATCAGTCGCCTGACTCCTTCCAATCCGCCATGCCGACCACTTCCGATTGGGCCGATTTTCTGCGTATTTGCCACTGCTTGACCCGACGCTCGATCAGGAATCTGGTCGCCCAACCGATTCCCAACGCCGCGGCGATGCAAACGATCACGTAACTATACGGTTCCGCCATGACCAACACCCGTTCCTGTGGTTGGGATATACCTATAGACGGTATTCAATCCGTAATACGCCTTGCGCCCATCCGCGGATCACTCGCCACGACACCAAATCCAGATTCTGGAAGGCCGGAATCGAACCACCGGCGCCGCGCTCAAAGCGTGTCCACGCGGGAGCACGAGCGGCGGCGGTGTTGACCGTGAGATTGCTGGACACGCCAGCGCGCCCATGAGCCTAGCAGGGCGGCAGCCCGGGCTACTACCACTCTACGGGGCCAGTTTGAGGCTAAAAATGGCCCGGTAGGCCGATGTGCGTACACAACGCCGTATCAACGGTCCGTATGATCAGGACACCGTCGTTCCGCAGATGCGCGGTTGGCGAGGGTCGAAAACTCGTCCGGGGAACATTCAGCCCAACCCGTGCTCGGCCAGCACGGGCTTGATTGCTTCCACCAGCGGCGGCAGGTATTCGTTCCAGTCCCCCACAATGCCGTAGTCGGCGGCGCGGAAAATGGCGGCGCGGTGGTTCCGGTTGATGGCCAGAATCACGCCGGCCTTCTGGATGCCGACGGTGTGGTTGAACGCGCCGCGTATGCCCACCGCCAGGTAAACCTGCGGCGCGATGGTACGTCCGCTGATTCCCACCTGAACATGGTGAGGCAGCCAGCCGGAATGCACGACGTTGCGCGTGGTGCAGATGGACCCACCAATCGCCGAGGCGAACTCCTGGACGGCGGGCACGCCCTCCTCGGTGACGCCCATACCAACGCCGATTACGACCTCGGCGGATGTGAGTTCCAGGGCTCCATGTTCCTCCGACAGATGCTCGCTCACCAGCGTAACGTCCTCACCGGAGGGGGCCGCCGGCGCGATGGCATCGATGCGGATCGATCTGGCTCCGTCCTCGGGAGCGGCCGGTGTCAGTACTCCGGGGCGCAGGGTTACCAGGTTGGGCAGGGTTTTGGACAGGATGGGAGCGACGACGTTGCCGCCCAGCGCGGGTTTGAGTTGAACCAGTTGGCCGGCATCGTTGATTTCGAGGTCGATGGCGTCGCCGGTCAGGCCGAGGCCCTGGCGCGCGGCGATTCGGGCGGCCAGGTCGCGTCCGTCGGCGGTGGCGGCGAACAGCACGGCATAGGGAGGATCGGCGGCGATGGCTTCGGACAGGCTGTCAGCAACGCCGCGTCCGCAGATGGGTCCGAGACCGCTGGCGTCCAGCGTCAGCACGCGGTCGGCGCCGCCGGCGGTGAGATCGCGGATGATGCCAGCCCGGCTGGCGTCGTCGCCGGTTCCGTCGGAGATGACCACCGCGACGACCTCGCTTTGCGTGATCGGAGTCAGGGCACGGGCCTTGCCGAGCATCTCCAGCGTCACTTGGCGCACGCCGTCGCCGGACAGTTCCGCCAACACCCACATGGGCCGGTCGCCGCCGTCATAGTGGGGCAGATCACCATCACCGGAATCGGAGGCGTCCTGCCGGTCCAATGCGGCCAGTCGTTCGCCAAGATGCTCGGCGATCTGGCGGGCAGCCTCCTCCGGCGTCTCGTCCCGGACAACCACGCCGAGGCGGTCGGGTTCGACCAGCCTGATATCCTCAACCCAGGTTGGCGATCCATCCAGGCCGAACAGCGACAGGTCATCGGTCAGATCGGAGCAGGTCAGTTGCTCGACAGTCTTGCCCTCGGCCTCCTCCATCTCCTCGCGGCCCGGGTAGCGTTCCTGACCCGCGCCTTCGGTTACGCAGACCACGGCGGGCAGCGGACATTCCATGACCTGGTAGCCCTCGTCCGTGACCCGCTCGACGCTGATGCGGTTGGCGGCGCGGTCGATTTCCAGTTTGCGGACGTTGCTGATGTGTGGCAGACCCATGAGTTCCGCGACCTCGGGCCCAACCTGGCCGGTTTCGGCATCGCTGCTGTTGCGGCCGCACACGATGAGGTCGGCGGATTCGCGGCGCAATGCCAACGAGAGGGCCTGCGCCGTGGCCAGGGTGTCGCTGCCGGCCAGCGCGCGGTCGGACAGCAGAACGGCGCGGTCGGCGCCCAGGGCGTAGCATTGGGTAAGTCCTTCGGCAGCGTTGGGCGGCCCCATGGACAGGGCGACGACGCTGTCGTCGCTTTCCTTGAGGTCGACGGCCATGTTGATGCCGAGCAGGTCGAAGGGGTTGATCTCCGAGGGGACGCCCTCGCGTTGGATAACCTTGTTTTCGTAGTCGAACTGTATGCGGGAAACCACGGGGACGTATTTCACGCAGACTGCTATTTTCATCGGGTTCAGACTCCTTGGGATTGGCCGGTTGTTATACCGGCGCGGATCTGCGACTCCAGCCGCTCCAATCCGGCGCTGATGGATACGGGATACTGCGCTGGCGACCGGATTTTCCGGTATTCATCCGGCAACGCTGCCAGACCGTCGGCAACGCGTTGGCGAGCTTCAACGATTGGACTCGCCGGGATCGTGCGCCGCCCGTCGGCCATCGCCAGGGACAACAGCGGTTGGGCGGATTCGACGGTTTCGTCCTCCAGGGCGATCACGTCGCCGGCCATCCCGCCATTGGCATCGTGCCGGCGAAACACCTGCTTGCCGCCGGGCAGCGACGCCTTGCCGGCGCTGAGTTTCATCACAGGGCGGGCGTTGTAGCACACCATCTTGTACACCATGTCGCAGTATGGGGCGTCGGCCGACACGCCGACACGGGTACCCACGCCGAACATGTCGATGGGCGCGCCGCTCTGGATCAACCGGTTGAGTTCGTATTCGTCCAGCCCGCCGCTGGCGACGATGCGGACGTAGTCCAGCCCCGCGTCGTCCAGAATCCGGCGCACCTGGCGGCTCAAATCATCAAAGTCGCCGGAGTCGAGACGCACGCCGGTGAGCCAATGGCCGTCGGCCTCCATTTCCTTCGCCACATCGACGGCGATGTGGGCGGCGTTGATGGTGTCATAGGTGTCCAGCAGCAGGATGCTGCGATCCGGGAACCGGCGGCAGTAGGCGCGGAATGCCGCCGCCTCGTCGTCGAAACTGGTGATGTAGGAGTGGGCCATGGTGCCGGTGGGAGGGATGCCGTAGCGTCGGGCCGCCAGAACGTTGCTGGTCGCGCCGAACCCACCGATGTACGAGGCGCGTGCCATGCGCAGGGACGCCTCGGATCCGTGGGTGCGCCGGGCCGCGAAATCGGCCAGCGGACGGCCAGCGGCGGCATCGACGCAACGGGTCGACTTGGTGGCCAGGAGAGTCTGGTACTGCACCTGGTTGATTGCGATGGTTTCGGCCAGCTGCGCTACGATCACCGGCGCGGTCACTTCGAGCACGGGTTCGTGGGTGAAGAACAGGCTGCCTTCGGCCATGGCCCTCACGCTGCCGGTGAACCGGAAGCCCCGCAGATATTCGAGGAAGTCATCCGCGAAAACTCCGGTCTCGTGGAGGTAGTCAACGCTGGCATCGTTGAAGGACAGGGCTTCCAGGCAATCGATGGCGTCGTCGATTCCGGCGGCAACCATGTAGCCACGGTCGGGCGGATACTCGCGCACGTAGAGGCTGAAGGTCGCTGCCGCGTCCATCCCCTCGGCGAAGTAGGACTGGGCCATGGTCAGTTCGTAGAAATCGGTGAGCAGGCCGATGTCGCCGGCCGGCAAGGGGAGATAGGGATTTTCGCTCTGGCTGGACATGAAAACCCGATGCGGCCGACGGTTGGAAGGTGCGAGAGTGCGGCGCCGGCCGGGAGTGTCCGCATTATCAGTCGGCCCTGCGGTGGTGTCAAACGTCGGTTACACTATGGAGACATTCCGTTTTGGCTATGCTACAGCAGCAGTTGGGGGCAGGTTTGAAACCTGCCCCTACATGGGCGGACGGCCTCGGAAACCCTGTGGACGCAGCATCACCCGACACTATCCAGGAACAGCGACATGACCAACCCAATCATCCGACACGACGGCCGCCACCCGGACCAATTGCGCCCGGTCCGCATCACGCCCAACTGCCAGCCCTACGCAGAAGGGTCGGCCATGATCGAAATGGGCGATACGACGGTGCTGTGCGCCGCGTCGGTGGAGGAGGAGGTGCCCGGCTGGATGCGCGGGCGCGGCACCGGTTGGGTCACCGCCGAGTACGATATGCTGCCCCGCGCCACGTCATCCCGTCGTCGCCGGGACCGCGATTCGGGACGCACCGCCAGCCGCTCCCAGGAGATACAGCGACTCATCGGGAGGTCGCTGCGGGCGGCCACCGACCTGCCGGCCCTGGGCGAGCGGGCCATCTACCTGGACTGCGACGTGCTGCAGGCCGACGGGGGAACGCGCACGGCGGCCATCACCGGCGCATACGTGGCGCTGCATCTGGCGCTGCAAGGATTGGTTGCGGACGGCAGGCTGGAAACTGTGCCACTGCATTGCGCGGTGGCCGCCATCAGCATCGGCATACACGACGGCGGGTTGCTGCTGGACCTGGACTACGCGGAGGACTCCTTCGCCGACGCCGACTTCAACATCGTGCTGACGGACGCCGGCGACATCGTGGAGATCCAGGGCACCGCCGAGGGCAATCCGTTCCCCCGCCAGCAGGTTGCCGATGCGATGGCGCTGGCGGCGCGGGGTATGGAACCGCTATTCGCCGCGCAGCGGAGGGCGGTGGGGTGATAATAATGTGTTAATATCAGCGAACTCCCTGAGTTGCCAATTCAGGCTCGACAATGGACAAACCAGATGACCCACGAACAACAGATGGAGCAATTCTCTTTGGCGCACATCCGGGCGGTCGCGGCTCGGGCAGGATACCAAGTTACCCGAGACGAAACCGACACTGGCCTGGATGGAGTATTAAAAGGCGACGGTTCGGGCCGGCCAAGAATGGAGTTTCAAGCCAAATCGACCTCCACTGACGTACGCCGCGGAGACTATCTACATTTCCCACTTCCGGTCGGCAATTACAACATTCTGCGTGATGAAAACAGTGTACTGCCTGCGATCCTGATAGTAGTGACGGTGCCGCGAGATGTACGAGATTGGACGAACCAGTCGGATGAGCAACTGTGTTTACGCCATTGCGCATACTGGTTGTCCTTAGAAGGCCACCCAGCTGTACCCAACACATCCACAGTAACAGTTTACGTTCCGACCACCAACGTATTCAGTAGCGAACAATTGACCACGTTGATGGATCAAACATCGGGAAGGTGAAGGCCATGGAGGTTACGATACGCGACCAGGCCGCATTGGAATCTTTACCTCTTTTGAGTGTGCGTGCCTACCTCTCATCTCAAGGATGGATCAACGACGGTTCCTGGGGTCGTCGTAGGTTGGCGAGCTTGTACTTGAAGGAGCAAGGAGCGAAAAGTTGGGACTTGGTAGTACCCAACTTGGACACGGTTTCGGACTACGCCCGCAGGATGTTTGAAGTTGTCGAGACGCTATCAAAAGTCGAGGAGCGCCCGCAACTGGACGTGTTTTACGACCTCAAAAACGCTGGGGGAGACATCATCCGGCTAAGTTCCAGAAACGGGAAAGCCAGACACCCCATGTCGTTGCGTGATACCACAGAACTGCTCAGCGACACATACGGAATGCTATCGGCGGCCGCTCGATCGGTTGAGAACCCTCAAGCGGTTCACCGAGGAAGCTTGAGCACCGAAATATCCGATTACCTTGGCGCAGTGCAACTGCTTCCCCATAACTTTGATACCTACGCACTAGCGTTGCGTTCTCCAGCTCCCGGTGGAATTGGCCCTCAGCTGGACCTCGGCGATGAGTACCATACTCCTTTCCCACGGCGGGCCACGTCCCGACTAAGTCAGGCACTCCAGTCCACCACAGCAGCGGTCAGGGAAGCAATCGGCACAGATACACTCGATCCCTTTAGAGAAGCCGTGTCGGAGGGAGTCAGCGCTAACCTTTGCAGTTCAGTAGCGCGGTTAGCCGAAAAGGGACATGGAATTGAAATCAGAGTCCATTGGGCCGAAACCCGCCCCTCCACCACGCCCGAGCAGCGTTTTCCGTTTGGCACACATACTGTGGGTGTGCTAAACGACGCTGCGGCCGATTTTCGTCGCAATGAACCTTCTCCCAGTGAACTCATCACGGGGCACATTGCCCGGTTGGAAAGGGACAACCCTGATGAATTTGATGGGAGGGCTGTAATCCTGTCAGTGCGCGACGAGCGACAAGTACGGGTCAGGGTTGAGTTCAAAGAACCAGATTTCAAAAAAGTAATTGATGCGTTTCAATCTTTGTCTCCAATACGAGTAACTGGCGATGTGTACCGAGTCGGCAATACATACGAATTGCGAAATCCACGTGACCTAACCGTGCTTGAATAGTCGGATACGAACTTTCGCCGCTGGGCTAATCCACCGCCAGGCCCTCCGCGTCCAGCACGGTTAGGCCGTGGCCGAGGTCTTGGAGGGGTTGTTCGATTTGTTGGCGGTCGCCCACTACGAGGATGGTGAGGCGGTTGGGGTTCAGGTATTGGGCGCCGACGCGGTGGGTGTCGGGAAGAGCGACTGCGTTCAGGCGTTCCTCGAAGGTGCGGAAATGGTCGTCGGGCAGGTTGAATTGCGCCAGGGTGACAAGCTGTCCCAATATCTGGGCGGGACGCTCGAATCCTGCGGGATAGCCGAGGCGCAAACCGGTCTGGGCGTTGGTCAGTTCTTCGTCGGTCAAGGGGCGCTGCCCGCTGATGTCGGCGAACTCTTTCAACGTCTCGACCACGGCCTCGCGGGTAACTGCGGTTTGAACGCTGCCGCCGGCCGAGAGCAGCGACGCTGCGTTGTACCACGCTATGCCCGAGTTGTAGCCGTAGCTGTATCCCTTGTCCTGCCGCAGGTTCTGGTTCAGGCGGGCCGAGAACTGGCCGCCGAAGGCGTAGTTCAGCACCGACAGCGGCATGTAATCGGGGTGGCTGCGATCAACCAGTGGCATACCGGCGCGTATCACCGACTGGGCGGCGCCGGGCTTGTCGATGAGGTAGATGCGGGGGCCGCTGCTGCCATCGGACACATCGCCGGCGGTAACACCGGACGCCGGTTTCGACGGGGCGGCCCAATCACCGAAATGTTCCTGCGCTGCCGACATCGCATCGTCCAGCGTTATGTCGCCGGCCACGAGCAGGGAGAGGCGATCGGGCCGCATGGATTCGGCGTGCCGCGCCACGAGGTCGGCGCGCTGGGCCGCCACAACGGACGCCTCGGTGCCCAGATTCGAGTGGCCGTAGGGCGAGCCGGGGCCAAAGACCAGCGCGCCATAGTTTGAATCGGCCAGGAATCCGGCGTCGTCCCGGGCCCGGCGGAGGTCGGTGAGACGCTCGCGGCGCACGCGCTCCAGTTCATGCTCGGGGAAACTGGCGTTGCGGGCCACGTCGGCGGCCAGTCCCAAGGCGTGCCGCCAGTGCCGGTCGAGGGTCTCCGCAGTGAGCAGGGTGAGTTCCTTGCGGGCCTCGGTGGAGAGGCGGGATCCGATGTGCTCGAAGGCGGCGGAGATTTCCTGGCTGGTGCGGCCGGTGGTTCCCTCGTCCATCATGGTGGCTGTGAAGGACGACAGGCCGGGCAGCGCGGCGGGATCTCCGGTTGCGCCGGCGCGGGCCACGAGGGCGAAGGACACCAGCGGGAGTCCCGGTTTGTTGGCGACGATGACCTCAATGCCGTTGTCCAGTCGGCCGCGTTGGGGAGTCGGCGGGACGAAGGACGGTGTCGGTCCGCCGTCGGGCTGCTGAGTGCGGTCAACAGACATTGTGGCGGTGGACAGCGGGCGCTCGGGATACACGCGCATCCGCACCTGGCCGCCGTCCATGATCCGGCGATGGACGCGCATCACGTCGTCGCGGGTCACCTTCCGGTAGTCGTCCATCACCGTGTTGAGGCGGTTGGGGTCGCCGGTGTAGGTGTTGAAGTAGTTGAGGGCGTCGGCGCGGCCGCCGAACCCGCCGACGCGGGAGAGCATGCGGTAGTGCTGCATTTCGATGCGGTTGATGGCGCGCTCGAACTCCTCTTCGGTGGGTGGTTCGGTGGCGATGCTGGCCAGAACTTCGTGGGCGGCCGCCTCTACCTCGTCCAGGGTGTGGCCCTCGGCGGGGGTGAGTTCCATGCGGAACTGGCCGGCGATTTCGGCGGCGTAGTAACTGACCGACGCCGACTGGGCGATCTGCTTTTCGTACACCAGCGAGCGGTACATGCGGCTGCTGTGGCCGTCGGACAGGATGGCGCGCAGTATGTCGCTGGCGTCATCGTCGCCGGACAGGTTGGCGGGGGCGAGCCACACGGAATACTGGCGCGGCAGGGTGACGCGGTCGGTCATCTCCAGATCGACGCGGCCGGCCAGGGGCGAGTCGGCGCGGGCGATACGGCGCACCGCGGGGCCGGGGTCAAGGTCGGAAAAGTACCGCTGGGCCATATCCAATGCCTCGGCGGTGTCGATGTCGCCGGCGATGGCGAGGCTGGCGTTGGACGGCGAGTAGAAACGGCGGAAGAAGTCCATCACGTCGTCGAGGCTGGCAGCGTCCAGGTCTTCCTGGGAGCCGATGGTCATCCAGTGGTAGGGATGGGGCAGCGGGAAGAGCGATTGCTGGATGTGCCATTGGGCCATGCCGTAGGGGCGGTTCTCGTAACTCTGGCGGCGCTCGTTTTTGACCACGTCGCGCTCGGTGTCGAATCCCTCCTGATCGAGGGCATCGAGGAGGAATCCCATTCGGTCGGCCTCGAGCCAGAGGGCCATTTCCAGATAGTTGGACGGGACGTCTTCCCAGTAATTGGTGCGGTCTCCGGTGGTGGAGCCGTTGAGGGTGGCGCCGATCTTCTGGAGGGGCTCGAAGTGGCTGGCCTTGTGGTGCCGGGTGCCCCGGAACATGATGTGCTCGAAGAGGTGGGCGAACCCGGTGCGTCCGATCTCCTCGTCCTTGGAACCCACGTGGTACCAGACGTTGACGGCGGCCACGGGGATGGAACGGTCCTGGTGGACGATCACGTCCAGACCGTTGGACAGGGTGTGTTTTTCAAAAGCGATGCCAGCCATAAATCAGCGTTCCTTGAGGGTGTGATGCGGCCATTGTAGCACCGGGGGACCGGTGCGAATGTTGGGCCGGCACGATGTGGAGGTGTGCTATATTCGATTCGATTCGACGATTCCGAGGTTTCTCCCAGTGCTATACGAGGTTGAAGTGGTTGCCGACGGCAACAGTCCCATGGATCTGAACCGGGTTTTTGACCTGCTGACCGACCCTCGGCCGGTGCTGCGAATCATTGCGCCGGACCCGATGGGGAACGACGTCTGGTGCGACGTGGCGGGTTGGGAGAACGGCGAGCCGTGTCCTGCGATGGCCGCGCTGTCGGAGGACTCGGGCGAGGGCGTCATTATGCTGATCTACGGGGGCGAGGACGGCATTCGCCTGAAGCCCGCCGAGGGATCAGGCGACTGGGACGGCGATTCCTCGGATCAGTGGGGCGAGGCATGCCTGATGCTGGGGAACGACGTGGAGATCGAGTACGCGCCGGCGGGTTGGGATTACGGGCAGCATCCGCATTGACCAGTTGGGTGGTTTGTACGTACAGCATCCATGTTAGTTGGGGAGTATCTCCAGCTGTCCAACGACGGTCTCTCTGCCGACTGTTACGTGAACGCTGTATATTCCCGGCGCAACGTCTGGCACAATGATACCCTCGACCGTGGCGTTGCCGTTTCGGTCAGTGTTGATGACCGTATTGCCGAGGCGATTGCCTCCGGCGATGCTCACTGATGTCACCAGCTCGAACACAGGCATACCGACCAGTTCAATGGTCACCAGTTCACCGGGCCGCGCCTGCTCAGGCATGATGGTAATGCCAGGAGCCGGATTGTCGGAGGTATCATGTTCATAAGGCAGTATTTCCAGTTGTGCAACCACCGCCTCTCCGCCAACCGCTACATGCACATTGTAATGTCCGGGTGCAGCAACAGGAACCACAATGCCACCAACGGTGGCGTTGCCATCTCGGTCAGTGTTGATGACCGTATTGCCGAGGCGATTGGAACCGGCGATGCGCACCGATTCCACCAATGTAAAAACTGGCATATTGAACAGTCGAATGCTCAGAAAGTCCCCAGGCTGTGCCTGCTCCGGTGTGATGGTCATGCTGGGGGTTGGAGTTCTGAACGTAGCAGATTTATAAATCCTTCCACGAGAGTCCTCAAAGACGACCTCTACGTAGTGCTGTCCTCCCAAGTTGATATCGGAACTGAGGCGGACCTGGTGTGTAAATCGGCCTGAGGTATCTATGGCCTCTGATCTATCTCTACCGTCTACAAATATACTAACCGCTCGTCCGGTTTCAAAGGTGGACATGGGCCAATTCTCGCCGTAGATAGCGATGTAGTCGCGTGGTCCGGCTACTTCCGGAGTAATGGTTACAACGGGTTCAAGGATGGTGATCTCGGCCTCGCCTTCGAAGCCGGCGGAGTCCACTACCTTGAGGGTGTGGACGCCGGCGACTAGCGCCGGATTGCTGCCGTTGCCGACGCTCCAGATGCGGGCTTCAAAAACGAACTGGCCGCTGCTGTCGATCCGAAGTTTGCCATTCGCTGTGCCGGTTAGGTCCACATCCAGCGGTTCGCCATCCAGAGTAATCTTACTCGCGTCGATGGTGGCAGCAGAGCCGAAGCCACTCCCCACGATGATGATGGACTCATTGGCGACTACGATGGTCTTGCTCAGTTGGAGGTGACCTGCTGCTGTGGTGGGCGTGTGGGGTGGGCAGACTTCGGTACCTTGCTGTCCGGAAGTAGTTACCGCGTCTGACCAGGGAGTCCATGTTGGCGGAATGCCGCCGAAACGCTGGGCTTGCGCTCCTACGTTGACGTAGTATTCATCACCGGGTTCAAGGCCTCTGATCGTATGGCTGGTATAGATTCCCGTTATTGTGACGTATCGGAACGCGTCCAGCCAATTGCGGCCGTCGGACTGCATCGCGCTGATATCGCTTTTGCTGATCCAGCCAACCGTATAGTAGTTGGTACCGGGCGCATTGTTCCAACTTACCCGCAGTTCGCCGGCGTTTTCGGTGGCAACAACAGTGGGTGGATTCTGCACTGCCGGCTGAGCTGACGCCTTTCCAACGGCCAGGTTTGCTCCCGCCAACAGCACCGCTGCAATCAAGAGAGACGTTGCAGTAAGGACGATTCGCTTTTGCATACAGAACTTTCTTTTGTGCAAGCGGTAGAGGCACCTACGGATATCAGGGTTGCCGATTTACAGGGCCTTCTATCGACAAGCGTGTCAGGAATGGCATTCTGGTTCGTCTATCCTGTGGTATGGAGAGTCGTCTCGTCGGGGGCGTCGGGCCAGGGTTCTTCGGTGAACTTGGGGTTGGCCGTGAGGGTTTCGAGGACGCCGGGGAGATCGCGGCGGTAACCGCCCTTGCCGTCCTTGCGGGGGCGCATGCGGGCGGACGGGCCGGTGTGCAGCAGTTGGAACGCCTCGTCGTCGGACGCGGGCGGGTTGTCGAGACATTCGTCCAGTTCGACGGCCACGATGTACACCCGGCGGGCGGCCGAGTCGGATTGGCGCTGCATGATCTCGCGGTACAGGCGCCAGCAGAGCGGACTTTCCAGGGCCTCGCCGGAGCAGAGCAGGGCGACGCGGTCGTAGTTGCGAAAGCGGCTCATGGGCGGTATGACCTGCGAGTTGTAGATGGTCTCCTCGTCGTCGGCCAGGAGGCTCCAGCATTGCAGGCCGCGCTGCCGAAGTTCGTCCTCCAGCCAGTTGACGATATTGGAGTCCACGGTCGATCCGATGAGCAGAACGCGACGGTGGGGCGTTTCCTGCTGCAACAGGCTGGCGTGGCCGTTGATGAAATCGGGGGGCACTCCGGCCGAGCGCATGAACACCTCGGGCAGGGCGCCGCCGGACCGGGCAAGGGTATCGGCGCCCACGATGCTGGGCCCCTCGTGGCGCAGGGTTTCGAGGCACAGCGCGGCGCTGAGGTCGCAGTCGGCGAAGAGGGTCATATCCACGAGACCGTCTTCGACTATGGTGCAGTCGAGGCGGGTGCGAACGAGGGAGGTTTGGCGCAGGTCGCAGCGGGTGAGGTTGGCGACGTCGAGGCAGGCGGCGTTGAGCCGGGCGCCGCTGAGGTTGGCGTCGGTGAGGTCGGACATGGTGAGGTCGGCTTCGGAGAGGTCGGCGCCGGCCAGGTTCGCCCCGACGAGGGTGGAGAAGGCGATGTCGCAGTTGGTGAGATTGGCGCCGCGCAGGTCGGCGTGGTTGAGGTTGCTGCCGCGCAGGTCGGAGCGGGTGAAGACGGCGCCGGAGGCCTGGGAATCCTCGAAACTGGCGCGGTTGAGGTTGCAGCGGGTGAGGTGGGCCTCGCGCATCCTGGCGCCGTTGAAGCGTCCGTGACGCAGGTCGGCGGAGGTGAGGTCGATCTGGGTGAGGTCGTCGAAGGAGAGATCGACGCCGGGCATTCTGATGCCGCTCAGGTACGCGCCCGACAGATCGAGGTGGGCACGTTCCTGGAAGTGGGTGGCGCGCCAGCGAGCGATGGCGAAGGCGCGCCGCTTGGCAATGGCTATATGTTCCGGGTTGGCCAACCCATTACCCCGCTCCGGGCGTTGCGTCTGATTTAATCATTCCCGGCTCTAATCGTTTCCGGCGACCAGGGCGGCCTCCCGCTCGGTGAACGCGGGCATGACCTCGGACGAGAAGATGGATAGCTGATCCTTGAACTCGCTCCAGGGCATTCCCTCGGGCCACTGGAGTACGATGTCCTCAAGTCCCGGGTACTTGGTTTCGATTTCGCGCAGGAAGTCGATGAAGTCGCCGGAGTTGCCGCAGAACCACGCCTTCTGGTCAACGCCATCCTCGACGCGAGGGGTGCGGGCCGGAGCGCCGGGGGTGCCCCAGGGGCGGCCCTGCTCGTCGGTGTAGCGGACGAATCCGAAGGGGGCGAACCACTTGTACCGCTCGTCGTGGAAGGGGCGGACGCGCTCGATGGCTTCCTCGCGGCTGCCGGCGATGTAGAAGCCGAAGCCGAGGGCCATGTCGCCGCCCAGGGGAATGTCGCGTCCGGCGCCAACTGCGGCGGCGTGGTACTGGGTGATCATCTGCTCGGCGTAGAGTTCGCCGGTGAGGGCGACCATTGCCTTGATGCCGCGCTCGGCGATGTAGTTGAGGGTGCGGCCGCTGGCGATGGGCTGCCAGATTTCGACGGGTTTGTTGACGGGCCGGGGCACCATGGTGATCTCTTCGAGATCGTAGCCGCGATAGGGAACGTTGGGCGGGATGGTGTAATACTTGCCCTGATGGCTCCAGGAATCCTCGTTGAACGCCTTGAGGATGACTTCCATCTGTTCGAGGAAGAGTTCGCGGTTGGCGTCGTTGTCGATGACCGGGGAGCCGAAGGTCTCGACTTCGCGGGAGTGGTAGCCGCGGCCGACGCCGAAGATCATGCGGCCGCCGGTGAGGATGTCGGCCATGGCAAAGTCCTCTGCGATGCGCAGGGGGTGCCACATGGGAATGATGTTGAAGGCCTGGCCGAACTTGAGGTTTTTAGTCTGGCCGGCGAGGTGGACGCCCATGAGGATGAGGTTGGGGATGCACTCGTAGCCCTCATGCTGGAAGTGGTGCTCGGCCATCCACATGCAGTAGAAACCGCGCTCGTCCATGTGCTGCGCCAACGCCTGGGCGTGGTCGTAAGCCTGCGCCAACTGCTCATTGGTGTAGCGCCGCTGGTCGGGTGGGGTGCCGTCCGCGCCCACGTTGTCCAGGTCAATCTGTCCGACGTACAAAACCGAAAACCGCTTAATCATCCAGCCCATGCTCCGCTGTGATAAGAATTGGGGCAGATTATAGCATGGGGCCGGGGGTGGTTCGGGGTTTGTTTCTTTTACATCGATGTACAGGATGGGGTGGGTTTGTTTTTTTACATCGATGTACAGGATGGACGGGATGGGTTGGGGTTTTTGTATGGATGGGTGGTATTGATGGGGTTGATGGGGTTTTTGGTTTATTGGAGGATGTGGGGGACGTTTGGGTCGTTGTAGCCGAGGAGGCAGCCGGGGCAGTTGAGGGGGTGGTTGGCGTGGGCAGTGTCGCAGGGGCGGCCGAGGAGGGCGCGGAGTTCGCCCATGGTGGTAATCTGCGGCGTTGGGTCGGGTTGAGGCAGGCCGGGAGTTTCGGCGAGCAAGTCATCGATTGACATGGCGGCGGAATCGTCGGACATGGCGTATCGGATGGCGGCGGCGAGGCGGGATACGCGGCGGCGCAGGCGGCGCAGCATCCGTCGAGCGGCGTCGGCGGTGGAGTTTTGGACCGTTTCCAACGAACGGTACACCTGGGAGAAGGTGCGGACGTGGGAGTAGGCGATGCGCCGGGTGTACACCATTTCGGTCAGCACGGTGGTGAGTCTCCGACGGCTGTAGTGGGGTTGGCCTCCGTGGACGGCGGCGGCGGTTACGGCGTGGCTGGCGGAGCGGGCCAGGGCCTCGGCGGCGCGGTGGTGATCGCCGGCGGCGATGTTGCCGGGGACGAAGTCGAGGTAGCGTTGGCTGCGTTCGAGATGGTGGTTTGGGGTCATGGGGATGGTTTGCCTCCGTGGGCGGGCGTGGGGGGTTGGCCCGACGATGCGGGGTGTTGGGGTCCGTTGACGTTGGCGGGGCCGGGGGAGCGGGGCGAATGATTATTCGCCCCTACGCGGTGCGGGTCGGGGTCGGCCTCCGACGTTTGGGCACGAGTAAGGGGCCGGAGGCGGGGCGAATGATTATTCGCCCCTACGCGGTGAGGGTCGGGGTCGGCCACCGACGTTTGGGCACGGGTAAGGGGCCGGAGGCGGGGCGGACCGGGTGGCGGTGTGGTTGGCGAGGGTGGGGCAGGTTTGAAACCTGCCCCTACGTGGTGAGGGAGGGTTGGACGGGCGCGATGGTTTGGCCCGGCGATGCGGGGGTTAGGCGGGCGTGATGGGTTGGCCCGACGTGGGACGTTGGACGGGCGTGGCGGGTTGGCCCGGCGTGGGACGTTGGACGGGCGTGTCGGTGTGGCCCGGCGGTGCGCGGTCGCCGGGTGGATGGTTGTTTGGCGGTGGCCCGGCGGGTTATTGGTGGATGGTTGTTTGGGTCTGGGATTGGAGGTTGGTGGGGGTTGGTTTCTTTTGGGTTGCGCGTGCGAGAGGTGATGTTTTTGGTCGTTGTCAGCCCCACGGCCGGGGGGTTACGCATGGTTTTTGCCGCTACGGTTTGCGCCCGATGCGGCCTTGCGGCTGCGTCGGGACACCAGCGCTGCGGCGGGCGCTGTGTCGTTGGGACCACGGCGATTAGTGATTGATCGCGCGCTGGTCTTTCCGGACGGTCTGCGATTTTTGCTGCTGACGGGTGGCCGTAACGACCGACATCTCCTCTGGCACGACTTAAGGACGAAATCACGTGATGAGTTCATTATGGAACATGGGTTTCACGGCGCGCAACGGGGAGATGTCATTCACTCTCACCCGGTTTGCTGTCATTGACTGATCCACAGAGCCACGGCGTGGGGATTTTACGCAAAGGCGCAGAGACGCAAAGTGGCAACCGGCGGCTGTATGGATGGTTTCCGGCGCTGAATGCAATCTCCCGTTGGCATGAGGGCCAGGACGGTTTGATCAAACCGGGCGCGCGTGAGGCAGGTGACAGTGTTTTTGAT
Source organism: uncultured Dehalococcoidia bacterium (assembly GCA_964502995.1). Classification (GTDB taxonomy): domain Bacteria; phylum Chloroflexota; class Dehalococcoidia; order Lucifugimonadales; family UBA3495; genus Bin87. The sequence continues at coordinate 102,944 of CAZCZB010000005.1, forward strand.
GGATGGACGGGAGGGACGGGATTTGATTGGGGTTGCGAGCATTTCGCCGTATGTGGGGTAGAGCTACGGCGGGTCGGGATGGTGGGTGCGGGGCATGTGTTCCAATCCGGCGGCGGTTGGGAGCAACGGGCGGGTTTGAATCCCGCCACTACGTGGCGATTTTCGTGTGCAGCCGGTTTGTGGGTTGGGAATGCTCCGCCGGGGTATTGCGGGCAACGATCCTGTTCGGGTGGTTTGCTGCTATCGATGCCATTGGCGTCGGTAGGGGCGAATAATTATTCGCCCCTACAATGGAGGGCCGCTTGATATTCAACGCTCCGTCATTTGTCCGGGTGGAGGGCCGCTTAATATTCAACGCTCCGTCATTTGTCCGGGTGGATGGAGCCCGCATGTCATCACCCTGCTTCCCGATGGAATTACGGTGCATAATGCTTTTTTGACAGGAGATCCCGGCCATGAAAATCAAGCATTTTCCTGACACCGACACTCTTTACATTGAGCTTTTATCCGTGGAAGTTCACGAAACGCGGGACCTGAATGAAGATACTCTGCTGGACCTGGACGCAGACGGGAGGTTGTGTTCCATAACCATCGAGCACGCAAGCGACCGGATGGCGATTCCGGGTTTTTCCCATGAAGAAATAACCGGCCCCGCAGCCGAATCGCTATAATTCCCGCATTCCAATATGCAACAGGGAGGCAATCCGATGGATTTGACCCTCAATGGGAAGGTAGCAATCATTACGGGCGGGAGCCGCGGGCTGGGCCGCCAGTGCGCCATTTCGCTGGGCCGCGAGGGGTGCGCCGTGGGCATCTGCGGTCGGGACGGCGAGCAGGTGGTCAAGACGGTGGCGGAGCTTGAGGGCCTGGGAATCAGGGCCAGCGGCAGCCAGGCGGACGTTACGGAGGACGCCGACGCCGCACGGTTTTTGCAGGAGACCGTCGACGCGCTGGGCGCGCCCGACATCCTGGTGAACAACGTGGGCGGCCGGCGCGGGTCGGTGCTATTTGACGAGACGTCGATGGACCAGTTCATGGAGGGCCTGGAGGTCAACCTGATCTCGGCGGTGCGGATGACGAAGCTGGCGCTGCCGCACATGCAGGCGCAGGGCTGGGGTCGCGTCATCAACATCGCGTCGATTTACGGGCGCGAGCACGGCGGGTCGGTGGACTACATGACGGGGAAGGCGGGGATGATCGCGTTCTCGAAGCACCTGGCATTGCAGTTGGCGCAGACGGGGGTGCTGGTGAACTGCGTTGCGCCGGGGAGCATTGACTTTCCGGGCAGCAGCTGGGACCGGTTCCAGCAGAACAATACGCCGGAGGTGGTGGCAGAGTTCATCGACCGGAACCTGCCGATGGGGAAGTTCGGGTGGCCGGAGCCCATCGGCGAGACGGTGGCGTTTTTGGCATCGGACCGGGCGAACCTGATCACGGGGACGTGCATCAACGTGGACGGCGGGCAGTCGAAGTCGCTGTTCTAGGGGGTTTGGTCGGGATCAGGATTTGCGGGATTCCGCAGGTTGGCGGGGTTCCGCAGGTTGGCGGGGTTCCGCAGGTTGGCGGGGTTCCGGGACGCGAGCGCGGGTGGCGGATGATGGTCAGGTCGGGGTTGTGGGCCAACGGTGGGGCGAATGATTATTCGCCCCTACGGGTGGCGAGGTTGATGCGGCCTATGGAT